>NZ_JBDGJG010000002.1:0-602663 GCF_057657035.1 Massilia sp. Soil_C_3
GTTGCCTGGTCATGTAAACTCCTTCGAAGGTGAATTATCCACCTATCGAGGCGTCCGGAGACATTAGACCACTACAGAATATGGGAAATTGTGCGCGAGTTGCACTCTATCAATATTTCCAGGGCAGATCCGACATCTAGACATGTACTCAGCCTTAAACTAGTTCTGGCTGCGCAAGTTGCAGGTCTGGATTGACATGCTCGCCGTATAACGGTCCGTGCATAGGCTCGCTAATGTCGTCGAGTTCGTGTCTGAATGTCAGCCCTCAATCATGTGACTCGAAGAATCGCAAAATTAGGCGTTTTTGCTGAGAAAAATAGTGGCCGTACACTCTTCTTCTCTCCAGTACTTCTCGTGATCGCCGTTCTGTACCGGTTTCTCCGATACGGAGGTGACGACACCACTGACCTGATAGCCGTTGAAATGAGCTCGAAGGATACGTTGCCGCATCTCAGTGGCGGCGCACTTCCAGCCCACGGTACCACTTTCGCCAACGAAGCGGACGTCATAGATTAGGTTCTCTACGTATGTTTCGAGCGGTTTAAGTGGCATCGACATCGTCTCGCCGACGCGAAATTGCCGACCTTCGCGCGAACGGAGCTGAACACTTAACTCACGCTTGGCTGGCGAGTACGGCCTTGTTAGTAGTTGGTGCGTCTCCTCGCGAAGAACTTTTTTATAGGCGGCGGCGCGCTCAGCAATTACTTCTGGATCGTCTGCGGTAAGTTGAAACCTTAGGATGGTTCCCTTTTTGATCAGTGTAAGGTCGACCGACCAGCCAATGTCCAGCATTTCGACCAACTTTGGATTATCGCGCTTGCTGATAGTGACAACTTTTCCTTGTCCATTAGCGGTTCCATTTCGATAAGCATAGATCAGGTCGGCTTCTGGCTTAGTCCAGAGGGTAAAGGAGTCGCCTTCCTCGCACTCTTTTAGCTGGTCATGGAAGACCTCATGGATTGTGAAGTGATCAATCATTCTTGCGCTCGGAGCTGCCTTATTTATACACAATAACATTTTGCACAATTCATGTCCCTACTGCAAGATGAGACTTGCCACAGCGCTACTAATTTTCCCAGAAGAAAATTGTTACCGACTGACTTTAAGAGTTGTCAATTTGTATTTGAACAGACCCGACCGTGTTAATGTAGAAAGCATAAGCCCACCTCCCTAAACATATTTCACCCTGGTGATGCTCCATTGAAACATGTGAGCCGCTAGTGCCCATAGAGACATGAATCTATTCCCGAGAAAATCGCGCCTCACGATCGGTGATAATTCATTTGCCGCCCCCCACTTGCCGATCGCCGCAGCGAACCAGTCGACTAAATTGCTGCTCGTCGACGACGAGCCACGCATGCTCGCGTCGCTGCGGGAATTGCTCAACCAGCGCCATTTCGACATCGACACGGCAAGCTCCGGCGCCGGCGCATTGGCATGCCTGTCCGACACCCGCTATGACCTGGTCCTGCTGGACCTGCACCTGGAAGACATGGACGGCCACCATGTCATGGACTTCATCAACCACCATTGCATCGAAACCGACGTCATCGTCATCAGCGGAAACGTCCAGATCGACGCCGCGATCGGCGCAATGCGGCGTGGCGCACACGACTTTCTGCGTAAACCATTCAGCCAGCAGGATCTGTTCAAGACCATCGATCACGTCCTGACCCAGCGCCGTCTCAGGCAGAGCAACCGCGACATCGCCTATCAGCTCGAGCTGTCCGAACGCACCTACCGCTACCTGGTCGACACCTCGCCGGATCTCATCTATATGGTCGAGCCCGAGGGACGATTCACCTTCGTCAACGACCGGGCCTGCCAAATACTGGGCTACGATCGCCGTGAACTGATCGGCCAGCATTATTCGGTGCTCGTGCACCAGGAAGACTTCGCACGGGCGCGCTATGCATTCAACGAGCGGCGTTCCGGCGATCGGGCATCGCGCGACGTCGAACTACGCATGACATGCCGGTCCAATCCGCCCCATTCGGAAAACCTCGACAATGGATCGATCACCGTGTCGCTCAACGCGGTCGGCATGCACATGGACCATGCGCAGCCGGGCGGATCGACATACATGGGCACCTATGGGATCGCCCGCGATATCACCGCGCGCAAGCAGGCGGAAGCCATCATCCTTCACCAGGCCTACCACGACGTCCTGACCAATCTCCCGAACCGCCTGTTATTCAAGGATCGCCTCGGACAGGCAATCATTCAATCCAGGCGCAACCAGACCGAGCTGGCTGCGATGTTCATCGATCTCGACCGATTCAAGCTCGTCAACGACACACTGGGTCACGACAAGGGGGATGAATTATTGCGGCAGGTGACGGCGCGCCTGAAAGGCTGCCTGCGCAAGGGCGACACGCTCGCGCGCCAGGGTGGCGACGAATTCACCGTGGTCCTTCCCGACCTGCACGCCCGTGACGATGCGCGCGTAGTCGCTGACAAGTTCCTGGAATGCCTGAATCTGCCATTCGACCTCGGTGGGAAAGAGGTGACGATCTCGGCCTCGATCGGCATCGCGGTGTTTCCCCACGACGGCGAAACGATCGATGAATTGATGCGCCGCGCGGACGTCGCCATGTACCACATCAAGGGGCAGGGAAAGAACGGCCAGGCGTTCTATATCGATACGATGGAGCAAGGCGCCTGATCAGCACTCATCCGGGACCCATGCAACCAGGTCGGTCACGCCGATGTCCACGTTCGACTGCGATAACAGCGTACTGACCTGGCCGCGGTGATGCGTCTGGTGATTGAAGAAATGCAGCAGCAGGCTCCCGAATTTTTTCCGGAATGCGCCACGCGAATTCTTGTACAAGACGGGCTGCGCCAGGTCGTCGTCCGATAATTCCGCCGCCAGCGCCTCGATGATCGCATCGAGCCGGGCGCGATGCGCTTGCAGCACCGCGAGATCGTTGCTGTAGACGTGCGTCAGTCCGCCGGGCGTCGCGATATTCCGCATCGGCTCCAGCGCGCGGAAAGTGGTCGCATGCCCCTGGTAGCGCTGCAGCCAGATGGTGTCTCCGGCCACGATGTGATTCAGGGTGCCGAGAATCGAGCCGAAGAAGGCGCCCCGGTCGGTGCTCAGCGCGTCCGGCGGCAAGGTCGCTGCGGCGGCATACACCGTGGTATTCATCGAAGCGTTGTACGACGCTAATAGAACAATGTCTTCCCGTGTGGGCATGCTTCTCGGTGTCCTTTATCGGCAGGGGGGAAGTGGCGAGCGATCTCGGCCAGGCGCCCTGGCAGGCGAAAGCTCGATGCCGCTCCAGCAACAGCATGTCCCACCCTGCGGGAATTGCGAAACAAAACCTCGATTCCCGTCGGGGGTAGCTGCAGGGTAGCGACGGACTGTTGTTTTTTTGCAGCCATGCTATTCGTCCTGTGAGCTGTGCAATTCGTCTTCCTTAACAGCCTGACATTTGCCCCTGCGGTGCAGATGTCACCTTTTGCAGTGTTGGACTTGCCCCCTGATCGTGCCCACAGCCTGTATCTCCAGGCTTCCCCACAGAAAACCGTGGCCTCATCAATTCTTGCATTATGGAAATTGTAAAAATATTACCTTAAGGCAAGCATACTTGTGAATTGAATATTGAATTTCAACAATCGCGAATCTGATAAAATATTTTCAGTGCAATAATTCTTGATCGTTATCAATATTATACGCACCCAGCATATCGGCGTGGCGGGCTAATTCGTCCTGTCAGCCACCGTCCGGCCCAGAAAACGCCGGCGCTTACTCACCGCCATTCATCACTTTCTGGAGTCCGCGCATGCGCATCAAACCATTCCTGCTGGCCCTGCTGGCCGTCTCGGCACTGAGCACCAATGCCGCCCATGCGAACTTCATCAAAAACGGCAACTTCGAAGAGACCACCAACGGCGGCAACAAGCAGCTTGCCGGAGGCACGTCCACGTCGCGCGCCGATCGTACTACGTTGACACATTGGGAAAGCGGCTATGGCAGGGACGGTCGCTACAACTTCGTTCTGAATGGCGATATCGCCAACACCGACAAGTCCGCGATCTGGTTGAAAGACAAGTACCGCACGACTGGCCTGAGCAATGGCTACACTGCCTCTCCGACCGGCGGCAATTTCTTCGCCTCGGACTGGATGTATTTCCCTGGCCCGCTCAAGCAACAGGTCAATGGCCTGACGATCGGTGACAGCTATACGCTGACCTTCGATTTCGCGCTGGCCCAGCAGGTCATCGAGCGGGGCCCGAACAACAACAATTATTGGGAGGTCGATTTCGGCGGCGCCAAGCAGAATTCCGACTTGCTGAGCATCGTGGACAGCGGTTTCAGCGGCTGGAAGACCGCCACCATGACCTTCACGGCAACCAGCGCCAGCCAATGGCTGAGCTTCCTGGTCCACGGCAGCGGCGCCGGCGCTCCGCCGTTCATGCTGCTGGATAACGTCGCCCTGAATGCCGAAGTGCCGGAGCCGGCAACCCTGGGCATGCTGCTGGGCGGCCTTGGCATGATCGGCTTCACGGCCCGCCGCCGCCGCAACCTCCAGGCCTGATGCTCTGTCTCACCGGCTGCAGTCCTCTGCAGCCGGATGCCGCCGGCCCGGCGGCAACCTCCGCATCGCGACACCGCTCCCACCATCGCCGCATCCGCCATGAACGTCACCTTCGCCGAATTTGCCATGACCGCACTGCGGCTGGGCATCTGGCTCATGCTGCTGACGGCGCTGTTCGTGCCGCTCGAACGCTGGTTCGGCGTGCGCCACGAGCAGCCCAATCCCGAGCTGCGCCACAATCTGGCCTATTACTTCATCAGCAGCCTGGTGCCGGTCGTGGTGCTGACGGTACCGATGGCACTGCTGGCCTCCGCCGCCCTTTACCTGGTGCCGGCCGCGCTCAAGACGGCCGTTGCCGACCTGCCGCAGGCGCTGCGCATCGGGCTGGCCTTCGTGATCGCCGAAACGGGCTTTTATTGGGGCCATCGCCTCAGCCACGAGATTCCCTGGCTGTGGCGCTTCCACGCGCTGCATCACAGCACCGAGCGCATGCACTTCCTGGCCAATACCCGCAGCCACCCGGTCGATATGGTGATCACCCGGCTGTTCGGCCTGGTGCCCCTGTACGCCATCGGCCTGGCCAGCCCCGGCATGGCCGGCAGCGGCACGCCGGCACTGCTGATCGCGCTCGGCATCGTGTGGGGTTTCTTCATTCATGCCAATCTGCGCTGGCGCTTCGGGCCACTGGAATGGCTGGTGACGACGCCGGCCTTCCACCACTGGCACCACAGCCGCCACGACCACATCAACCGCAACTACGCATCCACCTTACCGTTCCTGGACCGCCTGTTCGGCAGCTACTACCTGCCGAAGCACTGGCCGGCCGAGGTCGGGACCGACACGCCATGCCCGCCCACGCTGAGCGGTCAGCTGCTCGAGCCGATGCTACCGGCGCGCAAGGCGGCGCCGGTCGCCGACTGAGATCTACGCCAGCCGCCTGCCTGCGCGTTCCGCTGCCAGCTTGACCAGCAGCGCCAGGGTGGCCGCCACTCCGGCCACGGCCACGATCCCGAAGATGCCCTCGATCCCGAAGCGCAGCCGCGCCAGTTCCGCCACCAGGAAGGAGCCCGCGATCCCGCCCAGCCGCCCGATGCCCATCATCCAGGCCACGCCGGTGGCGCGGCCGCGGGTGGGGTAGAAGGCCGCCGCCAGCGCCGGCAGCGACGCCTGCGCGGTGTTCATCGCCAGCCCGGCTCCGAGCACCACCGCCATCAGCAGCGCCAGGTCGTGGGCGCTTTGGCCGATGGCGAAGATGCTGGCCGCCGTGAGCGCGAAGCAGGCCGCGATGATGGCGTTGGCGTCGTAGCGGTCCATCAGCCAGCCGGCCAGCACCGCGCCCACGCCGCCCAGCGGGAACAGGGCCGAGACCAGGGTCGCGTCCTGGGCCGACAGGCCGGCGTCGCGCAGCAGCAGCGGCATCCAATTGATCAGCGCGTAGAAGATCACCAGTCCCATGAAGTAGGTCAGCCACAGCATCAGGGTGCCCACCAGGTAGGGCCGTGACAGGATCACCTTCACGCCGACGCCGGCGTCGGTCGTGGGCGCGGCCTCGCGCGTCACGAAGGCACGGGCTGCGTCGGCGCTTGGCGAGATGTGGCGCAGGATGGCGCGGATGCGTTCGTGGCCGGCGCCGCGCGCGACCAGGAAGCGCACCGATTCCGGCAACAGCAGGATGATCAACAGACCCGCCAGCAGCGGCGCCAGGCCGCCCAGCAGCAGCACGCTGCGCCAGCCCCACAGCGGGATCATCCAGGCCGCGAGAAAGCCGCCCAGGGCGGCGCCGAGCGGGAAGCCGCAGAACATCGCATTGGTGAGCAGGGCGCGCTTGCGGTCGGGGCAGAATTCGCTCATCAGGGTCACCGCGTTCGGCATCGCCGCGCCCAGTCCCAGGCCGGTGACGAAGCGCAGGATGGCCAGCTCGGTCAGGCCGCTCGCGAACGACGACCAGGCGCAGGCGGCGCCGAACAGCAGCACCGACGACGCCAGCACCAGCTTGCGGCCGACCCGGTCCGACAGCGGCCCGGCCGCCATGGCGCCGGCGGCCAGGCCGAACAGCGCGGCGCTGAGCACCGGCCCCAGGGCGGGGCGCGTCACGCCCCAGTCGTGCACCAGCGAAGGGGCGATGAAGCCGATCGCAGCGGTGTCGAAGCCGTCCAGCAGCACGATCAAAAAGCACAGGCCGAAGATCAGCCATTGGTAAGAAGAGAAGCGGTGTTCGTTCAGGAAGTCCTGGACGTTGACGGCGCCGTCGGCGCGGTCGTGCTGCTGCATGGTGGGTCTCCGTTATTGTTATCCATGATTGCCTGCGTGCCGGCTGGCCGGACTCTACACCGAATCGGCCGCCATGGCGATGATTCCCCGCGGTGCGCTAGACTGTCCGCACTCCACCTGCAGCACTTGCCGTGAAAGGGCGCCGACATGGAACACCAGCCGGATAATCCGGACACGCAGCCAGGCCCGCTCGCGGGCGTCACGGTGCTCGATCTCACCACCATGCTGGCCGGTCCCTACGCGACCCTGCTGCTGGCGGGGTTGGGCGCGCGGGTCATCAAGATCGAAAACCCGAACAGTCCCGACCCGGCGCGCGGCAACTCGCTGTTCCTGGGCCGCGACGGCGTCAAGGCCGCGCCGGAACACGACGACGACCTGTCAATCGCCATCCTCGACCGCGGCCGCAACAAGGAAGCCGTCACCCTCAACCTGAAGCATCCCGATGCGCACGCCATCTTCATGGACCTGGTGCACCGCGCCGACGTGGTGGTGGAGAACTTCAGCCCTGGCGTGACCGGCCGCCTGGGCATCGATTACGCGCGCTGCCGCGAAGTGAACCCGAGGATCGTCTACACCTCGATCAGCGGCTTCGGCCCGGATGCCGATCCGACCCGGAACAAGGCAGTGGACATCGTGATCCAGGCCATGAGCGGCCTGATGATGGCGTCTGGGGCCGAAGGCGAAGCGCCGGTGCGGGTCGGCATTCCCATCGGCGACCAGGCCGCACCGTTGTTCGCCACCATCGGCACCCTGGCCGCCGTGCTGCGCGCACGCGAGACAGGGCAGGGCCAGCAGGTCGACGTCTCGCTGCTGGGGACCATGAGCGCGCTGGTGGCGGCCGAGCCTTTCGAGATGGAGCGCCGGCTGGGGCATGCCACGCGCTCCGGCAATGTGCTGGCGCGGCTGGCGCCATCCGGCGTGTTCCCGACAACCGACGGCCATATCGCGATCAGCGCGCCGAAGGATGCCTTCGCCGCCGGGCTGTTTCGCGCCATGGGCCGTCCCGAGCTGATCCACGACGCGCGTTTCAGCAGCCGCGCGGCGCGGGTGAGCAACCACGCCGTCCTGCACGAGATGGTGAGCGCGTGGACGGGCGCCATGGACGCCGGCACGGCGGCAGCCCTGCTGACCGGCTGCGGGGTGCCCAATGGCCCGGTGCGCGATCCGGCCAACGCGATGCGCGACCCCGGCCTGCTCGCACGCGGCGAGACCGCAAGGCTCGAACACCCGGTGTACGGGGCGGTGGAAGACGTCGTGGCCGGGGGCCTGCCGATCCGCATGTCCGATGCGTTCACGGGCTTCGACAAGCCGGCGGTCACGCTCGGCGCCAGCAATGCCGACATCTACCGCGGCCTGCTCGGCTACGGCCAGGATGAACTTGAGCGCCTGGCGCGCGAGGGCGTAATTTAGGATGGGCTAACATTACCGGGTTCACCATATCGATGAAAGGACCCCGATGCGACTCCCGACCCTGTTGACCGCGATGGCCAGCGCCCTGTCTTTACTTGCTGGCGCCAGCGCCATGGCGCAGCCGGCCTCCCAGGCCACCGTCCTGCAGGGCGCCCGCATCATCGACGGCCAGGGCGGGGCGCCGATCGAGAACGGCAGCATCGTGATCCGCGACGGCCGCATCGAGGCGGTGCAGCCGGGGGGAGTAAAGGCGCCGGCCGGCGCGAAAGTCGTCGACCTGCGCGGCAAGACCGTGATGCCGGCCCTGATCGCCGGTCACGCCCACCTGGGCATCACCAACGGCGCCAAGTCGGGCGCGGGCGAGATCAACGAAGCCAACGTCACGCGCCAGCTGCAGAAGTATGCGCGCTACGGCGTCGGCACGGTGGCGGTGTTCGGCACCGACCACGACTTCATCTACAAGATGCGCGCCGACCAGCGCGCCCGCAAGCTGGCGCTGCCCACCATCGTCACCGCCGGCCACGGCTTCGGCGTCCCGCACGGCGCGCCGCCGATCGCGATGGGCATGGACCAGGTCTACCGCCCGACCACGATCGAGGCGGTGCGCAAGGACTTCGAGAAGCTGGCCGCGCAGAAGCCCGACCTGGTCAAGATCTGGGTCGACGACTTCGGCGACAGCAAGACGAAAAAGATGGATCCGGCCCTGTACCGTGAGGTCATCCAGCAGGCGCACAAGCGCGGCCTGAAGGTGGTGGCCCACGTCTACTACCTGGAAGACGCCAAGCGCCTGGCGCGCGACGGCGTCGACCTGTTCGGCCACAGCGTGCGCGACAAGCCGGTCGACGCCGAACTGATCGCCCTGATGAAAGAGAAGAACATCGGCTACATCCCGACCCTGCAGCTCGACGAGGCGTTCTTCGTGTATGCCGACCGGCCGGACTGGATGCGCACGGCCTTCTTCAGGGATGCGCTCGACCCGGGCGTGGGCGAATGGCTGGCCAGCCCGGCCTACAAGGTCAAGCAGATCAGCAAGCAAGACCTGGCCAATGCGAAAGCGAATGCGCTGGCGCTGCACAAGGCCGGCATCAAGGTCGGCATGGGCACCGACTCGGGCGCCACGATCCCGCGCATCCAGGGCTTCGCCGAGCACCGCGAGCTCGAACTCCTGACCCAGGCCGGCCTCTCCCCGATGCAGGCGCTGCAGGCTGCGACTTCGGGCAATGCCGCCATCCTGGGCATCGCCAACGAGCGCGGCACGCTTGCCGCCGGCAAGCAGGCCGACGTCCTGGTGCTCGACGCCAATCCGCTGGACGACATCCGCAACACCCGCAAAATCCACGCGCTGTGGCTGCGCGGCGCGCCGGTGGCGGGCGCCGGCGAACAGGCGGCAGGGCGCTGAGCCGATGTTGTCGGAACGGCGTCGTTTTTCGGCGCCGTTCCATTGCCATTCTCGGTCGATGGCAGCACGATCGCGTACAATGCCCCTTCCTTAACTACAAAAATCCACAATGGAATGGCTCATGGACCCAAATATTTGGGTCGGCTTGCTCACCCTTGTCGTGCTCGAGATCGTCCTCGGCATCGACAACCTGATCTTCATCGCCATCCTGGCGGACAAACTTCCCCCGCACCAGCGTGACAAGGCTCGCCTGCTTGGCCTGTCGCTCGCCATGATCATGCGCCTTGGCCTGCTCACGATGATCTCGTGGCTGGTCACACTCACCGCCCCCCTGTTTTCCATCGCCACCCTGTCGTTCTCGGGCCGCGACCTGATCCTGCTGATCGGCGGTATCTTCCTGCTTGCCAAGGCGACCATCGAACTGCACGAACGCGTCGAAGGCAAATCGCACGTCCAGAGCGGCAAGCGCGAATACGCGAGCTTCGCCGCCGTGGTGGCGCAGATCATCGTGCTCGACGCCGTGTTCTCGCTCGACGCCGTGATCACCGCCGTCGGCATGGTCGAACAGCTGGGCGTCATGATGGCCGCCGTGATCATCTCGATGGGCGTCATGCTGTTCGCATCGAAGCCGCTGACGCGCTTCGTCAACGCCCATCCGACCGTCGTCGTGCTGTGCCTGTCCTTCCTGTTGATGATCGGCCTCTCCCTGATCGCCGAAGGCCTGGGCTTCCACATTCCTAAGGGCTACCTGTACGCCGCGATCGGCTTCTCGGTGGTGATCGAGTTCTTCAACCAGCTGGCGCGCCGCAACTTCATCAAGCAAGAGGCGCACATCCCGCTGCGCGACCGCACCGCCGACGCCGTGCTGCGCCTGCTGGGCAGCAAGCGCGGCGCCGACCACCACGACGAGCCGGAAGCCGAGACGAAAGCCGCCGAGGAACCGGCGTTCGAGGCCGAAGAGCGCCATATGGTCAGCGGCGTATTGAGCCTGTCGCAGCGCTCGGTGCGCTCGATCATGACCAACCGCTCGGAGATCTCGTGGATCAATATCGAGAATGACGCCGAGAGCATCCGCGCCCAGTTGCTGGCCACGCCGCACGGCTTCTTTCCAGTGTGCCGCGGCCAGCTCGACGAAGTGATCGGCGTGGCGCGCGCCAAGGACCTGATCGCCGACCTGACTCTGCACGGCGCGATCGACGCGGCCCATATCCGCACGCCGATCATCATGCCCGATGGCAGTGGCGTACTGAAGGTGATGGATCGCCTCAAGCGCTCGCACGGCCAGCTGGTGATCATTGCCGACGAATACGGCACCCTGCAGGGGCTGGTGACGCCGATCGACATCCTGGAAGCGATCGCCGGCGAGTTCCCGGACGAGGACGAGCAGCCGGTGGTCCATGCGCTGGCGCCGGGCCGCTGGCGCGTCGACGGCACCGCCGACCTGCACTACCTCGAGCAGGTGCTCGAGGTGGACGCGCTGGTGGGCGACACCGACGACTACACCTCGCTGGCCGGCCTGATGCTGGAACGCTTCGGCACCCTGCCGAAGGTGGGCGACGCGGTCGAGATCGAAGGCTTCCGGTTCGAGGTGGCGCAAGTGCTGGAGCGCCGCATCGCGACCGTGATCGTGACCCGGATCGACAACGGGTACGACCAGCCGCCCGAAAAGAGCTGAACGAACGGTAATATCGTAGGGTGGACGGATTTTCCGTCCACGCGTTCAACTTGACTGGAGGCTGACATGAAACAGCTGGAACGCGGCGAGCGCCTGCCCCTGGCGCAATCGGCTCCCGACGGCGTCCTGCAGGCCGGCCTGTCGGCCCAGGGCCTGGCGCTGGACTTCGCCTGCTTCGCGCTCGACGCCGGCGGCAAGCTGGCCGACGAGCGCTACATGACCTTCTTCAACCAGCCGGCGACGCCTTGTGGCGCCGTTGCCGTCGACGCCGCGGGCTTCCGGTTCCGGCTCGCCAGCCTGCCGGCCTGGGTCGAGCGGCTCAGCATCGTGGCCAGCACCGACGGCGGCGCGGTCTTGTCGCAACTGCAGGCGGGCAGCCTGCGCCTGGCCGGTGCGCAGGGCGAATTCGCGCGCTTCGACTTCAGCGGCCGCGATTTCGCCGGCGAGAAGGCTGTCATGCTGGGCGAGCTGTATCGCAAGGATGGCGGCTGGCGCTTCATGGCCGTCGGCCAGGGCTTCAACGGCGGGCTGGACGCGCTGGTGCGGCATTTCGGCGGCGCGGTCGCCGATGCGCCACCTTCGCCACCGTCGCCGCCTTCGCCGCCGGCCCCTGCCACACCGCGCGCCTCTGCGGTCGACCTCGAAAAGCGCGTCGCCCAAGCCGCGCCGCAGCTGGTCAACCTGGTCAAGTCGGCGGCGGTGTCGCTCGAAAAGGCCGGCCTGGGGCAGCACCGGGCCAAGGTCTGCCTGGTGCTGGACATCTCGGGTTCGATGAGCACCCTGTACCGCAAGGGCCTGGTGCAGCAGTTCGCCGAGCGCATCCTGGCGCTGGGCTGCCGCTTCGACGACGACGGCGAGATCGACGTCTTCCTGTTCGGCCGCAACGTGCACCGCGGCGCCCCGATGGGCCTTTCGAACTGGTCGAACTACATCAAGCGCATCATCGACAAGCATCCGCTCGAGGGCGATACCCGCTACGGCGCCGCGCTCGAGGCGGTGCGCCGGCATTACTTCCCGGACGGCGGGGGCGGCGAGCGCAAGGCGCCGGTCAAGGCCGAGGTGCCGGTGTACGTGATGTTCGTGACCGACGGTTCGACCTCGGACAAGCCGCTGACCGAGCGTCAGCTGCGTTGGGCCAGCCACGAACCGATCTTCTGGCAGTTCATGGGCATCGGCAAGGGCCGCAAGTCGAAAGCCAAGGCCCTGGCCAACTTCGCCGACTCGGATTTTCCCTTCCTGGAGAAGCTGGACGAGCTTGATGGCCGCCTGATCGACAACGCCGACTTCTTCTCGGTGGCCTCGCCCGACGAGCATTCCGACGGCGCGCTGTACGACCTCCTGATGAACGAATACCCGCAATGGGTAAGACAAGCGCGGCAGCGTGGCCTGATCGTTTGATGGTCGAGGCAAAGAAGGTAAATACAGGGTAAATACCGTTCTTCTCATCGATTTGAACCCGTCCGGGGCACGTTAATCTCTCTGCAACATCAGGACAGCCACTGTCCTGATCAACACAACAACAGGGAGAATGCCGTGTTCGAAGGATTCATCCAGCTCAGCCCCATGGGCGTCGCGCTGACCATGGCGGGGTCATACATCATGACCGTCTTCGCCAGCGAGCTGTATCTGCACCGCTCGCGCAGCCACCGCGCCGTCACCTTCCATCCGGTCCTGTGCCAGCTGTTTCGCATGTGGATCTGGCTGACCACCTACGGCGTCACGGCCAAGGCCTGGGTCGCGGTGCACCGCAAGCACCACGCCAAGTGCGATACCGAGGAAGATCCGCACAGCCCGCGCATCCACGGCCTGTGGACCATCCTGGGCAAGGGCACCCTTCTGTACCGCAAGGCGGCGCGCGACGCCGACCTGGTGAAAGCCTATGGCATCGGCATCAAGGAAGACTGGATGGACGAGCACCTGTACACCAGGCACCGCTTCCGTGGCGCGCTGTTCTTCCTTGCGGTGGAACTGCTGGTGTTCGGCCCGGCGCACGGTGTCCTGGTCTGGCTGTTCCAGCTGTCGATCCTGCCGTTCTGGGCATCGGGCTTCATCAACGGCATCTTCCACGTGGTCGGCTACCGCAATTTCGAGACCAAGGAAGATTCGCGCAACTTCTTCCCGATCGGGATCGTCTTCGGCGGCGCCGAGCTGCACAACAACCACCACGCCAACCCGGCGTCGGCCAAGCTGTCGATGAAGTGGTGGGAATTCGACTCGGGCTACCTGGTGCTGCGCGTGCTGGCCTTCCTGCGCCTGGCGAAGATCAACCACGTCGACCGCCTGCCGGCCGGCGACGAGCCGCGCATGCGCCGCCACGCGGCGGGCGCCGCCGGCCAGTAAGCGCCATCCTGAGCTAGCCGGTCGGCTCCCCGCGAGGCGCGCCCACGATTGTTGCGGGGCGCGCCTCGCGCAGTTTACGTCCCAGCCGGCGCCAGCCGATTACCACCCCCGTCACGCTGAGCAGGGTCCCGCCCAGGCTCAGCGCGATCAGCACCAGGTCCCACAGCGGACGACGCTCCAGCAGCGGCAGCCAGTCCCAGGAATGCAGCATCGCGAACAGCCAGCGGCTGGTGCGCTTGCCGCTGTCCAGGCGGCCGAGCACCGCGCCGGTATGCGGGTCGAGGTGGACCCAGGTGGCATGCGGATCGTCGAACACGATGCGCAGGATCGGCAGCGGTTTCACGCCGCCGCCCGTCATCGTGTGCGCATCGCGTGCGTAGTAATAGAGGTCATAGTCGCGCAACTGCTCGACCCGCGCCACCGGCGCCGGCAGCAGGCTGGCCGCTGCATCGCGCAGCGTGTCCGCATCGAGGGCAATCGCGCGCCCGTCGTGGCTGCCGATCACCTGGGGCGCGCCGGCGGCGGCCTGGGCCAGCACCCGGTTCTCTCCCAGCACCCGCGTCCAGCGCAGCTCGCGCACGTTGCCGTTCGACGCCCCCAGCAGCGCCTGCGGCGTGGCGTCGTCGTTCGTCAGCACCAGCGGTCCGCCCTGCAGCGCCGCCATGCGCAGCGGCGGTGCGCCGGTGTCGAAGATGCGCCACGGGTTCATCGACATCAGGCCGCTGAAGATCCAGGTGATCGTCACCAGCGCGAACAGCAGGCCGGTGATGTGATGCCAGCGCATCATGGCTTGCGGATAGGGCGTACGCGCGCCGCTGCGATAGGGCTTGCGGAAGCGCCAGCGCATGATGCCGACCACGGTTCCGGTGAGCGCCATCGCGATGCCCAGGATGGACAGCCAGTTGACGATGTCGGTCCAGTAGGGCTCGAAGGCATTACCGCGCAAGGGATACAGCCAGTGGATCCAGGCGCCCGCATAGTTCCACAGCTGCTCGCTGCGGGTCGCGTCGCGCACCACCTCTCCGCTGCGGCTCGAGATATAGAGCAGGGTGCGTTCGACGTCGCCCAGCTCCACCTTGTGCAGCGGACGATGCGGGTCGAGCGCGCGCGAATGGGTGAACGCGTCCTCGTCGATCGTGCCCAGGTAATCGCGTTTCACGTCCGGGGTTGCCATGGAAGCGGCGAAGGCGGCGGCGGTGGCCATGACATGCGCCTCGTCCACCGCCCCCAGGCGCTGTCCGCTCACCGCATCGATCACGACCGCGCCGCTGCCCTTGGGCGGCGGCTTGCGGCCGGCCGGGACGTCGCCGCGCGCCGGCGTCGCGACGTACACCGGGCGGCCGGCGCTGGACGCGGCCAGGCGCAGCTCGTCCAGCGGGCCGGCGATGCCGGCCGCCGCCAACGCCCGGGCCGGGGCCAGCAGGCGCTCGTCCGCTTGCAGCCGCGGCAGGTGCTCCAGGCGCTCCTCCTCGGTCAGCTTGGGATAGCCGACATACATCATGACGATGCCCGAGACGAACCACATCGCGAACAGCAGGCAGATGCCGATGCCCAGCCAGCGGTGGACCAGGAACAGCCAGCGTTTCAATCGTGCTCCCATGATGCTCTCCCGTCAGAAGGCCATGCGCAGCGACACGTCGGCCGTGCGCGGCGCGCCGAGATAGGCCATCGTGCTGCTGACGTTGGCCGCATACAGCCGGTCGGTGAGGTTGCGCACGCGCGCGTCCAGCACCAGCCTGCGGTCGATTCGCCAGGAGAGGCCCAGGTCGACGAAGGTATACGACGGCCAGTACAGGGTATTGGCCGCATCGGCATACACCTTGCCGACCCGGCGTGCGCCGAGGTGCGCTTGCACGGATGGGGTAACGGCATACGAGAGCCAGACATTGGCCACTGTCTTCGGCGTATTGGTCGGCGTCTTCCCGGCCAGCGAGACGCCGCCCTGGTTGTAGTGCTCGTACTCGGCATCGGCATAGGTGAAGTTGCCCTGCACCGCCAGGCGTTTGGTCGGCTGCAGGCCCAGCGCCAGCTCGACACCCTGCGAGGACTGTTCGCCGACCAGGATCGTCAGGTTGCTGTTGACCGGATCCGGGGTCGCGATGTTCTTGCGCGTGATGTGGTAGGCGGCCAGGGTTGCCGTTCCCTTGCCCTGCCAGAAATCGAGTTTCGTGCCGACTTCGGCCTGGCGGCCGGTGGTCAGGTCGCTGTTGTTGATCACGTCGGCGAACGAGGCGGTGGACAGCGTTCCCGACGGCGGGTCGGCGGCCGTCGCATATTGGGCGTACAGGTTCATGCCGGGTGTGACGTCCCACACGAGGCCCAGGCGTCCGGTGGTCGGGTGGTAGTCGCGCGAGAAGCGGGCCGGCGCCGTATTGCTCACTGCGCGCCGGTTGACCAGGTCCAGTTCGATGCGCTCGTGGCGCAGGGCGGTGACCAGGTTCAGGGTCGGCAGCAGCGCGGTGCGGTTCTCGAGGTACAGCGCCGTGGTCTTGACCTCGTTGTCGCGGTCGGGGCGGAACCCCGGCGTCATGTTCGGCACGTCGAAGAAGCGCTCGGTGACGAAATCGTAGGGATCGACGCTGCTGACCGTGGCCGATTGGCTGTTCGGAAAGCGGGTCTGGCGGTTGATGCTGAAGTCCAGCCCGAACGCCCAGTCGCTGCGCCGTTCGCCGATGCGGCCGCGGTAGACGCCGTCGATGCGGTCGCCCATCAGGGTCTGGTCGTGGCGCTGGAGCAGGGCGGCCGAGCGGATGACCTGGGTGTTCGATGGATTGAAGCGGTAGTTCTCGACGTTGCGGTAGTCGCGCAGCGCGTCGTAGACATAGAAGGTATTGGTCAGCTGCAGGGCGTCGCTGACCTTCCAGGCGCCGATCGAGCGCAGCCACTGTACGCGCTGGTCGTAGACGCCATCGCTGCTGTTGTAGTTCTTGAAGCGGGCGGCCTCGTTCACGCGCAGTTCGCCTTTGATCGGATTCAGTAGCGGTGTTCCCCAATAAGGCCGGTCGACGTCTTCCTGCTGGAACTCATAGGCCAGCGTATGCGTGAAGCCGCGCCCGAAATCGGAACGCAGCGACGCGGCCAGCTGGGTCGCGCGGCGGTCGACGCCGTCGACCCAGCTGCCGCTGTCGCGGTGGTTGACGTCGATGCGCGCGTAATGGCCTTCGCCCACGCGGCGGTTCAGGCCGACCGAGGCTTCCTTCAGCTCGTCGGAACCCAGGCGCAGCCGGCCTTCGGCGAACTCGCGCGTCTCGGCCAGCTTGGTGATGACGTTGATCGAGCCGCCGACGGCGCCGGAACCGAACAGGAAGCTCGAAGGCCCGCCAATGGCCTCGACGCGGTCGACGATCCAGCTGTCGACCGGCCGCGCGGCGATGGAATACTGCACATTGATGCCGTTGTACAGCTGGCTGACCGAGCCGCTGCCGAAGCCGCGGTAGCTGACCCCGATATTGCCGGGCGCGTCGTGGGCGGTGACGCCGGGGATGGCGCGCAGGATCTCTTGCGTGTCCTGGGCGCCGCGCACTTCGATCAGGGCGCGGTCGACAACGGTGACGCTGGCAGGCGTCTCGCGCGGGCTCAGGCCCAGGCGGCTGCCGGTGGTGCTTGGGGTATCGAGCTTGAGCAGGCCGTTGGCGCGTGGGGCCCCGGCGGTGACTTCGACGGTGGGGATAGGTTGGAACTGGTCCTCTGCCTGGGCCTGCCAGGCGGCCAGGGCGCAGCCGATGGCGAGCGCCATCCTGCGAACGTGTAAGCGTGTCTTCATTGCGAATCCTGTTCGCGCAATGCCGCATCCTCGCGGCGCCGCGCATGGTCTGCCCGCGACGCATCGGATGCGTCGCGGGAATCGTCTAGTTAAAGGCGAATCAGGAAAGCGAAGACGGCGGCCCGCGCGACTGCGTGGGCGTCCAGGCATGCTGCGGACGCGGCGCGTGGTAGAACAGGGGAGGGTAGGGATCGCGCTCGCGGTCAAGGGCAAGCACGGGCACGCTCTGCATTGGCGGGGCCAGTTGCGGGAGCTGGTGCGAGCAGCACAGCTCGCAGTGCGACATGTCCGGCACGGCCGGCACGTCGGTTTGCGCCGCATCGTCGATCACCATCATGTGGCGGGTGCCGCTGGCGCTGCAGATCTCGGCCATCCAGGCCGCCGCTGGCTGCTGGGTGGCGTGGGCCACCGCATGGGAGATGGCAGGCGCAAACAGGCCGAACAGGAACGCCAGGAGGACGGTCCAGCCATACAGCGTTCGGGTTGTTCGGAGCCTGTGCATGTGAAAATTATAGTCCTGCTGGCGCGGCGGCGCGCACGGGTGGTCAATTTGTCCTGCCGTACCAATCCTGCTACTATTGGTCGTCAATCCTAGGGAGCGCGCACGTGTAATACCTCATCGATGCCATTTTTTCGGTCTTCCCAGCCAGGCTGTGGAAGTGTCCAGGCATCCTTGGAGTCTTGCATATATGACGCATACCATTCTAGCGCTCGACGGCGTTTCCCTGTATCTGCCCGACGGCAGAGTCCTGTTTTCAAACCTGCATCATCAATTCGACCTGCGCCGCACCGGCCTGGTGGGACGCAATGGCGTGGGCAAGTCGATGCTGGCGCGCCTGCTGGCCGGCGAGCTGGCGCCCACGTCCGGCCAGTGCCTCCTTAGCGGGCGCGTGTCCTATCTGTCGCAGCAGGCCGGCAGCGGCGGGGCGGACTCAGTGGCCGGGCTGGCCGGCATCGAAGCGATCGTCACCGCCCTCGCGCGCATCGAGGCCGGCAGCGTCGATCCGCGCGATTTCGATGCCGTGGGCGAGCACTGGGACATCGCCGCCCGCCTGCGCCAGGCCTGCCAGGCGCATGGCTTGCCGCACGTCGACCTCGACACGCCGGTGGCCGCGCTCAGCGGCGGCGAGTCGATGCGGGTGGCGCTGATCGGCGCCACCCTGTTCGATCCGGATTTTTTGATCCTCGACGAGCCGAGCAACCATCTCGATGGCGCCAGCCGCGAGGCCTTGCTGCGCCAATTGCAGGCCTGGCCGAAAGGCCTGCTGGTGATCAGCCACGACCGCGAACTGCTGGGCGCCATGGAGCGCATCGTCGAGCTCTCCGGCGACGGCCTGCGCAGCTATGGTGGAGATTACGCGTTCTATGAGGAGGCGCGCCGGCAGGAGCAAGCGGCGGCGCAGGGCGCGCTCGAGCACGCGCGCCGGGAGCTCAGGCGCGACGACGAGGCGCGGCGCACGCAGCGCGAACGCCAGGAGCGGCGCCAGGCGCGCGGCAACCGCGATGCGAAAGAGGCCAACCAGGCCGCCATCCTGCTCGGTCGCGGCAAGGACCGCAGCGAAGGCAGCGCCGGTCGCTTGCGCCAGCAGCACGATACCGCGCGCGCCGGGCAGATCGAGCGCATGCGCGATGCCGCGCAGCGGGTCGTGGGCGACGCCGCCGTGCGCATCCACGCTGCCGGCGTCGAAGGTGCGGCTCAGCGCCGTGTTGCGCAGCTCGAGGCGGTCGTCCTGCCCTGGGTCGCGCCGCCTTTGGCCCGCATCGATTTGATCCTGACGGGCCGCCAGCGGGTGGGCCTGGTCGGCCCGAACGGCAGCGGCAAGTCGACCTTGCTCAAGGTGCTGGCAGGACGGCTCGATCCGGTCGCGGGCGAGCGCAGCCTGCCGGCGCAGGTGGCCTACCTGGACCAGCAGCTGGGCAGCCTCGATCCGCGCCGCCCGACCCTCGACCAGCTGCTGGACGTGAACCGCAGCGCCGGGCAGGACATGCTGCGCACCTGGCTGGTCCAGCTGGGCCTGGACGCGCGCACGATCGCCCAGCCGGCCGGCCTGCTGAGCGGCGGCGAGCGCCTGAAGGCGGCCCTGGCCTGCGCGCTGTATGCCGACACGCCGCCGGCGCTGCTATTGCTGGATGAGCCGGGCAACCACCTCGACCTGGCCTCGCTGGCGGCGCTGGAGGCGATGCTGGGCGATTATCGCGGGGCGCTGGTGGTGGTGTCGCACGACCGGGTATTCCTGGATCGCATCGGGCTGACCCACCGCCTGGCCGCGCTGGACACCGGCTGGCGCCTCGAGGAATGCTGAATCGGCCGTGATTGCTATAATCGTGGGTTGGCACACCACCTGAAGAACACCATGTTGCGCACCCTTGTGATTTCCCCGAACTGGATCGGCGACGCCGTGATGGCCCAGCCGCTGCTGCGCCGGCTCAAGGAGCTTGCGCCGGGGCGGCCGATCGACGTGCTGGCCCCGACCTGGGTGGCGCCGGTCTGGCGCGCGATGGCGGAAGTCGACACTGTGATCGAGTCGCCGTTCAAGCACGGTGCGCTGCAGTGGAAGGAGCGCAAGGCCTTCGCGAAGATGCTCAAGGCGCGCGGCTATGCCGACTCCTACGTGCTACCGAACACGCTGAAGTTCGCGCTCATCCCCTGGCTGGCCGGGATTCCGAAACGGGTCGGCTACAAGGGCGAGATGCGCTATGGCCTGGTCAACGTGATGCACCACGACGACAAGGCGGCGCCACGCCCGATGGCCCAGTTCTACCAGGCGCTGGCCAACGCGCCGGTGCGGCACTTGCCGCGCCCGGAACGCTTGCCGGAACCGGTCATGACGGTCGCCGCGGGCGAGGCCGAGGCCGCGATCGCGCGCCTGCAGCTGCCGGACGGCGTCCTGGTTGCCTTCGCGCCGGGCGCCGAATTCGGTCCGGCCAAGCGCTGGCCATCGTCGTATTTCGCCGAGCTGGCCCGGACCATCCTGGCCAATCGGCCGGACGCGCAGATCCTGCTGCTCGGCTCTCCCAAGGACCGCGCGGTGTGCGACGAGATCACGGCCACCGTACCGCAGGCGCACAACCTGGCCGGCTCGACGTCGCTCTCCGAAGCGATCGCACTGATCGCGCGCGCCGCCGCCGTGGTTACCAACGATTCGGGCCTGATGCACATCGGCGCCGCCCTGGGGCGGCCGGTGGTGGCGATCTATGGACCGACCGACCCGCGCCACACGCCGCCGCTGTCGCAACTGGCGCAGATCCTGTGGCTGCACATCGAATGCTCGCCGTGCCAGCAGCGCGAATGCCCGCTGGGACACCAGAACTGCATGAAGCAGATTCTTCCGGCTGACGTGTGGCAGCCCTTGCAACCCATGCTTGCCGGCGCCTGAGGGCGCGGGCTCAATTGAAGAGGACTTAATTATGATTCTGGTTACCGGCGCAGCAGGCTTCATCGGCGCGAACCTCGTGCACGCGCTGTCGCAGCGCGAGCCGTTCAGCGTCTTCGCCGTCGACAATATGTCGCGTCCCGAGAAGTTCCACAACATCGTCGACGCCGAGATCGCCGACTATGCCGACAAAGAAGATTTTCTGGTGCGCCTGAAGGCGGGCGAATTCGACAACAAGTTCACCGCCGTGCTGCACCAGGGCGCCTGCTCCAACACGATGGAGACCGACGGCCGCTACATGATGAAGAACAACTACGACTACACGGTCGCCCTGTTCGAATTCTGCCAGCGCCAGGGCATTCCCTTCATCTATGCCTCGTCGGCCGCCGTCTACGGCGCCGGCACCGTGTTCCGCGAAGAGCGTCCGCTCGAACGCCCGCTCAACGTCTACGGCTACTCGAAATTCCTGTTCGACCAGTACCTGCGCCGCTACTGGCAGGCCAAGGGCCAGGACGCCGGCAGCCAGGTGGTTGGCCTGCGCTATTTCAACGTCTACGGTCCGCTCGAAGGGCACAAGGGCACGATGGCCTCGGTGCCGTTCCACCAGTACCACCAGTTCCTCAAGGACGGCAAGGTCAGGCTGTTCGGCGCCAACGAAGGCTACGAGGCCGGCGCCCAGATGCGCGACTTCATCTACGTGGAAGACGTGGTCAAGGTCAACCTGTTCTTCCTCGATCACCCAGACAAGCGCGGCATCTTCAACCTCGGCACCGGCCGCGCCCAGCCGTTCAACGACCTGGCCGTCGCCACCGTCAACGCGCTGGCCAACGAAGGCAAGCCGGCGCTGTCGCTGCAGCAGATCATCGATGGCGGCCTGCTGGAATACCTGCCGTTCCCCGACAAGCTGAAAGGCAAGTACCAGAGCTTCACCCAGGCCGACATCTCGGCGCTGCGCGCGGCCGGCTACGTCGAACCGTTCACCGACGTGGCCAGCGGCGTGGCGAAGTATATGGACTGGCTGCGCGCCCAGCCGGCGCGCTGATCCCCTGTCGGCGGCAGCGCCCGGCTGCCGCCTGCCAGTGTCATTGGCGCGGGTACGCGATCCCGAGCGCGATCTCGGCTTCCACCTGCTTCTTGTTCTCGGGGCTTTCGCTGAACTCGACCAGCAGGCGCTCGATCGACATGCCATTGCCCAGATGCTGCAGCCAGTAGGCCGCGCCGGCTTCATCCGGCGGGCGTTGCAGCACGTTGCGGTAGATCGCGGTGATGATCTGGGAATGCGTGGGCGCCGCGCCGTACAGAGTGATGAATTCGTCCGAGCGCGAGAAATCGCGGGCCATGTTTTCCAGCGTCAGGCCGCCATCCATCGAACGGATCCAGTAGGCGATCCCGCCGGTGTCCGGCGTGCGGTTGAAGGCGGCGCGATACAGGCGATAGGTCTGGCCGGCGTTGCCGTCCACGTCGAACGCCAGCGTCACGTCGGTGAAGTCTAGGCGGAACGGTTCGCGCACGGTCTGGGTGCCGTCGCGTCCCGAGTTGTCGACGATGGTGAGCAGGCCGCCCGGACGCGTGATCGTATAGGCCGCGCGTGGGCCGCTCAGGACGGCGCCGTCCACGTTGACGAAGACCGGCTTGCCTGCATCGGTGTCGTACAGGCCGTGCAGCTCGGCGCGCGGCAGCAGCAGGTAGTTGCCGGCGCGGGTAGCCGTCAGCGTGAACTCGCCGCTGGCGCTGCGCAGCTCGCGACCCTGTCCAAGTTCATCCACGCCTTCGAAGCCGACTTCGCTGACGGTCCAGCCGGTGTCGGCGCCGACGTAGGCCGGCCCGGACGCATCGGCGACGAGGCGCAGCTTGACGATCTTTCCGGAATAGTCGCCGAGCGCTACAGACAACTTGCCCGTCAGGGGGCCGCGCACATCGCGGCCGGTCTCGCGGTAGAGGTCGCGCCAGTTCGCGCCGTCGTCGCTCGAGGCCTGCACCCGGAACGCCTGATCCTTCGTCGCCAGTCCCATGGACCTGGTGACCAGGACCTTGGCGGCGCTGGAGGCGACGTACAGCGTCTTGTTCAGCGTGGCGCTCTGGGGCTCCCAGTTGCCATCGACGTAGAAGCGCAGCGCGCCGCCGTCGATGATGGCCTGGTGCCCGCCGTTAGCGGTGGTCCAGGTGCCAGCGTCGATCGGCGCTGCCCGCGTCGCCGCGAGTGGCGTGCGCAGGTACTCGGTCAGGCTGTAGGCGCTTGCGCCAGGCAGCGCATCGACCCGCGCCGTATAGGGCTGTCCGGCCCGGACCAGCGCCGGCGCGGACGCCACTGGCAGTTCCCTGCCGGGCGTAGCGATGGCCGGATCGAATACCGTCACCTCGTAGTCGAAGCTGCGCGCGCGCTGCGCTACCAGGACGTTGGAAATGCTGACCCGGTAACGCACGTCGGCCGTCGGGCGCGGGTGCTTGCGGGTGCCGTCGATTACCGGCATCTTCCAGACGATCGTGTTTTCGCCGACATCCGGAATGATCGTCTCGATGGCGAGGCCGACCGGGATGCCGTCACGCGTGATCGATATCTTTGCCTGGCTGAAGTCGGCATTCGGATAGGACAGCGACCAGCGTTCGTATACGGTGGAATAAGGCACGTAGCCGCTCGACGGCCAGGCGACGAAGTCGTCGCGCACCGGGGTGCGCGGGCCCCAGTAATCGGTATCGGTCACCCACAGCGCGTTCGACGCGGCGACCTGCCGGCCGTCGATGGCGCCCGACGGGACGTCGCCGGTGCCCATGACAAGGGTGTTCGGGTGGAAAATCCAGCGGCGGTGGCCGACCGAGGCATTATTGTCGCCGTCATCCTGGATGTATCCATCGACCGTGTCCGGCCCGTGGATGCCGAGCGCCAGGTTGGAAGCGTTGGCCGCCTGGGCGCCTTCCGGCGTGTAGAACTTCCAGCTGGGGGGAGGCGTATGCGAGAGTTGACCGGCGACGCTCATCATGAGCGCGGCGTGTTGCGCCTTGGCGCTGTATGCGTCCGACAGCCGTACCGTCGCCCGCAGTCCCGCCATCGCGCGGAACCAGTTCACGCGCTGGATGACGGCAGCCTTGAACGCCGGACTGGTCGTGCCGGGAATGCCGGCGGCGTGGCTGCCGGTCCAGGCAATGGCCGGCGCCGGCTCCCGGTAGATATTGTTGAAGACGAGGCGAACCTGTTCGCGGTCACGGGTATCGATGACCAGCGGAGTACCTTCGGCCAGTACTCGCGCGGCCTCCTGGCGTTCGTGGACGACGCCGGGCCGGTAGCCTTGCGCCGCCCGCGCCTGTTCGTTGGTGAGCGGTGTGCCCAGCCTCAACTGCGAAGGCGCGACCGATTCGGCGGCGCCGGACATGGTCTGGAGGGCGGGGGCGTCGGCCTGGCCTCCACAGCCAGTAAGGGCGAGGAACGCGAGGGCGAGGGTCGTGCGAAGGATACGTTGCGTCATGCGTGAGTGTCGATGGAGAGTAAGCAGGAATTATCGAACAAGCCATGGAAATTGCCTACCTGAAATTTCATGTGAGATGCATGAAATGTCTTGACCAGCGGCTAGCAAGGAGGGCGTTTACGGCGCGTTGATATCCGGTGCCGGCCTTTATATCCGGTTTTTACGCCCTGGCCGCTAACCTGCACGGGTTCCATCAACCATGAGCAGGGAAACATGAAAGCATCGATTCAAGCGCTGGCCGCCGTCCTGGCGCTGGCGGGCGGCGCCGCCCAGGCCCAGGCCACCGAAGCAATCCAGGACGCGGCTGCGGCATCCACCATTAGCTGGAATGCCGCCGTCACCTCCGACTACCGCTACCGCGCCATCTCCCAGACCCGCCTGCGCCCGGCGCTGCAGGGCGGCGTCGACTACGTCCATGCGTCCGGCTGGTATGCCGGCGCCTGGGCCTCGACCATCAAGTGGGTCGAGGACGCAGGCGGCGACGGTGACGTTGAGATCGACGTCTATGGCGGCAAGCGCGGCGAGCTCTCGGCCGGACTGTCGTACGACGTCGGCGTGCTGCGCTATTTTTATCCGGACAACGGCATGGGCCGGCTCCCGGGCTGGGTCAATGCCCACACCACCGAAGTCTATGCCCAGTTGGGCTATGGCCCGGCCTACCTGAAGTATTCGCACGCGACGACCAACCTGTTCGGCTTCGTCGACAGCGAGAACAGCGGCTATCTGGACGTCGGCGCCAATCTCGACGTCGGCAACGGCTTCACCCTGCAGCTGCACGCCGGGCGCCAGGAAGTGAAGAACAACCCGGCTTCCGACTATACCGACTGGAAGATCGGCGTGAGCCGCTCGTTCGATTGGGCCACCGTCAGCGCCGCCTACATCGGCACCAATGCGAGCAAGTCGGCCTATGCCTCGCCGGTCAACGGCAAGTTCACCGGTCGCGACGCCCTGCAACTGACCGTCAGCCGCACCTTCTGACGGCCCGTTCTACATCGCGTTTACATCTCGTTTACACGGCGCCGCCGTCTTTTTATCCCGTTTTTAGGGCGGCGCCACTACGCTCGACCATACAACAACAACGCTGAAAGCGAACGTCCATGGACCTCATCTACCTCGGCGCGCTCCTGATCTTCGTCCGCCTGACCTGCCTGCTGGTGGCCGGTTGCGCACAAGCGGGAGGCAAGCCATGAATCTCTCCTACGTGATCGGCGGCCTGGCCGCCGCCGCGCTGCTGGTCTACCTGCTGGTGGCCCTGTTCAAGCCGGAGGACTTGTGATGACCACCGAATTCGTCGTCCTCCTTGCTGCCTTCCTGCTGGTGCTGCTCCTGCTCGCCTGGCCGCTCGGCCGTTTCATCGCGCGCGTCGCCGCGGAGGGCACGGTGCCCGGCCTGGGCTGGGCCGCCGGCATCGAGCGCGCCCTGTACCGCGTGGCCGGCCCGGCCGCCAGCGCCGCCCAGGACTGGAAGGCCTACGCGCTGGCGCTGATCGCCTTCAACGCCGTCGGCGCGATCTTCGTCTACGGCCTGCAGCGCGTGCAGGCCTGGCTGCCGCTCAATCCCGAGGGCATGGCCAACGTCAGCCCGGACTCCAGCTTCAACACCGCCATCAGCTTCGTCGCCAATACCAACTGGCAGGGTTATAGCGGCGAGCAGACCATGAGCCTCCTGACCCAGATGGTGGGCCTGGCCGGCCAGAACTTCTTCTCGGCCGCCACCGGCATCGCCGTCGTGTTCGCGCTGATACGTGGCTTCGCCGCGCGATCGAGCAGCGCGATCGGCAACTTCTGGGTCGACCTGACCCGCTCGACCCTGTACGTGCTGCTGCCGCTGTCGGTGATCCTGGCCGTGTTCCTGGCCGGGCAGGGCGTGGTGCAAAACCTGTCCGCCCACGTCGATGCGCGCCTGCTCGAGCCGGTGACCTATACGGTCGAGGCGACCGAGGCGCGTGCCGATACCCAGGTCATCCCGATGGGCCCCGTCGCTTCGCAGGAAGCGATCAAGATGCTGGGCACGAACGGCGGCGGCTACTTCAACGCCAATTCCGCGCACCCGTTCGAGAACCCGAATGCGCTCACCAACTTCGCGCAGATGATCGCCATCCTGCTGATCCCGACGGCCCTGTGCTTCGCCTTCGGCCACATGGTGGGCGACATCCGCCAGGGCTGGGCCGTGCTGGGGACGATGACGCTGTTGTTCGTCATCGCCGCCATTGCCGCCGGCGCCGCCGAGCAGCAGGCCAATCCGCTATTGACTCCGCTGGGTGTCGACCAGGTCGCCAGCAGCCTGCAGGCGGGCGGCAATATGGAAGGCAAGGAGACCCGCTTCGGCATCGCCGCCTCGAGCCTGTTCGCGGTGGTGACCACGGCCGCATCGTGCGGCGCGGTCAACGCCATGCACGACTCCTTCATGCCACTGGGCGGCATGGTGCCGATGGTGCTGATGCAGTTCGGCGAGGTGATCTTCGGCGGCGTCGGTTCGGGCCTGTACGGCATGCTGGTGTTCGCGATCCTGGCGGTGTTCATCGCCGGCCTGATGATCGGCCGCACGCCGGAATACCTGGGCAAGAAGATCCAGGCCTACGAGATGAAGATGGCCGCGCTGGTCATCCTGGTCACGCCCTGCCTGGTCTTGCTGGGCACCGCGCTGGCGGTGACGTCGGCATCGGGCACGGTCGGTGTGGCCAATCCGGGCGCGCACGGCTTCTCGGAGATCCTCTATGCGCTCACGTCCGCCGCCAACAACAATGGCAGCGCGTTTGCGGGCCTGTCCGCCAACACGCCTTTCTACAACACGCTGCTGGGCGTGGCGATGTGGTTCGGACGCTTCGCGGTGATCGTGCCGGTGCTGGCGATCGCCGGTTCGCTGGCCGCACGCCAGCGCCTGCCCGCCACCCCCGGCACCCTGCCTACCCACGGCCTCATGTTCGTCGGCATGCTGTCCGCTGTCGTCGTGCTGGTCGGTGTCCTCAACTACGTCCCGGCCCTGGCGCTCGGACCGGTGGTCGAGCACCTCCAGCTGTTCGGAGAATGACATGGAAAACTCGATGGAAAATTCGATATCCCAAAACCCCACCCAGGCGCCACGTGGCTCGCTGAGCCTGTTCGATTCCACGCTGGTGTGGCCGGCAATGGTCGACGCGCTGCGCAAGCTCCACCCGCGCACCCAGTTGCGCAGCCCGGTGATGTTCGTGGTCTACATCGGCAGCATCATCACGACCCTGCTCTGGTTGCAGGCGCTGGCCGGGCAGGGCGAAGCGCCTGCCGGCTTTATCCTGGCCACCGCCGTCTGGCTGTGGTTCACGGTGCTGTTCGCGAACTTCGCCGAAGCGCTGGCCGAAGGCCGCAGCAAGGCGCAAGCCGCCTCGCTGCGCAGCCTGCGCCAGACCGTGACGGCCAAGAAGCTGGCCGATCCCAAACATGGCGCGCCGTGGCATGCCTGCGCCTCCAGCGAGCTGCGCAAGGAGATGTTCTTCCTGGTCGAGGCGGGCGATGTGATCCCGGTGGACGGCGAAGTGGTCGATGGCGTGGCCTCGGTCGACGAGAGCGCCATCACCGGCGAGTCGGCGCCCGTGATCCGCGAATCGGGCGGCGACTTCTGCGCCGTCACCGGCGGCACCCGCGTGCTGTCCGACTGGCTGGTGGTGCGCGTCTCGGCCAACCCGGGCGAGACCTTCCTCGACCGCATGATCGGCATGGTCGAAGGCGCGGCGCGCAAGAAGACGCCGAACGAGATCGCCCTGACGATCCTGCTGGTGGCCTTGACGATCGTGTTCCTGGTGGTGACCGTGACCCTGCTGCCGTTCTCGATCTTCGCAGTGCAGGCGCAGGGCAGCGGTCAGGCGGTGACCATCACCGCGCTGGTGGCGCTGCTGGTATGCCTGATCCCGACCACCATCGGCGGTTTGCTGTCGGCCATCGGCGTGGCCGGCATGAGCCGCATGTTGCAGGCCAATGTGATCGCGACCTCGGGCCGCGCGGTGGAAGCGGCGGGCGACGTCGACGTGCTCCTGCTCGACAAGACCGGCACCATCACCTTCGGCAACCGTCAGGCTGCCGCCTTCCTGCCGGCGCCGGGCGTGACCGAGGAGGAACTGGCCGATGTGGCGCAACTGGCCTCGCTGGCCGACGAGACGCCGGAAGGCCGCAGCATCGTGGTGCTGGCCAAGAACCGCTTCAATATCCGCGAGCGGGCGATGGAGGCGATGGGCGCGGTGTTCGTGCCGTTCACGGCGCAGACCCGCATGAGCGGCGTCGACCTGGGGGAGGGCGGCAACCCGCGCCAGATCCGCAAGGGCGCCGCCTCGGCCATTCGTCGTCACATGGAGGTCATGGGCGCCGCCTGGCCCGGCGACGTCGAGCGCAGCGTCGACGAGGCCTCGCGCCGCGGCAGCACGCCGCTGGTGGTGGCCGACGGCGCGCGCGTGATGGGCGTGGTCGAACTCAAGGACGTGGTCAAGGGCGGCATCCGCGAGCGCTTCGCCGAGCTGCGCCGCATGGGCGTCAAGACCGTGATGGTCACCGGCGACAATAAACTGACGGCGGCGGCCATCGCAGCCGAGGCGGGTGTCGACGACTTCATCGCCGAAGCCACGCCCGAAGAGAAACTGGCCCTGATCCGGCGCTACCAGGCGGAAGGAAAACTGGTGGCGATGACGGGCGACGGCACCAACGACGCCCCGGCGCTGGCCCAGGCCGACGTGGCGGTGGCGATGAACTCGGGCACCCAGGCGGCGAAGGAGGCCGGCAATATGGTCGACCTGGATTCGAACCCGACCAAGCTGCTCGAGATCGTCGAGATCGGCAAGCAGATGCTGATGACGCGCGGCGCGCTCACCACGTTCTCGATCTCGAACGACATCGCCAAGTATTTCGCGATCGTGCCGGCCATGTTCGTGGCCACCTATCCGAGCCTGGGCGCGCTGAACGTCATGGGGCTGGCCAGCCCGGCTTCGGCCATCATGTCGGCCGTGATCTTCAATGCCCTGATCATCGTGTTCCTGATTCCGCTGGCGCTGCGCGGTGTGCGCTACCGCGCGATCGGCGCGGCCGCGCTGCTGCGCCGGAACATGCTGGTGTATGGCCTGGGCGGCCTGCTGCTGCCGTTCGCCGGCATCAAGCTGATCGACCTGGCGCTCGCCGCCTTCAACCTGACGTAAGGAGTTGTCATGCAATCGATTCTTCGCCCCGCGCTGGTGCTGTTCGCGGCGCTCACCCTGGCCTGCGGCGTGCTGTATCCGCTGCTGGTCACCGGCGTGGCCCAGGCCGCGTTTCCGGCCCAGGCCAATGGCAGCCTGGTCGAGAAGGACGGCCAGGTGGTCGGCTCGCGCCTGATCGGCCAGTCGTTCAGCGCCCCCGGCTACTTCTGGGGCCGTCCTTCGGCCACCGCGCCGATGGCCAATAACGGCGGTGGCTCCGGCGGCTCCAACCAGGGGCCGCTCAATCCGGCCCTGCAAGAAGCCGTCAAGGGCCGCATGGCGGCGCTGCGCGCGCTTGATGCGGGCAACACGGCGCCGGTGCCGGTCGACCTGGTCACCAGCTCGGCCAGCGGCCTCGATCCCGAGATCAGCGTGGCCGCGGCGCGCTATCAGGCGGCGCGGGTGGCGCGTGCGCGCCAGCTGCCGGCGCAGCGGGTCGGCGCCCTGGTCGAGGAGCACAGCGAGCGTCCTTTCCTGGGCTTGTTCGGCCAGGCGCGCGTGAACGTGCTGGCCCTGAACATGGCCTTGGACGCCGAAAGCGGGCATACTCGCTGAACCATGCCGCACGACCAACAGCGACCCGATCCCGACGCCTTGCTCGCCCAGATGCGCGAGGACGAGCGGCGCGCCGCGCGCGGGCGCCTCTGCATCTATTTCGGCGCCTCGGCCGGCGTCGGCAAGACCTACGCCATGCTGCAGGAAGCGAGAAAACTGCAGGCGGAAGGCAAGGCGCCGCTGGTCGGCGTGATCGAGACCCACGGCCGCGTGGAGACGGCGCGCCTGCTCGCCGGCCTCGAACTGCTGCCGCGGCGCCGCATCGACTACCGCGGCCGGCAGCTCGATGAATTCGACCTCGACGCCGCGATCGAACGCGCACCCGCCATCATCCTGGTCGACGAGCTGGCGCATTCCAACGCGGCCGGCTCGCGCCATCCCAAGCGCTGGCAAGACGTCGAGGAACTGCTCGATGCCGGCATCGACGTGCTCACCACGGTCAACGTCCAGCACCTGGAAAGCCTGAACGACGTGGTCGGCGGCATTGCCGGCATCCGCGTCGCCGAGACGGTGCCGGACCGGGTGTTCGACGCGGCCGACGAGGTGATCATGGTCGACCTGCCGGCCGACGCGCTGCTGGCGCGCCTGAAGGAGGGCAAGGTCTACCAGCCGCAGCAGGCCGAACGCGCGGCCGGCAATTTTTTCAGGAAGGGCAACCTGATCGCGCTGCGCGAACTGGCGCTGCGCCGCACGGCCGACCGGGTCGAGGGCGACGTGCGCGCCTGGCGCGAGCAGCAGTCGATCGACGCGATCTGGAAGACTGGCGCCGGCCTTCTGGTGTGCGTCGGCCCGGGACCGCTTGCCGAGCATGTGGTGAGGAGCGGCGCGCGCATGGCGTCCCAGCTCGGCGCCGGCTGGCATGCGGTGTATGTGGAAACGCCGCGCCTGGCCAGGATGCCGGATGCGGCGCGCCAGGGCGTGCTCGACACGCTCGCGCTGGCCGACAGCCTGGGCGCCACGACGGCGGTGCTGTCGGGTGACGACGTCGCGGTCATCACGCTCGAGTATGCGCGCGACCACAACCTGTCGCGCATCGCGCTGGGCCGTGCCGGGTCGCCGTGGCGCGCGCGTACGGCACGGCGCCTGGCGCGCAAGGCGCCCGGCATCGACCTGATCGAGATCGGCCAGCCGGCGGTGCCGCCAGCGCCGACGCCTGTGGCTACGCAGGATGCAGCCGTGCGGCCACGCCCGCCGTTGTTTCCCCACTTTCTTGCGGCCGGCGCCAGCATCCTGACGGCGATCCTGGCCACCCCACTGCGGCCCTGGCTCGACCCGGTCAATATCGTCATGCTGTTCCTGCTGGTGGTGCTGTTGACGGCGATCCGCTTCGGGCGCGCGCCGTCGGTCACCGCCACCTGCGTCGGCGTGGCCGCCTTCGACTTCTTCTTCGTGCCGCCGCGCTTCGATTTCGCCGTCACCGACGTCCAGTACCTGGTCACCTTCGGCGTGATGCTGGCGGTGGGCCTGATCAGCGGCCACCTGGCTGCCGGCCTGCGCTTCCAGGCGCGCGCCGCCAGCGAGCGCGAACGGCGGGTGCGCGCGCTGTACGAGTTCGCGCGCGAACTGTCAGGCGTGCTGGCGGCCTCGCAGGTGTTCGAATCGGGCCGCGCCGTGATCCAGAACGCCTTCGGCGCCCAGGCCACCCTGCTGCTGCCGGATGCGGAAGGTCGGCTCGGCATGCCGCCGGCGGACGATGGCGGGCCAGCCGCACCGCTGCCAGCCAACGTCGATCCGGGCGTGGCGCAGTGGGCCTTCGACCATGCGCAGTCGGGCGGTCTCGGCACCGACACCTTGCCGGCCAGCCCCTTGTTCTACCTGCCGCTGGTGGCGCCGATGGGCACCCGCGGCGTGCTGGCGATCGCGCCGGAAGGCGGACGCTGGGTGCTGGCGCCCGAGCAGCGCCGCCAGCTCGATGCGCTGGCGGCGCTGGCCGCGATCGCGCTCGAGCGCGTGCACTACGTGGAGGTGGCCCAGGCCGCGCTGGTGAACATGGAATCCGAGCGCCTGCGCAATTCGCTGCTGGCGGCGCTGTCGCACGACCTGCGCACGCCGTTGACGGCCCTGGTCGGCCTGTCGGAATCGCTGCTGCGGGGCGAGGACTTGCCAGAGTCGCCACGGGCGCTGGCGCAATCGCTGCACGACGAGGCGGTGCGCATGGGCACCCTGGTTGCCAACCTGCTCGACATGGCGCGCATCGAGAGCGGGGAAGTGCGCTTCAACCTGGAATGGCAGGCGCTGGAAGAGGTGGTCGGCAGCGCGCTGCGCGCCTGCGGCGCCGCCTTGCGCAATCACACGGTCGCGGTGCGACTGCAGCAAGATCTGCCCCTGGTCCGCTTCGACGCGGTGCTGATCGAGCGGGTGCTGTGCAACCTGGTCGAGAATGCCGCAAAATACACGCCGGGCGGCGCGCGCATCGAGATCGCGGCCAGCCGGCGCGGCGCCTGGATCGACGTCACGGTCTACGACGACGGTCCTGGCCTGCGCCCCGGCAGCGAAGAAGCGATCTTCGAGAAATTCACGCGCGGCGAACGCGAATCGGCCTTGCCCGGCGTGGGCCTTGGCCTGGCGATTTGCCGCGCGATCGTCGAGGCGCACGGCGGCACGATCCGGGCCTGCGACTCGCCGCTGGGCGGCGCCGGCTTCCTGTTCTCGCTGCCGGCCGGCACGCCGCCCGCGTTTGACATGCCTTCGATGGAAAGAGACGATGACTGATGCCCCCTGCGCCTTGCTGGTCGAGGACGAACCGCACATCCGCCGCTTCGTGCGCGCCGCCCTGGAGCAGGAAGGCTGGCAGGTGCACGAGTCGGTGAGCATGGGGCGCGGCCTGATCGACGCCGGCACGCGCCGCCCCGACCTGGTGGTGCTCGACCTGGGCCTGCCCGACGGCGACGGCATCGACTTCATCCAGGACGTGCGCAAGTGGTCGTCGGTGCCGATCATCGTGCTGTCTGCGCGCGTGGCCGAGGGAGAGAAGATCCGCGCGCTCGACGCCGGCGCCGACGACTATCTGACCAAGCCCTTCGGCACCGGCGAACTGCTGGCGCGCGTGCGCGCGACCTTGCGCCGCCAGCGCCAGGGCAGCGCGGGCGGCGACGGCACGGTCCATTTCGGTGACGTGACCGTCGACCCGCAGGCGCGCGCGGTCACCCGCAACGGTGAGCACGTACACCTGACGCCGACCGAGTACCGCCTGCTGTCGGTGCTGGCCGCCAATGCCGGCCGGGTGATGACCAATCCCCAACTGCTGCGCGCGGTATGGGGGCCCGGTCACGCCGAGAGCGGCCACTACCTGCGCATCTACATGGGCCACCTGCGCCACAAGCTCGAAGCCGACCCTGCCCAACCGCGACATTTGCTGACCGAGACGGGCGTTGGTTACCGGCTGTGGCTCGGCTAGGTGCATCGATGTCGTGATTTTCTTGATCTTAATCAACGTCGAGTCGTGTGCCGATGCCAAGGACGCGTGAAGCCTTCAAACCGTATTGTATCTAGTGGCGATACAAGATACAATTAAGCTCATGATAAAGGATTTCAGGCACAAGGGGCTGCAACGTTTCTTTGAAACGGGGAGTAAGGCCGGCATCCAGGCAGCGCATGCAATTAAGCTGCAATTGCAACTTGCAGCCTTGCACAATGCGACGAAGCCCGAGGACATGGGGGCGCCAGCGTGGGCATTGCACCCGCTACAGGGGAGCCTGAAAGGCCATTGGGCAATCAAGGTCAACGGTAACTGGCGAATGACCTTCAAGTTCGAAGGTACGGACGCGATTGTGGTTGACTACCAGGACTATCATTAAGGATCAAGGAGGATAAAAATGCGTATGTTTAATCCGCCGCATCCCGGCGAGGTGATCAGGGAGTACCTCGGTGATGTCACCGTGACCGAGGCGGCAGCCAGGATGGGTGTGAGTCGTGTCACGCTCCAGCGCGTCGTGAGCGGTTCGGCTGGAGTTTCGCCGGACATGGCCTTTCGTCTTGGCGCAGCGTTCGGAACGAGCGCCGAAATGTGGTATGGCATGCAGGCGCAATATGACCTTGACGTTGCCAGCAAGGTCGAGCGTCCACATATCGAGCGCATTGCAGCCTGAAAAATTCTGGCGCCCCGGTAGGTATTCTTACTCCTTCAACAGGCCGTGGCCGCCGACTGGTTCGGTTTCAAAACGCTCGCCGAAGCCGGCGATCAGGGGGCGGCCTTTTGCGATGGCGGCTTGCACCGATGGCAGCGACAGCGAGGCCTTATGGCTGGCCTGGTCTTTCCAGGTCTCGGTGATCCAGATGGCGTGGGCATCCTGCGCGTCCTTTGCGATCACGTAGGCCAGGCAGCCGGGCATGTTGGTGGTGCCGTCCAGCAGGATGGCGATGAGTGCGTCGCGCTGGCCAGCTTGGGCGCGCATTTTTCCGATCAATCCGTACATCCGGGGTTTCTCCGTGGTGGTCGTGGTGGGGGCGGCATGTGCGCCGGCCAGGGGCATGGCGGAAAGAAAGCCGATGGCGGTGCGTCGTGATATGGGCATGCCTGCTCCCTTCGGGCGTCATTCCTGCGTGACTGACAGTATAAGGCTGTGTTGGTTTAAGATGGCCTTTTTCACCACACCGTCACGGAACATCGATGCGACTTCATCCCCTTGCCCTGGCCGCCAGCGCCGTCGTCCTCACCCTGTCACAGGCAGCGCACGCCCAGCAGCCGTCCGCCATCTCGGAAACCGCGCTGCGCGCACACCTGTCGTTCCTGGCCGACGACCTGCTCGAAGGCCGCGGCACCGGCCAGCGTGGCGGCGACCTGACGGTGCGCTACCTCGAAACCCAGGCCGCGCTGATCGGCCTGCAGCAGATTCCCGGCGGCGGCTATCGCCAGAAGGTCGAGATCGAAGGCAGCAAGCTGGTCGAGGGCAGCGCCACCTTCACTGCCGGCGGCAAGACCATCAAGCCGGAACTCGGCAAGGGCATCGTGATGGGCACCAGGAGCGGCAAGGCGAACGTGGCTTTCGATGCGCCACTGGTCTTCGTCGGCTACGGCGCCGCCGCGCCGGAAGAAAACTGGGACGACTACAAGGGACTGGACGCCAAGGGCAAGATCCTGGTCATGATGGTCGACGATCCGCAGCCTACCGCCGAGGAACCGAACCGCTTCGCCGGCAAGGCCTACACCTGGTATGGCCGCTGGGTCTATAAATTCGAGGAAGCCGCGCGCCGTGGCGCCGCCGGCGTGCTGCTGATCCACACCACGCCGTCCGCCTCGTACCCGTGGAGCGTGCCGGCCAATGGCTTCGGCAACGAGCGCTTCGGCCTCAAGGGCAACGGCAATCCGATGGAAGGCTGGCTGCACGAAGACACCGCGCGCGAACTGTTCGCCGCCGGCGGTCATGACCTGGACAAGCTGCGCGCCCAGGCCGAGCGGCGCGATTTCCGCCCGGTCGACCTGAAGGTGGCAGGCAAGGTCGCGCTGCGCTCGACCATCCGTCCGGTCGAACAGTTCAACGTGGTCGGCATCGTGCCCGGCAGCGACCCGAAGCTCAAGGAGCAGGCCGTGGTCTATTCCTCGCACTGGGATCACATGGGCGTGATCGACGCCAGGCCCGGCGACGACCCGAAGGCCGACCGCATCTACAACGGCGCGATCGACAACGCCTCGGGCACCGCCGCGCTGCTGGCGATGGCGGCCGAAGCCGTCAAGAAGCCGGCCAAGCGCACCCAGATCTTCCTGTGGCCGGCGGCCGAAGAGCAGGGGCTGCTGGGCGCCGCCGCCTACGTCGCCAAGCCGGTGTGGCCGCTGGCGCAGACCGCGGCCGACCTGAACCTGGATAGCCTGAATTTCGTGGGCCGCACCAGGGACATCGGCGTGGCCGGCGCCGAGCGCAGCTCGCTGTACGAGACCTCGCAGCAGGTGGCCAAATCGATGGGCCTGAAGATCGCGCCGGCCGTTCCCGACCTGTCGGGCGCCTACTTCCGCGCCGACCACTTCGCCTTCGCCAAGGCGGGCGTCCCGGCCTTCAACGTCGGCTCGGCCGTGTTCTCGGGCGATGGCCACTTCGAATTCGAGCACCACCAGCACGAATCGAGCACCAACATCAAGGGCTTCAAGGAGCACTACCACCAGGTCAGCGACGAATACCGTCCGGAATGGGACCTGTCGGGCATGGTGCAGCAGGCCCAGTTCACGCTCAACCTCGGCTACGCCGTCGCCAATGCGCCGGCCATGCCGACCTGGAAGAAGGGCGAAGCCTTCGGCAGCGTGAAGCGCTGAGGTGAAGCGCTGATCTAGGTCACTGCGCCGCCGCTGGCGGCGTTGGCGGCGTCGGCCGCCGCCAGGATGCGTTCCAGCTCGCCCATGTCGACCGGCTTGACCAGGTGGTGGTCGAAGCCGGCGTTGCGGCTGGCCTCCCGGTCCTGGGCCTGGCCGTAGCCGGTGACCGCCACCAGCAGCGCCCGGGCGGTGGCCGGTTGTGCGCGCAGCCGGCGCGCCAGTTCATGGCCGTCCATGCCGGGCAGGCCGATGTCGAGCAGGCAGGCGTCGGGCACGAAGGCCTCGGCGCGCGCCAGCGCCGCGAACGGGTCGTGCTCGACCGCGACTTCATGGCCGGCGGCGCCGACGTACATCGCCAGCACCTGGGCCGCGTCGATGTTGTCGTCCACCACCATCACCTTCAGGGCGCGCGCCGCTGTCGCCGGCGCCGTATCGAACCCGGCGCCGGGCGCGCCCACGCTGCGTTCGGCGCAGCGCGGCAAGGTCACCGTGAAGGTGCTGCCCTGGCCCTGGCCGGGGCTCTCCACCGCCACGCTGCCGCCGTGCAGCAGGACCAGGCTGCGTACCAGCGCCAGCCCGATGCCCAGGCCGCCCTGGGTGCGGTCCGGCGTACGTTCGCCCTGTACGAACATCTCGAAGGCGCGTTCCAGTTCGTGCGGCAGCATGCCGATGCCGTTGTCGGCCACCACGATGCGCAAGGTTTTCTCGCCGAGTTCGAGCGCGACCTTCACCTCGCCGGAAGCCGGGGTAAACTTGACCGCGTTGTGCAGCAGGTTGCCGACCACCTGCACCAGGCGCTTGCGGTCGCCCATCACCCAGGCCGGGGCCGGGAGCAGTCCGGTCTGCAGGTGGTGGCGCTTCTGGCGCAGCGGTTCGCCCACCTGTTCCAGCGCTTCCAGCACCACCTCGTTGATGTCGATGCGGTCCTTGGACAAGGCCACCAGGCCGCGCGTCACGCGCGATACGTCCAGCAGGTCGTCGACCAGGCCGGCCATGTGGCGCGCCTGGCGCGCGATGATGGCGCTGATCTGGCGCGTGCGCGCCGGATCGAGATTGTCCTGGCCCAGCAGCTGAGCGCCGGAGGCGATCGGCGCCAGGGGATTGCGCAGCTCGTGCGCCAGCATGGCCAGGAATTCGTTCTTGCGGCGGTCGGCTTCGCGCAAGCCTTCCTCGGCGTTGACGCGGTCGGTGACGTCCTGGATGGTGCCGCGCACCGCCGTCACCCGCCCCTCGGCATCGTGCACCGCTTCGCAGTGCATGTCGATCCAGATGCGGTGGCCGTCGCCGTGCAGCACCTGCAGCTGCAGGCGGCCATTGCCGCCGTCGCGCGCCAGTTCGCGCAGCAGGGCGTCGACCTTTTCCCACGATTCATCGGGCAGCACGGTGCCGCGCTGCTGCGCGTAGCCCGGCAGTTCGCGCCCATAGATATAGGGCACCGATTCGGAGGTCTCGACCGCGCCGGTCGCCAGCGTCAGATGCCAGGTGCCGAAGCGCGCCATGCGGTGCGCGTCGCGCAGCTCGGCTTCCTTGACCGCCAGCGCCTGGGCGCGCTCGCCCAGCAGGCGCGATGCGGCGCCGATCGCCTCGGCCACTTCGGCGGTCTCCCTGACGTAGGTCTGGGTGAAGCGCGGGGGATCCTCGCCCTTGCCCAGCGCCACCGCCGGCGCCGTCAGGCCCTGGACCGAACTGGCCAGCCGGCCGCCGATCTGCCAGGCCAGCCACAGGCCGATCGCGAACAGCAGGGTGACGCCGGTCAGGAGGGCCGCCAGCGGCTCGAACAGGGTCTGGTTCAGGTTCGCGCGCGGCACGCCGATCGCCACGTGCCAGCCGGTGGTGCGCGAGCGCGAATAGAAGGTCAGCAGGGTCGTGCCTTCCTGCGAGACCGAGGGCACGATGCCCTCTCGCGCGCGCAGCAGGGCGCGGTACAGCGGATCGGTGACGCGTTTGCCGACGAACAGTTCGGGGCTGATGTTGCGCGCGAAGATGATGCCGGCGGCGTCGACCACCGAGGCGCGCGCACCGTCCGCCACCGACTTCGGCGTGAGCATGTCGTCGAAGTAGCCGGGCCGCACGCCGACGCTCAGCACGTAGGCGACGCGGCCATCGACCATCACCGGGACGTCGAGGCTGACCGTGGGACGCTTGAGCACCGCGCTGGTGAAGACGTTCGACACCGAGGGTTTGCCGCTGGCGAATACGGATTCCAGCTGCCCGGTGGGCTCGATCGGGAGGTTGGCGCCATAAGGGCGGCTGGTGTTGAAGATCTGCTGTCCGCCGCGGTCGCGCAGGACCGCGCTCATGTCAGGGCCGGCCAGTTGCAGGGCTTGGCGCGCCTGGCGGTGCGCGCGCTCGAAATCGGCGCTTTGCAGCGCATCGAAGGTGGACAGGGTCTGGGCGATCGCCTGCGCCTGCAGCAGCTTGCTGTCGACCGTGTGCACCAGCGCGCGCACGGTCTGCATGGTGTTGCGTTCGTATTGGGCGCGGCTCTTGCGGTATTGGTCGATGAACAATAGCGATGCGCCGACCACGCCCGGCAACAGGGTCGCCAGGACGAGCCAGAGCAGGTAGGCCCGCAGCGGCCTGCGGGTCATGGTGGAGGAGGCGCCAGTCACATTGCTTTCCAGAACGTTTGAACCGGCGATTCTACGCGCAATCGTGCCGATGCACACCCGGCTGCGCGGTAGCGTGTGGCGGGCGCCACGGCAGGTGGAGACGGATTCTCGGCGCCCCTCGCGAATCAGGGGCGGCTGCGGGTAAACAGCGTCTTGTAATAGATCGCCGTCGCATGCCAGCGCCCGTTCGGGGTGCAGGCGTATTCGGGCAGTTCGCCGACCCGCTGGTAGCCGCTCTTGCGGTACAGCTGCTCGGCCTCGGAGCCGGCCGCCGTGTCGAGGAACAGCAGGCCGCGGCGCAGCGCCAGCGCCTCGATTTCGAGCGCCTGCATCAGGGCGGTGCCGATGCCCTGGCGGCGCTCGGTGCAGTGGACCAGCAGCTTCTGCACCTCGGCGCGGTTGTTCCCGTTCGGTTTCAGGCACAGGTCGAGCTGGGCGCTGCCGACCAGCTGGCCATCGCGCTCGGCGGCCAGCAGTACGCGCCGCCCGGCGCCGACTTCGTCCGCCACGCCCTGCCAGTAGGCGTCCAGCTGATCCTGGTCGAGCCCGTTGAGAAAGCCCAGCGAATGGCCATCGGCGACGGCGTCGAGCAACAGCGTGGCCAGTTGCGGCCGGCATTCGGCGATGGCGCGCGGGTCGAGTCGGCGGATGATCATGAAGGGCTCCTGATGGGGTGACGGGGCGCCGGCTGCGGGCGCGGCAAGTTGATATTTCCTAAGCACAATGTATGCCAGCCGCCGGCCGAGGATCTCGTATGATCGGGTCAAATCCGTTGCAGCTACACCATAGTTAAATCAGGAAGTCGACGAAATTTTACAGTTGTTAACACTTGTCCATCGACAGCCGAAAGCGAAAGCGGTAACGTTTTTCCCTTGGGAAATTCAGTAAAACCAGCCAACCGGATCATGGACGACGATATGGAAACGAGCAACGACAACGAAGTGCTGTCTTTCCGCCTCGGAAAGGAAGAATACGCGATCAGCATCCTGAAGGTGCAGGAGATCCGCGGCTACGAAGCCCCGACCCGCCTGGCCAGCGCGCCGGACTACCTGAAGGGCATCATCAACCTGCGCGGCGCCATCGTTCCGATCGTCGACATGCGCCTGAAGTTCGGCATCGGGGAGGCGGTGTACGACGCCTTCACCGTGGTGATCATCCTGAACATCGAGCATCACGTGATCGGCATGGTGGTCGACAGCGTCTCGGATGTGGTGACCCTGACCCCGGACCAGGTCCGGCCCGCCCCCGAGATGCAGGCCACGCTGGACGGCAACTGCCTGCTCGGCCTGGGCACCGTGGACGAGCGGATGCTGATCCTGCTCGATATCGACAAACTGATGCAGTCCGACGAACTCGGACTGGTGGCGGCGCTGCCGCGCGCGGCTTGAGAGAGAAACCGACATGAAACTCGCAAACCTGAATATCGGAAAACGGCTCGCCCTGGGCTATGGCGTGATCTGCGCCATGCTGGTGGTGATGATCGTGATGAGCAATGCGATGCTGGGCCGGATCAATGCCGGCACCGACGAGATCGTCCACGGCCGCATGCCGCGCATCGCGCTGACCAACCAGATGCAGGCCGAGGTCAACGACATCGCGATCGCACTGCGCAATATGCTGTTGAGCCGCGACGCGGCCGACCATGCGCGCCAGGTGGACGCCCTCATGACGTCGCGTAAGGCGATCGACGACATCCTGGTCCAGATGAACGATGCGCTGGCCAACCCGAAAGCGGTCGAACTGCTCGCACAGATGAGCAAGGAAGCGACGCTGTACAAGACGGGCCAGGATGCGATGATCAAGCACATCGCCGCCGGCGACGTGGAGGCGGCGCACGCGCTGCTGTCGGACGACCTGCGTCCGCTGTTGCGGCGGCTCAAGCAAGCGACGGGCGAACAGATCGCGCTGCAGAACGAGATCGCCAACCAGGCGGCGCTCGAGGCCGAAGCCACCTACCGCAGCACCAGCCTGCTGATGTGGGGGCTGGGCGGTGGCGCCCTGGTGCTGGCGGCCCTGGTGGCCTGGTGGATTACCCGCTCGATCACACAGCCCCTGGGCCGTGCGCTGGACGTGGCCAATACCGTCGCCGCCGGCGACCTCACCAGCCGCATCGAGGTCACCAGCCGCGACGAGACGGGCCAGCTGCTGCAGGCCCTCAAGACCATGAACGAGAGCCTGGCGCGCACCGTCGGCACCGTGCGCGTGGGCACCGATACCATCGCCGTGGCCGCCGGCCAGGTGGCGGTGGGCAGCCAGGACTTGTCGAGCCGCACCGAACAGCAGGCCTCTGCACTGGAAGAAGCGGCGTCCTCGATGGAAGAGCTGACCTCGACCGTGCGCCAGAACGCCGACAATGCGCGCCAGGCCAATGTGCTGGCCGACGTCGCATCGAACGTGGCGGCGCGCGGCGGCGCTGTGATTGCGCAGGTGGTGGGCACGATGGACGCGATCAATGCTTCGTCGAGCAAGATCACCGACATTATCGGCGTCATCGACGGCATCGCCTTCCAGACCAATATCCTGGCGCTGAACGCGGCGGTGGAAGCGGCGCGGGCCGGCGAGCAGGGCAGGGGCTTTGCCGTGGTGGCGAGCGAGGTGCGCAACCTGGCCCAGCGTTCGGCGGCGGCGGCCAAGGAAATCAAGGGTCTGATCGGCGACTCGAGCGGCAAGGTGGCCGATGGCAGCCGCCTGGTGGCCGAAGCCGGCGCCACCATGGTGGAGATCGTCGACAGCGTGCGCCGCGTGACGGACATCATGGGCGAGATCAGCTCGGCCAGCCTGGAGCAGACCGAGGGCATCGAGCAGATCAACGTGGCGGTGGCGCAGATGGACGAAGGCACGCAGCAGAATGCGGCCCTGGTCGAGGAAGCGGCGGCCGCTGCGGCGGCGCTGCGCGAGCAGTCGACCAGGCTGGCACAGGCGGTGTCGGTGTTCCGGATCGACGGCGAGCAGATGCTGGCGGCGTCGACCGCTTCGGTGGACGTGGTGCGGGCCGCGGTTCCGGCCCCAGTGCGCCCGGTGCTGGTGGCGAGCAGCTCCAAACCTGCCACGCGCCCGGCTGCGGCACGATCGAAAGTCACGGCGGCTGCGGGCGACTGGGAAGAGTTTTAATTTTCAGAGCGTAATCACCTCGGCAGGCTGCGGCCTGCCTTTTTCGATCGTGGGCTTCGATCCATCAAAAGCTCGCTTTCCGTTTACAACAACCGAATCTGCAGGCGCATCACCCGCAGGGACGCCAGATGGCGGAACTCCAGCCCTATCACCGGTGTCTGATGCTAAGTATAGTGGCAATGACGCACGCCATCGGATGACTCATCTTTACCGCGAAAACCAAGCAACAGAGCTCGGAGATGTTGGGTGCATGGTATGCGATCAGTGCCGAGTTGGTATATGCAACAAGGCCCGCCACCGACGCTCTTGCAGCGACAACGGCGCTACCCGTGGCGAGTCTGGCGGTAACGTCAGACACTGCTGCCGATATTTGTCGGCAGGAGGCGGGAAATTTACGCCTGTCAGATACGAACACGGTCAACAGGACGGTTCGGGGCAGGAAGGGACGCTGAGCATATGCTCACATCCGTGATAGCAGAATGGGAAGAGTTCTGAACTCGAGGAACTGAGCGTCTGACGGCAAGCTTAGCTTGCCGTCTTTTTTTTATCTTTGACATTATCTATGGCGCTGTCATCGTTACCTGTTGATGACCCCGAATGCAAGACGCAGAAATTGTTCGACAGAAGTGACTCGGCCGCCATCGAGCGCCCAATGCCAGCCCAGATAGTTGGGGAGCCAGCGTGACGCCACACCATGAAAGCGTGCCAGCCATTCCTTGAAGCGCCGATGGTAGGCGTTCACGTTCTGCACATGGATGGCGCTTCGACGCCATTGCGGACGCGTTCGCCGGCGCTGAGATTGACGGCCTGGTGCGCAATGCCATGAGCACGGGCAAAGGCGGGATAGGCCGCGTTGGCGTCGGTGACCAATAGCGCCTGGGGATCGAGTTTCGGCAGCAAGTGCCTGACCAGTTGGGCCACCTTCAGGGCGCCGCGTCCGGTGACGGCGTCGACGGTCTGGCCGCTGCGGTCGCGCGCTACCAGGATGCAGTCGAGGTGATGCGAAATCCCACGCAGGGCCGCCCTGGCGCCATGCTTGCGGGGCTTGCGATCGAGCTTGCGTGAACCCTTCTGCGATTCGAGCAGGAACATTTCGTCGGCCTCGACGATGCCGACCAGGCGCTCGGGCCGGTCGTCCTTGACCCGGTCGAGAAAGCGATGGCGCCAGCGAAACGTGGTGTTGGGGTGCACGCCGACATGCTTGGCCGCAGAGCGGACTGTGCGTGAATCGAGCACCGTGTCGAGATAATCGAGCCACTTGCCCTTGTGCCTGATGCGCGCCAGCGGCGTGCCGGTGAGGTCGTTGAAGGTGCGGCCGCACGCGCAGCAGCGAAAGCGTTGCAGGTCGTTGGCCTGGCCATGGCGGTGGCAACGCTCGCAGGCGCAATCCGGGCAACAGCGCCCCTTTGACCGGATTTCGCCAATGAGGGCGACCACCCGGTCGAGTCCGGCTGCCGGATGCAGGGCGGCAAGCATCTGTTGACGCTGCGGCTGGTTCAGTAGCGGTAGTTGGGCGACCAGCTTGGCGAACCTCGGCGCTTTCATGGCGCGCTCCCGATCGATGGCGACCGGGATTGGACCGCAGATCAGCTCAGTAGTTCAATGCTCATCCATATCTAACGATGACAGCGCCTTATCTATTGTCAAAACCTTGCATATCGTCCAAAAAACATGACGCTCAGGCCAATACTCCCGTTTTGTTAGCGTGCACACATCGTCATAGTTCGAACTAGAACTTACTCTCATTTCCGATTTGCAATATCTATTATCAGAACGGAAACGAGGAGAACGACCATGAAATTAGCAAACCTGAGTATCGGCAAGCGCCTGGCCCTGGGTTTCGGCGCCGTCAGCCTGATGCTGGTGCTGATCAGCGCCCTGAGCAACGCCTCCATCCTGCGCCTGAACAACGGCACCAGGGAGATCGTCGAACACCGCATCCCGGCCATCGAGATGAGCAACCGGGTCGAGGCCCAGATCAGCATCATCGCCATCGCCGTCCGCAATATGATGCTCAACGACGATCCCGCCGACCGCCAGCGTCAGGTCCAGGCGATCGAGGATGCGCGCAAGGTGATGACTGCGACCCTGGCCGAGATCGAGCCGACCCTGATGGCGCATGCCGAATCGATCGGCATCCTGCGCCGCATGGAAACGGCCAGCGCCAGCTACCTGGCCGGCGCCGACCAGCTGATCAAATTGATCCAGGCGGGCGAGGATGCGCAGGCCAGGGCCTATCTGCTCAATGAGCTGCGTCCGCGCCTGGGCATCCTGAAGGAAGCCACCGGCGCCGAGCTGGCGCTGCAAAAGCAGTTCAGCGCGGCGGCGGCGCAGGATGCGGCCGCGACCTACGGCAGCACCATCCGCCAGACCTGGGGCCTGGGCCTGTTCGCGCTGGCGCTGGCCGCAGGCATCGCCTTCTTGATCACGCGCTCGATCACGCGCCCGCTCGGGCGTGCGCTGGACGTGGCCAATACTGTTGCCGCTGGCGACCTCACCAGCCGCATCGACGTCACCACCCGCGACGAGACTGGCCAGCTGCTGCAGGCCCTGAAGACCATGAACGAAAGCCTGGCGCGCACCGTCGGCGCCGTGCGCGCCGGCACCGACACCATCGCGGTGGCGGCCGAGCAGGTCGCCGCCGGCAGCCTGGATCTGTCGAGCCGCACCGAGCAGCAGGCGGGCGCGCTGGAAGAAACCGCGTCGTCGATGGAAGAGCTGACCTCGACCGTGCGCCAGAACGCCGACAATGCCCGCCAGGCCAACAAGCTGGCCGAATCGGCGTCCGGCGTGGCCGCGCGTGGCGGTGAAGTCATCCACCAGGTGGTCGACACGATGGACGAGATCCAGGCGTCTTCCAGCAAGATCAGCGACATCATCGGCGTCATCGACGGCATCGCCTTCCAGACCAATATCCTGGCGCTGAACGCGGCCGTCGAAGCGGCCAGGGCCGGCGAGCAGGGACGCGGCTTCGCGGTGGTGGCGACCGAGGTGCGCAACCTGGCCCAGCGCTCGGCGGCGGCGGCCAAGGAAATCAAGGTGCTTATCGGCGACTCGAGCGACAAGGTGGCCAATGGCAGCCGGCTGGTGGCCCAGGCCGGCGCCACGATGGAGGAGATCGTCGAGAGCGTGCGCCGCGTGACGGACATCATGGCCGAGATCAGCGCGGCCAGCCTGGAGCAGACTGCCGGCATCGAACAGATCAACGGCGCGGTGGCGCAGATGGACGAAGGTACGCAGCAGAACGCGGCCCTGGTCGAGGAAACCGCGGCCGCATCGAATGCGATGCAGGAGCAGGCGGCCAGGCTGGCGCAGGCGGTGGCGGTATTCCGGATCGCCGCCGTCCAGGCCCCCGAGGCGCCAAGGGCCGTGGTCCGGGCGCCGGTATCCAGGCGCCCGGCGGTGGCGGGCCCTGCGGCGGCGCCGGCATTCTAGACAAATCGAACGGCCAAAGAAAAACGGCAAGCCGCAAGGCTTGCCGTTTTTCTTTGCGCTTCGTACCGGGTGACGAGCACCCGGCCAGATGCGGCGTTGCTTAGAACGAGTGACGCAGGCCGACGTTGTAGACCTGTGGGTCCGCGCCGAAGGCGGTTGCAGGCAGGGCGATTGCGTTGCCCGAACCGGCCAGCGTGAACACGCCGGTGCTGTTGTTGCGCAGCTTGGCGTACGAAGCGTACACGTTGGTGCGCTTCGACAGGGTGTAGGTGTAGGCCAGGGTGACTGCCTTGCCTTCAGCATCGCCCAGTTCCTGCTCTTGCTGCTGGTAGTTCAGGTAGACGCGGCTGGCGCCGAAGCCGTACGACACGCCGGCGTTCATCTGCTCGTACTTGTTGTCGATGCGGTTGACGAATTCAGGATCGGCTGCCATGTAGCCGCCGCGCACTTCGAAGTTGCCGAACTTGTAGCCCAGGCCCAGGTTGTATTCCTTGCTGTCGCCCGATGGCAGGTCTTCACGGTTCTGGTAACCAGCGCCGATGTAGAAGCCCGCGTTCGCGTATTCCAGCGCCACGCCGGTGATGTCGCCGGTGTCTTGCAGGTCGGTTTCGTTACGCTCGCCCGCGCCGTAGGCTGCGCGCAGGGTGAAGCCGTTCAGGGCGTTGCTCTGGTAGTTGACCGAGTTGTCCAGGCGGCGGGTCAGGCGGTTACCGCCGAAGGCTGCCAGGTTCGAACCGTAGAAGCCCTGGCCCAGGGTGTCCGAGGCGCTGGCGACGGCGGCGATCGGGCCGTATTCACGGCCGACGGTCACGGTGCCGAACGCGCCTTGCAGGCCGACGACGGCGCGGCGGTCGAACACGCGCGAGTTGGTCGCGCCGGTATCGGCGGCAACAGCTGCCTCGATGTTGAACAGTGCTTTCAGGCCATTGCCCAGGTCTTCGGTACCGCGGAAGCCGATGCGGCTTGCCGACTGGGTGCCCGACGACACGACGGTGCGGCTGCTTTCGCCAGGCGCGTCGGTGTTTTCGACGCCGATCGACGCGTCGATCAGGCCGTACATGGTGACGCTGGTTTGTGCTTGGGCGACCAGTGGCAGTGCCGACACGAGGGCGATGGCAAGAATTTTGTGCTTCATGGATGTCTCTCCAGTGTATGTTTGTGAAATAGCCTATTTATGATGACATGCCAGACGGACATTTGTCATCGGTCGACGTCCAATCGGAACGCGGTCGAAACTCCCAATTGACAAGCGCAAATCGCCTCTGTGTGACAGCGTTTTCATAGGAGAACCCTGTCCTGGCGGGGTTTCCGGGAGATGCGTAAAGGCGCAAACGGCACTCCTGAATTATTGCTTAAAGTTAACTTATTGCGTTGCAATAACGCCACATATTCGCTCTTGACATCTGTTGCAGTGCGCAATAACGGTGCGAGTCCATGCGTGATGGGCGAGCGCGGGAGCGGCCGGCGATGCGCGCCTGGACACACTCTTCGCTGTTGCCGGACATAAATCGATGGTCCCCATAGTCGGCATTGCACTATGCATATGCGTTTTTTGCACCGCAGCGGTGCATCGCCGCCAGGCACGCCGACGCGTTTTTACGCCCGGGACTTGACAGGCGCCTCGATACATAAATCGGTATCGGAGCGCCAGAAAAATTGATTGGAACGTTCTCGAGGCGCCGCCTACCATCATTGTCGAGCAGCACATAAATACAGCCGGATAACGGCATATAACGACAAAGGAGACATATGAAACGGTATGCACCGGGCTTCGTCACGCCCGTACTTTCCCCCGCCTCTCGCTCTTCCCGCCGCTGCTCCAGCGTGCACACGCTGCGCGCCACGGTTGCCGCCCTTGCGGGCGCCGGTCTGTTGAGCGCCGCCACTGCGGGCGCCCAGGAAACCGCCCCCGCCGACACCAGCGCGAGCGCGCCGTCGAACGCGGGCAACAACGCCTTGGACGATCGCAGCGCCGTGGTGACCGTCACCGGCACCCGCCAGGCCGCCCAGAGCGCCCAGGCCATCAAGCGCAATGCCGAGCAGCTGCTCGACTCCATCGTCGCCGACGACATCGGCAAATTCCCCGACAAGAACGTGGCCGAGATCCTGGGCCGGGTGCCTGGCGTTCAGGTGATCCGCCAGAACGGCGAAGCCGGCAACGTCGTCATTCGCGGCCTGGGCGGCATCGTCACCCTGTACAACGGCCGCGAGATGTTCACCGCCGCCGGCCGCAGCCTGTTTCTGGCCGACGTGCCGGTGGCGATGCTGCAGCGGGTGGATGTCTATAAATCGCAGGGCGCCGACATGGTCGAAGGCGGCACCTCGGGCGTGATCGACGTGCGCACCAACCGTCCGTTCGACTTCAAGGGTTCCCAGGCCGCCTTCAATGTGCGCGGCGAGCACCGCGACAAGGCCGACAAGGTCGACCCCAACGTCTCGGGCCTGCTGTCGAACCGCTGGAAGACCGGCATCGGCGAGATCGGGGTGCTGGGCGGCCTGTCCTACCAGCGCGGCCGCTACCACGACGAAACCGCCTTCGTCGGCGAGCCGCGCACCCTCGACAGCGGCGTGATCGGCGCGCCGTCGATGGGCCGGGTGATGACGGGCGGCGACCGCGAACGCCTGGCCGGCAACCTGTCGGTCCAGTGGCGGCCGACGAAAGACCTCGAGGTCTATGCCGAGAGCTTCTCGACCAGGATCGAGCACGATTCGCAGAGTATCTTCTTCGTGGGCGACCTGCCGATCAATAACCCGGGATCGACGGTCACCACCATGCCCGGCTCGAACTACCTGGGGTCGATCAGCCACCCGGACGTGAATACCTTCACCCTGAGTTCGACCCAGGCGCGGCGCGAGGTCGCCGAGACCCACCAGGCGGCGCTCGGCGCGATCTGGAAGGCGATGCCCGGCGTGCGCGTGAGCACCGAGCTGGTTCGCACGATCAGCAAGCACGGCATGAAGAACCCGATCCTGGACACCGTGATGGACCGCTCCAAGGCCATCCACGCCGAGGTACGCGACGGCGGCGGCTACCTCGACTACCCGGGCACCAATATGACGGACCCCGCCAACTGGACCATGTTCGCCCTGTTCGACAACCACAACCGCTCGCGCGGCGCCGCCAACGACTGGCGCGGCGATGTGGCCTGGACGCCGGAGAACGACGGCTTCTTCAGGGAACTGAGCGCCGGCCTGCGCTATGCCGAGCGCGACGCCACCTTCGTGCACGAGCTCAATGGCCACTCGCCGGCTCCCAACCTGTGGTCGCCGAATGCCGTCAAGGTGACCGACTTCCCGGGCCTGAACTGCACCAGTCCCAAGACCGGCGGCAACTACGGCATGAACCAGTTCTACGCGCCGTGCATGGATTACCTGCTGGATCACACCGGCGACATCCGCCAGGCGATCCGCGGCGATCGCGATCCGCGCCCGGACAATCCGCAGTCGTTCTATGCCGACCGCGAAAAGACCAGCGCCGTCTACCTGAAAGCCAATTTCGGATTCGACGCCTGGTCGCTGCCGATCGACGGCACCGCCGGCCTGCGCTACGTGAAGACGAAGCAGCGCATCAGTGGCTTCTCGGCGCTCGAGGGCGTGGTGTCGCCAACCACGGTCTCGTCCACCACCAGCGACGTGCTTCCGAGCCTGTCGATGCGGGCCCACTTTCGCCAGGACCTGATCGGCCGCCTGTCGGCCAGCAAGGCGATCGAGCGCGCACCGTTCGCCGACTTCAATCCGGGCCTGGCGCTATTCCCGTCGACCACGACGACCCTGGCCACCGGCACCGCCGGCAACCCGAACCTCAAGCCGCAAGAGGCGCGTAACGTCGACCTGGCCCTGGAATGGTATTTCGCGCCGGCCGGCTCGATCACCGGCACGCTGTTCCAGCACGACTACGACAACTACCTGCGCCGCAGCGCGAGGCCCGAGGTGCACGATGGCGACACCTATAACGTCAGCCGCCCGTATAACGCGGTCGAGGGCAAGCTGAAGGGCGCCGAGCTGGCCTACCAGCAGTTCTATACCCAGCTTCCGGGCTGGCTCGGCGGGCTGGGCATGCAGGCCAACGTGACCTGGATGGATGGCGGCCTGGCCGAGGCGGACGGCACCATCAATACCTTCGCCGGCATGTCGAAGCTGTCGGCCAATGTGGTCGCCCTGTACGAGTATGGCAAGTGGTCGGCGCGCCTGGCCTACAGCTGGCGCGACAAGTTCACCGCCGAGTACAACTACCGCGCGCTGCCCTACAACATCGTCGTCGATCCGCTCAAGACCCTGGACGCGTCGGTGTCGTACAAGCTGACCGACAGCCTGACCCTGACGCTGGACGGCAGCAACCTGCTGGACCAGGCCTACCACGACTACCACAGCGTGCCGCAGTTGCCGCGCGACGTGCGCCGCTATGACCGGGTGGTGGGGCTGGCGCTCAGGTGGCGTAACTAAAGGGCGATGAACGTGCACACGCAAAAGCTCTCGACCCTCGAAAAAGTCGGTTTCGGCGCCGGCGACATGGCGCTCAATGTGGTGATCTCGTCGATGATGTTGATCATCACCTTCTTCTATACCGACATCTACGGCCTGCGCACGGCCGACCTGGCGGCGCTGTTCATCGTGGTGAAAGTCGTGGGGGCGCTGGCCGACCTGGCGATGGGGCAGGTCAACGACGCGGTGCTGACGCGCTGGGGGCGCTACCGCCCCTGGCTGCTGCTGCTCGCGCTGCCCTATGGCCTGTCGGTGTTCCTGGTATTCAGTACACCGGATTGGGGCTATGACGCGAAACTGGTCTGGGCCTACGCCAGCTACATCCTGATGACCTTGATGACGGCCGGCGTGGGCATCCCCTATATCTCGCTGATCAGCGGCCTGACGTCCGACCCGCAGCAGCGCCTGTCGGCCAATGGCTACCGCCTGTTCTTTGCCAAGATCGGCGCCTTCATGGTGACGATCGTGGTGCCGCTCCTGGCCAATGAATGGGGCGGCGCCGATCCGGCGGCCGGCTACCAGGCCGCGATGGCGGTGATGGCGGCCGTCGGCGTACTTCTCTTTGCGTTCTGCTTCTTCACCACCACCGAGCGCGTGGTGCACAAGGTCGAGAAGCAGCCTTTGACGGAGCAGGTAAGGGTGCTGATGCAGAACGACCAGTGGCTGATCCTGTGCGCCGTGTGCGTGACCGGCACCATCGGCTACGTGATCCGCGGCTCGGTGGCGATCTACTACGCCAAGTACTATTTGCACGGCGATACCGCCACCGTGTCGGCATTTCTCTCGGCCGGCGTGGCGGCGGCGATCCTGGCCATGGTGGTGTCCACCTGGACCACCAAGTTCTATTGCAAGGTCAAGCTGTTTCGCAATTCGCAGATCATGGTCGCGGTGCTCAGCCTGATGCTCTACTTCCTGGTGCAGCCCGGCGACCTGGTGCTGGCCTTCGCGCTGTACTTCCTGCTGTCGCTGGTGGTCGACCTGCATGCGCCGGTGTTCTGGTCGGCGATTGCCGAGACCATCGACTATGGCCAGGTCAAGACCGGCAAGCGCGTCTCGGGCTTCGCCTTCGGCGGCATCTCGGTGTGCCAGAAGGCCGGCATGGCCATCGCCGGCGGCCTGGTCGGGGTGCTGCTCGACGTCTTCCAGTATCAGCCGAACCAGGAACAATCGGCGCTGGCGCTGCAGGGCATCGCGCTGATGCTGTCGGTGATCCCCGGCTTCTTCCACTTCCTGATGGGGCTCCTGATGTTCAAGTACCGGATCAGCGACGACTATTACAGCACCGTCAAGGAAGACATGCGCGCCCAGGGTTACGCCACCACCTGAACCAACAATCGAGAAACGACTATGCCAGAGACGATCCTGACACCCCTGATCGAGCAACGCGCCGATCCCCATATCTACAAGCACGGCGACGGCTATTACTATTTCACTGCCTCGGTCCCACTCTACGACCGCATCGAACTGCGCCGCGCCACCACCATCGATGGCCTGGCGAGCGCGCCGACGGTCGACGCCTGGATCAAACCCGACACCGGCCCGTACTCCGAACTGGTGTGGGCGCCCGAGCTGCACTTCAACGAGGGCGCCTGGTACGTCTACTTCGCCGCCGCCCCCAGCCGCGAGATCAGGCACCAGCTGTTCCAGCATCGCATGTACGCGATCCGCAACACCAATGCCAATCCACTGGAAGGGGAATGGGAATTCATGGGACAGGTCGATACCGGCATCGACAGCTTCTGCCTGGACGCCACCACCTTCACCCACAAGGGCCGGCTGTACTACCTGTGGGCGCAGAAGGACGTCGAGATCGAGGGCAATTCGAACCTGTACATCGCGCCGATGAAGACGCCGTGGCAGATCGAGGGGGAGCCGGTCCTGCTCAGCAAGCCGGAGCACGATTGGGAAACCATCGGCTTTTGGGTCAACGAGGGGCCGTCGGTGTTGCGCCGCAACGGCAAGATCTTCATCAGCTATTCGGCCAGCGCCACCGACCATAATTACGCGATGGGCCTGCTGTGGGCCGACGAGGATGCCGACCTGCTCGACCCAGGGTCGTGGACCAAGTCGGCGCAGCCTGTTTTGCGGTCGTGCTACGATCACGGCGTCTATGGCCCGGGCCACAACAGCTTCACCTATGCCGAAGACGACGACACCGTCATGCTGGTCTACCACGCGCGCACCTATACCGAGATCGTCGGCGATCCGCTCTGGAATCCGGACCGCCACACCTTCGTGAAACCGCTGCGCTGGGATGAGCAAGGCATGCCGGTGTTCGGCCGTCCTTCCACTTATTGATGTGTTGATTGAGGATTCGAACAACGTGCAAACCGGTATCACGCAAGCGCCATTCGGCCAGCTGCCCGACGGCAGGGCCATCACCCAGTTCACGCTGACCAATGCCAAAGGCATGGTGGCGAAGATCATCGACTATGGCGGCGTCATCACCGAGCTGCATGCGCCCGACCGCGACGGCAACTTCGCCGACGTGGTGCTGGGTTTCAATTCGCTTGAGCCCTACAGGACGGACAGCCCATATATTGGCGCGCTGATCGGCCGCTACGGCAACCGCATCCGGCACGGACGCTTAACGCTCGACGGAAACGAGGTGAAGCTGCCCGTCAATAACGGCAGCAACCATCTGCACGGCGGGCCGGATGGCTTCGACCGCGTCAAATGGGAGGCCACGGTCATCGGCGCCAGCCTGCGCCTGCAATATCGCAGCGTCGATGGCGAGATGGGCTATCCCGGCAATCTCGATGCGACCGTCACCTACACGCTCAACGACGATAACGAGCTGGTGGTGTCCTTCCACGCCGTCACCGACAAGGCGACGCCGGTCAACCTGACCCAGCACAGCTACTTCAACCTGGCCGGCGACGGCGACATCCTCGGCCATGTGCTGTGCATCGAGGCCGACAGTTTCGTGGCCATCGATGCCGAATCGATCCCTACCGGCGAACTGACGCCGGTGACGGGCACGCCGTTCGACTTCCGCCTGCCGCGCGCGATCGGCGAGCGCATCGGCCAGCCGGACAAGCAGTTGCGCCATGGCGGCGGCTACGACCACAACTTCGCGCTCAACAAGCCACAGGAGAAGGCACTGAGCCGCGCGGCGCGCGCGTACGATCCGGCATCGGGGCGCGTGCTGGAATTGTGGACCGAGGAGCCGGGCGTGCAGTTCTACAGCGGGAACTTCCTCGACGGCTCGCTCTCGGGCAAGGGCAAGACTTACCAGCACCGCAGCGGCTTCTGCCTGGAGCCGCAGCATTTCCCGGATTCGCCGAACCAGCCGCACTTCCCGAACGTGATCCTGCGTCCGGGCCAGGTGTACCAGACCGAGTCGCGCTGGCGCTTTATGGTGGAGCCGGGCGCATGATGGACGTGCTGCTCGACGCCGGGCACGAGCTCGGCGAATGCGTGCTGTGGTGCGAGCGCACGGGCCGGCTGCTGTGGACCGACATCCCGGCCGCCACCCTGTGGTCGCATTCGCCGTCCAGCGGGCGCACCGTCAGTTGGAAGATGCCCGAGCGCCTGTGCTGCTTCGCGCTCACCGGCAGCGACGATCGCCTGCTGCTGGGGCTTGCCTCCGGCCTGGCCTTCTTCACTTTCTCGAGCGGCAAGGTCACGCGCATCGTCGACGTCGAAGCGGATAATCCATCGACGCGCCTGAACGATGGACGCTGCGACCGCCAGGGACGCTTCGTGTTCGGCATGTTCAACCAGGACGAGAATCCGAAGCGCGCGGTGGGCGGCTTCTATCGCCTGAACCTCGACCTGTCGCTGGAGTCGCTGCCACTGCCGCATGCGGCAATCGCCAACAGCATCTGCTTCAGCCCCGACGGCCGGCGCATGTATTTCGCCGACTCGCAAGAGAGGGCCATCCTGTACGCCGACTACAACCCCTGCAGCGCAGAGGTCGGGCGCGTCCACACCTTCGTCGCGGCGGATGCCGCGCCGGGCGAGCCGGATGGCTCCACGGTCGATGCCGAGGGCTATCTGTGGAGCACGCGCTGGGGCGCGGGGCAGGTGATGCGCTTCGCACCAAGCGGCAGGCTCGATCGGGTGGTGTCGCTGGCCGCGCCGCAGCCGAGCTGCCCGGCATTCGGCGGGTCAGATCTATCGACCCTGTTCGTCACCAGCGCCCACGTGGGCATGACGGCGGGCGACCGGGATGCGGCGCCGCTGTCTGGCGCGGTATTCCAGCTGCCCCTGGAGGTGCGCGGCCTGCCCGAGGCGCGCTTTCTTCACCGTTGACCTGCACTTCGGGCGGCCTGCGCCGCCCCCTTCCTACCGATCCAATGCGCTTATCGATACCAAAAACGGTATCGATGTCGCCAAAAATGTGATTGGAAAGTTATCTGGCTGATCTTTACCATTACTCTCAGTAATCAGGAGACAAGGGCCAGGGCTCGACGCCTCGCCCAGTAAAGAATCGACAGGAGAACTGCATGTCCGGGGAAAAGAAAAAGACGCCGCTGCGCTCGGCGGCGTGGTTCGGCACGCAAGACAAGAACGGCTTCATGTACCGCAGCTGGATGAAGAACCAGGGCATTCCCGACCACGAATTCCAGGGTAAACCAATCATCGGCATCTGCAATACCTGGTCCGAACTCACTCCCTGCAACGCCCATTTCCGCAAGCTGGCCGAACACGTCAAGCGCGGCATCCTGGAAGCCGGCGGCTTCCCGGTCGAATTCCCCGTGTTCTCGAACGGCGAATCGAATCTGCGGCCGACCGCCATGCTGACCCGTAACCTGGCGTCGATGGACGTCGAGGAGTCCATCCGCGGCAATCCGATGGACGCCGTGGTGCTGCTGGTCGGCTGCGACAAGACCACGCCGGCCCTGCTCATGGGCGCGGCCAGCGTCGACCTGCCCACCATCGTCGTCACCGGCGGCCCGATGCTCAACGGTAAACTGAACGGCAAGGACATCGGGTCGGGCACCGCCGTCTGGCAGCTGCACGAGCAAGCCAAGGCCGGCGCCATCACGATGCACGAATTCCTGTCGGCCGAAGCGGGGCACTCGCGCTCGGCCGGCACCTGCAACACCATGGGCACGGCATCCACGATGGCCTGCATGGCCGAGGCGCTAGGCACGTCGCTGCCGCACAATGCAGCCATTCCCGCCGTGGACGCGCGGCGCTACGTGCTGGCCCATATGTCGGGCATCCGCATCGTCGAGATGGTGCACGAAGACCTGCGCATCTCGAAGATCCTCAAGCGCGAGAATTTCGAAAATGCGATTCGCGTGAACGCGGCGATCGGCGGTTCGACCAATGCCGTGATCCACCTGAAGGCGATCGCCGGCCGCGTCGGCGTGCCGCTCGAACTCGAGGACTGGACCCGGATCGGCAAGGGCACCCCGACCGTGGTCGACCTGCTGCCGTCGGGCCGCTACCTGATGGAAGAGTTCTACTACGCCGGCGGCCTGCCGGCGGTGATCCGGCGCCTGGGCGAGGGCGGCCTGATTCCGAACAAGGATGCATTGACGGTCAATGGCAAGTCGCTGTGGGAGAACTGCGTCGATGCGCCGATCTACAACGACGAGGTGGTCCGCCAGCTGGACAATCCGCTGATCGCGGACGGCGGCATCTGCATCTTGCGCGGCAACCTGGCGCCGCGCGGCGCGGTGCTGAAACCGTCGGCGGCATCGCCGCACCTGATGCGGCATCGCGGCCGCGCGGTAGTGTTCGAGGACTTCGACCACTACAAGGAGCGCATCCTCGATCCCGACCTGGACGTGGACGAGAACTGCGTGCTGCTGATGAAGAACTGCGGACCGAAGGGCTATCCCGGCATGGCCGAAGTGGGCAATATGGGCCTGCCGCCCAAGCTGCTGGCCAAGGGCATCACCGACATGGTGCGCATCTCGGATGCGCGCATGAGCGGCACGGCCTACGGCACCGTGGTGCTGCACGTGGCGCCGGAGGCGATGGACGGCGGTCCGCTGGGCATCGTGCAGGATGGCGACATGATCCAGCTCGACTGCCATGCGGGCCTGCTCAATGTGGAGTTGAGCGATGAGCAGATCCGCGCGCGGCTGGCGGATCGGGCCGAGAATGCCGCGCCCGTGCAGCATAGCGGTTACCAGCGGCTGTACCTGGACCATGTGATGCAGGCCGATGATGGGTGCGATTTCGATTTCCTGGTCGGGTGCCGCGGCTCGGCGGTGCCCAAGCATTCGCACTGAGTCGATGGGAAGCGTTCCATCACAAAAAATATAGGAGACCCGAACCATGCTGCTCGTCCAATTTCTGACCGAATCGAATGAACGCCGCGTCGGCATCCTGAACGACGCCACCATCCGCATCATCGACGGTTACGCCACCACCCTGGACCTGGCGCGCGCCGCGATCGCGCAAGGCCAGGGCCTGGCAGCACTCGCCGACGCGGCGGCCGGCGCCAGCCACGCCAACTACGACGACCTCGCCCGCGCCGGCCGCATCCTGCCCCCGGTCGACCATCCCGACCCCGCCCACTGCTACGTTACAGGCACCGGCCTGACCCACCTGGGCAGCGCCGACACGCGCGACAGCATGCACAAGAAGATTGGCGGCGACATGGAGGCCCTGAGCGACAGCATGAAGATGTTCCGCCTGGGCGTCGAAGGCGGCAAGCCGGCGCCCGGCACGCCCGGCGTGCAGCCGGAGTGGTTCTACAAGGGCGACGGCTCGATCCTGCGCGCCAGCGGCCAGGACCTCGACATGCCGGCCTTCTCGCTCGACGGCGGCGAAGAGCCGGAAATCGCCGGCCTGTACCTGATCGGCGACGACGGCCAGCCCTGGCGCCTGGGCTATGCGATCGGCAACGAGTTCTCGGACCACGTCACCGAACGCCAGAACTACCTCTACCTGGCGCACTCGAAGCTGCGCAACTGCGGTGTCGGCCCCGCGCTGCTGGTCGGCGAGCTGCCGGCCCATGTGGCGGGCGTGTCGCGCGTTATCGGCGTCGATGGCCAGGTGCGCTGGGAGAAGGCCTTCGTCAGTGGCGAGCAGAATATGTCGCACACGCTGGAAAACCTCGAGTATCACCACTTCAAGTATGGCCTGTTCAAGCGCCCCGGCGACGTGCACGTCCACTTCTTCGGCACCGCAACCCTGAGCTTCGCCGACGGCGTGCAGGTCAGGGCGGGGGAGATATTCGAGGTCGAATCGCCGGCCTTCGGCCCGGCCCTGCGCAACCGCCTGGCCGTGCATGACGCCCCGTACGTGAAGGTCAAGCGCCTTTGATGCCGCAAGCTGGCCCGCAGAGGCCTCGGCACGATAACAAGAGATGGAGACAAGCATGGAACAGATGGGGAACTACCCCAGCCTGCGGGGCAAGCGGGTGTTCGTGACGGGAGGCGGCACCGGCATCGGGGAGGCGATCGTGCAGGCCTTCGTCGAGCAGGGCGCCGTGGTTGCATTCGTCGACATCGCGCAGCAAGCCAGCGAGGCGCTGTGCGCGCGGCTGGCTGATGCCCCGGTTTACCGCTACTGCGACATCACCGACATCCCGGCGCTGCAGCGCACGATGGCGGAACTGGCCGCGCAGCTGGGCGACTTCGACGTCCTGGTCAACAATGCGGCGAACGACCAGCGCCACGACATCCAGGACGTCTCGCTCGACTACTGGAACGAACGCATCGCCATCAACCAGCGTCCGATGTTCTTCACCTGCCAGGCGGTCCTGCCGGGGATGAAGAAGAAGGGCGGCGGCTCCATCATCAATTTCAGCTCGATGTCGTGGCACGCCAAGGGCGCCGGGTACCCGGTCTACGCCACCACCAAGTCGGCCGTGATCGGCCTCACGCGCAGCCTGGCGCGCGATCTGGGGCCGTTCGGCGTGCGGGTCAACACGGTCACGCCGGGCTGGGTCATGACCCAGCGCCAGGTCGACCTGTGGGTCGACGCGGCGGCCGAGGTCGAGATCAAGAAGGCGCAGTGCCTGCCGGGCAAGCTGATGCCCGACGACGTCGCGCGCATGGTGCTGTTCCTCGGCGCCGACGACAGCAGGATGTGCACGGCGCAGGATTTTGTCGTGGACGCTGGTTGGACCTGATCTTTCGGTAGCACACGCGCGGGACTTCGCTCGGTCGGCGTCCCCGTCTACACAAAACAACGTCATTCCCGCGCAGGCGGGAATCCAAGTATTGCCGGCCAATCGTGCAGCCTTGGGTACCCGCCTCCGCGGGTACGACGTACTGGAGCTTGCCATGACTGCATACCGCTTCACCGCTCTGCTTGTCGTTGGAACCTTCTGCGCACATGCGCACGCCGCACCTCTCACCAGCCCCGACCGCCACATCGCGGTCGACGTCACCGTATCCCCGACGGGCGCATTGAGCTATGCCGTCACCCGCGACGGCAAGCCCGTCATCCTGCCATCGAGCCTCGGCATCGCAGTGCAAGGCTCCGACCTGACCCAGGGCCTGACGCTGGCGGCCAGCTCCCCGGTCAAGTCGATCGAAGACCGCTACGAACTTGCCACCGCCAAGAAGCGTCACATCGCCTACCGCGCCAACGAACAGACCCACACCGTGCGCAACGTCCATGGCCAGGCGATGGATGTGACCTTCCGCGTCTCGAACGACGGCGTCGCCTTCCGCTACCGCGTCCCGGGCAAGAACCTGAAATTCGTTCATGAGACCACCGGCTTCGCCTTCGACAAGTCGACGAAAGCCTGGCTGCAGCCGATGGCGGTCGCCCAGACTGGCTGGTCGAACACCAATCCCTCCTACGAAGAACACTACCAGCGCGAGATCCCGGTCGGCACCCCGTCGACCCTGGGCGCCGGCTGGGTGTTCCCGGCGCTGTTCCGCACCGGCGAGACCTGGGTTGCGCTCACGGAGGCGAACCTGGATGGCAGCTTCCACGCCTCGCGCCTGCACACCGATTCGCGCGGCGGCGTCTATCGCCTCGATGTCCCGGTGGCGCCGGAGGTGTTTACCAACGGCGCGCTGCTGGCCGAGTCAAAAGGCGATCTGGTCACGCCGTGGCGCGTCGTCGCACTGGGCAGCCTGCGCACGCTGGTCGAATCGACCCTCGGGACCGATCTCGCGGCGCCCGCGATCGCCTTCGACAAGGCCAGGATCCAGCCTGGCCATGCATCCTGGAGCTGGGCACTGCTCAAGGACGACGGCACTTATATCGACACCCAGAAGCGCTTCGTCGATTACGCGGCCGACATGCGGTGGGACTACACGCTGGTAGATGCCGACTGGGACCGCAAGATCGGTGTCAAACGCTTACGCGAGCTGGTGGACTATGCGGCCGCGAAGAAGATCGGCATCCTGGTCTGGTACAACTCGTCCGGCGCCTGGAACAAGACGCCGTACAGCCCGAAGGGCGCGCTGCTCACCCGCGCAGCGCGCGTGCGCGAGTTCGCACGGCTGCGCGACATGGGCGTCAAGGGCGTCAAGGTCGACTTCTTCGCCGGCGACGGCAAGTCGATGATCGCCTATTACGTCGACATGCTCCAGGACGCGGCCGATGCCGGCCTCTTGGTGAACTTTCACGGCGCTACCTTGCCGCGCGGCTGGTCGCGCACCTTCCCGAACCTGATGACGGTGGAGGCGGTGAAGGGCTTCGAGTTCACCACCTTCGACCAGAAGGACCAGGATGCGATGCCGCCGCACGCCGCCATGCTGCCGTTTTCCCGCAACCTGTTCGACCCGATGGACTACACGCCACTGGTGTTCGGCGACATCCCCAAGATCAAGCGCGTCACGCGCAACGGCTTCGAGCTGGCCGAGGCGGTGCTGTTCCTGTCCGGGATCCAGCACTTCGCCGAACGGCCCGAAGGCATGGCCGGCGTTCCCGCGTATGTAAAGAACCTGCTGCGCGACCTGCCGCGCAGCTGGGACGACGTGCGCTTCATCGACGGCTACCCGGGCCGCCATGCGGTCATCGCGAGAAAGAGCGGCGACAGCTGGTATGTGGCCGGATTCAATGCCGACACTGAAGCGCGCAGCGTCGACCTCGACCTCTCGTTCATCGAGGGGCGCAGCGGAATCTTGACCACCGACGGCGATGGCGAACGCGCATTCAGCCAGGCCCCGATCAGGGCCGGCAAGACCAGCATCAGCATCAAACCGCGCGGCGGCTTCGTCGCGGTATTCAAATAAGACCCACTATAAAACCAGGAGACGTCAGTGAAAGCACTCAAGCCCATCATCTTCGCATGCAGCCTCGCCGCCTTGCCGGCCCTTGCCTTCGCCCAGGTGAGCGTGTCGGTCGACACCACCAAGCCGGGCCCGGTCATCAACAAGAACGTGTACGGCCAGTTCGCCGAACACCTCGGCACCGGCATCTACGAGGGCATGTGGGTGGGGCCGGATTCCAGGATCCCGAATACCCGCGGCTGGCGTAACGACGTGGTCGGCGCGCTGAAGGAACTGAAGGTGCCGCTGGTGCGCTGGCCGGGCGGCTGCTTCGCCGACGAGTACCACTGGCGCGACGGCATCGGCGCGCGCAACAAACGTCCGGTCAAGGTCAATACCCACTGGGGCGGCGTGGCCGAGGACAATGCGGTGGGCACCCATGAGTTCTTCGACCTGGTCGAGCTGCTGGGCACCGAAGCCTACGTCAACGGCAATCTCGGTTCCGGCACCCCGCAAGAGATGGCCGAATGGCTCGAGTATATGACTTCGGACACCAAGTCGTCGCTGGCCGAACTGCGGCGCAAGAACGGCCGCAAGGAGCCGTACAAGGTCGCCTATTTCGGCATCGGTAACGAGGCCTGGGGCTGCGGCGGCAATATGAAGCCGGAATATTACGCCCACCTGTACAACCACTACGCTACCTTCCTGAAGACGCCGCCGGGCGCGCGGCCGAAGATCGTCGCCAGCGGCGGCAACGACAACGACACCAGGTGGACCGAGGTATTGAGCAAGGAAGCCGCGCGCGGCACCGACGGCATCAGCTACCACTACTACACCTTGCCGACCGGCGTATGGGACAAGAAGGGCGCCGCGACCGGCTTCCCGGAATCGGAATGGTTCTCGACCATCCAGCAGACCCTGCGCATCGACCAGCAGATCAAGCAGAACATCGCCATCCTCGACAAGAACGATCCGCAGAAGAAGATCGGCTTCTATGTCGACGAGTGGGGCACCTGGTATGACGTGGAGTCGGGCACCAATCCGGGCTTCCTGTTCCAGCGAAACACGATCCGCGATGCGGTCGTGGCGGCGCTCAACTTCAACATCTTCCACGAGTACGCCGAGCGTGTGCGCATGACGAATATCGCGCAGATGGTCAATGTGCTGCAGGCGATGATCATCACCGACAAGGACAAGATGCTGCTCACGCCGACCTACCACGCCTACAAGATGTACATCCCGTTCCAGGACGCGACCAAGCTGCCGGTGGCGGTCGACAATGACGTGGCCTATTCGAGCAATGGCAAGGCGGTGCCGGGCATCAGCGCCACCGCGGCGCGCGGCAAGGACGGCAAGGTCTACCTCGCCCTGGTCAACACGCACCCGACCCGCGCCAGCGATGTGGCGCTCAATGTGGCCGGCCTGAACGTGGGCAGTGTCTCGGGCCAGGTGCTGACGGCCGAGAAGATGGATGCCCACAACACCTTCGAGCAGCCGCAGGCGGTCAAGCCGGTAGCGTTCAGCGCAAAGGCGGTCGACGGCAAGCTGACGATCAAGGTGCCGGCCAAGGCCGTGATGGTCTTCGCCGTCGAGGCGTGAGGTGAAGGCCGCGCGCGCAATCGCGGCTGTAGCGATGGCGGTATTTGCTTCACTGGCCGCGCTGACCGGTGCGGCCCACGCCGCCCAGGTCGGCGTGCACGATCCGGTAATGGCAAAGCAGGGCGATCGTTACTACCTGTTCAGCACCGGCCCCGGCATCACGTTCTACAGCTCGAGCGACATGAAGACCTGGAAGCCGGAAGGGCGTGTGTTCCCGGATGGCCCGGCGTGGGCGACCAAAGCCGCACCGAGCTTCAACGGTCATATCTGGGCGCCCGACATCTATCACCATGGCGACAAGTACTATCTGTACTATTCGGTGTCAGGCTTCGGCAAGAACACCTCGGCCATCGGCGTGACCGTCAACAGCACGCTGGACCCGCGTTCGCCGGCCTACAAGTGGGAAGACCAGGGACTGGTGGTGCAATCAGTGCCGGGCCGCGACCTGTGGAATGCGATCGACTCGCACGTGATCGACGACGACAAGGGCACGCCGTGGATGTCGTTCGGCTCGTTCTGGGGCGGGCTCAAACTGGTGAAGCTCGACACCAGCCGCACCCGCCTGGCCGAGCCGCAGGAATGGCACACGATCGCGCGCCGCGAGCGTCCGGCCTTCACGCCCGACGAAGAAGCCGCGCCGGCGCAGATCGAGGCGCCGTTCATCTTTCCGAGGAATGGCTGGTATTACCTGTTCGCGTCGTGGGACCTGTGCTGCAAGGGCAAGGACAGCACCTATAAGGTGGTGGTGGGGCGGTCGAAGCGCGTCACCGGCCCCTACCTCGACCGCAATGGCGTCGACATGGCCAGTGGCGGCGGCTCGCTCGTGATCCAGGGCGACGGCGACTGGCAGGCGCTCGGCCACAACAGCGCCTATACCTTCGACGGCAAGGACTATATGGTGCTGCACGCCTACGAGACCGCCGACAAGTACCGGCAAAAGCTGAAGGTGCTCGACATGACATGGGATGGCGACGGCTGGCCCGTGCTCGACCAGAAAGACCTGAATCGCTACCAGAGCGTCCTCCAGAAATGAAAATCCCTATCGCAGCCTTGACCCTGATGCTCGCCGGCGCCTGGGCGCAGGCGGCCGAGCTGTTTCCGCTGTCCGCCGTGCGCTTGCAAGCGGGCCCCTTCCTCGACGCCCAGACCACCAACCTGAACTACCTGATGGCGATGGAGCCCGACCGCCTGCTGGCGCCATTCCTGCGCGAAGCCGGCCTGCAGCCGCGCCAGTCCAGCTACGGCAACTGGGAGTCGACCGGCCTCGATGGCCACATGGGCGGCCACTACCTGTCGGCGCTGGCGCTCATGCACGCCTCGACCGGCGACCAGGAAGCCCTGCGCCGCCTGAACTACTTCGTGGCCGAGCTCAAACGCGCGCAGCAGGCCAATGGCGACGGCTATATCGGCGGCATCCCCGGCGGACGCCAGGCCTGGGGCGACATCGCGGCCGGCAAGCTGGAAGCCGACAACTTCTCGGTCAACGGCAAGTGGGTGCCCTGGTATAACCTGCACAAGGTGTATGCGGGCCTGCGCGACGCCTACCGTTACGCCGGCAATGAGGATGCGAAGACCATGCTGGTGCAGTTGTCCGACTGGGCGCTGGCCTTGAGCTCGAAGCTGTCGCCCGCGCAGATGCAGACCATGCTGCGCAGCGAGCATGGCGGCATGAACGAGGTGTTCGTCGACGTGGCCGAGATGACGGGCGAGCGCAAATACCTCGACCTGGCGCTGGCCTTCTCGCACCAGGCTGTGTTGCAGCCGCTGGCGAGAAAGCAGGACCAGCTGACCGGCCTGCACGCGAATACCCAGATCCCGAAGGTGATCGGCTTCCAGCGCATCGCCGACATGACGGGACGGCAGGATATGGGAGAGGCGGCCCGCTTCTTCTGGCAGACCGTGGTCGACAAGCGCACGGTGGCCATCGGCGGCAACAGCGTCAAGGAGCACTTCCACAGCACCGACGACTTCGAGCCCATGGTGCACGAGGTCGAAGGCCCGGAGACCTGCAACACCTACAACATGCTGAAGCTGACCGGGATGCTGTTCCGGTCGGAGCAGAAGGGCAGCTACGGGGATTACTACGAGCGCGCGCTGTACAACCACATCCTGTCGTCGCAGCGGCCGGAAGGCGGCTTCGTCTACTTCACGCCGATGCGGCCGAACCACTATCGCGTGTATTCGCAGGTCGACAAGGGCATGTGGTGCTGCGTCGGCTCGGGCATCGAGAGCCACGCCAAATACGGTGAGTTCATCTACGCGCACGACAAGGACACGCTGTTCGTCAATCTGTTCGTCGCCTCCACCCTGGACTGGAAGGAGAAAGGCGTCAGGATCGTCCAGGCCACGACGTTCCCGGATGCCGACACGACGCGCCTGACGGTCGAGGGCCAGGGCCGGTTCGCGATGAAGATCCGCTACCCGGCCTGGGTAGCGCCGGGCCGCATGGAGGTGAAGGTCAATGGCACGGCGATGAAGATCGACGCCCGGCCGGGCAGCTATGCGGCGATCGAACGCGCCTGGCGCAAGGGCGACCGGGTCGACGTGCGACTGCCGATGACCACCCACCTTGAACAAATGCCGGGCAAGTCGAATTACTACGCCGTGCTGCATGGGCCGGTCGTGCTGGCGGCGCGCACGCGCATGTTCGGCGACGACAAGCTCAATTACCTGGCCGACGAGTCTCGCATGGGCCATATTGCCGCGGGGCCGACCTGCCCGTTGGAGGCGGCTCCAATGTTCGTCAGCGATTCGACCGATTTCATTGCCCGCTTCAAGCCGGTGGCCGGCAAGCCGCTGACCTTCACAGCGCCGGGGCTGGTGCATGGCGCGGATGGGCCGCGCACCGAGTTCATTCCCTTCTTCCGCCTGCATGAATCGCGTTACACGATGTACTGGCAGCATGCGACGCCGGGCGGACTGAAGGCGCAGCAGGCCGCGAACGCTGCGCGCGAGGGGGACCGGATCGCGCTCAACGCCAGAACCATCGACCAGGTGGCGCCGGGCGAGCAGCAACCGGAGGCGGATCACTTCTTCAAGGGCGAGGGCAGTGAGGCCGGGATCGACGATGGCCGGCACTGGCGGCATGCGAGCAGGTGGTTCAGCTATGAGCTGAACGATCCGAAGGGCGAGGCCAGCGTGTTGCGACTGGCGTTTTCCAGGGAGGATGCGGGGCGGCGGTTCGATGTGCTGCTCAACGAGCATCTGTTGGCGAGCGTCACCCTGACGGCGGATGCAAAAGAGCAGATCTACACCGTGGATTATCCGATTCCTGCGTCGATGCGCCAGGCCGCCCGGGGCAAGCTGAGCGTGCGCTTCGTCGCCAGGCCGGGTTCGGTGACCGGCCGGCTGTATGGATTACGCTTGCTGCGCTAGGCGGCAGCTACAGCATCCGCACCCAGTTGCCCTTGTAGAGGATCGGCCCGGTTGGCCCGTCCGGGTTCGGCGAGCCGCCGCGCGGTTCCAGTGACACGGCGAGCAGCGCTACGTCGTCGCCGATCGCTGTCCGGTTCAATTCGAGTTCGATCACGCCGCGATCGGACAGCACGCCGAGCGAACGCGGATTGCCTTGCTTCGGCACTGCCCAGAGCTGCAGGCTGCGGTCGGCGGCGACCGGGCCCGGCTCGACCAGGCGCACGGTCAATACCTGGCGGCGACTGTCGCCGGTCAGCAGCAGCGCGGTGCGGGCCTTGTCGTCCTGGAGCGTGGCGAGGTAGTCCACCCGTGGGCGGTCCAGCAGCGACGAACCGAGCACGCCCACCAGAAGCAACGCGCAGGCCATCGAGGCCAGCCCGAGCGTGCGCCAGAAGACCAGCGATTCGCTCCGCCAGAATTGCCATGCGGAATGGCGGCGCCGCAATCCGAGCCGCCGTTCGATGGCCAGCCAGACCCGCTCGGGCGCGGGCTGCGGGGGCGAGAGCTCCGCCATCGGCGCCAGACGCTCTTCCCATTCGTGCACGAGACGGCGCAACGCCGCGTCGTCGCGCAGATGGGTCTCGAAGCGGCGCCGCGCGCCGCCCTTGAGCGTGCCCAGGACGTATTCGGCGGCCAGTTTATCGCACAGGGCAGGATGGTCGCGCAGCTTCATGGCCGATCCCCTTTCGCCAGGCAGGCCTTGAGACGTTCCAGGCTGCGCCGGATCCAGGTCTTGACGGTGCCGATGGGGATGGCCATCTGTCGCGCTACCTCGCTGTGCGACAGGTCATGGAAGAATGCCAGTCCGACGACTTGCCGGTGCTCACCCTCGAGCGTCGACAGGCAGTAGGCCAGCGCCTTGGCGTCGCGGCTGATGAGCAGCGCATCGATCGGCGTCGCGCGCGGATCGTGCAGCGCGGCCATCACGCGCTCGTCGAATACCGGACCGTCGATACCGGCGTCGTGCGCATGCCTGCGCAGCAGGTCGAGCGCCTTGTTGCGCACGATGGTCGTCATCCACGTCATGGGTGCGGCCAGGTGTGCCTGATAACTGGCGGCGCCGTGCCAGATCGCGACGAAACCATCCTGCAGGGCTTCCTCCGCCAGTTCCCGCTTTCCCAGTATACGCAGTGCGAAGCCAAACAGTTTTGGCGACGTGGCGTCATAGAGCAGGCGAAACGCGGGCCCGTCGTGCCGCGCTGCCGCTTGCAGCCAGGCCTTCAGCTGTTCGGGATCGATCGGGTGGAAGTCTGGCACCGGGCACCTTGGCGTTAGCGCGTGGGAAAGAAATCTGCTTTTTTCGACAATATCACGCGATATCGCCGAGCACGCGCACGCGAGCGGCCGCGCGCGTCGTCAAATAATTGAAACCGAACGCAGCCAGCGCGAGTACAAGCTGCATGCGCCGTGTCGTCGATTTCGAGCAGATTTCCTGATTGAAATTCTTAAGCATGCGCTGGCGAAGTTTCTTGATTGCTATTCCAACAGGAGAACTACCATGACAGACACGAATGTGACCTTGGCACTACTCGAATCACGCAAGCAGAAGCTCGAAAAACGGCGTTCCTTCTTCAAGAACGTCGGCGGCATCAGCGTCGGCATGGTGGGCGGCACCTTCCTGAGCGCCTGTGGCGGCTCGGTAAAGAACGCCATCGCCCAGGCCGCCGCGCCGACCGACGTTGATATCCTCAATTTCGCGCTCAATCTGGAGTACCTGGAAGCACAGTTCTATTCTTATGCGGCGCTGGGCATCGGCCTTCCAGCCAATCTGCTGACCGGCGCCGGTACGCAGGGCGCCGTGACCGGCGGCCGCCAAGTGCAGTTCAAGGATCCGCTGGTGGCCCAGTATGCGAAGGAAATCGCGCAGGACGAGATCGCCCACGTCGCCTTCCTGCGCGGCGCGCTCGGCGCGGCGGCGGTGGCCCAGCCGGCGCTGGACATCGGCGGCACCGATCCGAACGGCGCGTTCTCGAGCGCGGCGCGCGCCGCCGGCCTGGTCGGCCCGGGCGTCGCTTTCGACCCGTATGCCAGCGACGAAAACTTCCTGCTCGGCGCCTTCATCTTCGAAGACGTCGGCGTGACCGCCTACAAGGGCGCTTCGCCGCTCATCCAGAACAAGACCTTCCTCGAGGCGGCAGCCGGCATCCTGGCGGCCGAAGCCTATCACGCGGGGCTGGTGCGCACGGTGCTTTACTCGAAGGGATTGAGCACGCCGTCGCTGCGCACCGCGGCCGGTGCGATCTCGGATGCGCGCGACAGCCTCGATGGGACGAGCGATGTGGACCAGGGCATCGTCCACGCGTCGGATGCGACCGTGTCGAACATCGTACCGCTGGACAAGGACGGCATTGCCTTCAGCCGCACGCCGGGCGATGTGCTCAATATCGTTTATCTGACCAGGGAGTCGGTCACCATGGGCGGGTTCTTCCCGCGCGGGGCGAATGGGGTGCTGAATATGAGCTCTGCATATTCCTGAGCCGTGACCGGAGGACCTGCCTGCCGGTCCAGGGGGCAGGTCACGATCGATATTCAAAAACATATCGCAACTCTCAAAAAATTGATTGGATCAGTATCTCGCTTTGGCCTAGGATTGCAGAACAACAATACCGGAGACAAAGTGATGAGACTCACCCGCAGGAATTTCCTGGGCGTCGCCGTTGCCGCGCCTGTGGCCGCAACCGTTGTGCCGCTGAACCCGGCCTTCGCCGCCAAACCCCTCACCATCGGCTTTTCGCAAGTCGGCGCCGAAAGCGAATGGCGCACCGCCAACACCGCCTCGATCAAGGACGCCGCCAAAAAGGCCGGCGTCAACCTCAAGTTCGCCGACGCCCAGCAGCGCCAGGAAAACCAGGTCAAGGCGATCCGCTCCTTCATCGCCCAGCGGGTCGACGTCATCGCCTTCTCCCCGGTCGTGGAATCGGGCTGGGATACCGTGCTGCGCGAAGCCAAGCGCGCCAATATTCCCGTCATCCTGACCGACCGCGGCGTCAAGGTCAGCGACGAGTCGCTGTACGTCACCTTCCTCGGTTCCGACTTCGTGGAAGAGGGCCGCCGCGCCGCGCGCTGGCTGGTCGAACACGCGAAGAAGAACCCAAACCGCACCTACAACATCGTCGAGCTGCAGGGCACCGTGGGCTCGGCCCCGGCCATCGACCGCAAGGCCGGCTTCGCGGAAATCATGAAGACGGAGCCGCGACTGAAGATCATCCGCTCCCAGACCGGCGACTTCACCCGCGCCAAGGGCAAGGAGGTGATGGAAGCCTTCCTCAAGTCCGAGGGCAAGAACATCACCGTGCTATACGCGCATAACGACGATATGGCGATCGGCGCCATCCAGGCGATCGAGGAGGCGGGCATCAAGCCGGGCAAGGACATCCTGGTCGTGTCGATCGACGGTGTGCGCGGCGCGTTCGAGGCCATGTTGCAGGGCAAGCTGAACGTGACGGTCGAGTGTAATCCGCTGCTCGGCCCGCAGCTGATGGAAGCGGCCAAGGCGGCCAAGGCCGGCAAGCCGCTGCCGAAGCGCATCGTGGTGCAAGAAAGCGTCTTCCCGGCCGAAGTCGCAGCCAAGGAATTCCCGAACCGTAAGTATTGAGGCGGCCATGCTCGCCTCGACCACGGCGCTGCCGGTGCTCGACGTCACCGGCATCCACAAAGAATTCCCGGGCGTGAAAGCGCTGTCGGATGCGGGCCTGCGCCTGTATCCGGGCGAAGTCCATACCCTGATGGGCCAGAACGGGGCCGGCAAATCCACCCTGATCAAAGTGCTGACGGGCGTCTACCAGCCCGAGCGCGGCAGCATCGTGCTGGATGGCGAGCACGTAGCGCCACGCTCGACCCAGCACGCCCAGGAGCTCGGCATCAGCACGGTGTACCAGGAAGTGAACCTGTGCCCGAACCTGTCGGTCGCCGAGAACATCTTCATCGGCCGCTATCCACGGCGCTTCGGCATGATCGACTGGCGCAGGATGCGTCGCGACGCCGCCGAGCTGCTCGCACGCCTGCAGGTCAATATCGATGTCAGCCAGCCGCTGGCCAGCTATCCGCTGGCGATCCAGCAGATGGTGGCCATCGCCCGCGCGCTGAACATCTCGGCCAAGGTGCTGATCCTCGACGAACCCACGTCCAGCCTCGACGAGGCCGAGGTGCAGCTGCTGTTCTCGGTGTTGAAGAACCTGCGCGCGCAGGGCATGGCGATCCTGTTCGTCACCCACTTCCTCGAGCAGACCTATGCCATCTCGGACCGCATCACGGTGATGCGCAACGGCGAGCGCGAAGGTGAGTACCTGTGCAGCGAGCTGTCGCGCCTGGCCCTGGTGAACAAGATGATCGGCGTGGCCGCCGACACCCGGGAGCAGCCGCAGACCTGCATCGAAGAAGGCCACCAGGCCGGCCCGATCCTGCTGCAAACGAAAGAACTCGCGCGCCGCGGCGTGCTGGCGCCGCTCGACCTGACCATCAAACAGGGCGAGTTTCTGGGCCTTGCCGGCCTGCTGGGTTCCGGCCGCACCGAGACCGCGCGTCTGCTGTTCGGCGCCGATAAAGCCGACGATGGCGCGATCGAGATCGGTGGCCGTTCAACTACCTTTGCCACGCCGCGCGATGCGATTCGCGAGGGCATCGGCTTCTGCTCCGAAGACCGCAAGCACGAGGGCGCGATCCTGGACCTGTCGGTGCGCGAGAACCTGATCCTGGCCCTGCAGGCGCGCCAGGGATTGCTGCGCGCGATCCCGCTGCGGCGCCAGCAGGAGCTGGCCGACTACTACGTCAAACAACTGGGGATCAAGACGGCGAGTATCGAGACGCCGATCGGCACGCTCTCGGGCGGCAACCAGCAAAAAGTGCTGCTGGCGCGCTGGCTGGCCACCGAGCCCAAGCTGATGATCCTCGACGAACCCACGCGCGGCATCGACGTGCGGGCCAAGCAGGAAATCATGGACTACGTCACCACGCTGTGCCGCAAGGGCATGGCCATCCTGTTCATCTCGTCCGAACTGCCCGAGGTGCTGCGCGTCTCCGACCGCATCGTCGTCATGCGCGACCGCAAGGCATGCGGCGAGTACCGCCGCGGTGAGCTGGACGACAGCTCGGTGCTGCACGTGATCGCGGGGGAGGGCTGCCAATGATCGTCAAGGAACAACCGCCCGTGGCAGCGACGACGCCGGCCGGGAAGCCAAATGCGCCCGTACCCGTCTCGCTGCCAGCGCGCATGACAGGGCACCACCTGTTCCGCCCCCTGGCCGCGCTGGCCGCGCTGCTGCTGATCGACTTCCTGCTGATTCCCGGCTTCTTCCGCCTGGAGATCAAGGACGGCCACCTGTACGGCTCCCTGGTCGACATCGTCAACCGCGCCGCGCCGCTGATGCTGGCGGCGATCGGCATGACCTTGGTGATCGCCACGCGCGGCATCGACATCTCGGTCGGCGCGGTAGTGGCCTTGTCCGGCACCGTGGCCTCGATGTTGATCGGCGGGACGATGGTGATCCAGGACGGCGTGCCGGTCTACGTGGCCGAAACGCCGATGCTGCTCGCGATGGCCGCCGCGCTTGGCGCGGCGCTGCTGTGCGGCCTGTGGAACGGCCTGCTCGTCGCCGGCCTGGGCCTGCAGCCCATCGTCGCGACCCTGATCCTGATGGTCGCGGGGCGCGGCCTGGCCCAGCTGCTCACCGACGGCCAGATCGTCACCGTCTACTATCAGCCGTTCTTCTTCCTCGGCAGCGGCTACCTGTTCGGCCTGCCGTTCGCGCTGTTCGTGGTGGCGGCTGTATTCGGCGTCACCGCGCTGCTGCTGCGCCATACCGCGCTGGGGCTGTTCATCCAGGCTGTTGGGGTGAATCCTGTCGCCGCGCGCCTGGCCGGCATTCGCACCGCGGCCCTGATCGTATTCGTCTACGTGTTCGCGGCGTGCTGCGCCGGCATGGCGGGACTGATGATCAGCTCCAACGTCAAGAGCGCGGACGCCAACAACGCCGGGCTGATGCTGGAACTCGATGCGATCCTGGCCGTGACCCTGGGCGGCACCTCGCTCGCCGGCGGCAAGTTCAGCCTGGCCGGCTCCATCATCGGTGCGCTGATCATCCAGTCGCTTACCTACACCATCTATTCGTTGGGCGTGCCGCCCGAGGTCAATATGGTCGTCAAGTCGGTCGTCGTGTTCCTGGTTTGTGTTTCGCAGTCAGACCAGTTCAAGAGCCTGTGGAAGCGGAGGGCGGCATGAACGCGGTCGTCGCGCACGCACGTAAGCTGTCAGGCGCGCCGTCCTTTACCTCGCTGGTCACGGTGGTCCTGCTGGCCGCGATGCTGCTGGTCGGCGGCGCCCTGTACGAAGGTTTCCTGTCGCTGCAGGTGATGCTCAACCTCCTGATCGACAACGCCTTCCTCCTCGTGATCGCGATCGGCATGGGCTTCGTGATCCTGTCGGGCGGGATCGACCTGTCGGTCGGCGCCGTGCTGGCGCTGTCGACCATGATCGCAGCCTGGCTGCTGCAGGTGGCGCATTGGCCGCCGCTGGCGGTGATCGCAACCGTGCTGGCGCTGGGTTTCCTGTTCGGCGGCGGCATGGGGGCGGTGATTCATTACTTCCGCCTGCAGCCCTTCATCGTCACCCTGGCCGGCATGTTCCTGGCGCGCGGCTTGTGCTATCTGATCAGCATCGAGTCGATCACGATCGAGGATCCGCTGTTCGTGGCGATGTCGCAGACGCAGATCCCGTTCTTCGGCGGTTTTCTCTCGCCCGGCGCCCTGATCGCGCTCACCATGCTGGCCTCTGCGGTCTGGCTCGCCCACTACAGCGGCTTCGGGCGCGCCGTGTATGCGATCGGCGGCAATGAGCAGTCGGCCGCGATGATGGGCCTGTCGGTCGGCCGCACCAAGATCCTGGTGTATGCCTTCAGCGGCTTCTGCGCCTCGCTGGCGGGCCTGCTGTTCGCGTTCTACATGCTGTCCGGCTACGGCCTGCATGCGCAGGGCACGGAACTCGATGCGATCGCCGCCGTCGTCATCGGCGGCACCTTGCTCACGGGCGGCTACGGCTACATTCTCGGGGCGCTGTCCGGCGTGCTGGTGCTGGGCACGATCCAGACCCTGATCGCCTTCGACGGCACGCTCAGTTCGTGGTGGACCAAAATCGTGATCGGCGGCCTGCTGTTCGTGTTTTGCGTGGTGCAGCGCGTGATGGCCTTCAAATCAAAATAAGACACTCGGAGACACGATGTTCAAGCACACCATCCTCGCCGCCGGCCTGTGCGCGGCAGCCTGCGCGCAGGCGAGCAACCCGATCGTGAAGGACATCTTCACCGCCGATCCCGCGGCGCTGGTCGATAACGGCCGCGTCTACGTCTACGTCGGCAAGGACGAAGCACCGGTCGGCGGCAAGGACTATGTGATGAACGAGTGGCGCGTGTATTCGAGCTGCGACATGAAGCGCTGGCTTGATCACGGTTCGCCGCTGCGCTACTCGACCTTCAAGTGGGCCGGGCGCGACGCCTGGGCCTCGGACATCGTCAAGCGGGACGGCAAATATTACTTTTATTCGACCGTCGATCACGCCACCATTCCCGGCAAGGCGATCGGCGTCGCCGTCTCCGATAGTCCGACCGGTCCTTTCGTGGATGCCCTCGGCAAGGCGCTGGTCTCGAACGACATGACGAAAGAGACGAAGATCCTGTGGGACGACATCGACCCGGCCGTGTTCATCGACGACGATGGACAGGCCTATCTGTACTGGGGCAACACGGTCATGAAGTATGCGAAGCTCAAGGCCAGTATGATCGAAATCGACGGCCCGATCCATACCGTCGGCCTGGAGCACTTCGTCGAGGCGGCCTACCTGCACAAGCACAAGGGCACCTATTACCTGACCTACTCGCGCCACTTCCCGGAAGAGACGGTGTACATGACCGGCCCCACGGCCACCGGGCCCTGGACCATGGGCGGGGTGATCATGGAAAAGAACACCAACGTCAACACCATCCACCAGGGCATCGTCGCGTTCAACGGCAAATCCTATATCTTCTACCACAACGGCAAGCTGCCCACGGGCGGCGAATACCGGCGCTCGGTCGCGCTCGAGGAGCTGCGCTACGGCCCGGACGGCGCCATCCTGCCCGTGCCCCAGACGGCCGAGGGTCCGGCCGCGAATCCTGCGCCGGGCTGCAAGTGAGCGCCGCCTCCCATGAATCCCCGCCGGGCCGGTATCCGCTGATATGATTTCCTGATGGATACGACAAACCCGAACTGGTTCCTGAAGGCGCGTCTCAAGACGCGCCAGCTGCTGCTGCTGATCGCGCTGGACGATTACCGCAACATCCACCGCGCGGCCGAGGAGCTGCACATGACGCAACCGGCGGCGTCCAAGCAGGTCAAGGACCTGGAAGAGATGCTCGACGTGCGCCTGTTCGAGCGCCTGCCGCGCGGGATGGAGCCGACCATCTACGGCGAGACCATGATCCGCCACGCGCGCATGGCGCTGACCAGCCTGGCGCTGGCGCACGACGACATCGTCGCGCTCAAGGCCGGGCTGGCGGGGCAGGTCGAGGTGGGCGTGATCATGGCGCCGGCGATGGCGCTGCTGCCGCGCGCGATCGCGCGCATCAAGGAGCAGGCGCCATTGCTGCGCATCGGCGTGCAGCTCGAATCCAGTAATGTATTGCTCGATAAGCTCAAGCACGGCACCCTCGACTTCATGATCGGCCGCATCCTGGACAAGGAGGATTCGACTGGCCTGATCTACGAGGAGCTGAGCGAGGAGCCGGCCTGCGCCGTCGTCCGGCCCGGCCATCCGCTGCTGGAGCGGCGCGGCCTGACCCTCGAGGACATCGCCGCCCGGCCGTGGATCCTGCCGTCGCCGGGCAGCATCCTGCGCCACCGCTTCGACATGATGTTCCGGCGCGCCGGCCTGGCGCCGCCTGGCAACGTGGTCGACACCACGGCGATCCTGCTGGTGACGGCGCTGCTGCAGCAGACCGACGCCCTGCACGTGATGCCGCAGGAGGTGGCGCAGTACTACGCCTCGCTGAACGTGATGCGCATCCTGCCGATCGAGCTGCCGTGCAAGATGGATGCCTTCGGCATCATCCGCCAGCAAGACCACCTGTTGTCGCCGGGCGCCGACCTGCTGCTGAAGGCGGTACGGGCCGCCGCCGCCGAAATCTATTGAATTGTGTCATCGACACAACCACCAAAAGTCACAGATGTGTAACGGGCGCAGCCCAATCAATTTGCTCTATATAATCCCCAGCAATAAGAAAATGTTGGCGGCGGGGCAATAAGAACGCGAGGGGAGACGTTCCAGTGTATTAAGCCCGGCCGGCTTTGCAAGAACCATACTGGGCAATCCTGATGAGCAATCTGAGCAGTTTCCCGCCGGCGGCCGTCGGCGGCCTGGCGCTGGGAGAGCCAGACACTTGGCCCGAGGGCTTGCGCGCCATTGGCGACCTGATCCTGGCCTCGCGCTTCCCGATGTTCCTGGCCATCGGCCACAACTTGCGCCTGTTCTATAACGACGCCTATTCCGACCTGCTCGGCGACAAGCACCCGGCAGCCCGCGGCGCGCCGTATGCGAGCGTGCGCCCCGAGCTGTGGGAGCGCTTGCGTCCCTATTTCGAACGCGTGCTGGCCGGCGAAGCGACCCAGCTCCAGCACGCCCTGATGGAATTCGAGCGCAACGGCAAGCGCGAGCGGCGGTTCTTTTCCGTCTCGCTGTCGCCGGTGCGCCATGCGGGGCAGGTGGCCGGCGTCTATTGCGTGCTCACCGAAACCACGTCGGACGTGCTGTCCGAGCACCGCCATGCCTTCCACCAGAAGCTGGGCGAGACCCTCGACGGCCTGGACGACGCGGTCAACATCATGAAGGCCACCAGCGCCATGACCGGGAAGACCCTGGGCGTGGCGCGCGTCGGCTATGGCGAGATCGATCCTGCCGGCCACACCGTCAGCATCGACCGCGACTGGACCGAGGGCCGCATGGCCAGCCTGGCCGGGATGTCGCATGCCCTGGATAATTTTGGTCCCGAGGTCGCCGACATGCTGCGCCAGGGCCGCACCGTGCGCATCGACGACGTCCGGACCGATGCGCGCTCGGCGCCGAGCGCCGCGGCCTATGCCGGCATCGGCGCGCGCGCGGTGGTGATCGTGCCGATCATCGAAGAGGCGCGCCTGTCGGCCGTGTTCTACCTGCACGAGCCGTTCGCGCGTCACTGGACCGAACAAGAAACAGCGATGGCCGAGGACGTGGCGCGCCACACGCGCGAGGTGGTGCGCCGCTCCCGCCTCGAGGCAACCCTGCGCGATGCGGCGCTGGAGCGCGACGCGCTGCTGCAGAGCGAGCGCCTGGCTCGGGTGCAGGCCGAGCGCCTCAGCCACACCAAGGACGAATTCCTGGCCATGCTGGCGCACGAGCTGCGCAATCCGCTGGCGCCGATCAGCAGCTCGGCCAGCCTGCTGAGCATGCAGTTCGCCACCGAACCGCGCATCTGCCAGACCAGTTCCATCATCAGCCGCCAGGTCAAGCACATGAGCCGCCTGATCGACGACCTGCTGGACGTCTCGCGCGTGACGCGCGGCCTGGTCAAGCTCAAGCTGGCGACGGTCGACTTCCGCGAGGTGGTGACCGGGGCGCTCGACCAGACCCGCCCGCTGGTGCTGGAGAAATCGCACCAGGTGCGGGTGGAGCTGCCCGATGCGCCGGTCTGGGTGCGTGGCGACCAGACGCGCCTGGTGCAGAGCGTGGCCAATATCGTCAACAACGCCGCCAAGTACACGCCGAAAGGCGGCCAGCTCACGCTCGCGCTCGAGGCGGTCGATGGCCGCATGGTCTTGCGCGTGCGCGACAACGGGTCCGGCATGCCGCCCGACCTGGTGCCGAGCGTGTTTGACCTGTTCACTCAGGGCGCGCGCACGCTGGCGCGCTCGCAGGGCGGGCTGGGGCTGGGCCTGACCCTGGTCAAGCGCCTGGTCGACCTGCATGAAGGCGAGGTGGCGGCGCACAGCGAAGGCGTGGGCTTCGGCAGCACCTTCACGCTGACCTTGCCCTGCGTGGCGGGCGCCTGCAACGGCAGTGACGCGCAGCCGGGCGATCCGGAAGCCGCGCGCGCCGTCCTGCAGCGCAAGCTGCGGGTGCTGATCGTGGACGACAACAGCGACGCCGCCGACAGCCTGTCCACCCTGCTGCAGGTGCAGGGCCATGCCACCTCGGTCGAATACGACGCCCAGTCGGCCCTGCGCCGCGCGCGCGCCGAGCGGCCCGACGTGATGCTGATCGATATCGGCCTGCCCGATGTCGACGGCTACCAGCTGGCCCAGGAGCTGCGGTCGCTGCCCGAGACGGCGGCCACGGTGCCGGTCGCGGTGACCGGCTACGGCCAGGCCAAGGACCGCGAACGGGCGCTGCAGGCGGGCTTTGCCCACCACCTGGTCAAGCCGGTCGACATGACGGCGCTGGCGCGGATCCTCGAGTCGAGTGCGGCCCTCGCGGCGGTGGCGGAGGCAGAGGCGGAGGCAGATGTGGCCCGCGCGACCCCCAAGCCGGCGTCGGCGTCCGAATCCGAAGAGGCGATGGCGCCGGCCTGAATCGATCGTCGGACCACGGCCGTCCGTGGCGGGAGTATGATCGTGCTTCCGTCAATGAAAGGATGAGCATGTCCGAATTTGTCATCACCGCTCCCGCAACGCCATCGGTGGCCGTGGCCGGCTCCGAAGCCCGGTTCCCGGTGCGCCGCGTGTTCTGCGTCGGCCGCAACTACGCCTCGCACGCGCGCGAGATGGGGAGCGATCCGAACCGCGAACCGCCGTTCTTCTTCACCAAACCGGCCGACGCCGTGGTGCCGGCCAGCGGCGCGGTGCCATATCCGCCGTCGACCGACGACCTGCACCACGAGATCGAACTGGTGGTGGCGCTGGGCCAGGGCGGCGCCAACGTCGATCCGGCCAACGCGCTCGACCTGGTGTGGGGGTATGGCGTGGGGCTGGACCTGACCCGGCGCGACCTGCAGGCGGCGGCCAAGGACACCGGCCGTCCCTGGGACATGGCCAAGGGCTTCGACGCCTCGGCGCCGTGCAGCGCCCTGCATCCGGTGAGCGCAGTGGGCCATCCCGCCGAAGGCCGCATCTGGCTCGAGGTGAACGGCGCCCTGCGCCAGGAGGGTAGCCTCAATGAACTGATCTGGCCGATCGCCGACGTGATCGCCTACCTGTCGCGCTTCGTGACGCTGGCGCCGGGCGACCTCATTTATTCGGGCACGCCGTCGGGCGTGGCGGCGCTCAAGCCGGGCGACCGCGTGCGCGGCGGCGTCGACGGCGTCGAGACCTTCGAACTCGAGATCCGCTGACCGTCGATCAACCTCTCCATCTGCGCCTGCAAGGCCTGGCGCGCCGCGTCGAGCTGCTTGCCGTTGGTCTTGCTCGATAGCGTGGAACGGTCCTTGCGACCGAGGAAGTAGGCGACCCGTTCGGCGTTCGCGCCGGACGGGTGCGGCAGGCCGTGCAGGATGCGGCTCGCAGTCAGCACGCCTTGCGCCGCCAGCCAGTCCAGGCCTTCGCCGACGCTGGTCCCCATCGGGATGTACAGGGCGTCGGGTAGCATGGCCGCTTCGTGCGCGAAGTAGCGCAGCGTTTCTTCGCGCAGGAAGGCGTGGCGCGGCATGGCGGGCGTGCCGCTGTAGTTCTTGCCGTCGACGAAGACCGGATGGCGCAGGATGGCGCCGATGTGGACCAAGCCGGCATCGGGGCCGAACAGGGTGGCGCAGCTGGCGATGCCGAGCCAGCGCTGCACGCCAATCGCATCGAGCAGGGCCACGAAGTTGGGCCGGATCGCGCCGCTGAAGGCGCCGGCCTGGCGCGCCGCCACCAGCACCTGGTCGGTTGAAGCGCCCGCGGCCATCTGGCGCTGCGCCTCGCGCATCGCATTCTTCCACTGCACGAAGCCGGGCGAGATCCCGACCACCACCACGCGCGCGGCGCGGTTCACCGATTCGAACGGGATGTAATAGCTGCGGTAACGCCCGTCTTGTGCCAACAGGAAATGCTCCGGGATGTCGGCCGGGGTGGCGATGCCGGCCAGGTCCAGCCTGCGGATCGCATCCGCATAACGGTCGAAAAGATTGTCCATGGAGCAGGAAAGGGAAAAAGGCGACAAGCTCGACATTCTGCCAGCGTTTTGAGACGCATCAATGCACGCAAAGTTTGATACGCTAGTGACATCGACGCACATTGCGCCAGATCCACCAGGAGAAAGGCCATGACTCAAGTCGCATTGATCACCGTGCACGGCATGGGGGAAACACTGCCCGCGTATGCGGACGGGTTGATGGCGCAGCTGCGCAGCCGGCTGGGCGGCCTGGCGCCCCAGGTGACGATGCGCTCGGTCTATTATCAAGGCATCCTGCACGAGAACCAGCGCCAGGTCTGGGAGCGCACGGCCGCCGGCGGCAAGGTGCGCTACGACGCCTTGCGTAAATTCGTGCTGTACGGCCTGGGCGACGCCGCCGGACTGGAAACCCGCAAGGAGATCCCCGGCTCGGTCTATGAGCTGGCCCAGGGCGAGATCGCGAGTGCGCTGCTCTCGTGCCATGCGGCCCGCCCCGACATGCCGGTGGTGTTCGTCGCCCAGTCGCTGGGTGGACAAGTGCTGTCGAGCTATCTGTACGACGCCCAGAAGGCGGCCGCAGGGAGTCCGGTCGGCGCCGGCATCTGGCGCAACATCGACGCCTGGGCCTCGGGCGCGCTGGGGCGCCCGTTGACCGCGAGCGAGCGCGTGTTCCTGGGCGGCGGCACCTGCGCCAGCCTGGTCACCACCGGCTGCAATATCCCGATCTTCGTTGCAGCGCACAAGGAGATGGACATCATCCCGATCGCGCCGCCCACCTCGCTCTTCAAGTGGATCAATTTCTACGATCCTGACGACGTGCTGGGCTGGCCGCTGCAGCCGCTGTCGGGTGGTTACCGGGCCCTGGTCGAGGACCGCGCGATCAATGCCAGTGGCGGCATAGGCAGCCTGCTGGCGCGCAGCTGGAATCCGCTATCGCACGAAAACTATTGGGAAGACGCAGCTGTGCTGGACGCGATCGCTGCCATGCTGCGCCGTCTGGCGGCTTAGGCCAGCCCACTCACAGTCATTCCCGCGCAGGCGGGAATCCAAGTTTCATGCTCGGCCAATGAAGCTTGAGCTGGCAACTACGCTACGGCCTTGGATTCCCGCCTGCGCGGGAATGACGTGCGGGCTTTTCGGACTAAGGTACCGGCGCTATAGGATCCGAGCGCCAGCATCCCTTACATCGCCAGCGCCGGACTCTTGCGCAGCGCCAGGCGCGGCTGCCCAGCCGCATCCGCATTGCCCAGCCTGAAGCCCGCCGCCACCTCGGCCAGGCGCGCCGCCTGTTCCTGCATGCTGGCCGCGGCCGCGGCGGCCTGTTCCACCAGCGCCGCGTTCTGCTGCGTCACCTGGTCCATCTGCGTGATCGCCTCGTTCACCTGGTGAATGCCGGTGCGCTGTTCCTGCGTGGCCGAGGTGATCTCGGACATCATGTCGGTCACGCGCGCCACGCTGGTCACGACGTCGTTCATGGTGGTGCCGGCCTGCTGCACCAAGGTCGTGCCGGCATTCACCTGGGTCATCGAGTCGCCGATCAGGCCCTTGATTTCCTTGGCCGCGCTGGCCGAGCGCTGCGCCAGGTTGCGCACCTCGCTCGCGACCACGGCGAAGCCGCGGCCCTGTTCGCCGGCGCGCGCCGCTTCCACCGCCGCATTCAGGGCCAGGATATTGGTCTGGAAGGCGATGCCGTCGATCACGCCGATGATGTCGACGATCTTGCGCGCCGAGGCATCGATCGAGCCCATCGTGTCGACCACCTGGCCGACGATGGCGCCGCCGCGCGCCGCCACTTCGGACGCCGCCTGGGCCAGGCCATTGGCCTGCACCGCATTGTCGGCATTCTGGCGCACGGTCGCCGTCAGTTCTTCCATTGAGGCCGCGGTCTCTTCGAGCGAACTGGCCTGCTGCTCGGTGCGGCTCGAGAGGTCGAGGTTGCCGGCCGCGATCTCGCCCGATGCGGTGGAGATGGCGGTAGTGCCTTGCTGGACCTCGGCCACGACCCGGGCCAGCGCGCCGTTCATGGTTTCCAGGGCGCGCATCAGGTCGCCCACTTCGTCTTTCGGGTAGGTCGCGAAGGTATTGCCGAGGTTGCCCGCCGCGACCGTCCTGGCCACGTCCAGGGCGCTGTCGAGCGGCCGGGTGATGCTGCGCGTGATCATGACGGCTGCCACCGAGCCGAGCGCCGTGGCCAGCACGGTCAGCAGGATGACCAGGCGCGTGCTGCGCTCGTTCGCGGCTTCGATGTCGAGCGCGATCTGGTCGATTGCCTTGCGCTGGATCTGCAGCAGACTCAGCACCCGCGCGCCATAGGCGGTAGCGGCCGGGTTAAAGACCGCCTCATACGCCTGCTCGGCGCCGGCGGCGTCGCCCGCGGTGCGGGCGTTCATCACCACTTCCTTGGCAGCCTGGTATTGCTTGCGCAGGCCGAGGATCTCTTGCAGCGTCTGTTTTTCTTCGGGCGAGTCGAGCAAGACTTCGACTTTCTTCAAAATCGCGGTGGTATCGGTGACGCTGTCCTTGATCGGCTTGGCGAACACGGTCGACAAGGTGCTGTCGGTGCTGCGCGCGATCAGCGAGGTGCGGGCAATCGCCGAATAGGTCATGACATACCAGTCCGAAACCAGGCGTTCCTTGGCCAGGGGCTTTTGCATCATCTGGTGGGTGGCTTCGGCACTGCTGCGCGTGGTGTATAGCGCGAAGGCGGTGCCGGCCAGGGAGAGAACGAGGATCGTGGCGAACGCGAGCGTCAGGCGCGAGCCGATGCGTAGATTTTTTAACACGATGTCAATAACCCGTAGAAACGGAAAATTCCGCTAAGCAAGTATCACCTGTTTAAACCTAAATTGAAATCTCCCGATGTGCTAGCTGTTGTATGGACGCATCGTATGTTAAATCGGCGAATTCACAGCTTCACGCGCCGCCTTTCCCGGCTCCCTCCAGTGTGAACACGGGACGGATATCGCCCGCCACTGTGCCGCGCGCATTCTTGATGGCAGGTTGGCGGTAGCGCTCGAGCGCGGCCTTGCGCCCTGCGTCGAGCAGGCCGAGCTGGTCGAGCACGGCGTACACGGCCGGATGCAGGGCGCGGCTGTTGCCGTCCGCAATCTTGATCGCGATGCCGATCCCGGCCGAGCGCACGCCGATCGCCTGCACCGCGTCGGCGCCGATCTTGGCCACCCAGTCGCCGCCGCCGGCCGTCATCCAGTGCAGGTCGGTACGCTCCTGGCCCGAGACCATGTCCGGCCGCGCCGTCATGGCCTCACCCAGGATGCCCATCGCGCCGCCCAGCTGCGGGTCGTTGTTGCCATGCGCCAGGCGCGCATACAGATGCGCCAGCGACGACAGCGGCAGCGCATAGTTCGGCGCCGAGCAGCCGTCGATCCCGGTCGGCATGGCCTCCGCAGGCAGGCCCACGGCATCGGCCAGCGCGGCGCGGATCGCCTGCTGCAGCGGGTGGCCGCGGTCGACGTAGTTGGCGGTCGGCGCGCCGTGCAGGCGGCACCAGGCCAGGAAGCCGCTGTGCTTGCCGGAACAGTTGTGGTGCAGCGGCGTCCATTGCGCACCCGGCGGCGGCGTCAATCCCGTGAACTCGTAGTGCAGCGGCTGTGCGCAGCCGCATTCGAGGTGGCCGGGGTCGAGGCCGATCTTGTCCAGGATCGCGCGCACGCCCTCGAGGTGGATGTCTTCGCCGGAATGGCTGGCGCACAGCAGCGCCACTTCGTCCTGCGTGAGGCCGAAGCGCGCCGGGCCGTCGGACAGGATGAAGGGCAGGGCCTGGAACGGTTTCAGCGCCGAACGGGTGAAGGTGGGATAGTCCGGGTCGCCCGCCGACCACAACAGCCGGCCGCGGGTGTCGACCACGGCGACCGAGCCCCAGTGGACGTTCTCGATCACGTTGCCGGAGTCGGGATAGCCGCGCGTGGTCGCGACGAGGGGGATCGCTTGCATGGGTTGGTCTGGTTCGTTGTCGATGGCGCTAATGTACGGCATCCGTACGCAATACAGACACACGCTTGGCAGGGCGCCATTCACGTCCCGTCGAGCTTCGACATGCACAGGTAACCGGCCTCGAAAAAAGCCTGGAAACACGCATGCAGACGGGGTGCAGACGTGTACGAACGACACGCATATGCACCTCCCGTTCACTTCACGTTTTCAGCATTTCATCGCGCGTTTCAGCGCTTCGTCCCACTGCCGCTTGAGTGCGCGCGAAGTCTGGCTAGACTGGATTCATCGCCAGACAAACAGCAGCCCTGGCGACGACGAAACATGTGAACCACGCGGCCTCTTCATGAGCGATCGAACGCTTGCCGCACCGGTTCTTCTCTCGCATCCGACCTGAAAGGAAAAGACATCATGCGCATCAAGCACATCGCCCTGTTCGCCATCACCGCCGCCACCGCCACCCTGTCGCTGCCCAGCCTTGCCGCCCCGCAGGGCGCCGGCAAGGAAGTGGTGGAAGTGCGCAGCTCCCATCAGCAGGTGCGCATGCCGCCGTTCGCCTACGACCGCGTGCAGGGCGAATATGCGCTCGAGGATGGCCGCGTGCTGGAGGTCAAGGGCAAGATCGAGGACGGCAAGCGCGCGCTGTACGCCGACCTGGGCGACGGCCCGGTCGAACTCATCCACGTCGGCAAGAAGCGCTTCGTCGCAGTAGGCAAGGACCTGAACATGCGCTTCGAGGGCGAGCGCGCGGCGCATACCGTGTACGTGCGCGAAGCCGGCAACCGCGCGTTGGCGGCGACCCAGCGCTGATCCGCTTGCTCACCCGACCTGACAGGAGAAGCACCATGCGTATCCAGCATCTCGCCTTGCTTGCCGCAGCGGCCCTGGCGGCGCTGCCCGCTCTCGCCGCGCCGGCCGCATCCGCCGACAGCGGCGGCGCCGAGGCCGTCCAGGCGAAGAAGTCTTATCTCGATCCATTGATGAACAAGCGCATGCAGGGCGTCTACCGGCTCGACGACGGCCGCATCCTGCGCGTGAGCGAACGGAGCCGCAAGCTGTATGTGGACGTCGGCGCCGGGCCGGTCGAGATCGTCCACATCGGCGACGACCGTTTCGAGGCGGTAGGTAGCGACTTGAGCCTCAACTTCGAAGGCGGCCCGCACCCCCACGCAGTGGTGCTCAAGAGCGGGCCCGAACGCAGGGTGGCTTCAAGCCTGCGTTGAACCGAAGCGCCCGGCCTGGTAGTCGGCGATCGCCTGCACGATCTCGTCGCGGGTGGTCATGACGAAGGGGCCGTGCGCCACCACCGGTTCGCGGATCGGTTCGGCATGGCCGAACAGCAGCAGCGTATCGGCCTCGGCCCTGATGTCCAGGGCGTCGCCGTCTTCATCCAGTTCCACGAGTTGGTAAGCGTTGACGAGATCGCAGTGATCGCCCACACCGATGCGTCCACGCACCACATACAGCAGCACGTTGCGTCCATGCAGGCCGGCCACCGTCAACCTTCCTCCGGCCTGCATCGCGACCGTGCTCATGAACACGCCGGTGAGCGACCGCACCGGTCCCGTGCTTGTCTCCCACTGGCCGGCGATCAGGTTCATGGTCACCTTGCCGTCGTCGAGCGCCAGGGCGGGGATCTGGTCGCGCTGCAGTCCGGTGTATGCGGGTGCGCTCATCTTCAGGCGCGACGGAAGATTGACCCACAGCTGCAGGATCTCGAGCGGGCCGCCTTGTTCCAGGAAATCGCGTGGCGACACCTCGGCGTGCACGATGCCGCTGCCGGCTGTCATCCACTGGATGCCGCCGGCGTGGATCACGCTTTCGTGGCCGAAGCTGTCGCGGTGCGCCAGCATGCCGTCGACGATGAAGGTGACCGTCTCGAAGCCGCGATGCGGATGCGGTCCGAACGGCAGGCCGCGGTTGTGCGGCCCGTAGACCTGCGGGCCGTGATGGTTCAGGAACAGGAAGGGATCGATCTGCTCGAGCTGGTTCGAGGGTACGGGACGCTGCGTCAACAGGTCGCCGATGTCGTCGCGCAGGGCGGGGTGCAGGCGGCGGATGGTCTTGTCGGTCATGGCGCGTTTTCTCTTGGTCGAAGCGCGTAACGATACGCGGAAAACGTGGTTCGGGTGCACACATGCCTGTGCTAGACTCCTTGCGCTTTTGCAACCTTGCGCTGACTTCTGGAGACCGGCACCATATGTACAAGAAAGCCCTGCTTGCCAGCCTGGTGCTGGCGTGGACCACTACCGTCGCATCCGCCGCCCCCACCGCCGCATCGGCGACGGCCCCGAGCGAGACCGCCGTCAACGCCGCCAAGTATGCGGTCCAGACTTACCGCAACGACGTGGTCGACACCCTGGCCAAACTGGTCAGCTTCAATACGGTGGCCGATGCCCGCGACCCGTCCGACAAGAACCCGGTCCACATCGCGTTCAAGGCCGCATTGAAAGAGGAGGCCGAGCGCCTCGGCCTCGATTACCAGGACCATGGCTGGACCGTCATCGTCGGTCTCGGCAAGGGCAGCGAACGGGTCGGCATCGTGACCCATGGCGACGTGCAGCCGGTCGATCCGGCCAAATGGAAGAAGTCGCCGTTCGTGCTGGACCGCACGAGCGAGCCGGGCAAGTTGATCGCGCGCGGCGCCGAGGACGACAAGGGACCGATCGCCACCGCGCTGTATGCGATGAAGACGATCCGCGACCGCCAGATCCCCTTGAACAAGCGCATCGAACTGTATGTGTACATGGGCGAGGAATCGGACTGGGGACCCTTGACCGAATTCCTCAAGACCCACGTGCCGCCGCAAATGAGCATCACGCTCGACGCCGAATATCCGGTGGTGACGGCGGAAAAGGGCGGCGGCACGGTGGCCGTGACGATCCCGAAGGTCGGCGCCGCGATTCCCGCAGCCGGTGAAGCGCAGATCGCCGAATTCAGGGGCGGCTCCTTCAATACCCAGATTCCCGAAGACGCCGAGGCGCTGCTCGCCAATGCCACGCCGGAGATCGAGCAGCAGATCCGCGCGCGCGCCGCCGCGCAGGAAGGCATGCGCTACACCTTCGAGCGCCAGGGCGCGAACCTGAAGGTGATTGCGAAGGGCGTGTCGGCCCACTCGTCGAAGCCGCAGGAAGGCGTGAACGCGGTCAGCATGCTGGCCGACGCGCTGGCGGTGCGCAGCTGGCCGAATACGGTGGCCGGCGGCGTGGTGAACTACCTGAATGACCTGGTCGGCACCGGTTACCACGGCGAGAAGTTCGGCAAGATCGCCTACCGCGACAGCTTCATGGGGCCGATGACTTTCAAGCCGACCGTGATCCGCCAGCTGGATGAAGGCATCGAGGTCGCGATCAATGTGCGCCGGCCGCGCGGCAAGTCGACCGCGCAGCTGACGTCCGAGATCGAGGCCGCCCTGGCCGACTGGCAGGCGCGCCGGCTGCCACTGGCGAACATCAAGGTCGGCGTGCGCGAGCCGTGGATCCTGGAGAATGCGCCGCAGGTGCCGACCCTGTTGTCGACCTTTTCGTATTTCACCGGCATGAAGGACGCCAGGCCGGTGGCGATCGGCGGCGGCACCAATTCGCGCCTGTTCCCGAACGCGGTCAGCTTCGGTCCATCGATGCCGGGCCAGAAGTACACCGGGCACTCGGAACACGAATTCATCACCACCAAGCAGCTGCTGTTGAATTTGCAGATGTATACGGCGGTGCTGGTCGAGTTGGCCAAGTAAGCCGATCAGGTAAGCCTGCCATCTCCGCCGGCCCGGCGCTCCGGGCCGGTTGTCTCCCGACCTCCCCCTTGCTTTGAAACGCCGCTTTTGCCTACGATGGGCAGGTAGGCGTTTTTCTTGCCAAAATGTGTAAAAAATTCTAATTATTGCGTAGGTGCGGGACTACAATGATCCTGCCGGTTGGCGTTCGTCCGGACGCTCTCCCTGCCAATCCACGCCGTATGCCAATGGCTGTCTCGCCCCTGTGACACAGCAGTATTGACGCCTGGAAAGTGCGCAAATTCTGGGTGGAAAGTGTGGCGAAAACAGCATGCTAGGATCGGTTTCTCGTGCCGCGAGCGCGCCGATGTCTTGGCATTCGGCGTGCACGCTCGCGCCCGATTGACCGAACCTGAACTGTTGCCATGCATAGTAAAGAACTCAAGAAACCGGACGGACGTAATCTCACCCTGTACAGCAATGTGCCGATTCCGGACGGCATTGTTGCGACCAGCCCGTTCCCCGATCCGCAGCATGCGAATCCGCACCTGCGCTGGCATTCGCTGCGCGGCGAGTGGGTGACCTATGCCGCTTTTCGCCAGAACCGCACCTACCAGCCGCCGCCGCAATACAACCCGCTGGCGCCAACCGTGGACGCGGAACATCCGACCGAGATGCCGGCCGGCGACTACGAGATCGCCGTATTCGACAACCGCTTTCCCTCGCTGGCGCTGGAGTCGCACGATCCGCCATTGGCGACGGTGCCGACCGCGCCGGCCAACGGCCATTGCGAAGTGGTGGTGTTCACGCAAGACCCGAACGCGGCGCTGGCCCACCTGCCGCTGTCGCGCATCGAGCTCTTGCTGCAGGTCTGGGGCGATCGCACCACGCGCATCGGCAGCCACCAGAACATCCACTATGTGCTGCCGTTCGAGAACCGCGGCGCCGAGGTCGGCGTGACCCTGCACCATCCGCATGGCCAGATCTATGCCTATCCCTTCGTGCCGGCGGTGCCGGCGCGCATGCTGGCGCAGGAGCGCGAATACTATCTGCAGCACGGCGCCAGCCTGCTGTGCGACATGGCGCGCGACGAGGCCGCCGACGGCCGGCGCGTGCTGTACCAGGACGACTACGCGATCGCCTTCGTGCCGGCCTGCGCGCGCTATCCCTACGAGGTGTGGGTGATGCCGACCGCGCCGTGCAAGGATTTCGCCGCGCTCACGCCGCCGCAGCGCGAAGGACTGGCGCGCGCGCTCAAGACCGTGCTGCTCAAGTACGAGACCCTGTGGAACCGGCCTTTCCCTTACCTGATGGCCTGGTATCAGGCCCCGACCGACGGTGCGCAGCACCCGGAAACCCAGCTGCACGCCCAGTTCTATCCGCCTTACCGCACGCGCGACCGCCTGAAATACCTGGCCGGCACCGAGCTGGCGGCCGGCATGTTCGCGATGGACGTGCTGCCCGAAACCACGGCCTATGAATTGCAGCAGGTCGAAGTGAACCTGGAGGACGCCGCATGACGGAGATGGATATGCGTGCCCTCGAAGTGGCCGACAAACTGGCGCTGCTGCGCGCCACCCTGGTCCAGGAAGGCGCCGGCGCGGTGCGCCTGCGCGGCACCGACTGGTTCGCCTGGGTCACGGCCGGCGGCTCGAGCGCGGTGCTGCTCACGACCGGCGTCGGCATCGCCGAGGTGCTCGTCACCGCGGACGACGCCTGCGTGCTGACCGACGAGATCGAGGGCGAACGCCTGCGCGCCGAAGAAGTCCCGGGCGGCTTCACCTTCCACATCGAACCGTGGGCCGAGCCGGAGCTGCGCGAGCGCTTCGTCGCCGGTGCGGCCCAGGGCCGCGCCGTCCTGTCCGACCGTCCGGTGGGCGAGGAGCGCCCCTTGCCGCTGGCGCTGCGTCAACGCAAGCTGGTGCTGGGCGACGCCGAGCAGGTGCGCTACCGCCTGCTGGGTCGCGAGGCGGCCGAGGCGATGACCGAGGTGCTGCACCGTGCCCGTCCCGACTGGACCGAGCAGCAGCTGGCCGGCGCCGGCGCCGAAGCACTGTGGCGGCGCGGCATCCATCCGGCCCTGGTGCTGGCGGCCGGCGCGCGCCGCCTGCCGCTGTACCGCCACGCGACGCCGTCGCACGAAGCGATCGGCGAGCGCGCCATGCTGGTGTTCTGCGCGCGCCGCCATGGCTTGTATGCGAACCTGACCCGTTTCGTGAGCTTCGGCGGCGCGGGTTCGGCGCCCGAGGCCCAGCGCGCGCTGATGGACGTCGAGGCCACCGGCCTGGCCGCCGTGGCGCCGGGTAAATCGCTGTCGAGCGTATACCACGCGCTGGCCCAGGCCTACCACCACGCCGACGTCGAAGGCGCGATCCGCGAGCACCACCAGGGCGGCATCACCGGTTACCTGGCGCGCGAGATCGTGGCCACCGCCAGCACCGCGACCCAGCTCGAAGAAGGCATGGCCTTCGCCTTCAATCCCAGCTACGGCGGCATGAAGATCGAAGACACCTTTTTGCTCGGGCCGCAGGGACTCGAGAACCTGACGTGCGATCCCGGCTGGCCGGCGCTCGACGTCCATGGCCGCAAGCGGCCGCTCTGGCTGGAGGCGCAAGCATGACCTTGAACCCCGACACCTTCTTTGGCGGCGCGCCCGAAGTCAACGCCTCGGCCCCGGGCCGGGTCAACCTGCTGGGCGAGCATACCGACTACAACGACGGCTTCATGCTGCCGGTGGCTACGCCCCAGCGCACCATGGTGGCGATCAGCCACAGCGGCGACGACCATTTCCACTTCTATTCGCCGAACCTCGATGCGACCGTGACCTTCGCCCGGGACGGCAGCGCGCCGCAGGGCTTCGGCAGCTATATCGAGGGCTGCATCCGGCTGGTGCAGGCCGAAGGAATCGAGGTGCCGCCGCTGCGCGTGTATGTCGAGACCGATCTGCCGGTCGGCTCGGGCCTGTCGTCCTCGGCCGCGCTCGAGGTGGCAACCCTGCGCGCGATGCGTGCGCTGCTGGGGTTCGAACTGGACGACGTCAAGCTGGCTCGCATCGCCCAGCGCGCCGAGATCGAGTATGCCCGCGTGAACTGCGGGATCATGGACCAGATGGCGTCCAGCCTGGCCGACGAGAGCAATATGCTGTTCATCGACGCCCGCACGCTGGAACACCGCCTGGTGCCGCTGCCGCCGGACACCGAGCTGATCGTGGTCGACTCGGGTGTGGCGCGCAAGCTCGCGGCCAGCAAGTACAACGAGCGCCGCGCCGAGTGCGAGGAGGGCGCGAAGAAGCTCGGCGTGCAGGCGCTGCGCGATGTGGCCGACCCATCTTCGGTGGAAAGCCTGCCGCCGCCGCTGCGCGAGCGGGCGCGCCACGTGGTGCAGGAAAACCTGCGCGTGCTCGAAGCGGCGCAAGGCGTCAGCGCCGAGCGTTTCGGCGAATTGATGAACGACTCGCATTTCAGCCTGCGCGACGACTACGAGGTCTCGATCCCCGAGCTCGACGCACTGTGCGAAGCCTTGCGCGCCGCCCCCGGCGTGCTGGGCGCGCGCCTGACCGGCGCCGGCTTCGGCGGCGCCTGCGTGGCGCTGTGCCGCAAGGGCCAGGCGCAGCAAGCAGCCGCCAGCGCGCTGGCGGCCTATAACCAAGATGGACGCCAAGGCCGGATTCTGGTGCCGGTGCCGACTGACAGAAAGGACCACGATGAACCAGTTTGAATATCCCCGTCCACAGCTGGTGCGCGACCAGTGGCAGAACCTGAACGGCAAGTGGCGGTTCTGCTTCGACGACGAGGGCCAGTATTTCATGCCGTCCGACGTCAAGGAGTGGACCCACGAGATCACCGTGCCGTTCGCCCCCGAGACCGAGATGAGCGGCATCCAGGACACGGGTTTCCACCGCGTGGTCTGGTACCAGCGCGACTTCGAACTGATGCCCAACGACGGGCGCACGATACTGCACTTCGGCGCGGTCGACTACAGTGCGAAGGTGTGGGTCAACGGCCAGCTGGTGGCCGAGCACGAGGGCGGCCATACGCCGTTTTCAGCCGACATCACCTGCGCCATGCAGGGCGACGGCAAGCAGACGGTGACGGTGTGGGTCGAGGACGATCCGGCCGACCTGGCCAAGCCGCGCGGCAAGCAGGACTGGCTGCTCGATGCGCACTCGATCTGGTATCCACGCACGACCGGCATCTGGCAGACCGTCTGGGTCGAGCAGGTGGCGTCGACCTATATCCAGAAGCTGCGCTGGACGCCGGTGTTCGAGACCTACGAGATCGGCTGTGAAGTGTTTGCGGCCGGCGACATCCAGCAGGAGCTGTTTGTCGAGGTCAAGATCTGGCACGGCGATCAGTTGTTGGCGGACGATTACTACAAGCTGCTGGCAGGCGAAGCCAACCGCAAGATCGCGCTGTCCGACCCCGGCATCGACGATTCGCGCAACGTGATCCTGTGGAGTCCCGAGCGGCCGACCCTGCTCGACGCCGAAGTGACCCTGCGCTGCGGCGACGTGGTGCTGGACCGCATCCGCTCATACACGGCGCTGCGTTCGGTATCGATCAACCGCGACCGCTTCATGCTCAATGGCCGCCCCTACCAGCTGCGCCTGGTGCTGGACCAGGGGTACTGGCCGGAATCTTTCATGACGGCGCCGTCGGACCAGCACCTCAAGCGCGATGTCGAGCTGGCCAAACTGATGGGCTTCAATGGCGTGCGCAAGCACCAGAAGATCGAGGATCCGCGCTTCTTGTACTGGGCTGACAAGCTGGGCCTGCTGGTATGGGAAGAGATGCCCTCGGCCTACCGCTTCAGCCCGCGCGCCATCACGCGCATGGTCAAGGAATGGACCGAGGCGATCGAACGCGACTACAGCCATCCCTGCATCATCGTATGGGTGGCGTTCAATGAGTCGTGGGGCGTGCCCAACCTGACCCTGACCCAGGCCCATCGCAATGCGGTGGAAGCGCTGTACCACCTGACGCGCACGCTCGATTCGACCCGTCCGGTGATCGGCAACGACGGCTGGGAAGCCTCGGCCACCGACATCCTCGGCATCCACGACTACGACAGCGATCCCGAAAAAATCCTGGCGCGCTACGCCGTCACCGATCCGGTGCGCACCCTGTTCGACCAGCGGCGTCCCGGCGGGCGCATCCTGACCCTGGATGGCTTCCCGCACCGCGGCCAGCCGATCGTGCTGACCGAATTCGGCGGCATCGCCTACGATCCGAAACAGACCCCAAACCCGGATGAGAGCACCTGGGGCTATAGCCGCGCGCATACGGCCGAGAGCTACCTCAAGCAGTACCGGCGCCTGCTGCAGGTGGTTAACGAGACCTTCATGTTCAGCGGCTTCTGCTATACCCAGTTCGCCGACACCTTCCAGGAAGCCAATGGCTTGCTGAACGCCGACCGGACGCCCAAGCTGCCGCTGGAAGTCATCAGCAATGCGACGCGCAACATCCCGATGTTTCACCGCGAGGTGGAGGAAGGCAAGGACCCGGGCACACCCTGAACCCGGCAATCCGTTCGCTTCTCGCACGGGTGGACGGACCGTCCACCCGGCAGCCAGCTAGCGCTGGATGCTGCCACCCGTGACATTGACCCGATCGCCGCTGCGGAAATCGGGCGTGGTGCCGTGGGTGACTACCTGCGTGCTGCCGTCGTCCATGCGCACCGTGACGCGGTAGGACTGGCTGCTACCAGAGCTGCCACCGGAGCTGCCGGTGGCGCCGGCCGCGCCGCTGCTGCCCATCGACGAATCGCCCTCGGTGATGCCGCTCGACGCCGGTAGGATCTCGATCGCCAGCACGGTGCTGTTGGGCGCGGCGCTGGCCGCGGCGGCGCCCGCGGTCGACGCGCTGCCGCCGCGGTCGTCCTGCATGCTGGAGGTGCCGGAGCCGCTGCTGCCGGAGGCGCCCGAGCTGCCCGAGCTACCCGACGTGTCGGAGCTGCCCGAGACGCCCGTGGCGTCCTGGGCGCCCTCGGTGGCCGTGCCGCTGCTGCCCGAGCTGCCTGAGGTGCCCGAGCTGCCGCTGGTTCCCGACCCGTAGCCGCTGGTCCCGGTGCTGCCGCTGGTACCGCTGTCGCCGCTCGATGACGATCCGCCACGCATGGCGGCGCACCCGGAAATGGCGAGCGCGACCGCCAGCAGGCCCGCCATGGCCACGCTCTGGTGAGTTTGCTTCATGATCAACTCCTCGTTTGGATGTTCAGTGGGGGATGTGACGATGCCGCGCGCCACGAGGATAAGAGGCGGGAAGTGCGTCAGCGTTCCAGCTGACTTCCTTTGGAGGCCGGTTCGATCAAGCGGGAGAGTTCTTTGCGGAACCCGAACGGAAGATGATGGTCAGTGTCGGCCAGGCGCCGCCGCCGGCCGCGGCGCGAGGGTGGCCAGCACCGCCAGCACGGTGGAGGCGAGGGTGGCGGCCGTGACGTCGACCAGCCAGTCGCGCACGTCGCCCGAGCGATACGGGAAGAAACTCTGCACCCATTCGTCGACGGCGCCCATCAGCGCGACGGCCAGCATCGCCTTTAGGGCGCGCTGCAGCGGTGTGCCGGTGGCGCCCAGGAACCACAAGGCGGCCAGGAAGGCGTAGGTCATGCCGTGCAACACCACGCCGGACGCATAGGCGCCGACCTCGGCGCGGGCGCCGGGAATCGAGCCCGCCACCAGGATGGCGAGCAGCCCGAGCAGGGCGAAGGCATGCAGGGCGCGGCGGACTTTGGCTGGAGGCTGCAGCATGGACGACAGGGCGGGCATCGATACGGAAGGAGAAGGTAGGCGTTCGAAACGCCAACCTTACCACGCCATGCAGCCAATTGCCCGCACGCCAATACCAGTTCAGATCGTCAGGGCTGGCGCGCCGTCGGCGTAATGGGCGTCGAAGCAGCTTTCGCAATCGGCACAGAACAGGTGGGCCTTGCGCACGCTGCCCTGTCGCAAGACCAGCTTGAGGTGGGTTTGCTGGCACTTGGGGCAGACTTCGCGGACGCTCCCGAAGGTGAGCAGGTTGAGCGGCGTGCTGTCGCTGTCGAGCCTGTCGACAACGATGCGCGGATTGAGTTCGCTCAGGACGAGGTCGCCATCTTCATGCTGACGGCGGCAAGTATCGGGCGCGGCGCTGGCTGGTACACGTAGGTTCATAGGACGGGTTCCTTTGGACGTTTCGTGGTACGTGGTCTTCCGACCGGGGGCCGAATCGGAAGCGCGAACTTTATGATAGCCAAATCAGCGACGGCTTCAAGCGTTGTGACAATTTTTTTAGCGCGAGTTGCGCTGGGGCAGAGAATAAGACCGACCTGCAACGGAACTGGTTCCTGAACGCATAGGCAAAAAAATGCCCGCCGGTGGCGGGCACAACCCAAGATCGGGCCAAGAGATTCGAAAATCGGTTGGTGTGGAGCACCCGGGGCGCCGCACACCTGCTGTCATCAGGCATATCGGTTGCGTGTATGACAGGTGATTCTTAGTATAGGCAGCGTTTGTGACGCGATCGTGACGAAGCGCAAAGTTCTGCCGGTATCAAATGACCGGCGGGCGCCGTCATGTCGTCAGCGCTCGTTATACGTAGAACTACGTAGCGGCGGCCTTCCTTGCTATTTTTCGGCAAAAAAAAAGCCCGCTCTTGTGCGGGCTTAAAACTATTTTCTTGGAGGAGAATAGTGGAGACAGGTGTAATTATCGGGGTCGGCCCGGTGGGTGTCCAATTGCGAGTTCGGATACCAGACATGCGTTACGGTAATATCTGCTCCACTTGTATGGGTTTTCAGTCGCGTACCGGCACCGTGTAGTTCAGCGCCATGCGGCCGCCGTCGGCGTACAGCGTCTGGCCGGTCATGTACGAGGCGTCATCGCTGGCCAAGAAGGCGGCGATCGAGGCGACTTCTTCCGGCTCGCCACAGCGGCCCAGCGGCGTGCGCGACAAGATGGTGTGGCGCGCCTCCGGGCTGCCCAGCACGGCCTGCTTGGCCAGTTCGGTCAGGATAGTGCCCGGTCCGATCGCATTGACGCGGATGCCATGGTGGGCCAGGGCGATCGACGCCACCCGGGTCAGCTGGTTGACCCCGCCTTTCGACACCACATAGGGCACCTGGTTCGGGATGGTCAGCTCGGCGTTGACGCTCGACATATTGATGATGCAGCCGCCTTCGCCCCGTTTCACCATATCGCGCGCCGCCGCCTGGCTGCACAGGAACATCGATTTCAGGTTGATGCGCAGCACGCGGTCGAAATCGTCTTCTTCCAGATCCAGGAAATCGGCCGCGTGGGTGACGCCCGCGTTGTTGACCAGGATATCGATGCGCCCAAAAGCGTCGAGCGTGGCCTGGACCATCGCATCGACTTCTTTCTTGACGCCGACGTCGGCGCGGAAGAAGCGGGCGGCGTCGCCCAGGCTGGCGGCGGCCTGGGCGACTTCCGGCTTGAGGTCGACGAGCATCACGCGCGCGCCTTCGCGCACCAGGCGCTGGGCGCAGGCCAGGCCGATGCCCTGGCTGGCGCCGGTAACGATGGCGATTTTCTGCTTGAGTTTCATGGCGGGCTTTCGTAGAGAGGCAAAGTCCGCCATTCTAACCACTCGCCACCACTACCCAAAATGCATGATCGTCGATGCGGGTGTAAGTTTTTGGCGCGGCGCGCTACTAAGCGGGTATCTCCACCACAACGAGAACAAAAATGACCCGCAAGCATCTCGCCCTTGCCTGGACCCTGTTCCTGGCGATGCTGCTGTATTCCAGCATGGCCGCCGCCCTGGAACCCTGCCACCTGCCGCACTTCCCCGAGCGGGTCGAATGCGGCACGCTGGAAGTGCCGGAAGACCGCGCCAACCCGGCCGGCCGCCGCATCACCATCCATTTCGCCCGCATCAAGGCCACCGCGAAACCGGCGGCGCCCGACCCGTTGCTGGTGCTGGCCGGCGGTCCCGGCCAGGCCGCCACGGATTACGGGCCGCTCCTGGCCAGCGCCTTCCGTGAAGCGAGGAAGCGCCGTGACATCCTGCTGGTCGACCAGCGCGGCACCGGCAGGTCAAGCCCGCTGCGCTGCCCGATGCCCGAACAGGCGATCGCGCAAGGCGACACGGCAAGCGCCCAGGCCAGCCTGCGCGCCTGCCTGGCCGCGCTCGAGGCCGACCCGCGCTACTTCCATACCGAAGCCGCGCTGGCCGATTTCGAGGACCTGCGGCGCGCGCTCGGCTACCGCCAGTTCAGCCTGTGGGGCGGTTCGTACGGCACCCGCACCGCGCTGATGTATGCGCGGCGCTACCCCGGCAGCGTGCGTGGCATGGTGCTCGACTCGGTGGCGCCGCCCAATGCCCGCATCCTGCTGTCGTCGCGTCACGCCCAGGCCGCGCTCGAACGCCTGCTGGCCGACTGCGCCGCCGACCAGGGCTGCGCCAGGGCCTTCCCGAACCTGGCGCGCGAACTCGACGCCGTGCTGGCGCTGCCTGCCCTCGGCCCGCACCAGGCCGCGGCCGTGCCGCAACTGCTGCGGGGCGCCATGTACAGCGCCCAGCATGCCAGCGTGCTGCCGTTCGCCATCCACGCCGCCGCCAATGGCCGGCCGCAGCCGCTGCTGGCCCTGTACGACGCCCTGGCCGGCTGGAGCCTCGAAGGCATGACCTTCGGCCAGACCCTGTCGGTGCTATGCGCCGAAGAAGCGCCATTCACCGATGCCGCCGCGATGCGCGAGGACGGCGCCGGCAGCCGTTTCGGCGAGGCCTATGCCAGGGGCTGGCGCGACTGGTGCGCGGTATGGCCGGCCGCGCGCTTCGATTCCCGACTGAGTGCCGAACTGACGCGCGCCGTGACGTCCGACATCCCGACCCTGCTGCTGGCGGGCGGCCTCGATCCGGTCACGCCGCCCGAAAACGCCCACCTGGCGGCCCGCACCCTGCGCCACAGCCGGGTGCTGGTGGCCGCCGGCGCCGGCCATACCTTCAGCGGCGCCGGCTGCGCGCCGCGCCTGATCGCCGCCTTCCTCGAGCATGTCGACCCGGCCGCCGTGGATGGCGCCTGCCTGGCGGCGATTCGCCGTCCCCCGTTCGTGCTGGCCGACGGCCAGCCCACCCTGTAAGGAGCCCCCATGATCGTCGTGAACAATATCGGCAAGCGCTTCCAGTCCTTGCAGGCCCTGGATGCGGTGAGCTTCAGCGCGCGGCCCGGCACCATCACCGCGCTGCTCGGCCCCAACGGCGCCGGCAAGTCGACCTGCCTGCGCATCCTGTATGGCCTGCTGGCGCCGGACAGCGGCACGGTCGCCATCGACGGCATCGACGTGACGCGCGCGCCGCTCGCCGCGCGGCGCCGGCTCGGCATCGTCACCGACGAATTCGGGCTCTATGAGCGGCTCACGCCGCGCGACCACCTGCGCTACTTCGGCCGCCTGCACGGCATGCGCGGCGCCATGCTCGAACGCGCCATCGAGCGCGTCGTGCAGGAGGTGGGACTGGAGGCCGAAGCGGGGCGTGCCTGCAAGGGATTTTCGGCCGGCCAGCGCATCAAGGTAGCGCTGGCGCGCGCCTTGCTGCATGATCCTGCCGTGCTGGTGCTGGACGAGCCCACGCGCGGCCTGGACGTGATGAGCACGCGCGCCGTGCGCGAGGCCCTGGTGCGGGCGCGCTCGCGTGGCGCGGCGGTGCTGCTGTCGACCCACGTGATGCAGGAAGCGGCCCAGTTGTGCGACCAGGTGGTGGTGCTGGCCGCCGGCCGGGTGCGTTTTGCGGGAACGACGCCGGCGCTGCTGGCGCAGACCGGCAGCAGCGGCCTGGAACAGGCATTCGTCGAAGTAATCGGCAGCGATGAGGGGATTGCGGCATGAAGGTGAGTCAATTCGTGGAAAACTTGTGGATCGTGGTGTCGAAGGAGGTGATGGACGCCGTGCGCGATCGCCGCTCGATGATGGCCGGCCTGCTGTTCGCGCTGCTCGGCCCCTTCGTGCTGGCGGGCGTGCTCAAGGCGCTGATCGCGTCCGAGGTCGATGCCGGCACGCGGCCGCTGAACCTGGTCGGCGCAACGCATGCGCCGGGACTCGTGCGTCACCTGGAAGCGGCGGGTGTCACGCTGCAGGAGCGCAGCGGGAAGCCTGAGGACCTGCTCGCGGCTTCGCCCGGCGCGGTGGTGCTCGAAGTGCCGGCGGAGGCGCCGCGCGAACTGGCGCAGGGCCGCGAAGCCACGCTGGCCTTGTGGGTCGACATGTCCGACGACGATGCCAGGCGCCAGGCCGGGCGCGTGCAGGCTCTGGTGGCCGGCTATGGCGCGCAGTTGTCGGGCCAGCGCCTGCTGGGCGCCGGGGTGGCGCCCGGCCACGCCAATGCCTTGCACCTGCAGCTGCGCGACATGGGCGGGCAGGGCGGCCGCACGGCGCTGGTGCTGGGCGCGCTGCCGCTGTTCTGGCTGCTCGGCCTGTTCGTCGGCGGCTCGCACGTGGCCCTGGATGCGACCGGCGGCGAGCGCGAACGGCGCTCGCTCGAGGCTTTATTGGCGCAGCCGGTGGCGCCGGGCACGCTGTTCATCGGCAAATGGCTGACCGCCTCGCTGTTCGGCTATGTGAGCAGCGCCGCCGCGCTCCTGCTGTCGGTGGTCGCCCTCGAGCGCCTGCCGCTGTACGAAGTGGGCATGGCCTTCGCACCGGACGCGGCGATGCAGGCGCAGATGCTCTTGACCCTGCTGCCGCTGGCGCTGCTGGTGGGCGCCCTGCAATGCGTGGTGGCGCTGCACGCGCGCACCCACAAGGAAGGCCAGATCTACCTGAACCTGCTGCAATTGGCGCCGATGCTGCTGATGGTGGAGGAGATCGGGGCGGCATCCCCGCCCGCCGCCCACCTGCTGCCCATGTTCAGCCAGCACGCTCACCTGGGCGCGCTGGTGAGCGGCGGGGCGCCGGCGCCGCAGTTGCTGGCCCTGTCGGTGGCCGGCTGCATCGGCGGCGCCGCCTTGCTGATCGCCTTCGGCAGCCGGCGCCTGGGCAGCGAACGCTTTGTGTTCGGGCTGTGATGGGCCGATTGCACGACGCCGAATTCAAACGCCTGATGGCCGAGCATGGCGGCATGCTGGTGCGCTTCGCCGCCAGCTTCGAGCGCAATCGCCACGCGCGCGACGACCTGGTGCAGGACATCATGCTCGCGGTGTGGCAGGCCTTGCCGGCCTTTCGCGGCGAATCGAGCATCAAGACCTATGTGGTCGGCGTCGCGCACCGGCGCTGCGCCAGCCACGTGATGCGCGCGGTGGCCCAGCCGCAGCACGAGGAGCTGGACGACGAATGGGCCGACCAGCAGCCGGGGCCGGAAGCCCTGGCCGGCCTGAACCAGCAGCAGCAACGCCTGTTGACGGCATTGCGCCAGCTGCCGGTGGGGCAGCGCCAGCTGGTGCTGCTAGCGCTGGAGGGCATGTCCTATGAAGAGATCGCGCAGCTGCTCGGCATCTCGGTGAATAATGTCGGCGTGCGCCTGAACCGCGCCAAGGCTGCGCTCAAGGAAAGGCTGGAGGAACGATGAACGATGCGGATGAATGGGCCAGGCTGCAGGATGCCTGGGGCGCGGATGCGCCGGCTGCTCCCTTGACGCCGGACGTGACGGCGATGATCGCGCGCGCGCGGCGCCAGCGGCGGCTCATCGTGTTGACGATCCTGGGCGAGTGGATGCTGGCGGTGGTGGGTGCGGGGATGCTGATCCGCGACTGGCCGCGGGCGACGGCCAACGGGTTCATGCTGCTGTGGTGGGTGTACTTCCTGCTGTTCATGGTCGCCGTGATGATCAGCTACACCTGGACCCGCGTGCAAGCCCTGCGCGAGCCGCAAGGGAACAGCCTGCGCGACTGGCTAGGATTGCGTCGCCGCCGCGCCTTGCTCAGCCTGCGCCTGGTGCGGCTGACGCGCTGGTCGACCATCCCCATGCTGCCGGCCCCATTCCTCACCCTGTACACGGGGCGCGACGCATGGTCTGCCGCGTGGACTTCGGCGGCGGTGGCCCTGCTGCTGGCTGGCGGCTGGCTGTGGGCGTGGGACAAGGCGCGCCGCATGAAGGCCGAGCTGGCCGAGGTCGACGCGTTGCAGCGCGAATGGCTGGACGAGCAGCAGGACGGGACGCAGGACCGGACGACTACAGCATGACCGGCCGGTCCGGCAGCTCGTTGGGCCGCTCGCCGCTGGCCGGGAAGTGCTGGCGCAGCAGCTCGTTGACCTGATTGACCGCCGCCAGGGTCGCTTCATGGAAGCTGCCCTGCCTGAAACCCTCGGTCATGGTGCGGCACACGGCCTGCCAGGTGGCGGCGTCGATCTTGCGGTCGATGCCGCGGTCGGCCACGATGTCGATCTTGTGCTCGGCCAGGTTCACGTAGATCAGCACCCCGCAATTGTCTTCGGTGTCCCACACGCCATAGTCGGCGAACAGGTTGATCGCGCGCTGGCGGTTGGTGACGCCTTCCCAGGCCGCCTCGAAAGGCAGGGCCTTCTCGACGATCAGGCGCACCTCGCCGCGGTGTGTCTGTTCGCCCTGGTCGATCGCCTCGGCGATCGCGTCCAGGGTCGTGTCGGGGAAGGCCTGTTTCGCTTCGCGCGCGCTGCTCTTCCAGTGGCGCCAGGCGCGGCGCATCTTGTGTGTCATCGATCGCATTACCAGTCTCCCGAGGCGCCGCCGCCATCGAAGCCGCCGCCGCCGCCCGAAAAGCCGCCGCCGCCGAATCCACCGCCGCTGCTGCCGAAACCGCCACCGCCGCCACGGCTCATATTGCCGATGATGTTGCCGAGGACGAAGCCGGTGGTGGCGCTGCCCCAGTGCGACTGGCCGCGGCGGGTGCCGACGGTGCGGCCGCGCGGCCGGAACACCGAGCGCAGCATGGAGGCGCCGATAATGATCAGGAAGATCGCCCACAAGGGGAAGCCGCCGTCGCTCGCCGCCTGGCGCTGCTGTTGCTGCGGTGGCGGCGCGGGAAAGGCTTCCTGGTTGAGCAGGGTGGCGATGGCGCCGACGCCGGCGACCAGGCCTTCATAAAAATGCTCTTGCTTGAAATGCGGCGCGATCACGTCCTGCAGGATGCGCTTCGATTGGGCGTCGGTCAGCACGCCCTGTACGCCGCGCCCGGCCTCGATGCGCAGACGGCGCAGCGCACTGGGGTTATCGCGCGCCACCAGCAGCAGCACGCCATCGTCCACGCCCTTGCGGCCCAGCTTCCAGGCATCGGTGACGCGGATGCTGTACTGCTCGATCGCCTCGGGCTCGGTCGACTTCACCAGCAGCACGGCGATCTGGCTGCCGGTCTTGGCCTCGTAGTCGGCCAGCACCGCTTCGAGGCGCTGACGCTGGGCGGCGTCGAGCATGCCCGCCTGGTCGGTGACGCGCGCGGTCAGCGTCGGCACCGGCTGCAGCTGGGCGAAGGCCGGCGCGCTGGTAAGCAGCGCGAGCAGCAGGATGCAGAAGAAACGCGACAGTGCGGTCATGCCGGCTTACTTGCCGAAGTCGACCGTCGGCGCGGTCGAAATCGCCTTCTCGTTCTCGACGGTGAACGACGGCTTGGTTTCATAGCCGAACACCATCGCCGTCAAGTTCTTGGGGAACTGACGCACGGTCACGTTGTAATCCTGGACCGAGGCGATATAGCGCTGGCGCGCCACCGTGATGCGGTTTTCCGTCCCTTCCAGCTGCGACTGCAGGTCGCGAAAGCTCGTATCGGCTTTCAGGTCGGGGTATTTTTCAGAGACCATCATCAGGCGCGACAGGGCGCCCGACAGCTCGCCCTGCACCTGCTGGAACTTCTGGAAGGCCTCGGGGTTGTTCAGCACCTCGGGCGTGATCTGGAAGCTGGTGGCCTGGGCGCGGGCGCGGGTTACCGCTTCGAGCGTGGCGCTCTCGTGCGAGGCATAGCCCTTGACGGTGTTGACCAGGTTCGGGATCAGGTCGGCGCGGCGCTGGTACTGGTTCACCACTTCGCTCCATGCCGCCTTGGTGGCCTCGTCCTTGGTCTGGAAGTCGTTGTAGCCGCAGCCGGACAGCAGGGCGCCGGCCAGGACGGCGCCGCCGAGAAGACGGGTCCAGCGATAGAAGAAGGAATTGGTCATGATGATGTTTGTGTGTACAAGTTGTCGAATGATCAAAATATACCTGAAACAGACATGCTTGGGCGTCCGGACGGGCGCCGACTGGCGGCCATGGACCGCCGGCGGGTACAATAATGGGTTTGCATTTACAAAGATACAAGGGGCTAGAGGTGAATTTCATCAACAAACTTTCCGCCGCATGGGCCAGCAACGATTCGCTGCTGTGCGTCGGCCTCGACCCGGACCTGACGCGCCTGCCAGCCCATCTGCAGGGCCAGCCGGACGCCATCGTCCAGTTCTGCAAGGCCATCATCGACGCGACCGCCGACCTGGCCTGCGCCTTCAAACCGCAGATCGCCTATTTCGCCGCCCTCGGCGCCGAAGACCAGCTGGAAGAAATCTGCGCCTACCTGCGCGCCACCTACCCGCACATCCCGCTGGTACTGGACGCCAAGCGCGGCGACATCGGCGCCACCGCCCACCAGTACGCGCGCGAAGCCTTCGAACGCTATGGCGCCGACGCGGTGACGGTCAGCCCCTACATGGGCTTCGATTCGGTCGAACCGTATATGGAATGGCCGGACCGCGGCGTGATCGTGCTGTGCCGCACCTCGAACGCGGGCGGCTCCGACCTGCAGTTCCTGGACGTGGCGGGTCGCCCGCTGTACCAGCACGTGGCCCAGCTGGTCGCCGAAAAATGGAACCGCAACGGCCAGTGCGCGCTAGTGGTGGGGGCGACCTTCCCGGACGAGATCGCGCAGGTGCGCAAGCTGATCGGCGATATGCCGCTGCTGATCCCGGGCGTGGGCGCCCAGGGCGGCGACGTCGAGGCGACCGTCAAGGCGGGCCGCACGGCGGGTGGCGCGGGCATGATGATCAATTCGTCACGTGCGATCCTGTATGCGACGCCGCAGGAAGGTGAAGATTTCGCCGCCGCCGCGCGGCGCGTGGCGCGCGAGACGCGCGATGCGATCAACGCGCATCGCCACGGTTGACAGCGCGGCGGCGCTTGAGTACTTAGGTTCCCGCCAAGGCGCCCTGGCCGGGCGCCTTGGCGGGAACCTAAGTCTCCAGAGCACCCGCTAGCTCAATACCGATCCGGCGCAATCGACTCCACATAGTCATACAGCGCCCCAAGAATCTCCTCGGCACGCTCATCCGCCGTCTCCGACAACGCATCGATCTCGGTAAACAGCTGATCCACCGTGCGCGCCCCATGCGCGCCTTCGAACAGCCGCGCCGCGCGGTGCGCCTCCCACAGCTGCATCTCGTCTTCCGACAGCGTGTGCGGGAAGTTGCGCGCGCGGTAGCGGAACAATAACTCGTTCAACCGTTCGTCCTCGAAGCTGACGCGCTTTGCCAGCGCCTCGGGCTTTTGCATGCGCAGGGATTCCAGCTGGCGGCGGTCGTCGCGGCTGACGAAGCCGCCGTACAGGTCTTCGTCGACGTCCACCGCCTCGCCCGCACCGGGTTTTGCCAGCACCTGGGCCCAGATCGCCTTCATGTCCGGCCCGCCGGCCGCCAGCGCGGCGTGCGCGCGGCCGCGTTCCAGGTCGATGTCCCAGCGCGTGGCCAGCTCGGGCCGCAGGGTCTTGAGGTTCCCGACCAGCATCGGCGATTTATTCAGGTGCACGCTCTTGATCGGCAGCCGAGTCATGCCTTCGGGCAATTCGCTCGCGCGCGTGTACATGCGGGTGCGGATGGTGTCGGCGTCGAGCGCGAACAGTTCGGACGGGTCGTGGCGGCAGTCCCAGACCAGCACCTCGTTCTTGTTGGTCGGATGCTGGGCCAGCGGGTAGACCAGGCCCAGGCAGCCGTATTCGACCGGGAACATGCCGGACACGTGCAGGAAAGGCTGGCGCTGGCCCGGGTCGAGGTGCAGCCCCATCTCGCTGGCGACGCGGTCCTTGCGGCGCAGTTCGAGGCAGAAGTCGAACAGGCGCGGTTGCTTGTCGCGGATCAGGCGCGCCAGCGCGATGGTGGCGCGCACGTCGGACAGCGCATCGTGCGCCGCCTCGTGGGCCAGGCCGTTGGCGGCGCTCAGGTGTTCCAGCCGGAAGCTCGGCTTGCCGTCTTCGCGGGTCGGCCATTCGATGCCTTCCGGGCGCAGCGCGTACACCATGCGCACCACGTCAAGCAGGTCCCAGCGGCCGCAGTTGTGCTGCCACTCGCGCGCATATGGATCGATCAGGTTGCGCCAGAACAGGAAGCGGGTCACCTCGTCGTCGAAGCGGATGGTGTTGTAGCCGACGCCGATCGTGCCCGGCTCGCTGAAGGCGGCTTCGATGTGGCGCGCGAATTCGTGTTCGGGCACGCCCCGTTCGAGGCAGTGCTGCGGGGTGATGCCAGTGATCAGGCAGGATTGCGGGTCGGGCAGGAAGTCGTTGGCCGGCTGGCAGTACAGCATGATCGGCTCGCCGATCTCGTTGAGGTCGGCGTCGGTGCGGATCGCGGCGAACTGGGCCGGACGGTCGCGGCGCGGCACTGCGCCGAAGGTTTCATAGTCGTGCCAGAGGAAGGTATGCGTGCTCATGTGTTGTTGTTGTGGGTGCTGCAATCACAGCGTCAACCGGCATGGTGGCACATCCGCGCGGATCAGTCACGGCCGGCGGCAAAGGTCTGGGGCATTGCGTCAGGCGCAGACGCGGTCCCGTCCGGCTTCCTTGGCGCGGTACAGGGCGGCGTCGGCCGCCGCCAGCAGGCTGCGCTCGTCGCCGCCGGGCGTCAGGCTGGCCACGCCGAAGGAGCCGGTCAGGTGCGGCAGCGGCAGGCGCATATCGGGGAACACGACGGCCAGGCGCAGGCGCCGGCACAGGCGTTCGGCGACCCCGGTGGCCATGTCCGGCGTGGTGTCGGGCAGCACCGCCAGCATCTCTTCGCCACCATAGCGCACCGCGAAGTCGGACGGGCGCAGCGCGCCGCGGATCACGCTCGCGGCGGCGGCCAGCGCGGCGTCGCCGGCGATGTGGCCGTGGGTGTCGTTGAAGCGCTTGAAGTGGTCGAGGTCGATCATCACCAGCGACAGCGCGCTGCCGTCGGTGGCCGCGCGCGCGGCCAGCTTGGGCAGCATCTCGTTGAGCCAGGCGCGGTTGTACAGGCCCGTGAGCGGGTCGTTGAGCGACAGCTGGCGGTAGAATTCGCCCAGCTTCTGGCGCCGGCGCAGCAGGGCGTTGGTGGCGCGGATGCGGAACGACAGCAGGCGCAGCAGGTTACGCGCCAGCACGCCAGACCGCTCGATCAGGGTCCACACCATATCGGATTCGATCACCAAGAGTTCGGTGTCCTCGAGGGCCGTCATCGCCGCCAGGTTCAATGCGTCGTCCAGCACCGCCTGTTCGCCGACGCTCTCGCCCGGGAGGATGCGGCTGGTGTTGCCCTCGTCGCCGGCATGGGCGTCGGGTGCGATCTCGAGCACGCCCGACAGGACGATGTACAGGCGCGCCTGGCCGCCATCGTCGATGCGGCGGCCGCGCGCCATGCGCACGACGGCGCAGCCGGCCACCATCGCGGCGATGGCCGGGTCGGTCTCGTCGCGAAACAGGTGCAGGTCGCGGATGGTCGTGCGGGAAGCACCGAAGGTGCCGATGTGTTCCAAGTGGGGCCTCGAGCGAATCGCGTAAGGTTGAGTCCTTACAGCATTGAAATGATAGCCTATCAGACTTGGAATGCGTATTCGGCGCGCCTTAAACAACAATGGTGACATGGCGGCATGACTGATTCTGACAATTCACTTGATGATGTGCTCATTGATGCGCTTGGGCACGCCCATCGGCCGGCCCCGGACGCGCGCATCGTGTCGCTGGTGCCGTCGATCACCGAGCTGCTGTGCGACCTCGGCCTGGCGTCGCAGCTGGTCGGCCGCACGGGCTTTTGCATCCACCCGAAGGCGGTGGTGGCGGACATCCCCAAGGTGGGCGGCACCAAGGACGTCAATCTAGAGAAGATCCGCAAACTGGCGCCGACCCACGTCGTGGTCAATATCGACGAGAACGAGAAGCCGACCGTCGATGCGCTGGCGCAGTTCGTGCCGCACGTGGTGGTCACGCATCCGCTGGTCCCGCACGACAACCTGGCGCTGGCGCGCCTGATGGGCGGGATCTTCGGCGCCCGGGAGCAGGCCGCGTCATGGTGCGCGGCCTTCGGGGACGAACTGGCGCGGCTGCGCGCCTTGCCGGCCGGCCCGGCGCGCACGGTCCTGTACTGCATCTGGCAAGACCCGTGGATGAGCGTGTCGAAGGACACGTATATCGCCGCCATGCTGGCCGAACTGGGCTGGCGCGTGCCCGATCTTGGGGCGGCGCGCTATCCCCGTTTCGACTGGTCCGAAGCCCTGGTGGACGGGCTCGACGCCGTGCTGCTGTCGACCGAACCTTATCGGTTTACCGAGGCGCACGCGGACGCGCTGGAAAAGCAGATCGGGATTCCCGTGCTGCTGGTCGATGGCGAGATGATGTCGTGGTATGGAAGCCGGGCCCTGGCGGGCCTGCGCTATCTGCGCGAAGTGAGGGCAATGCTGGAAGGAAGCGCAGGCTGAAGTGCAGGCTGAAGTGCAGGCCCGGACGGGCCTGCGCTTCATTGGAGGACGATCACATATCCGTCAGGTGCTTGTCGGCGGTTGGATCTTCGGTGTGCGTGATCGAGGCGGCGCGCTGCTTGTCGTGCAGGCGGCCGATCGCGCTGTCCAGCGCACGCGCCAGCTTGCCGCCAGCGTTGTTGATCGCCTGGTGCAGGTCATTCGCGTGCTCGTGGATGACGATCGGCGCAATGCCGGTCAGGCGTGCTTCGAGCATGCACGAATTGCCGCCATCCGCTTTCTTTTCTTTGTTCTCATTGCTCAAGTGCACGTCAACGCGATTGACGTGGTCGCCGAAGCGACCAATAGAGGAGCGCACGACACTGTCGACGTGCTCGTCCAGGCCCTGGTGCTTATTGATGGTGTTGTCGGTGTTGATATTGATCTGCATGGAAGCCTCCTGTAGTCGTTACGGCTTCATCTTACACTCCCCCCGGAATTCGCCGCGCCCGACTGTATTGCCGTCTTGATAATGACGAGCAGGTATCAGTGTTGCCGAATTTCCACAACGCAATTTATCACTCGTTTTGTAGGAAGTCTCCTACTAGAATCTGCAAATACCACCAATTCTATCGAATTGTTTCATATCGAATTCGCAAATTCACAAGAAACGGATGATGGCGGACGGGGGTAAACCAATAAAAACGCGCAGGCAATTTCCTCGAGCACGGCTGGCGCACCAACAGGGAACGGAAATCAAGATGCAATTGAAGCAACTGAAAATCGGCCAGCGCCTGGCGCTCGCCTTTGGCTTGGTACTTGTGCTGCTGGCTGTCGTGCTGGCGACGGGCGTCCAGAAACTGAGCGCCATGAACGACTTGCTGGTCAAGGTCGTGGAAGTGAACAATGCGCGCATCGAGGCCGCCAGCACGATGCGCGACAACCTGCGCCGGATCTCGATCGCCGTGCGCGACATGACGATCATCTCGGATGAAGCCCAGATGCAGGAACAGTCGAGCGCGATTGCCAAGGCGCGCGAAGCCTACCTGGCCGGCGTCAAACTGCTGGATGTGTCGATCACTACCGACGAAGGCAAGGCCCAGCTGGCCAATACCGCTGCGGCCGCCGCCAAGGTGCTGCCGCTGATCGCCAAGGGCGAAGCGCTCGCGCGGCAAAACGACATCGATGCTGGCAGGGATTTCCTGCGCGACGAGTTCGTGCCGGCCATGCGCGGCTGGACCACCTCGATCGACGACATCATCACTCTGCAGAGCACGCGCAACGATGAAGACCAGGCGCGTGGACGCGATGCCTATGCGCAGGCGCGCGTGCTGATGTTGAGCGTCGGCGGCTTCGCCCTGATCGCGGCGGTCGCCATTGCCTGGCTGATCACCCGTTCGATCGTCAAGCCGCTGAACCGGGCCGTGGAAGTGGCGCGCACCGTCGCCGCCGGTGACCTCTCCAGCCACATCGAGGTGACCTCGCTGGATGAAACCGGCCAGCTGCTGGGCGCACTGAAAGAGATGAACACGAACCTGCGCGACATCGTCAGCCAGGTGCGCGAGGGTACCGATACCATCGCCACCGCCTCGGATGAGATCGCGTCGGGCAACCTGGATCTGTCGAGCCGTACCGAACAGCAGGCCAGCTCGCTGGAAGAAACCGCGTCGTCGATGGAAGAACTGACCTCGACCGTCAAGCAGAATGCCGAACACGCACGCCAGGCCAACGGCCTGGCGCGCTCGGCCTCCGACGTCGCCACCCGCGGCGGCGCCGTGGTATCCGACGTGGTCGAGACCATGGGGGCCATCCATGCGTCGGCCAGCAAGATCGTCGACATCATCTCGGTGATCGACGGCATCGCCTTCCAGACCAATATCCTGGCGCTGAACGCGGCGGTCGAAGCGGCGCGCGCCGGCGAGCAGGGCCGCGGCTTCGCCGTGGTGGCGAGCGAGGTGCGCAACCTGGCCCAGCGTTCGGCCAGCGCGGCCAAGGAAATCAAGACCCTGATCGACGATTCGGTGAACAAGGTCGACGAAGGCAGCCGCCTGGTGAGCCAGGCCGGCGCCACCATGGACGAGATCGTCGTGAGCGTCAAGCGCGTCACCGACATCATGGGCGAGATTACGGTTGCCAGCCACGAGCAGGAAAACGGCATCGAGCAGATCAACCAGGCGGTCAGCGAGATGGATGCGGTGACCCAGCAGAATGCGGCCCTGGTCGAAGAGGCGGCCGCGGCCGCCCAGTCGCTGAAGGAACAGTCGGCGCTCCTGGCCGAGACGGTCAGCGTGTTCAACCTGGGGACCGGACAGCGCAATGCCGGCGCGGCCCGTCCAGCGTCGGCCGCGCCAGCGTCGCACCGGCGCGCGCTGGCGGTGGCCTGAAGCCAGGGCGCGGGAGGTTAGTTCCCGCGCTCCTTGTCGTGGTGCGGAAAGCGGTCCATCCTTGACAGCACCGGGAACAGCACCGCCCACAGCCCGGTGACCACCAGCGTGGCGACGCCGCCCAGCAGGATGGCGCGCGTCAGCCCCAGCCAGCCGGCGGTGACGCCGGATTCGAATTCACCCAGCTCGTTCGAGGCGCCGATGAACACCGAGTTCACGGCGCTGACCCGGCCGCGGATCTCGTCCGGCGTCTCGTACTGCACCAGCAGGTGGCGGATGTAGACGCTGACCATGTCGCCCACGCCCAGCAGGAACAGGGCGGCCAGGGCGACCGGGAAGCTGTCGGTCAGGCCGAGCAGGATCACGCATACGCCGTACAGCGCGACGCCGCCGAACATCCAGGCGCCGACCCGGCGCGTGATCGGGAACATCGCGAGCGTGATCGAGCACAGGGCGGCGCCGACGCCGGGCGCGGTACGCAGGAAACCGAGGCCGGTGGGCCCGGCGCCCAGGATGTCGTGGGCGTAGGCCGGCAGTAGCGCGGTGGCGCCGCCGAACAGCACCGCGAACAGGTCGAGCGAAATGGCGCCCAGCACGATCGGGCGCGAGCGCACGAAGCGCAGGCCCTCGAGCAGGGTGTGCCAGCTGACCGGCGCCTTGTTGACGATCTGCCCGATGCTGCGCGTGTTCGTCATCAGGAGCACCGCCAGCGCCAGCAGGCTGGCGGAGGTCATGTGCACGATCTGCGCGCCGAACACGTACAGCAGGCCGCCGATGATCGGCCCCAGGATCATCGCCACGTGCATGGTCGACGAGCCGAGCGCCACCGCCTGGCTGAATTCGCGGTCGGGCACCAGGTTCTTGAGCACGGCCTGCGAGGCCGGCATCATGAAGGCGCGCGCGCTGCCGAACACCACCAGGATAGCGAACACCGGCCACACGACCGTGCTGCCGCTGGCGGTAAAGGCAATCAGCAGCGCGCTGCACACCAGCTGGGCCGCCATGCAGGCCATGACGATCAGGCGCCGGTGGTAACGGTCGGCCACGTGGCCGGCCCAAAGAATAAATAACAGGAACGGCGCGAACTGCGCCAGGCCGATCAGGCCGAGATCGAACAGGCTGCCGGTGATCTGGTACACCTGCCAGCCGATCGCCACGCTCTGCATCTGGACGGCGAAGGTGGCGAGAAAGCGCGCCGAGAGATAGAAGGCGAGATTGCGGTTGCGCAGGACGCCGAGGCGGCCGGAGGGAGAGATAAGAGACATGGCGTAGGGTCGGCGGCTTCGCCGCCGACGCGGTGATTGTTATTGGTGCCGTTTTCGCGCCGGACGATCTCGCTGTCAACCATCGACGCGTCGGCGGCGCAGCCGCCGACCCTACGGTTATCCGGCTGCGAGATCTGCTTCGGTGGTAAACGAATCGGCGAAGAACTCGTCTTCCGGCAGGCCGCACAGGGCGGTATAGTCGCGGCGCGCCGAATCGACCATGACCGGGGCGCCGCAGGCGTACACCTGGTGTCCCGACAAATCGATGATGTCCTGCATGACGGCCGCGTGCACGAAGCCGGTGCGTCCAGTCCAGTCATCCTCGGGCAGCGCGTCCGAGATCACCGGCACGTAGGTGAAGTCGGGCAGCGTGGTTTCCCAGGCGCGGCACAGCTCGTCCATATACAGGTCTTGCGGGCGGCGGCCACCCCAGTACAGGCGCACCGGGCGGGTCGATTTCAGGTGCATCAGGTGCTCGACCAGGGCCTTGACCGGGGCGAAGCCGGTGCCCGAGGCCAGCAGCACGATCGGCTTGTCGGATTCCTCGCGCAGGAAGAAGGTGCCCAGCGGGCCCTCGAAGCGCAGGATGTCGCGTTCCTTCATGGCGCCGAACACGTGGTCGGTGAACAGGCCGCCCGGCAGGTGCCGGATGTGCAGCTCGAGCGGGCCTTCGAACGACGGCGCGTTGGCGATCGAGTAGGCGCGGCGCTTGCCGTCCTTGAGCAGGAATTCGATGTACTGGCCGGCGCGGTAGGCCAGAAGCTCGTTGGCCGGCAACTGCAGGTTGACGATCGCGACGTCGGGCGCGGCGCGGCGGATGGCGGCGATCCGGGTCGGCATCTTGCGCAGCGGGTAGTCCGAGCTGCCGCCCACTTCGCGCGCCTCGATCACCAGGTCGCCGCCCGGCACGGCGCAGCAGAACAGCGACATGCCGCCGGTCTTTTCGATGTCGGACAGCGCGCGCTGCTGGTGCGGCTTGTGCTCCACCGCGCCATTGAGCACCTTGCCCTTGCACGAGCCGCAGGCGCCGTTCTTGCAGCCGTAGGGCAGGCCGATGCCGGCGCGGATGGCAGCGGAAAGGACGGTTTCATCGGCTTCGCAGGTGAACTGGCTGCCACTGGGCTGGACGGTGATCTGGAAGGTCATGCGATTCGGTGGTTGGCGCGCAAGCTAGCGCAAGTGGTTGATCCAATGGCGGTTTTCCGCAACTCTGCGCTATTTTACACCGGCCCCGGTTTTGCCGGGCGCGGGTGGCCCGGCCCGGCGCCGGCGTCGGCGCGACCGCTGTGCTACAGTGCCGCGGTCCGTCTCTACCGCGCCCGAACCCATGCCCGACCGCTCCTCCTTCGCCCGTCCCCGCCTGCTCATCGTCGGCTGCGGCGACGTCGGCATGCGCCTGCTGCCGCTGCTGGCCGCGAAATACCGGGTATTCGCCCTGACCAGCCAGCCCGAGCGCCGCGCCGAGCTGCGTGCGCTGGGCGCGGTGCCGCTGGTGGCGGACCTGGACCGGCCCGCGACCCTGGCGCGCCTGCGGCGGCTCGCGCCGTGGGTGCTGCACCTGGCGCCGCCGCAGCCGGATGGCGAGCACGATCGGCGCACGCGCCACCTGGTGGCGGCGCTGGGAAAGGTCGAGCGCATGGTGTATGTGAGCACGAGCGGCGTGTACGGCGACTGCGGCGGCGCGCTGGTCCATGAACACCGGCGGGTAGCGCCGCGCAATGCCCGTGCGCGGCGGCGCGTGGACGCCGAACGCGTGCTGCGCGCCTGGGCCCTGGCCACCGGCGCGTCGCTGTCCATCCTGCGCGTGCCGGGCATCTACGCCGACGACCGCCTGCCGCTGCGCCGGTTGGAGCAGGGCACCCCGGCGCTGCGTGCCGAGGACGACGTCTACACCAGCCACGTGCACGCCGACGACCTGGCGCGCATCGTGCTGGCGGCGCTGTTGCGCGGACGGGCCGGGCGCGTGGTGCACGCGGTGGACCGCACGCGCATGAAGATGGCCGATTATTTCGATGCCGTGGCCGACGCCTTCCGCATGAACCGCCCGCCGCGCCTGGCGCGCGCCGAACTGCAGGCCGTGGTGTCGCCAATGCTGCTGTCGTTCATGTCGGAATCGCGGCAGCTGGACGACACGCGCCTGCGGCGCGAACTGCGGGTGCGCCTGCGTCATCCCGACGTCGCCACGACGCTGGCGCGCCTCGCATCTGGGCTATAAGTTAATGAAGTAGATTAGTAAACATTATTTATCGACTATCTGTATAATTTCGCGTCCCGCGAAAATAGCCGTATAAATGCTGATGGTTTGCCTCTTTCTGCTAATTTTTCGCGGCGCCGCGTCTTAAGCAGCAATAATAATTAATTGAAAGAGTCATGCCGATCCGCCGCCTTCCGCCTGGCGCCGAGTACGACCCCAACCGGGTCCTCGACGCCATCATCTCCCGCCTGCGCCTGAAGAATGACGCAGCCCTGTCGCAGCTGCTCGAAGTGGCGCCGCCCGTGATCAGCAAGATCCGCCACAACACCTTGCCGATCGGCGCCACGCTGCTGATCCGCATGCATGAGGAGAGCGATTTCAGCATCAGCGAATTGCGGGCGCTGATGATCAGGAAGGGCAGCGAGGCAATGATGGCTGGCGCCGTATAGGGCGACAGCCGGCATGGCGGCCACGACCGCGATGCCGGCTGCGGGGCCGGGCCTTGGCGTTGATTCAGACGGTCAGGCGGCTTGCGCGGCCTTGCTCGGGGCCGCGCACCAGGCGGTGTCACCAGCCTTGACGGCTTGCTTACCTGGAGCTGCACACCATGCGGTTTCACCGGCCTGGGCGGCTTGCTTGCTCGGCGCCGCGCACCATGCGGAGTCACCGGCCCGGACGGCTTGCTTGCTCGGCGCCGCACACCATGCGGTGTCACCGGCCTGGGCGGCTTGCTTGCTCGGGGCTGCACACCATGCGGCGTCGCCAGCCTGGGCAGCTTGCTTGCCCGGCGCTGCGCACCACGCGGTGTCAGCGGCTTGGGCGGCTTGCTTGCCCGGCGCTGCGCACCATGCGGTGTCGCCAGCCTGGGCGGCTTGTTTGCCCGGAGCTGCGCACCAGGCGGTGCCATCGGCCTGAGCGGCTTGCTTGCCCGAAATTGCGCACCAGGCAGCGTCGCCCTTGATGACCACGCCGAATTCGGCTTCGTAGATTTCACGCATACGCTCGCCCGCGCGTTCGCGTTCGCCTTCATTGGCGCCGGCGCCCATGCCGACGTAGGGGTAGTGATGGAGGAAGAAGCCGAAGGTCGCTTCGCAGTCGCGTGCGTACTTCATCGTGTCGAGGATGTGATAGTGCCAGAACGTGTCGACATCGACCGTCGGCGAGGCGCCGTCGTCCGGGTACTTTTTCGTCAGGAACAAGAAGCGCCGGTACTCGGCCTCGACCGCGTTGGCACGGCGTTCGGACCAGCCTTCGCCCGATTCCGCATGCATCAGTTTCATTTTGATGGGTGTCAGGTCAAGAGCTTCGAACACTGAGAATTCGGTATTGGTCGACATGGTTATCACCTCGTTAGATTGTAATGGCGCTGCGTTATCCCTGTTTGGCATGGCAGTCGTGCGATTGAAGCTGGTGGTACTGGCTCGCGTCATGGCCTCCTGGTCGAAACTACTGCTGCCAAGTTCGTCTTGACCCGTGACAGTGATAAAAATTTTCATGCGGATAGTCATTGCATCTGTTGAGCTTGATCAAACTCATGCCGTAAATAACGATATTTGTTGCAACACTGCGTAATGACGACGCGCGTCGTCATGCGGCCACCGCCACCGTCGACAGCGGCCCCCCATACATCACATCGTCGTCGCCGAACATGGGCGTGACCGGGATCGACACCACCACCGTGGTGCCGACGTCCAGGCCGCTGCTGATCGAGAACGAGCCGCCGAGGATGCCGACCCGCTCCTCGATCCCGACCAGGCCGAACGAGCCGTGGCGGTTGCGGCTTCCCGGCTGCATGCCGACGCCGTTGTCGCGGATCGTCATGGTCAGCATGTCGGCCTGCTGCTGCAAGGCGATCCTGACCCTGGTCGCGCGCGCATGGCGCGCCACATTGTTGAGCGACTCCTGCAGGATGCGGAAGAAGGCGGTGGCGCTGTGGTCGTCGATGCGGTGCTCGCCGTCGTCGTCGACCAGCTCGCACTCGATGCCGGTGCGGCGCGCGAAATCGGCCACCTGCCAGTCGACCGCCGCCGACAGGCCGAGGTCGAGCACGTTGGGGCGCAGGTCGTTGATGATCTGGCGCACACTGCGGATGGTGACGTCGATCTGGCGCACGGTGGCGTCGGCGCGCGCGTGCAGGCGCCGGTGGCCGCCGCGGGTGCGGTTGGCCAGGAGCTCGGCCTCGATCTTCAGCGCCAGCAGGTTCTGCGCCAGGTCGTCGTGGATCTCGCGCGCGATGCGCTTGCGTTCGCCTTCCTTGATCTGCTCTGCATGCGCCGCCAGCAGGCGCAGCTTTTCGTGGCTGGCCTGCAGCTTGGCCTGGCTGGCGCGCAGTTCGCGCGTCATTTCCTCGGCCATGCGCAGGGCGTTGCGGCGCGACGAGGCCAGGATCTGGAACAGGGCGTAGAGCAGGGCGGTGCTGATGCCGGCGGCGAAGGCGGCCAGCCAGGGGTAGTACATGTCGAAACGCGTGTACAGCACCGACTTCGGGATGCTGAAGTCGGCGCGCCAGATGCGCTGGTTGAATTCGATCGGCAGGCTGGTCGCGAACACGCTGCTGTCGTCCAGCGGCGGCGGCGGGTTGGGACGCTCGGGGCTGGCCAGGCTGTCGTACAGCATGGCGCGCGGCGGCGTCTCGCCGGGCTCGGGCGTCACCGCGGTCAGCTCGGTCAGGATCAGGCGCGCGCCACGGACCGGGAACTCGTCGAGCACCCCGCCCACCAGGCGCGCGACGCCGAAACCGATGCCGACCGAACCGATATAGGCCAGGCGCCGCCCCTCCACCGAGTCGGTGGGCATGTCGCTGCGGTACACCGGCAGGCGCAGCGCCAGGCCGTTCTGGTTGGGGCCCGAAAACAGCTCGATGCGGGTGCCCGAGGCGCTCGGCAAGCCGGAATCGCGCGCGCTGGCCAGCACGCGCCGGGTCGTGCCGCGTGCTTCCAGGTCCATGCCCAGCTTGGTGAGCGAGAGCGGGAGCAGGGGTTCGATATAGACCAGCACCGTATAGGTATTACGGTCGGGCTGGGCCACCAGCGGCTCGTAGTGGTGCACGCCGCGCCGCGCCAGGCGTCCACGCAGCTCCTCGTTCAGCGCCGGCAGGCCTGGCGTGTGGATGGCGCGCGCGTAATTGATGACTTCGATGCCCGGGAAGTTGCGCTTGGTGTCCAGCTGCTGCACGTACTGGCGGAACTGGTCGGCCGTGGTGTCGGGCGCGGCGCGGAACAGTCCGGCGGCGCCGCGCAACACATCGCTATAGCTCTTGATGCGGGCGTCGATCGTGTATTGGGAGGCGCGCGCCATGCTGCGAAAACGCGCGTGGGCATCGCTCTCGATCGCCTCGGAGGTGGCGAGCCAGGCGCCGGCGCCGAATGCCAGCGACAGCAGCAACCCCGTCACAAGGGTTGCCGGCGCGAACATTCCGGGAGGACGATCTGGAGGCATGCGGTGGTCTCGAAAATGCAGGGCGGCGCGTGAGCGTGCTCGACGTCAATACGGTAGGTTATTACGCTAAGCAATGTATGACGAGACAGTAGCTATCAGGTTTACTAGGTTTTACAAAAACACGACGTCTGGTGGTGAGGCTACAGATGAAAAAAAGGGGGCGCTGTCATCGTTAAATATGGATGAGCATTGAACTGCTGAGCTTACTGGCGGTCCAATCCCGGTCGCCATCGATCGGGAGCGCGCCATGAAAGCGCCGAAGTTCGCCAAGATGTTCGCCCAGCTGCCTCAGCTGAACCAGCCGCAGCGTCAGCAGGTGCTTGCCGCCCTGCATCCGGCAGCTGGGCTCGACCGGGTGGTCGCCCTCATTGGCGAGATCCGGTCAAAGGGACGGCGCTGCCCCGATTGCGCCTGCGAGCGTTGCCACCGCCATGGCCAGGCCAACGACCTGCAACGCTTTCGCTGCTGCGCGTGCGGCCGCACCTTCAACGACCTCACCGGCACGCCGCTGGCGCGGCTCAGGCACAAGGGCAAGTGGCTCGATTATCTCGACACGGTGCTCGATTCACGCACAGTCCGCTCTGCGGCCAAGCGTGTCGGCGTGCACCCCAACACCACGTTTCGCTGGCGCCATCGCTTTCTCGACCGGGTCAAGGACGACCGGCCCGAGCGCCTGGTCGGCATCGTCGAGGCCGACGAAATGTTCCTGCTCGAATCGCAGAAGGGTTCACGCAAGCTCGATCGCAAGCCCCGCAAGCGCGGCGGCAGGGCCGCCCTGCGTGGGATTTCGCATCACCTCGACTGCATCCTGGTGGCGCGAGACCGCAGCGGGCAAACCATCGACGCCGTGACCGGTCGCGGCGCCTTGAAGGTGACCCAACTGGTCAGGCACCTGCTGCCGAAACTCGATCCGCAGGCGCTGCTGGTCACCGATGCCAACGCCGCCTATCCGGCCTTCGCCCGTGCCCATGGCATTGCGCACCAGGCCGTCAATCTCAGCGCCGGGGAACGCGTCCGCAATGGCGTCGAAGGCGCCATCCATGTGCAGAACGTGAACGCCTACCATCAGCGCTTCAAAGAATGGCTGGCGCGCTTTCATGGTGTGGCGTCACGCTGGCTCCCCAACTACCTGGGCTGGCATTGGGCGCTCGATGGCGGCCGAGTCACTTCTGTCGAACAATTTCTGCGTCTTGTATTCAGGGTCATCAACAGGTAACGATGACAGCGCCAAAAAGGGCGCCGCGACCATGGGCCGGGGCACCTTCGGGCTGGTCAGTGACCAGCGGGCGATCAGTTGAAGCTCAGGCCGTTATTGCTGGCGTTGCTGACCTTCTTGCCTTGCAGGTCGACCGTGAAATGGTCGCTCGGCTTGGCCGAGCCCAGGCCCTTGAGGATGGCGAACACCTGCTTGAACTGGTTCTGGAACGGCACGTGCACCGGGTTCTGGTCGGATGGCTTGTCGCCCACTTTGACGATGGCTGCCGGGGTGGCGGGGAAGGCGGCCATCAAGACCTTGTACTGGTTCACGCGCTGCTGGCCCATGTCGCGCAGGGCCAGTTCGCCCGCATACACGGTGCGGTGGAAGTCGCCATAGAAATCGTAGGCCGAGATGCTGGCGAAGTCGTCCAGGCGCAGACCGGCGGCGCTGGCCAGCTTGTCGGCGCGCGCGGTGGCGTCAGCCCAGTCGGTCGCCAGGGTCGAGGCCGGCGCCGCGGTGCCGGCTGCGGTACCCGGTGCGGCGCAGGCGGCCGTCAATGGAACGACGCCGGGCGCGTCCTTCAGCTGGGCCAGCGTCACCTTCGTCTGCAGCTGCGACAGGATCAGCATCTGCTTGCCGTTCAGGGCCATCGCCGCTTCCTTCATCTCGCATGGCCAGTATTCGTCCATGAAGCGCAGGCGCGACAGTTCACCGAAGTACTGATGGGTGTACTCGCCGTAGGAACGGGTCTCGAGGATGTCGCGGTCCCAGCGCTTGGCGGCGTCGGCGGGCGCCGAGCTGCCCTTCAGGTAGTCGTTCTCGACCACGTAGTGCGGGAACAGCTCGGCAAAGCGCGGCACCGTGTTCAGGGGCATGGTCTGGACGTCGATCGTGTCCTGGTTCTTGTAGGTGACGATCTTGTAGGCCGCGCCATACACCGCCAGCGACGGCGACTGCACGTTGACCAGGTAATTGCCGCCGGCATCCTGGTGGTCGTTGGTGCCGTTGAAGTGCATGTGGCCGCCGACGTGCAGGCGCAGGCCGGTCGCGGCCACGGCGTTGGCGACGGTCTGGTCCGGCACGCGCGCGGTCTGGAAGGCGCCCGACTTGAATACGGCCTTCATGGCCCCGGTCTGGTTGGCGTAGAAGTCCATGGTCGGGTAGTGCGAGAAGGCCATCAGCTGCTTGCCTTGCGCCTTGGCGCGGGCGGCAACCGACTTGATGTAGTCCATCAGGAACATCTTGTGGGTGATGACCTTGTTCCAGCCGGCGTTGCCGGCGCCATCGTAGCCCTTGAAGTCGTGCGGCTTGGCCGGATCGAATTTCGCGTTCGGGACGAAGACGTTGGCGTCGATCGAGAGCAGCCACAGGCCCTTGACCGGCTCCACCAGATAGGTGCTGTCGATCATCTCGGTGCACTTGGTGAAGGCCTTGCCCAGCTTGGCTTCGCCGGCCGCCTTGTAGGCGCCGCCCGAACCCTCGAGGCAGATCTCGAACTGGCGGTTCTTCACCGCGGCCTGGGCCAGCGCTTCGTCATACGTGTATTTGCCGCCGCTGTACTTGCTGAACGGGGTTTCCCACAGCAGGTCGGCCTTGTTCGGCATGAAGCCGAATTCCGCCATCTTGGTCATCAGGCGTTCGGTGCCTTGTTCCATGATCTGGTCGGTGCAGATCACGGTCGGGTCCTTGGCGACGCAGGCTGGATTGCCGGTGGCGAAGATCTTCTGTTCCTTGCCATCCTTGGTCAGGAAGTCGTTCTTGCCGGCTTCGTTGTCGTCGTAGGGCTCGACCGGATCGTGGTTGCCCGGCGCCAGGAAGAAGCGCATGCCCTTGGCCTGATAGGTCTTCATGATCTCGGCGATGCCGTCGACGTTCATCGGCTGGGCGTCGTCGGTATAGTCGCCCGGCAGCGCCACCACGCGGATGCCCTTGGCGTAGGCGTCGTCCAGCGCGGCGAAGAAGGCGAAGTAATTCTCGTTGAACAGGCGGGTCGAGGTCAGCTGCGCGTACATGGTGCGGATGGTCGCGTGCTTGCCGTCCTTGGTCGGGATGCCGGCGAACTGGCTGTTCTTGAAGTCGCCGTAGACGTTCTGGAAGTGCACGTCGCTCATGAAGGCGACCGGCGTCGGGACCGGAGGGGTTGGTGTCGGGTCCGGCGTCTGCACTGGCGGAGGCGTGGTCACCGGCGGTGCGGCGGGATCGCTGGGACTGCAACCGGCCAGCACGGCCAGGGAAAGGGCGGCGGCGCAGGAGGCAGCGCGGGTCAAACGATAGCGGGTCGAGCGTAAGGGGGACATGCAAGGCTCCGGACAGAAAGATGGCCGGGATGATTGCATTCTTGCATGACCGCTTTGTTACAACATCCGTGCAACGGCGTCACTCTTGTCGGCCATGCGAGCAAAAGCCGGACCATCTCAAAACGTCGTTCCCGCGGAGGCGGGAACCCAAGTCCTTTGCGCTGCCACTACGCTCGACGCGAGTGATGCGATCAGAAACTTGGGTTCCCGCCTGCGCGCACTGGTGTCCAGAATATTTATACGCAAAGTATGCATCGTCATCCCCGCGAAGGCGGGGATCCATGCTGAATCAAAGAATGTTCATGCTTTAGCGTAGTCTTGTCGCTTGTCGAAGGCGATTTTTGAGCCGCTGGTCGGTCGAACTTAGGTTCCCGCCTGCGCGGGAACGACGTGGTTTCTCCTATGAGGCGGCCTTTTTCAAGCGCCCGAAATTATTCCGGACACCAGTGCGCCTGCGCGGGAACGACGGTTTTGCGGCTAACGAGCGTGGTGGCGTCGGCGCTTGGCCGGCTTACTTGCCCCAGCTATCCTTCAAGGTGGTCACGCGATTGAACACCGGCTTGCCGGGTTGCGAATCGACGCGATCGGCCACGAAATAACCGTGACGCTCGAACTGGAAGCGCTGGTCGGCCACGGCATCCTTGAGCCCCGGTTCCAGGTAGGCAGTGATGGTCTCCAGGGCATTCGGGTTGAGCACCGACTTGAAGTCCTTGCCGCCCGCGTCCGGCTGCGGATCGGTAAACAGGCGGTCGTACAGGCGCACCTCGGCTTCAAGCGCACCTGCCGCGCTGACCCAGGTGATATTGCCCTTGACCTTGTAGTTATCGGCGCCCGGCGTGCCCGACTTCGAATCCTCGAAGTATTTCACGTGCACGGCGATCACCTTGCCGTCGGCATCCTTGTCGAAACCGGTGCACTCGACCACATAGCCGTACTTCAGGCGCACGCGGCTGCCCGGCTGGTCGCCCACTGGCGGGGTGAAGCGGAAATAACCCTTGGTCGGGGTTTCCATGAAGTCTTCCTGCTCGATCCACAGCTCGCGCGTGAACGGAAAGGTGCGCTTGCCCATGTCCGGATGATGCGGGTGGACCGGCGACGAGCATTCCACCGACTCGCCTTCAGGGAAGTTATCCACGATCAGTTTCAACGGACGCAGCACGGCGATGGCGCGCGGCGCCTTCGGATCCAGGTCGTCGCGCAGCGCGCCTTCCAGCGTGCCCATGTCGATCCAGCCGTCGGCCTTCGAGACGCCGATGCGCTCGCAGAACAGCTGGATCGATTCCGGCGTGTAGCCGCGGCGGCGCAGGCCGACGATGGTCGGCATGCGCGGGTCGTCCCAGCCGGTCACGGTGCCGTCGTCGACCAGTGCGCGCAGCTTGCGCTTGGAGGTGACAACGTACGTCAAGTTCAGCCGCGCGAATTCGTACTGGCGCGGCACCGGCTTGTTGAAGAAGCCGCCTTCGGCCAGGGTCGCGACCAGCCAGTCGTAGAACGGACGGTGGTCCTGGAATTCCAGGGTGCACAGCGAATGGGTGATGTTCTCGATCGCATCCGAAATCGGGTGCGTGTAGTCGTACATCGGGTAGATGCACCAGGCGTCGCCCGTGCGGTGGTGGTGCGCATGGCGGATGCGGTACAGGGCCGGGTCGCGGTTGGTCATGACCGGGGACGCCATCGCATCCTCGCTCATCCTGGCGCGCAGAATGTGCTCGCCGTCCTTGTACTTGCCGGCACGCATGTCACGGAACAGCTGCAGCGATTCCGCGGCCGGGCGGTCGCGGAACGGCGAGTTGGTGCCGGGCGTGCCGAAGTTGCCGCGGTTCTTCGCCATGTCTTCGGCGCTCTGGCTGTCGACGTAGGCATACCCCTTCTCGATCAGGTACTCGGCCATCTTGTACAGCTGCTCGAAATAGTCGCTGGCGTAGTACAGGTGTTGCTGGCCTTCGCGCTCCCACGAGAAGCCGAGCCACTTGACGCTATCCATGATGGTGTCGACGTATTCCTGGTCTTCCTTCTCCGGATTGGTGTCGTCGAAGCGCAGGTGGCACAGGCCGGCGTAGTCGCGCGCCAGGCCGAAGTTCAGGCAGATCGATTTCGCGTGGCCGATGTGCAGGTAGCCATTCGGTTCCGGCGGGAAGCGGGTAATGACCGGCGGCAGGCCGCCGCGCTGGTGGGTGCCTGCGGCCAGGTCGGATTCGACGATCGCACGGATGAAATTCGACGACGGTGCATTGCCCGGCGCCGGGGTATTCTTGTCGTTGCTCATGAAATAGTTCTGGAAGGGTAAGTTGGAGGGCATTTTACCGTACCCGGAGGCGGCTGAGGTTGCCCGCGTCGCGGGCCGGACATCGGCCCTCGCGCCACGTCCGGCGTTTTCTATAGGATAATCTCTATTTACGCATTCTTAAGATAGTTGCCGGGAGAGTTTCTGTTGGAAAATTTATATGCGATCCTCGGCGTCGCGCCGAATGCCACCGACGACGAGATCAAGAAGGTCTACCGTTCGCTGGCCATGCGCTACCACCCGGACCGCAACGGGGCGCCAGGCGCGGAAGCGCGTTTCAAGGCCGTCACCAAGGCCTACGAGATCCTCTCGGACCGTGCCAAACGCGAGGAATACAACCAGAGCGTGAACCACCGCATCGTGCTCGATGCCGAGGCCGAGGCTTTCGAACTGTGGCGCTCGCTGTTCGCGCTCAACGGCGTGAACCTGCCGGCGAACTGACCCGGCGCCCCACGGCGCCCTACGCACACATGGCAAGCACCGGATGCGGCCCACACTGCCGCGTCCCATCAACAGGATAGAACATGAAGAACGTACATCCCGAATTCTCTTTCCAGTCGCGTGAACTGGAAGGCCAGATCGAGGGCACCCTGGGCGACCCGCCCAATCGCAAGAACTACGACATGATGGTCGGCGCGCTGGTGTCCGAATACGCCGACGGCGGCGGCATCGACGACGTCAATATGATGGCGTTCGCGCTGGTCGACAAGATCCGCTTCCTGGATCCGAAGGGCCTGATGCGCGAAGCGGCCGACTACGCCGACGGCGACCCGGCGCGCGTGTTCGCCATGGCCGAGTGCAGTGGCGACGACGGCAAGGCGATGTACGAGGGCATGACCGCCAACTACCCGGAACTGGCGCGCCAGGCCATCATCACCGCCTTCCTGTTCAAGAACCAGAACCGCTGGGACGACGAAGACCAGTCGCTCGAGCAGCTCGGCCGCAACGACGACGGCGACGACGTCGACGACAACGGCGACGCCACCGACGACTTCACCGGCCTGTTCGACGAAGGAGACCGCGATGAGCGATGAGAGCAGCAAATCCAATCTGCCGGCCCTGATCAGCCAAGTCGGTGAGCTGGTGCTGGCCGGTTCGCTGGATCACGCCGAAGAGGTGTTTTCCAAGGCCGCCGACGAGCATGGCGACTACGCCGTGGCCCAGGTCCTGACCGAGCTGCCGCCGCAAGTGACCGCGCTGCACCTGTCGGGCTTCGACGGCGGCAAGACCTCGCTGGCCACCATGCTGGTGCCGCCCAAGGCCTGGGCCGACAGCCTGGCCTTCATCGCCGCCACCTGGCCCGACAACCTGATCGAGGACGATCCCGAGCGCATCGCCGAGAACCTGTTCAACCACGTGCACGGCGTGGTCTACGCCCAGGACGACGAAGAGCGCCGTAACGAGCTGCTCGAAGCCGCCTCGGCCACCGACCATGGCGCCACCGTGTTCGCCATCCTGTGGTCGCTGGCGCCGAAGGAAATCCTGGAGGTGGCGGGCGAGATCCTGTCGAAAGGCCGCTACGTCAGCGGCCAGACCAGCGCCGACAGCGACATCGTGCCGCTGGCGGTCGACCTGGCCAAGGCCACCGAAGACGGCTGGGAGCGTTCGCTGCTCGAGCTGTTCCCCGAGTTCCGCCACAGCGCCGAGATGGCCGAGATCGAGCTGCCAGACGATCCGGACGAAGAGTCCGAATTCATGCAGCGCTCGACGCGCGACCTCCTGCTGCGCCTAAGGAAGCAAGTGCCGTCGGTGCGCAGCATGCCGCGCCGCAGCCCGCGCCGCAGCATGGGCTCGGACATCTTCTCGTGACGGGAGCCGCCGCTGATATGCTGCCAGCCATCGTCATCGAACAACCGCCGCGCCTGATCCGCGCGATCAGGCTGCTGCCGGGCGAAGCCACGCCGGAAGAAGCGGCGATCCTGGCCGACGAGCTGTCCGGGATCACCGCCATGGTGGCCGAGAAGTTCACCAACGACCGCACCGCCGAAGGGATCGCGCGCGCGCTGCTGCTGACCGTGGGTGGCGTGTCCCTGGGTCTCGAGCACCTGATCCAGAGTGTGGACGAGGGCGACCTGGACGCGCTCGACATCCTGGTGGGGGAGGGCGCCGAACACGCCTTCCAGGCCGGTTTCCGCATGATCCGCGAGCTGGCCGCGCTGCCCGAGGACAGCCTGGTGAGCGAATACGACAACGACCCGGTGTATGCCCAGCGCCGCCTGAAGGAGCTGTTCGTCGACATCTGCACCGCCGATCCGGGCGAATCGTGGTCGGGCTACGAGCGCTTCCTGGGCCAGGTCCAGCAGCGCCAGCAGGTCCAGGCGACCGTCAAGGCCGCCGAGTGGCTGCGCAAGAACCACTACGAGGGCCCGGTCAAGGATCCGGACCTGAACTCGGAGGGCGTGATCGCGCTGGCCATCATCTTCGCGGCCGAGGGCGGCGCGCGCATCACGGCGCGCACCGGCCAGAGCGAGTTCGAGCGCTTCGTGAAGGCGCTGCGCAAGCACCAGCCGGACTTCGAGCAGGGCTGGGCCGAATTCCTGGCGCGCATCCCGCCGGCCCACCAGGCCGTCGTCGCCGAGCGCATCGACATCTACCGCAAGCATTGCACGGTGCTGGAACAGATCGGTACGAAAGCGACGATCGCGCAGCTGATGACCGAGCTCGAGAACTACGCCGGTTCCGAAGTGGATCCGGAATATCCTTGAACATGCCTGCATGAGCACCCCCGGCGCACGCATCGCCGCCGGCAGCCCGGCATTCCGGCGCATCAACCGTGCGATGGCGTTCGGGGGCTTTTCCATCTTCGCCCTGCTGTACTGCGTCCAGCCGCTGATGCCGCTGTTGGGTCACGACTTCGCGCTGTCGCCGGCCCAGAGCAGCCTGGTGCTGTCGGTGTCCACCGCCACCCTGGCGCTGGCGCTGCTGGGTTCTTCCAGCGTTGCCGAGCGCTTCGGCCGCAAGCCGGTCATGGTGGCCTCGATGATCAGCGGCGCGGTGCTGACCCTGGCTTGCGCGTTCGCCGCCAGCTATACGCAACTGGTCGCCGTGCGTGGCCTGATGGGCCTCATGCTGGGCGGCTTGCCGGCCGTGGCCATGGCCTACCTGAGCGACGAGATCGAGCCGACTTCGCTCGGCCTGTCGATGGGCATGTACATCAGCGGCAGCGCCTTCGGCGGCATGAGCGGGCGGGTGATCTCGGCCTTCGTCAGCGATGTCGCGTCCTGGCGCGTGGCGGTGGGCCTGCTCGGCGCGGCCGGACTGTACGCGGCCTGGGAATTCTCGCGCAGCCTGCCGCCGTCGCGTCATGGCGGCGCGCTGCCGGCGCGCGGGCCCGGCTTCGTCGACGGCCTGCGCATCCATCTGCGCGATCCGGGCCTGCCCTGGCTGTTCGCGCTGCCGTTTCTGCTGATGGGGGCGTTCGTGAGCCTGTATAACTACATCGGCTATCGTCTCTTGGGTCCGCCGTTCGGCCTGCGCCAGAGCGCGGTGGGGCTGCTGTCGCTGCTCTACCTGCTGGGCGTCTATAGCTCGATGTGGGCCGGCAAGCTGGCCGACCGCCTGGGCCGGCGCAATGTGCTGTGGCTGGTGATGGGGGTGATGATCGTGGGGCTGCTGGTGACCCTGGTCGATTCGGTCGTCGCCGTGGTGCTTGGCGTGGGCCTGGCCACTTTCGGTTTCTTCGCCGCCCACTCGGTAGCCAGCAGCTGGGTCGGACGGCGCGCCCAGCCGCCGCAGGCGCTGGCCTCGGGCATCTACCTGTTCTCCTATTATCTCGGATCGAGCGTGGTGGGGTGGTTCACCGGCTATGTGTACGAGCACTGGGCCTGGCCCGGGGTGGTGGCGCTGCTGGGCGCGATCCTCGGCATCGGCCTGCTGATCGCGCTGCGCCTGCGCACGCTGGCGCCGGTAGCGCCGCGCTGAGCATCGGCGGCTGACGCGGCTGATGCGGCTGCCGCCTGTTTCCGCCAGCCGGGTCCGAACAGCGCGCACAAATGAAAACGCCACGCTGGGCGTGGCGTTTGTTACCGATGGGCGGTGCGTCGATCAGCGACGCGCCGCGCGGTTCACTGGAGGGCGCGGGCCGGTGCCGGTCTTGCCGAGGTGGCGGAAGGTGATCCGGCCCTTGCTCAGGTCGTAGGGCGACAGCTCCAGGCTGACCTGGTCGCCGGCGATGATGCGGATGTGGTTCTTGCGCATCTTGCCGGAAGTGTAGGCGATCAGCTTGTGGCCGTTTTCGCAATCGACGCGATAACGCGAATCGGGCAGCACTTCAGAGACGACGCCATTCATTTCGATGAGTTCTTCTTTTGCCATGATTGGGCTCCTGTTAGATTGAATACGAGTATATCTGGCCGGCCTGGCGCGAAGGCGCCCGGGCCGGCGGGTGAGGCGGCCCGCGCAAGCAGGCTATGTAAGGTGACCGTGGCGGCGCGGCGCAGGCGCCATGCCGGGGAATGAGAAAGCCCGCACACGCGGCCGGCTTCAATTCGATGTCAGGTATGACGGTTACTTCGTTGGGTGCGACGGCCCGCGTTCCGCGTCGCGCTTCAGGGCTGCGCTGCTGGCGCAGTATTCGTCCGCAGGAACACGATATGGGGACGGAATCAGGAATTACCAGAGGCAATCTCGTGTCGCCAGCCCAACGCAAGAAGCGCAAGAGGCTTGATCGATGCCGCACAAGCGATAGTGTAGCACGGTTGGCGCTGTGCTGTCCCGGCCCAGCCTTGATGAGGATATAATCCCAGCAATATCCGTTGCGCCTTAGCTGCATCGCGCACGACACTTTCCATCCAGGCCATCCCCATCCCGTCCCTCGTGCGCAGGCGCGGATGCGCGTGAACCGGCCTACAGCCAGGGCTGTATTTCATGAACGACCGCACTTCGACCGGCATTCCCGGTCTCGACGACATCCTGGGCGGCGGCCTTACGCCGAAACGCCTGTACCTGGTCGAGGGTTCGCCCGGCGCCGGCAAGACCACCCTCGGCCTGCAATTCCTGCTCGACGGCGTCGCCCGTGGCGAGAGCGGGATGTACATCACGCTGTCCGAGACCACCGACGAGCTGGTCGCAGTGGGCCACAGCCATGGTTGGGACCTGGGCGCCCTGGCGATCGTCGAGCTGGCCGGGGACGACGACCTCGACCCCGACTCGCAGCAGTCGGTGTTTCATCCGTCCGAAGTCGAGCTGGGTGAGACGACGCGCAAGGTGATGGACCAGGTCGACGCCCAGCGGCCGGCGCGCATCGTGTTCGACAGCCTGTCCGAGGTGCGCCTGCTGGCCCAGAACCCGCTGCGCTACCGGCGCCAGATCCTTGCCCTCAAGCAGTTCTTCTCGGCGCGCGACTGCACCGTGCTGCTGCTCGACGACAAGACCGCCGAGTCCGACCAGCATCTGCACAGCCTGGCCCATGGCGTCATCAGCCTGGAGCAGATCACCAGGGAGTACGGCAAGGAGCGGCGCCGGGTCAACGTCATCAAGATGCGCGGCATCCGCTTCCGGGGCGGCTTCCACGACTACACGCTCGACACCGGCGGCATTGTGATGTATCCGCGCCTGGTCGCCGCCGAACACGTACGCGATTTCTCGCCGCAGGTCGACTCAAGCGGTTCCGATGACCTCGATGCGCTGCTCGGCGGCGGACTGGTGCGTGGCACGAATACCCTGCTGGTGGGGCCGTCCGGCATCGGCAAGACAACGCTGTCGACGCGCTGCCTGCTGTCGGCGCTGCAGCGCGGCGAGAAGGCTTCGTATTACCTGTTCGACGAAGGGCTCGGCACCTTCTTCGCCCGCAGCACCCAGCTCGGCCTCGACCTGCGTCCCTATCTCGACAACGGCCAGCTCACCATCGACCACTTCGATCCGGCCGAGCTGTCACCCGGCGAATTCGCCCAGAAGCTGCGCGACGCGGTCGACCAGCGTCGCAGCCGCTTCATCGTCATCGACAGCCTGAACGCCTATCTGCAGGCGATGCCGGGCGAGCACTTCCTGATCCTGCAGATGCACGAACTGTTGTCTTACCTGAACCAGCAGGGCGTGACCACGGTGATGATCCTCGGCCAGCACGGCTTGATGGCCGATGCGCGCACCGACGTCGACCTGAGCTACCTGAGCGACAGCACGGTGCTGCTGCGTTTCTTCGAGGCGGGCGGCAAGGTGCGGCGCGCGATCAGCGTGATCAAGAGCCGCACCACGGAACATGCCACGACCATCCACGAGCTGCTGCTGGGCCAGGGCGGGGTGGTCATCGGCGCGGCGCTGGATGGGTTCGAGGGCGTACTGTCGGGCATGCCAACCTACCGCGGGGACACGCCGCTGATGGCGCAGGCCGGGCATGCACCGGAGTAGCCTGCACGAAGAACGGATACTGATCTTCGCGCCCCTCGGGCGCGATGCCGAGGTCATGGCCTCGGTGCTGGAGCGCGACGGGCTCGGATGCGAGGTCGCCACCGATTTCGGCGCCCTGGCGAGCGCCATCGGCGAGGGCGCGGGCGCGGCCATCCTGGCCGAGGAAGCCCTGCACGGGGCCGATGTCGCGGCATTGCACGCCTGGCTGGGCCGCCAGGCGCCGTGGTCGGACTTTCCCTTCGTTGTGTTGCTTGGCAAGACGATCGGCCTGCAGCAGGGCGCGGCGCGCGCGCGCCTGGGCGACCTGGGCAACGTGATCCTGCTCGAGCGTCCGCTCAACGTCCAGACCCTGCGCAGCGCCACCGTGTCGGCGCTGCGCGCGCGGCGCCGCCAGTACCAGGCGCGCGACGTGCTGGCCGACCGCGAGCGCACCGCCGCCAGCCTGCAGCACAGCCGCCAGGAGCTGGTGGCGCTGAACGAAACACTGGAGTCGCGCATCGAGGAGCGCACCCGCGCCCTGGCCCAGGCCAACGACCGCCTGATGAACGAGATCATCGAGCGCGAACGGGTGCAGCAAGCGATGGCGCAGTACCAGAAGATGGAAGCGGTGGGGCGCCTGACCGGCGGCATCGCCCACGACTTCAACAACCTGCTCAACGTGGTCCAGGGCAGCATGGACCTGATCCTCCTGATGTCGAAGGACGAGGTGGCCAAGGGCCGCGCGGAGATCGCGCGCAAGGCCTGCCAGCGCGGCGGCAAGCTCACGCGCCAGCTGCTGGCCTTCGCCCGCAACCAGAGCCTGGACCTGCGCGAGACCGATATCGGCGCCCTGTTCGACGGCGTGCGCGAACTGGTCTCCACCTCGCTCGGTTCACGCATCCGGCTGCGCTTCGATGTCGATACCGCCTGCCCGCCGGTGCTGGCCGACGCCAACCAGATGGAGATGGCGCTGCTGAACCTGGCCATCAACGCGCGCGACGCGATGCAGGATGGCGGTGAACTGGTGTTCGTCGCCGCCTGCGGCGAACCGCCGCCGGGCTTCCTGCCGGCGGGCGACTACGTGCGCATCGCCGTCGCCGACAGCGGCGAAGGCATGGCGCCCGACCTGGTGGCCAAGGTGTTCGAGCCATTCTTCACGACCAAGGGCGTGAAGGGCACCGGCCTGGGCCTGAGCCAGGTGTACGGCATGGCGCAGCAGTCGGGCGGCGCCGCGCGCATCCTCAGCGAGCCGGGCGTGGGCACCACGGTGGAAATCTGGCTGCGCACGGCGGGCGGCAAGGAAGACGCCGAGCCGGCGCCGCCGGCGCGCATGCCGGCCGTCAGGCGGGCGGCGCGCATCCTGATCGTCGAGGACGACGACTTCGTGCGCGAGTCGATGGTGTCCTCGCTCGAAGCCCTCGGCCATACGGTGCGCCAGGCGCCCGACGGCGAGGCGGGCCTCTGTGCGCTGCACGACGAGCGGCCCGACCTGCTCATCACCGACTACCTGATGCCGGGCATGACCGGCGCCGAACTGGTGCAGCGCACGCGCGCGATGTTCCCCGGCCTGCCGACGATTATCGCCACCGGCTACGCCGACATGAAGGCGATCGAGCAGGTGATCGGCGATGGCGTGGTGTTGCGCAAACCCTTCCAGCTGGCCGAGCTGGCGATCAGCGTCGGCCAGGCGCTCGATCGCCAGCGCCAGGGAGACGGCGGGGCGACGGCTGTCCACTGACGGGCAAGCGTGCAAGCCACTTTCACCTGCCCAACTATAATTGCCGTTCATCGGGAGCCGGCAGGTCCCGGACCATCCACCCGAGAACGGCCCGCCGTGACAACTGCACCCGACCAGTTCGACTATGAAGCGCACCTCGCCGCCTGCGCGCGCGGCGACCGGCAAGCCCTGCGCCGCCTGTATGACCAGGAAAGCCCGCGCCTGATGGGCGTCGCCTTGCGCATCGTGCGCGAGCGCCAGGCGGCCGAGGATGTGCTGCACGACGCCTTCGTGAACATCTGGACCCGCGCCGCCGGCTTCGACGCCACCCGCGGTTCGGGCCGCGGCTGGATGTACACGGTCGTGCGCCATGCGGCGCTCGATGCGGTGCGCGACGGCGCCCGCGAAATCAAGGTCGATGAGGAAGCGTTCGACGCCTTGGGCACGGATGCCTTCGATCCCGGCATGCAGGACGCCTTCGAACTGCGCCAGGACATGGGGCGCCTGCACGACTGCCTGAACCGGCTCGACGTCGCCAAGCGCAACAGCATCCTGCATGCCTATGTCGACGGCTTCTCGCACAGCGAGATCGCCGAACGCCTCAAGTCGCCGCTGGGCACGGTCAAGGCCTGGATCAAGCGCGGCCTGAGTGCGCTGCGGGAGTGCATGGTATGAATCCGGTCCACGACCCCTACGAGCTGGCCGGCGAATACGTGCTGGGCACGCTGTCGCGCGAACGGCGCCGCGAGGTGGACGCCATGCTGCCGAACGACGCCACGCTGCGCGCCGCCGTCGCCTATTGGGAAGAACGGCTGCTGCCCCTGAACGCGCTGGTCGGGCCGGTGGCGCCGTCAGGCGCGCTGTGGCCGCGCATCGAGCGTAGTGTGACGACAGTGGGGCCGGTGGCCGCACCAGCGGCCGCCCGTCCGGGCTGGTGGGAACGCCTGGGCCTGTGGCGCGCACTGGCCGCCGGCGGCTTCGCTGCCGCGGCGATCATGGCGGCCGTGGTCGGCGTGCGCCAGTTCGAGGTCGAGGTCAAGCAGCCGCGCTATATGGTGGTGCTGGCCGCGCCGCAGAACGCGGGGCCGGGCTGGGTGCTGGAGCTGGTGGCCGACGACACGCTGCGCCTGGAGCCGCTGGTCACGACCGAGGTGCCCGCGGATCGCGCGCTGCAGCTGTGGACCAAGGCCGACGACTGGGAAGGTCCGGTCTCGCTGGGCCTGGTCAAGCCGGGAGAGTCGGTCGAGGTCAAGCTCGCCAACCTGCCGAAGGTGGTGCCGAACCAGCTGTTCGAAATCACATTGGAACCGGCCGCCGGATCACCGATCGGCCGTCCGACCGGGCCCATACTCTATATCGGGCGCGCGGTCAGGATCTGATCAGCAGCCCGCATGCTGCCGATCAGATTATCAGCGTAGCCAGATCGCGATATCACGCAGACCTGGCGTGCCACTGCCGATCACCGAAGTCGCCGGCGTCGCCGCGCCGTTCACCAGGGTTGCCGCACCGGTGGTGACATTGACCCGGTACAGCGAGCTTGGACCGCCGGCCGTGGTGCGCAGCGCCGCCAGCACCAGGCCGTTCTCGCCGCCGCCGATGTCCATGCCCCCATCGCCCGCCACCGTCACGCCCAGCGCTCCGACGTTGACCAGCGTGCCATCGTTCGGCGGATTCTGCAGCGCCAGCACGGAGCTCGCGCCGTCGACGTCGAACAACTGGGTCGATGCCCCATTCGGGATGCTGTTGGTGTAGGCGGCCGCCACGACGCGTGGGGCCACGCCGGCGCGGTTGATAGTGCCGTCGGTGGTGGTGGCGCCGGTGTCGACGTTGATGCGCAGGCTCTGGCCGCTGTCGCTGATCACGCGCAGGCGGTCGGCGGCCGGGTTGAAGTCGACCGCATACGACGTTCCCTGCATGGCGGTGTAGGGCGCGGTCGTGTCGCCGGCGTCGGCGCTGAGGGTCGCCTTGACGGTCGCGGCGCCGGTGGCCGGATCGATGGTGACCAGGCGCCCATTGCTCGTCAGACCGTACAGCATGCTGTCCTTCGGCCGCACGTCGATGCCGACCAGGGTTTCGCCGCCGGCCAGGCCGGTGATGGCGACATTGGTGTCGATGGTGTTGGGCGAAGCGACCTTGAAGCCCAGCAGGCGATTGTCGTCCGCCAGGCCCAGGATCACCGGCGCCGCCACGGCGCGCAGCGCGATGCCGCGGATGTCTTCGGTCAAGCCGAGCGCGCCGATCAGGTTGGTCGGGGCGCTGGTGGCGGCCAGGTTCACGCCATACAGGTTGCGTGCGCCGCCGACGGTGGCGACCATGTATCCCATATTCGTGCGCGCATCGATGTCGAAGCCGTTCGCCGCGCCGATGGTGACGCCCAGCGGCACCGGCTTGGCCAGGGTGCCGTCGTTCGGCGGGTTCTGCGTGTACAGGGTCGAATTGGCGCTGTCGATGCCGTACAGCGTGGTCGAGCCGGTGCCGGCGAACGAGTTGGTGTAGGCCGAGGCCGAGATCGCGGTATTGGCGGCGCCGCCATTGATGCTGCCGTCGGTGGTGGTGGCGCCGGTGTCGACGTTGATGCGCAGGCTCTGGCCGGTATTGCTGACGATGCGCAGGCGGTCGGCCATCGGATTGAAATCGACGCCGAAGCTGGCGCCGGCCAGGGCGCTGAACGGTTCCGTGGTGTCGGCGGCATCGGCGGCGAGGCGCGATTTATTGGTGGCGGCGCCGGTGGCGGCGTCCAGCGTGTACAGACGGCCGGTCGAGCCGACGCCGTACAGCTTGCCGTCTGCTGGACGCACGTCGATGCCGATCAGGTTCTCGCCGCTCTGGAGGCCCGTCACCAGCACATTGCTGCGGATGGTGCCCGGCGTGGCGCGGTCGAACGAGACCAGGCGGTTGCTGGCGGTCAGGGCGACCACGTCGCCGACCGTCGCGGCCGGCGGCGGCGGGGTGGTCGGGGTCGTGTCGGCGTGGTGGTCGTCGCTGCTGCTGCCGCAGGCGGCCAGCGCCAGGGCGATCGAGGAAACGAGAACGAGTTTGGAAAATTGTGGTTGGGTCATGATGTGTCCTCAGTAAGAATTGCTTGTTTGAATTCGTCAGGAGCGCATCGCGGCCGGGTCGGCCTGCAATGTTGGCGCTTGTACTACTCGCCAGATGCAGGAATGGATGCACCTTGTGAAAAAAATATTTTCACAAGGTGTGCGGCGTGGTGGACGTCACGCAATTCATGTCGGCGGGCATGCCGTCACGCTGTAGAGATGCCTCAATTCCGGCGCAGGCGCGCCACCAGCGGCGTCAGCAGCACGGCCAGCAGCGCGAAGCCCGCCGCGATATAGCCGATCTTGTCCAGGCCAAGCAGCGGAATCGCCGCGCCGCCCACCATGGCGCCGATGCCGATGCCGGCATTCGCGGCCGATACATTGGTGGTGCCGGCCAGCGCCTGCGAGTGGGTGGCCGATTTCATCACCCGTACCTGGCAGATGGGGAACAGCGCCGTGTACGCGATGCCCCACAGCGCCAGCACCGCGCAGAACAGGATCGTCGAGCCGGCGGTGGGCACCGCCAGCGCCATCGCCAGCGCCAAGAGGCCCGAGAACAGTGCCGTGGCCTTCAATGGCGCGCGGTCGACCACCTTGCCGCCCACCCAGTTGCCGATCAGGCCGATCGCACCGAAGCCCATCAGCCACCAGCCGACGTCGAGCGGCGCCACGCCGGCCACCCGCTCGAGAATGTCGGCCAGGTAGGTGTAGGCGGCGAACATGGCGGTAAATACCAGGATCGACAGGCCGACGTTGGCCAGGAAGTAGGGCTCGCGGAACAGGCGCGCCTGGGAACGGAAGTCCACGCGCTTGGCGCGCGCCACGGCCGGCATCAGGAACAGCAATGCGAGCGCCATCGCCAGCGACAGCGCGGTCAGGATCCAGAACGCATTACGCCAGCCGATGCTGTTGGCGGCGATGGTGCCGAGCGGGATGCCGAACAGCAGGGCAGCCGAGATGCCGAGGTAGACCCGCGCCACGCCTTGCCCGGCCTTGTCGGGGCCGGCCAGTTCGGCCGCGGTCTCGCTGGCGGTGCCCCAGAACACCGGCAGCGCCAGCGCCGGAATGAAGCGCGCCAGCGCCAGCACCCAGATGTTGGGCGCCAGCGCGGCCAGGGCATTGGACAGCGCGAACACGACCAGCACGCCGATAAACAGGGCCTTGCGGTCCAGGTGCGACAGCCAGGCCGTCAGCGGTGGACCGAACAGCATCACGGTGAAAGCGAACAAGGTCACCAGCTGGCCGGCGAGCGAGATCGAGATGCCGAGGTCGCGCGACAGGGCCGGCAGCAGGCCGACGATCAGGAATTCGGTGGTGACGATGACGAAGGCGGCGATCGCCAGGATCAATATGGACAGCGCGCCGGACGACGAGGATGCTGGAGCCGGTTGCGCGAGCGCGGAGGGTGAATGGGACATGGTTTTCTTATTGGAGATTGAGCAGGATCGCCATCGTATTTGAAAAATCATTTCCTATCTCGGGCATTTTTTCTATACTTGACGGAATATTTTTCCGTAATCAAGTATGCAAAACAGTGAACGCCTGAAAGGGGTCGATGTGTTTGTGGCTGTGGCCCAGGCCGGCAGCTTCATCCGCGCAGCCCAGCGCCTCAACCTGACCGGATCGGCCGTCGGCAAGGCCATCGCCCGCCTCGAGGCGCGCCTGAACGCGCGCCTGTTCGAGCGCAGCACGCGCAGGCTGGCGCTGACCGATGCCGGGACCCGTTTCCTGGCGGCCTGCACCCGGGTGCTGGGCGAGCTCGAGGAAGCCGAGCATGCATTGCACGCCGAGGGCGAGTTGTTGGCCGGGCGGCTGCGGGTCGACCTGCCGGCCACCTACGGACGCCTGGTCGTGCTGCCGGTATTGACGGCTTTCCTGCAGCGCTATCCGCGCATCAAGCCGGTGCTGTCCTTCACCGACCGCTATGTCGATCTCGAGGACGAAGGCATCGATGTGACGGTCCGCATCGGCAGCCCCGAGGCCTGGTCGCCCGCGCTCGGCCATTGCCTGCTGGGCCAGGACCGCAAGGTGTTCTGCGCGGCGCCTTCCTACCTCGCGGCGCACGGCGCGCCGGCCTCGGTCGAAGATCTGGGGGAGCACGCGGTCATCATGTACGGCAAGGCCGACAGCCGCGTCAGTCCCTTGCTGATCCGGCGCGGCAACGCCCTGGTCGAGCAGCGCGCATTCGACGCGCGGATCGTCACTGGCGACGCCGAAGTCCAGGCCGGACTCACCGTGGCGGGGCTTGGCATTGCCCAGATGTCGACATGGCTGATCGAGCGTCATCTGGCGGACGGCAGCCTGGTCGAGGTGCTGCCGGACTATGCCACGCCCGGCCTGACGATGCACGTGGTGTGGCCAAAGGCGAAACAGGACGTGCCGCGCGTGCGTGAGCTGGTCGACGTCTTGCGCGCGGCGCTGTCGGAGCCGATGGCGTAAAAGTGCGAATGGGAACGCACCGCCATTGTCCCGCGGAACAGGCGAAATCCATGCTTGATAAACCAGGGATCCATCCTAAGCTGGAAGGCTCCAGTGGTTTTTTCCACATCTTTTTCAGGAGGGCATCATGCTGCAAACCGCCGAAATCCAGCAACGTTTTAAAAGCGTCCAGCAAGTCGTGAACCAGGCCGAGCAGGTCTGCCAGAGCGATCAGAGCGTCCCCAGCGAAATCCGCGACTGTATCCACAAGATCGCCGAGGAAGCCGGGCGTGCGCAAAGTGTCATGCAATCGAACGACCAGTCGAGCATGATCCAGGCCATCGACGACCTGGAAGCCATGGGCGACGAGGCCAAGCGCGTCTGCACCTCGACCCGTCCGTCACCGCAAGTGCAATCCGTGATCGTGCGCGTGCACGACGAGCTGTCGAACCTGAAGCACCAGCTGCACTAAGCTTTAAACGATACCCCGTTCGCGCAAGGCCGCGATCTCTTCCTCGCTCCTGCCCAGCACGTCGCGCAATACTTCCGTCGTGTGCTGGCCCAGCAGGGGCGGGGCCATCCCGCTCGTTGCCGGCGTGGCCGACATCCGGATCGGATTGCGCACCAGCTTGATCTGGCCCGCGCTCGGATGCGGCAGGTCGATCGCCATCGCGCGTGCTTGCACCTGCTCGTTGGCGAACACTTCGCCGACGTCGTTGATCGGCCCGCAGGGGACGCCTTTTTCTTCCAGCAGCGCGATCCAGTCGTCGCGTTTTTTCAGCTTGACCATCTCGGCCAGCAGCGGCACCAGCAGCTCGCGGTTGTGCACGCGCAGCGGATTGGTGGTGAAGCGCGGATCGCTTGCCAGTTCAGGCCGGCCGCCGGCTTCGACGAATTTCTGGTACTGGCCGTCGTTACCGGTGGCGACGATGATGTGGCCATCGAGGCAGGCGAAGGTCTGGTAAGGCACGATATTGGCGTGGGCATTGCCCCAGCGCTTGGGCGGCTTGCCGCTGTTGAGGTAATTGCTGCCGACATTGGCCAGCATCGCCACCTGCGTATCGAGCAGCGCCATGTCGATGTGCTGGCCTTCTCCCGTGCGGTCGCGGTGGGTGAGGGCGGCCAGCACGGCCACCGTGGCATACATGCCTGTCATGAGGTCGGTGAGGGCGACGCCGGCCTTTTGCGGACCGCCGCCGGGCAGGTCGTCGCGCTCGCCGGTGACCGACATCAGGCCGCCCATGCCCTGGATCAGGAAGTCATAGCCGGCGCGGTGGGCATAGGGGCCGTCCTGGCCGAAGCCGGTGATCGAGCAGTACACCAGGTCGGGCCTGATTTGCTTGAGAGAGTCGTAGTCGAGGCCAAAGCGCTTGAGGTGGCCGACCTTGAAGTTCTCGAGCACCACGTCGCAATGGACCACCAGCTCGCGCAGCAGGGCCTGGCCTTCGCTGCTCGCGATATCGACCGTGAGCGAGCGCTTGCCGCGGTTGGCCGACAGGTAGTAGGCCGCCTCCAGCGTATCGTTACCCTGCGCATCCTTCGCATACGGCGGCCCCCAGGCGCGGGTGTCGTCGCCGGCGCCGGGGCGCTCGATCTTGATCACGTCGGCGCCGAGATCGGCCAGGTTCTGCGAGCACCAGGGGCCGGCCAGCACGCGCGAGAGGTCGAGCACGCGGATGTGGCCGAGGGCTTTCGGCAAGGAAGGGGAAGGTGGGCTGGATTGCGTCATGTCTCGATATTTTTTGTGCTATCGGAAAGCGTTGATTATAGCTATCCAGAAGCACGGCGCTTGCCAGCCGTATCCCGATGAGGCGCCGCGGCGCCTCATCCGTTGGCGATCAGGTCCCGGACTGTGCCGCAGCGATCGTGTCCGCCTCGGCCTGGGTATCCCCACCGGCCACCTGCTGCCGGCCTTCGGCCTCAGCCTGCAGCGCGCAGCGTTCGGCCTTGTCGGCAGTGCGCAGCTCAACGTAACGCCGCAGCGCGTCGTCCAGCGCAGGCAGCAGCGCGCCGCGCTCGCTGTGCAGCGAGGAATAGGCAGGCCGCGCCGCCGTGAAGCCGAATTCGGCTGCGGGTTTCGCTTCCAGCGTCGCCGCATCGACGCCGGCCAGTTCGGCCGCGCGCCGCGCCAGTTCGGCCCAGGTCAGCGCGCCCTGGTTGGCCAGGTGCCAGATGCCGGCTTCGCGGTCCACGGCCAGGTCGAGGCAGGCGTGCACCAGGTCGGGCACATAGGTCGGCGAGATGGTGAGGTCGCTGGCCGCCACGAAGGCGTTGCCGCGCTCCAGGGCATCGAGGGCCAGGGTCACGAAGTTGTAGCCGTCCCATGGGCCGAAGAAGGCGCTGGTGCGCACCACCAGCGCGCCCGGATGGTTTTCGAGCACGGCGCGTTCGGCATCGAGCTTGCTGCGGCCGTAGACGTTGAGCGGATTGGGCGTATCGGATTCGACATAGGGACGCTCGTTGCGGCCATCGAACACCAGGTCGCTCGAGAAGGTGGTCAGGTGGATGTCGTGACGCGCGCAGGCGGCGGCCAGGATGGCGGCGCCGTGCGTGTTCTCGCGCTGGCAGCGCTCCATCTCGTGCTCGGCGTCGTCCACCCGCACGTAGCCGCAGGTATTGACCACGGCCCAGGGCTTGTGCTGCGCCAGCGCGCGCTCCACCGAGTCGGCATCGGCGATGTCCATGTCCTGGCGCGTCAGCAGACGGTAGGCCAGGTTGCGCTTGTCGCAGATGCGGGCAAAGGCGCGGCCCAGGGTGCCGGTGGCGCCCAGGATCAGGATCGGCGCGGCGTCGCTACCCACCAGGCGGTGGCCGTCGGCCGCGATCGAGGTGAGGGCGGCGGGCGTGGCCACCGGCTGCTGGCACAGGAAGCGGCCCGGCCGGCGCCACCAGCCCTGGGCGCGCAGCACCGGGTGCGACAGCGGCGCGCCGTCCGACAGCTCGCGCATCATCTTCGCCAGCGCGGTCGGCCGCGGCAGTGGCGAGCGCACGTCGAGCGGGCCGGGTTCGTAGTAGCCGCGCTCGACCGTCACCAGGCTGTTCCAGTCGAACGAGCCGAGCAGGGCCCATACCGTCACCGCACGCACGTCGACGCCGTTGTCGCGCGACTGCTGGGCCGCTTCCCAGATCTCGAGCAGCCAGCGCATCTGGTCTTCGCGGTTCGCGTCGATGTGGGCTTCGGTGATGGCCAGCGGGATGCCATAGCGCTCCCAGATCTCGGACAGCAGCGGGGCGATGCCTGGCGTCGGCGTGGCCAGCACGCGCGAGGCTTCGATGTCGGCGCAGGGAATGCCGTCGGCGGTGCCGCGGTGGTTTTCGGGGAAGCGCTCGGGACGGTGATCCAGCCAGCGCTCGCTGGTGACGTAGTAATTGACGCCGATGAGGTCGGGCGGGCATGGATTGTCTCGGAACCACAGCAGGTCGTCAGCCGTGGCGCCGCTCTTGATCAGGTAGTTCCACAGCTTGTGCCCGGGGCCGACCATGCCGCAGAGCAGGTCCCAGCCCAGCCAGCGGCGCTCGTTGTAGAACTCGGCCACGTGGCTGAGCTCCGGCGTGCTGTAGGTCTTGCCGAGGTCGTCGGTCTGCACCAGTTTCGCGTCCGGGTTGACGGCGCGGATGGCGCGCATCGACAGCACGGTGGCGCGGCACTGGTTGAGCAGGGCCTGGATGAAGGTGCGGTCGTCGCGGCCGTGCGGATACCAGACACCGTACAGGCCGGCGAAGCGCGCCGTGGTGCAGATCTCGTTGACCGGGGTGTAGAACTCGAGCCAGGGGTAGCGCGCGGCGACGGCGCCGGCGTAGTCGGCCAGTTCTTGCGCGAAACCGGGATCGACCAGGCTCGTGTGGCGCGGACCGCTGCCATGGTGGATCAGCCCGGCGATTGGGGTGACGCCAGCCTCGCGCAGGGCGGCCAGGCGCTCGTCCGGCCAGCGCCAGTCGGCTTGATCGATGCCGTCGGGGGCGGTGCGTTCCCACAGGATGGGGTAGCGGATGGCGCGGATGCCGAGCGCGGCGAAGCGCTCGATGTCGCAGGCGCGCCCGCTGTGGCCGTTGCGGTCCAGCTGGCTGAAATAGCTGTCTTGCACGCGGTTGACCGTGCATTCGAGGCCGCCCCAGAGTTCGAGGGGCTGTGCTGGGCTGTTCGTGCTCTTGTTCATGGCTATTCTAATTCCTTAATTTTATGGCAACAAAATTTCGACAATGCGGCGCTACCGACGTTGACGCTGCGTGGGGAGAGCCTTGCCTGCCGAGTCACGGTACCGGTGGCGGTAGCGGTTGACAGCGGCGCGCCAACCTGCAACCATGCGGTCCATGATCTTTCCGAAAGCACATCTCATTCTTGCCTGGTGGCGCCGCTCCTAGCGCGCGGCCCCGGAAATGATGTGCATTTCAGCTAACGCCGCCTCGATTCGGGTGGCGTTCATTCATTGACGCAGGACGATCGAGGCATCTACCAAGGAATCTCGATGACCCTGCAACAAAACACTTCTTCCGATTCTGCTCCAATGAGCCAGATCATCCTGACCGGCGACCGTCCGACAGGTCCGCTTCACCTCGGCCACTTCGTGGGCAGCCTGCGCGATCGCGTGACCTACCAGCACCAGTATCGCCAATTCGTCATGCTGGCCGACTCGCAGGCGCTGACCGACAATATGGATGACTTGAGTAAGGTACACCGGAACGTGCTGGAAGTGGCGCTCGATTACCTTGCCGTAGGGATCGACCCGACCAAGACCACGATCTTCATCCAGTCGCAGATCCCGGAACTGACCGAGCTGACCTTCTATTACCTGAACCTGGTGACCGTCGCGCGCCTCGAGCGCAACCCGACCGTGAAGGCGGAAATCGTGCTGCGCGGCTTCGAGCGCGACATCCCGGCGGGCTTTCTGACCTATCCGGCCAGCCAGGCCGCCGACATCACCGCCTTCAAGGCCGGCGTGGTTCCGGTGGGCGAAGACCAGATCCCGATGATCGAGCAGTGCAACGAGATTGTGCGCCGCTTCAACCGCATCGTCGGCCGCGACGTGCTGGTCGAGGCCAAGGCCTTCGTGCCGGAAGTCGGCCGCCTGCCGGGCATCGACGGCAAGGCCAAGATGAGCAAGTCGCTCGGCAACACCATCAACCTGGGCGCCAGCGCCGACGAGATCCGCGCCGCGGTCAAGAACGTGTACACCGACCCGCTGCACCTGAAGGTATCGGATCCGGGCCATATCGAGGGTAATGTCGCCTTCACCTACCTGGACGCTTTTGACACCGACAAGGAAGGCCTGGCCGAGATGAAGGCGCACTACCAGCGCGGCGGCCTGGGCGACAGCATCGTCAAGAAGCGCCTGGAAGGCATCCTGCAAGACCTGCTGGCGCCGATCCGCGCCCGCCGCGAAGAGTTCGCCAAGGACCCGGCCCAGGTGATGAAGATGCTGCAGGAAGGCACCCTCAAGGCGCGCGAAGTGGCGGCCGCGACCACCGACGAAGTCAAGAAGGCGCTGGGCCTGTCCTACTTCTGATGAGGGTGGGGGTATCGCTGAGCGATACCTGCGGTAGCGCAACCCGTGCCTCTGATAACTATCAGTAGCACGGAGCTTGCGACGATGGCAAGCTGCGGGCTTGTCCATCGCCGAGGAGCGCTTCATGAGCAAAGGCTTGCGCCTGACCGAACAATGGATGCAGCGGGCCTTGTGGCTCGTCGCCTTCGTCTTCGCCGGTTTCCTGATCGGCCTGGGCGGCCTGGTCGTGCAGCAGTTGCGCGACGTCGAGGCGCCGCTGACGGTCGAGGAGTTCATGAACCCGGCCCAGGTCGGCAAGCTGCGTACCGAGATGGCCAGCGAGCAGGCGCGCATCGAAGGCGCGCGCACGCGCCTCGAGCAGGCCAGCCAGAAGCACACGGTGGCGCAGTCGAATACGCGCTCGGCGCGCTCGACCTTCGACAACTGGCTCGCGACCCGGCAGGCGACCGCGCGGCCAGAGCAAGACCCCGAACTGATCAAGCGTACCCAGGGCCTGGAGGCCCTGGAGCGCGCTGAACGCGCCGCCCTCGCGGCGGTGGAACGCGAACAGCAGACGATGCTGGACGCCACCCAGGCCTACGAGCGCGCCAAGCTGCGCTGGGACGCCCTGCAAGAACCGGCGCAGCAGGCCTTCGCCGACGAAGTCGAGGCGCGCGAGCTGCGCGTCTTTCTCTACCGCCTGGCATTGACCCTGCCGCTGCTGCTGGCGGCCGGCTGGCTGTTCAGGCACAAGCGCAAGACGGCCGACTGGCCGTTCGCCTGGGGCTTCATCATCTTTGCCCTGTTCACCTTCTTCTTCGAGCTGGTGCCCTATCTGCCGAGCTATGGCGGCTACGTGCGCTACATCGTCGGCATCATCCTGACGGTGGTCGCAGGGCGTTACGCCATCGTCTGGCTGCAGGGCTACCTGGCGCGCCAGAAACAGGCCGAGGCGCTGCCCGATGCCGAACGGCGCCAGGGCATGCGCTACGACCTCGTCCAGGCGCGCCTGGCGAAAGGCGTGTGTCCCGGTTGCGAGCGCGCCGTCGACCTCAAGGATGGCAAGACCGACTTTTGCCCGCACTGCGGCATCGGCCTGTTCAACCGGTGCGGCGCTTGCACGACACGCAAGAATGCGTTCGCGCGCTTTTGCTTTGCGTGCGGGACGGCGGCCAATACGACGCTGGCGGACTAGCCGGCCAGCGCCTTACAGCGGTATCAGTCGCGCAGGTCGGCCGGCACCTTGCCGCCATTCGCGGCCAGCTTGTTCATCACCTGGCGGTGCAGCCAGATATTCATCTTGGCCGAGTCACTGGTATCGCCGGTGTAGTTGAGTTCGGCGGCCAGTTCCTTGCGCGACGCCAGGCTGCTGTCCAGGCCGAGCAGCTTGAGCAGGTCGACGATCGAAGTGCGCCAGTTCAGTTGCTGGCCGGACGACTTCTGCATATCGTTCAGGATCTGCTCGACGTCGACCTGCTGGACCGGGGCAGCGGCGGCCGGAGCAGCGGCTGGCGCTGCGGCCGGTGCGCTCGGCGCCGGCGCGGCTTGCGGCTGGGCCGGAGCGGCGGGAGCCGCAGCCGGAGCGGCGGCAGGCGCCGCATCTTTCTTACCTGGGAAAATTTTGTGGAAAATATTGCTCAGGATACCCACGGGACCCTCCTTTTCTGGTGATTGTTTACGGATATTGTTTGCCATGTAGCCGAGCGCGACCGCCAGCGCGGCGCCGCCGGCAGCCTTGATCAAGGTTGGATGCTCGGCATAGAAGTCACTCATACGGTCGACAATGCCGGGATTCTCTTGTTGCGCCTTTTCGGCCAGTTCTTGCACTTGCTCAGGCGAGACTTGCGCCGCCTGTTCCGGCGTTACCTTCGATGGCGCGTTGCCGCCGAAGATCTTGCCCAATGCGCCGCCAGCGACGGAGCCGAGCAAGCCGCCACCGGCGCCGCCCAACAGGCTGTTGAGCATGCCGGCGCGCTGGTCGGGATTGCTCTGCCCGAACAACTGGCTGACCATCTGGGGGAAGGGCGGGGTCTGGTCTGAACGCAGGGCGCTGGCAATGCCCTGGGCGATGCTGGCGCGGGGCGCGTTCTGCGCCACCTGGTCGAAGTCGTCGGACGCCTTGCCATTGTTGGCAGTAGCGCCGGCACCGCCGATATACTGCTGCAGTAAGTTTCCTAAATCAAAAGCCATGTCATCTCCCACTTGATGTGATACCTGTGAAAGTTCAGGGTAGGCGTTCGGTATCACCTGCTCTGTTCGATGACGAACCCAGGGCGGGTATCCGCGCACGCTCGACCCGCATTTGCCCAGTGGACATTCGCGAGCCTTGAACGGTAAGCTGTCGTCATGCGCTATCTACCGCTCGCCCTCTTCCTCGCCATTTACCTGTTCGCCAGCGTGGCCTGGGACATGTCCCAGCTGGTCGGCGCCGCCTACCTGACGACCAGCCTGACCTGCTTCGTCGCCTACGCCATCGACAAGTCGGCAGCGCGTTCGCAGTCCTGGCGCACGCCTGAGTCGACGCTGCTGATCCTCGGCCTGGTCGGCGGCTGGCCGGGCGCCCTGCTGGCCCAGCAATGGCTGCGCCACAAGACCAGCAAGCAGTCGTTCCAGCGCAAGTTCCAGCTGACGGTGGCGCTGAACCTGGGCGCCTTCGCCTGGCTGGCCTGGCGCCTTGGCGTGCCGGCCTGACTGTCGAGAGGCGGCGCACATGTGGCCCTATCCCCGCATCCTGGCCCACCGCGGCGGCGGCGCCCTGGCGCCCGAGAACACCTATGCCGGCCTGCGCTGCGGGATGCAGGCGGGCTTTCGCGCGGTCGAGTTCGACGTCATGCTGGCGCGCGATGGCATTCCCGTGGTGGTGCACGATCCCGGCCTGGGCCGCACGGTCAAGGGCATGGGCAGCGTGTTCGAGTACGATGCAGCCGATCTGGCGGCGATGGATGCCGGCGCCTGGTTCGCTCCGGCGTTTGCCGATGAGCCGGTGCCGCTGTTTACCGAATTCGCGCGCCTGTGCAAGGAGCAGGGCGTGTGGATGAATATCGAGATCAAGCCGGCGCCCGGCTTTGAGGCGGAAACTGGCGCGGTCGTGGCGGCGCTGGCCGCCGAGCTGTTCGTCGCCGAACTCGCGGCCGGGGACATGGCCCGGGTCCCGCTGCTGTCTTCGTTCAGCGACGTGGCGCTGGCCAGCGCGCGCCTGACCGCGCCGCAGCTTCCCCGCGCCTGCCTGATCAGCGCGCTGGGGCCGGACTGGGCGGTACGTGCGCGGGCGCTGGACGCGGTTGCCATCCACACCAATCATCAGCACCTCGGGCCGGAGATGGCGCGGGCGGTGAAGGACGGCGGCTTCGGCCTGTTCTGCTATACCGTCAACGATCCCGGCCGTGCGCGCACCTTGTTGGAGTGGGGCGTAGACGCCTTCTGCACCGATCGCATCGACCTGATCGGGCCGGATTTCGCCTGAGGGACTTTCGGCTCAGCAATATATTTGTCTGGCGGCCTCAAGAATGGTTGCCCGGGAGACGTTAAGTAAAGACGATCTCTTTGAAGCAGCTAGCATGGCACCCTCGACCACCATCATTCCGTTGTCCCCGCACGCCGAAGGCGCCCAGGCCGCTATCAGCCATTGGCTCGACCTCGTCGGCAAGTCGGTGCAGGCCGGCGCGCGCCGCCGCGATACCGATCCGACCGGCGAGGCCCGTGCGCGCATCCTGCAGGGAGCTGCCAGGACGATGTTGGCTCCAGTCGAGCCAAGGACCCGCGCGATCTCGAACCTGCTGCGCTGAATCCATTGTTGCTGGCAAGTTGTCAATATCAGTCGGACTAATATTGACGGCGGCGGCTAGGCTATAATCGTTCCTTTATTGGCACGCTGCCTCATTCCGCCCTTCCAACAGACATGAAATCCTCAGACATTCGCGAAAAGTTCCTGAAGTTCTTTGAATCCAAAGGCCATTCCATCGTGCGTTCCAGCCCGCTGGTGCCTGGCAATGACCCGACCATGCTGTTGACCAATAGCGGGATGGTGCAGTTCAAGGATGTGTTCCTGGGTCTGGATTCGCGCCCGTATTCGCGCGCGACCTCGGTCCAGCGCTGCGTGCGCGCCGGCGGCAAGCACAACGACCTGGAAAACGTCGGCTACACCGCGCGTCACCACACCTTCTTTGAAATGCTGGGCAACTTCAGCTTCGGCGACTATTTCAAGCGCGATGCGATCCAGTATGCCTGGGAACTGCTGACGAAGGTCTATGGCCTGCCGGCCGAGAAGCTGACCGTCACCGTCTATTTCGAGGACGACGAAGCCTACGACATCTGGGCCAACGAGATCGGCGTGCCGAAAGAGCGCATCATCCGCATCGGCGACAACAAGGGCGCGCGCTACGCCTCGGATAACTTCTGGCAGATGGCCGACACCGGCCCATGCGGCCCGTGCACCGAGATCTTCTTCGACCACGGCGCCGACATCTGGGGCGGCCCTCCAGGTTCGGCCGAAGAAGACGGCGACCGTTTCATCGAGATCTGGAACCTGGTGTTCATGCAGTTCAACCGCGACGAAGCGGGCAATATGACCCCGCTGCCGAAGCCGTCGATCGACACCGGCATGGGCATGGAGCGCCTGGCCGCCGTGCTGCAGCACGTGCACAGCAACTACGAGATCGACCTGTTCCAGAACCTGATCAAGGCAGCGGCGCGCGAGACCGGCATCGACGACCTGGGCAATAACTCGCTCAAGGTCATCGCCGACCACATCCGCTCGGCCTCGTTCATGATCGTCGACGGCATCATTCCGAGCAGCGAAGGCCACGGCTACGTCCTGCGCCGCATCATCCGCCGCGCGCTGCGCCACGGCCATAAGCTGGGCCAGACGAAACCGTTCTTCTACAAGCTGGTGGCCGACCTGGACCTCGAGATGGGCGAAGCCTATCCGGAACTGCGCAACGTGAAAGACCGCGTGGCGTCGGTGCTGAAGGCCGAAGAAGAGCGTTTTGGCGAGACCCTGGAAAACGGCATGAAGATCCTGGAAGCCCAGCTGGCCAAGGATCCGAAGAACCTCGATGGCGCCACCGCCTTTACCTTGTACGACACCTACGGCTTCCCGCTCGACCTGACCGCCGATATCTGCCGCGAGCGTAACGTCACGCTCGACGAGGCAGGCTTCGCCGCCGCCATGGAACAGCAGAAGAAGACCGCGCGCGCCGCCGGCAAGTTCAAGATGGCCGCCAACGTCGAGTACGCGGGCGAGAAGACCAAGTTCGTCGGCTACGACGCGCTGGCCCACAATACCCACGTGCTGGCGCTGTACGCCGACGGCGTGAAGGTCGACGAACTCAAGGCCGGCCAGGCCGGCATCGTCGTGCTCGACACCACCCCGTTCTATGCCGAATCGGGCGGCCAGGTGGGCGACCAGGGCGTCATCGGCACTGCCGGCGTGCAGTTCGATGTGGAAGACACGCTCAAGATCCAGGCCGACGTGTTCGGCCACCACGGCGTGCTGCGCGAGGGTTCGCTGAAGGTCGGCGCCACCGTCGACGCGCAGGTCGACACCGTCAAGCGCGGCCGCACCATCCGCAACCACTCGGCCACCCACCTGATGCACAAGGCCTTGCGCGAAGTGCTGGGCAGCCACGTGCAGCAAAAAGGCTCGCTGGTCGATCCAGACAAGACCCGCTTCGACTTCAGCCACCCGCAAGCCCTGACCGCCGACGAGATCGCGCAAGTGGAAGCCATCGTCAACCGCGAAATCCTGGAAAACCATCCAACCCAGTCGCACAATATGTCCTTCGACGACGCCGTCAAGCATGGCGCGATGGCGCTGTTCGGCGAGAAGTATGGCGATACCGTGCGCGTGCTGGACATCGGCACCTCGAAGGAGCTGTGCGGCGGCGTCCACGTGACCCGCACCGGCGACATCGGCCTGTTCAAGATCGTGTCGGAAGGCGGCGTTGCCGCCGGCATCCGCCGCGTGGAAGCGGTGACGGGCGAGGGCGCCCTGGCGCTGGTGCAGTCGATCAACCGCAAGCTGATCGAAGCGGCCGGTGCGCTCAAGACCAGCCCGGACGAGCTGACCGCCCGCATCGCCCAGGTGCAGGACCAGGTCAAGACGCTGGAGAAGGAAGTCGCCGCGCTGAAATCGAAGCTGGCGGCCGGCCAGGGCGACGAGCTGCTGGGCAAGGCAGTCGACGTCAACGGCATCAAGGTGCTGGCGGCAACGATGGAAGGCGCCGACGTCGCCACCCTGCGCGAAGCCATGGACAAGCTGAAGGACAAGCTGGGCACGGCCGCCATCGTGCTGGCCAGTGTCGTCGATGGCAAGGTCAGCCTGATCGCTGGCGTGACCAAGGATGCCACCGGTAAAGTCAAAGCCGGCGAGCTGGTGAACTTTGTCGCCCAGCAGGTGGGCGGCAAGGGCGGCGGTCGCCCTGATATGGCGCAAGCAGGTGGTACCGACCCATCGGGCCTGCCGGCGGCGCTGGCCGGCGTGGCTGGCTGGGTTGGCGAACGCGCCTGATCTTCCGCAAACGCTACCTTTAGAATTTAGCCTCAACACGTCGTCCCCGCGCAGGCGGGGACCCAAGTCCTTTGCGCAGCCACTACGATTTACGTAGACACAGCGCATGAAACCTTGGGTCCCCGCCTGCGCGGGGACGACGCGTTTGGGGTGGTAGGAAGGTGTAGCCCCGATCCCGACCGAAAGTCGTAACACTTTGTTTTCATGGTCATTCGGACTATTGCGTGCCTCATTTCGGACCGCATCTAAGGATCATGCTGCACCGCTGCAGTGCCGATTCGTGAGCATCCAGTACACACTCAATGTAATACGGTCAAGCAATTCACATTGCGGTTGCAATCTTGCAACAATGTGTGACTATTTTGGTGCGGTGCGTCATACTGCCCGAATTGGAGTAGTATGCGACTGAAGTTGGACCACTTAATCAAAGCAGGTAATGCGATGAGCGATATCACTTTTGAAACCGACACCATGGAATTCCAGAGAGACCTGGATGCACGCGGACTGAACTGTCCGCTGCCCATCCTCAAAGCCAAGAAGGCGCTCGCCGAGATGGAAACCGGCCAGGTGCTGCGCATCGTTGCCACCGACACCGGCTCCGTGCGCGATTTCCAGGCATTTGCCAAGCAAACTGGCAATGCCTTGCTGGCACATACCCACGAGAACGGCGAGTTCACCTTCCTGATGCGCCGCAAATGATGCGACAGGCTGCAGCCGATGTTGCAGCCGCATCCTTACCCTGAGACGGGGCGTCCAGCCCCGTCCGCTCCCCCTGTAAAAACCGAGATAGGCCGATTAGGTGTTTTCCTCTAACTAAAAATCGCACGATCGTGCTTTAATTTGGTCCGGAGCGTCGATTTCTCATATAATCTATGCCACTTATTTCGATCCATCCCATTTTTAAAGGCACCCTATGAAAGTCCTGGTACCCGTCAAACGCGTGGTCGACTACAACGTCAAGGTTCGCGTCAAGTCCGACAATAGCGGCGTCGATGTCGCCAACGTCAAGATGTCGATGAACCCGTTCGACGAGATCGCACTCGAAGAGGCAACGCGCCTGAAAGAGGGCGGCAAGGTCACCGAGGTGGTGGCGGTCTCGGTGGGCGTGGCCCAGTGCCAGGAAACCCTGCGTACCGGCATGGCGATCGGCGCCGACCGCGGCATCCTGGTGGAAACCGCCGGCGACACCGAGCCGCTGGCCGTGGCCAAGATCGTCAAGGCGCTGGCCGACAAGGAGCAGCCGCAACTGATCATCCTGGGCAAGCAGGCGATCGACGACGATTCGAACCAGACCGGCCAGATGCTGGCTGCGCTGCTGGGCTGGCCGCAAGCCACCTTCGCCTCGAAAGTCGTGCTGGAAGACGGCAAGGTCACCGTGACCCGCGAAGTCGACGGCGGCCTGGAAACCGTTGCCCTGACCCTGCCTGCGATCATCACCACCGACCTGCGCCTGAACGAGCCGCGCTACGTGACGCTGCCGAACATCATGAAGGCGAAGAAGAAGCCGCTCGAGACCATCAAGCCAGAAGATTTGGGCGTCGACGTCGCGCCGCGCCTGAAGACCCTGAAGGTCGTCGAGCCGGCCAAGCGCTCGGCCGGCGTCAAGGTGCCGGACGTGGCGACCCTGGTGCAGAAACTGCGCACCGAAGCCAAGGTCATCTGAGTCGTCTGTCGTTACTTAATACATAGGAATCAATATGGTCGCATTAGTCATTGCTGAACACGACAACGGCTCCCTGAAGGGCGCTACCCACCACACCGTGACGGCTGCCGCCCAATGCGGCGCTGGTGGTGCAAATGAGGTCCACATCCTGGTCGCTGGTTCGAACTGCGGCGCCGCCGCCGAAGCCGCCGCCCAGATCGCCGGTGTGGCCAAGGTGCTGGTCGCCGACGCGCCGCACTTCGCCGACGGCCTGGCCGAGAACGTGGCCGAGCAGATCCTGGCCATCGCCGGCGAGTACTCGCACATCCTGGCCCCGGCTACCGCCTACGGCAAGAACATCCTGCCGCGCGTGGCCGCCAAGCTGGACGTGGCGCAGATCTCCGAGATCACCAAGGTCGACTCGCCCGACACCTTCGAGCGTCCGATCTACGCCGGCAACGCGATCGCCACGGTGCAGTCGAGCGACAAGGTCAAGGTCATCACCGTGCGCGGCACGGCCTTCGATTCGGCAGCCACCGGTGGTTCGGCGGCCATCGAGAGCGTGACCGCCGTCGCCGACTCGGGCACCTCGACCTTCGTGGGTCGCGAGCTGGCCAAGTCGGACCGTCCCGAGCTGACCGCCGCCAAGGTGATCGTCTCGGGCGGCCGCGGCATCGGCTCGGCCGACAACTTCAAGATCCTGGAGCCGCTGGCCGACAAGCTGGGCGCCGCCATGGGCGCTTCGCGCGCCGCGGTCGACGCCGGCTTCGTGCCGAACGACTGGCAAGTGGGCCAGACCGGCAAGATCGTCGCCCCGACCCTGTACATCGCGGTCGGCATCTCGGGCGCGATCCAGCACCTGGCCGGCATGAAGGATTCGAAGACCATCGTCGCCATCAACAAGGACCCTGAAGCGCCGATCTTCTCGGTCGCCGACTACGGCCTGGTGGGCGACCTGTTCGAGGTCGTGCCGGAGCTGGTCAAGGAACTGGGCTAATTTCTGACTGGGGCGGAGCGTGCAAACTTGCAGCGCCTGCCCCGCCAACCTACTTTGGAACGTCGTTCCCGCGCAGGCGGGAACCCAAGTTTTCATGCGCTGCCTGGATGGCAAGCGTTCGTGGCTGTCCGATGAACTGAGGTTCCCGCCTGCGCGGGAACGACGGTTCAGCGTGTGCGGCTGACGATTGAAGACGCGGGTTCTCTTCTTGCCGCGGGAGCGGCGTTTTTTTATCGGCAAACGACATATTCTAGGAGACACAGGTGAGCTACAAAGCCCCGCTGAAAGACATGCAGTTCGTCCTCAATGAACTGGCCAACCTCGCCGAGGTCAATGCGCTGCCCGGCTGCGAGGACGCGACGCCCGATACCGTGGAAGCGGTGTTGGAAGAAAACGCGAAATTCTGCGGCGAAGTGATCGCTCCGCTGAACCATGCCGGCGACAAGGAACCCAGCTTCTGGAAGGATGGCGCGGTCACCACGACCAAGGGCTTCAAGGAAGCCTTCCGCGCCTACGCCGACGCCGGCTGGCAGGGCGTGCAGCACCCGCAGGAATTCGGCGGCCAGGGCTTGCCCAAGCTGGTGGCCACGCCGTGCATGGAGATGCTGCATGGCGCGAACCTAGCGTTCGCGCTGGTCGCGCTGCTGTCCGACGGCGCCATCGAGGCGCTGCTCACCGCAGGTTCCGACGCGCAGAAAGCGCGCTTCCTCGAGCCGCTGATCTCGGGCCAGTGGACCGGCACCATGAACCTGACCGAGCCGCAGGCCGGCTCCGACCTGGCCGCCGTGCGCACCCGCGCCGAGCCGCAGGGCGACGGCACCTATAAAATCTTTGGCACCAAGATCTTCATCACCTATGGCGATCACGACATGACCGAGAACATCGTCCACCTGGTGCTGGCGAGGACGCCCGATGCGCCGCCGGGCGTGAAGGGCATCTCGCTGTTCATCGTGCCCAAGTTCCTGATCAATGACGATGGTTCATTAGGGAGCCGCAACGACGTGCACTGTGTCTCGATCGAGCACAAGCTGGGCATCAAGGCCAGCCCGACCGCCGTGCTGCAGTTCGGCGACGGCGGCGGCGCGATCGGCACCCTGGTGGGTGAAGAGAATCGCGGCCTGGAATACATGTTCATCATGATGAACGCGGCCCGCTTCGGCGTGGGCATGCAGGGCGTCGGCCTGGCCGAACACGCCTATCAGCAGGCGGTGACGTTTGCAAAAGACCGCATCCAGTCGCGCGAAGTGTCGGGATCAAGCGGTCCCGTGGCGATCATCAACCACCCGGACGTGCGCCGCATGCTGATGTCGATGCGCGCGCAGACCGAGGCCGCGCGTGCGCTGGCCTATGTCGGCGCCGGCATCTCGGACCTGGCCCATCACCATCCCGATGCGGCGACCCGCCAGGCGAACCTGGCCGTATATGAATACCTCGTTCCGGTGATCAAGGGCTGGTCGACCGAGATGAGCGAGAATGTCGCGCGCGACGGCGTGCAGGTGCATGGCGGCATGGGGTTTATCGAAGAAACCGGCGCGGCCCAGCATTACCGCGACGCCAAGATCCTCACCATTTATGAGGGTACGACGGCGATCCAGGCCAACGACCTGGTGGGGCGCAAGACGGTGCGCGACGGCGGTGCGGTGGCCAGGTCGCTGGTCGCGCAGATCCGCGCGGTCGAGGCGCAGCTGGGCGATGCACAGGGCGAGGATCATGCTGCGATCGCGCGCAGCCTGCGGGAAGGCGCGACCGCGCTGGAGCAGGTCGTCGATTACGTGGTCGCCAATGTCAAATCGGACGTGCGCGCCGTGTTTGCCGGCAGCGTGACGTACCTGAAGCTGGCCGGTATCGTCCTGGGCGGCTGGCAGATGGCGCGCGCGGCGCTGGTGGCGCAAGGCAAGCTCGATGCGGGCGAGGGCGACGCCGCCTTCTATCGCGCCAAGATCGCCACCGCGCGCTTCTTCGCCGATCACATCCTGTCGCAGGCGCCGGGGCTGCGCACGTCGATCGTCGACGGCGCGGCGGGCGTGCTGGCGCTGGACGTCGAGCAGTTCTAACCGTAGGCGCCGCCGGTAAACAGGATGTCGAACAGCCGCGCCATCGTCCCGATCAGGACGATGGCGCCGGTCAGCATCGTGATCACCAGCAGCACCGGCAAGATCCAGTTCGAGCGCGATTGCCGGCCGCTGCCGGCGTTGTATGTCGCATCCCACTTCTCGTCGGGTGTCAGCCCGATCACCAGCGCTTCGATGAAGCCGGCAATGCACGACACCAGCAGCGGCAGGATCACATAGAAGGGGTGCGGCTTGACCGCGCCATACAGGATGCCGGTGATGGGCAGCGCGCACAGGTGCAATAGCCCGAGTCGGTCGGCGCCGCCCTTCAGGTAGAAGCGATGGGCGCCGAATCCACCCAGCAGCAGGGCGAGCAGGGTGGCGACGGTCTTGTTGTTGTGCGTAGCGGCCATGTCATGTTGTTCATTAGTTCAGGACAGCAAGAGTATGGTCGAGATTTGCAGGAATGGCACGTTTCACGCGACAAGCTGCGGATTTGGGCGGATGGCCGGTGGCGGTGTGGTGAAAAATCAGCGATAATGGCTGATTCTTCTGGGACTGCGCGCCCGTTGTCATTAACGCTTGCTGCTGTTCGGTGTCGCGCGCTATAATCGTCGACTTTCTCCGTCCAGAACAACTTTTTCGGAAATATTATGGTCGTTATTCGTTTGGCTCGTGGTGGCGCTAAAAAGCGTCCGTTCTTCAATATCGTTGCAACCGATTCGCGCAACCGTCGCGATGGTCGTTTCATCGAGCGCATCGGTTTCTACAACCCGATGGCTTCGGGCGCCGAAGTCGGCCTGCGTATCGCTGCTGACCGTCTGGCTCACTGGCAAGGCGTTGGCGCACAACTGTCGCCAACCGTCGCTCGCCTGGTCGCCCAGCAAAAGCCAGCTGCTTAATTTTAAGCAGGCAAGCTTGTAGTGAACGATTCAGCAGTAGCGAGCGGGGTGCAAATCCCCGATGACCTGACTCCGGTCGGTTATGTTTCCGGTGCGTATGGCATTGTGGGCGGCATCCGTGTCTCCCCGCATTCGCCCGAGGCCGATGCGCTGCTGAGCGTGAAAACCTGGTGGCTCGACAAGCCGACCCTGCACGCCGTCTCGGTACGGAGTGCAAAGCTGCACGGTGGCGATGTTGTCGCTACCCTGGTCGGCATGCGTGACCGCGATGAAGCCGAGGCGCTCAAGGGTGCAACGGTGCAGGTCGCGCGCAGCGAGTTTCCAGCGCTCGAAGAGGGCGAGTATTACTGGTCCGACCTGATCGGCCTGGATGTGGTCAACCTGCAGGGCGAAGCCCTGGGCAAGGTGACCGACATGATGCACAACGGCGCGCAATCGATTTTGCGCATCACTCCGGTCGCTGATCCAGCGTCCGAAGGCAAGGCGCAAGAGCGCCTCGTGCCGTTCGTGGACCAGTTTGTCAAGACCGTCAGCCTCGAGCAACAACTGATTACGCTGGATTGGGGTCTCGATTTTTGAGCCCGTCCGTGAGAGGAGCAAGTCGCGATGCAGTTTGACGTCGTCAGCTTGTTCCCTGAAATGTTCGCCGCATTGACGCAGTCGGGAGTCACCCGACGCGCCTTCGAGCAGCAACGCTGGGGCCTGCAGATCTGGAATCCCCGTGATTTCACGCAGGACCGCCACCGCACCGTGGACGATCGCCCTTATGGCGGCGGCCCCGGCATGGTGATGATGGCCAAGCCGCTCGAAGCGACGATCAATGCAGCGAAGCAAAGACAAATCGAGCTCGGCCTGCCAAGTCCGCGCGTGGTGTTCATGTCGCCGCAAGGCAAGCCATTGACCCACGAGCGCGCGATGGCGCTCAAGGACGAGCCCGGCCTGGTGATCCTGTGCGGCCGCTACGAAGCGGTGGACCAGCGCCTGCTGGACCGCTGCGTCGATGAGGAAATTTCTCTCGGCGACTTCGTGCTGTCGGGCGGTGAATTGCCGGCCATGGCCTTGATGGATGCGGTGGTGCGCCTGATTCCCGGCGTGCTGGGCGACGATGCCTCGGCGGTCGAAGACAGCTTCGTCAACGGCCTGCTCGATTCGCCGCATTACACGCGGCCGGAAGTGTACGAAGACATGCCGGTGCCGCCGGTCCTGATGGGCGGCAACCACGCCGAGATCGTCAAGTGGCGCCGCCAGCGCATGCTGGAAGCGACCGCAGCGAAGCGGCCCGATCTGCTGGACAAGGCGCGCGCCGCCGGTCAGCTGAGCGAGAAGGACGAGCGCTTTTTGGCAGGTTTGGAAAAACCTGCCTTGTAAGATACTGGCAGGGTTGGTCGAACCTGCAGGTTAAAGAATATGTGCCGGCAATAAAGGCACATGCAACGGCGGACGCGTTGTCCGTCGTTCAACCCCATCCTCTACTGGGCGAAGGTAGTGCCAGCAAGATGGTTTTTGGAGTCATAAAAAAATGAATCTGATTCAACAACTCGAGCAAGAAGAAATCGCGCGCCTCGGCCGCGAGATCCCTGATTTCGCACCTGGCGATACCGTTATCGTCAGCGTCAACGTCGTCGAAGGCAACCGCAAGCGCGCCCAGGCATACGAAGGCGTCGTGATTTCGCGTCGTAACCGTGGCCTGAACTCGAACTTCATCGTTCGCAAGATCTCGTCCGGCGAAGGCGTCGAGCGTACGTTCCAGCTGTACTCGCCGCTGATCGCTTCGATCGAAGTCAAGCGTCGTGGTGACGTCCGTCGTGCGAAGCTGTACTACCTGCGCGAACGTTCGGGCAAGTCGGCACGTATCAAAGAAAAACTGCCACAGCGTCGCGTCAAGACCGTCGCTGCTGCCGAGTAATCGTACTCGTGCTCAGAAAAAGGCATCCGCAAGGATGCCTTTTTCTATTCTGGCGCAGTATTGCAAAGGATTCAGTTTGGCCAAATTCGTTTTCGATCCGACCCAGTTGCCGGTGACCAGCCTTGCCGGCGAGGCGCCGGTGGCGCCTGCGCGCCTGATCCCGGCCGCGCTGCGCGCACGCTTTGCGCAAACCCTGCCATGGGAAGAGGAAGCGTCGGACGAAGGCCGCGGCATGACGGGCGCCACGCTGCGCCGTGCATCCGTGCTGGTGCCGCTGGTGGCGCGCCCCGAGGGCGTGACCGTGCTGCTGACCTTGCGGACCGACCATTTGTCCAGCCATGCCGGCCAGATCAGTTTTCCCGGCGGCCGGGCCGAAGAACTCGATTCGTCCCCGATCGAGACGGCGCTGCGCGAAACCGAGGAAGAAGTCGGCCTGCACCGCCGGCATATCGAGATCATCGGCGTGCTGCCTGATTACACCACTGTCAGCGCCTATCGCGTGACGCCGGTGGTGGCCCTGGTCCAGCCGCCATTCGAGCTGCAGCCCGATCCGGGCGAAGTGGCCGAAGCGTTCGAAGTGCCCCTCAGCTTCCTGATGGATGGCCTGAACCATCAGCGCCGGGTATTCGAATTGCCGCAAGGGGCGGGCAGGCGCGCCTTTTATACGATGCCTTACGAACAATATTTTATCTGGGGCGCGACTGCCGCCATGCTGCGCAACCTCTTCCATTTCTTGCGTGCGTAATCTTTTATTACAGGTCCGGATTTGATTCTGGCGGGCTTCTCCGTTATCGTAACGGGGCAGTCGTATTGCCATAACAAAAAAGGGTTCCTGAATGACATTCTTTTCCATCCTGTGCGCACTGCTCATCGAGCAACTGAAACCGCTGCGCGCCGATAACCAGGTGTATGGCGGCGTCAAGTCGCTCGCCGTGCGTATCGAGACCTGGTTCAATGCCGGTGAGCAAAAGAATGGGCGCATGGGCTGGATCCTGATGATGAGCGCGCTGATGCTGCCGACCTGGCTCGTCTACTGGTTCTTCATGCACTACAACCTGGTGTTCCTGGCCTTTGCCTGGAATGTCCTGATCGTCTACCTGACCCTCGGTTTCCGTCACTACAGCCATTACTTCACCTCGATCCAGTTCGCGCTCAATTCCGGGGATGAGCCGAGGGCGCGCGCCCTCCTGGCCGAATGGACGAGGCTGGACACGGTCGGGATGGATAGCACCGAAATCACCCGCATCGCGGTCGAGAAGGCATTGATCACCACGCACCGCAATGTGTTCGGCGTGTTCTTCTGGTTCCTGATGCCGCTGGGGCCGGCGGGCGCCGTGATGTACCGCGTGTCCGAATACCTGTCGCGCGCCTGGAACGAGCCCGACCATATGCGCAACGAAGCCTTCGGCCAGTTCGCCGCCAAGGCCTTCTATTGGATCGACTGGGTACCGGTGCGTCTGACGGCGGTGGCATTTGCCGTGGTCGGCAATTTCGAGGACGCCGTCTATGCCTGGCGCAACTTCGCCAACCGCTGGACCGACGAGGCGCGCGGCATCATCCTGTCGGCTGGCGGCGGTGCGATGGGTGTGCGCCTCGGCACGCCGAACGAAAATGCGCCACAATTGCTACCGGCGGACGCCGCCACGGTGGACTTGAGCGAAAGCGATGTGGACGTGCTGCCGGGTGAGGAGCCGAACGTGCGCGCCCTGCAGAGCACGGTTGGACTGGTGTGGCGCGCCCTGATCTTGTGGATGATCCTGTTGCTGCTGACCTCGAGCGTGGCCTGGCTGCGCTAAGCCTGGCTGAGCTGAGCGGCCACAGGCAGTGTGGCGCGCCGGGCCTCGTCCTCAAGTCTTCTATAAGATATAATACTGCCTGAGCCGAGCAAAGCTGTATTGCACTGAGCCGAATTTGCTCTCACCCACGCAGTATTTTCTGTCTGAGCCCGCAGGACTATGACCGACCAAGCGCCACCCACGGAAGCAGAACTCGCTGGCGAGTTTTTTATCCTGGGCATCACGAATAAAGGCAAGACGTTCCGCCCGAGCGACTGGGCCGAGCGGCTGTGCGGCGTCATGTCCTGCTATTGTCCGGGTTCCGGCGGTCCCAATGCCCACCTGAAGTTTTCGCCCTACGTCTACCCGACCGTGGTCAACGGCACCAAGGCCGTCGTGGTCAACCGCAGCCTGCAGAAGATCGAACCGCTGGCCTATCACTTCGTGGTCAGCTTCGCCAAGGACAACGATATGCAGGTGGTCGACGCCTGTTTCGTGCCGCTGCCGGGCGAAAAGAAGCCAGGCGCCGCCTGAACATCCCCGCAAGCTAGCCGCCATTGGCGCTTTGATCGAAGTCAAAGCGCCAATTTTGTTTTGGCTTAGCCTCACCCGGATCAGGGCAGGGGAGGGCATCATGCGCATCGGCGAAATCTGTACCACTGACACCATCTGCTGCACCCGCGACGAGACCGTGCAGGGCGCCGCCATGCTGATGCGGCGTCACCACGTCGGCGACCTGGTCGTGGTCGACACCGACGGCGGCGGCAACGTCCCGCTCGGCATCCTGACCGATCGCGACATCGTGCTGGCCGTCGTCGCTCCCGGGCTCGATCCGGCCAGCCTGCTGGCCGGCGACATCATGAGCGACGACCTGCTCACCGCCAGCGGATCCGACGACGTCTACGAGACCATCGAGCACATGCGCCTGCGCGGCATCCGCCGGGTGCCGGTCGTGGATGCCCAGGGCAATCTCTGCGGCATCGTCAGCGCCGACGACCTCCTCGAGTTCCTGGCCGAAGAGATGAGCGAGCTGTCACGCATCGGCTCCTGGCAGCAATCGCACGAGCGCCGTGTGCGCCAGTAGCTGCTTGCCGGCAAGTTATGTCAACTGAGTAAGTGGTTAGGTCACGAGCAAGACGCCCGTCTGCTACCATCTTGGAGCAGGCGGGACGGTTGGCGTCCCGCCGAGTAGACGGGACACCATGAATTCGAGATTTCAGTTGCGCGGGATGGCCGCGCATGTAGCAGCGGGCTGCCTGGCCCTGGTCATGATCGCGCCGGCGACCGCCGCCGCCCCTGCAGCCCCAGGCGCCAACAAGGCCGCCACCGGCGCGGCGCTCCCCAAGGGCGTCACCCTCGGCCCGTCGGTCGAAGGCATCACCGAATACCGGCTGGCGAATGGCTTGAAAGTGCTGTTGTTCCCGGACGCTTCGCGGCCGACCGTGACCGTGAACGTCACCTATCTGGTCGGCTCGCGCCACGAGAACTATGGCGAGACCGGCATGGCCCACCTGCTCGAGCACCTGCTGTTCAAGGGCGCGAAGAACAACCGCGACATCACCAAGCAGTTTTCCGAGCGCGGCATGCAGTTCAACGGCACCACCTCGCTCGACCGCACCAATTACTACGAGGTGTTCCAGGCGTCAACGGAAAACCTGGACTGGGCCTTGCAGATGGAGGCTGACCGCATGGTCAATTCCTTCGTCTCGGCCAAGGATCTCGCGTCCGAGATGACCGTGGTGCGCAACGAGTACGAGGCCGGCGAGAATGAACCCGGCAACGTGCTGTTCAAGCGCATGCAGAGCGTCGCCTATGACTGGCACAGCTATGGCCGCTCGACCATCGGCAACCGCAGCGACATCGAGAACGTGCGCATCGAAAACCTGCAGGAGTTCTATCGCACCTATTACCAGCCCGACAATGCGGTGCTGCTGGTGGCCGGCCAGTTCGACGAGCGCGCGACCCTCATCAAGATCAACCGCCTGTTCGGCGCGATTCCGAAACCCAAGCGCACGCTGCCGGCCTTCTGGACGGTGGAGCCGACCCAGGACGGCGAGCGCAGCTTCGCCGTGCGGCGCCAGGGCGATATGCAGTTCGTGGCGGTCGGCTACAAGATCCCGTCCGACCTGCATCCAGAGGCCGAGGCGCTCGGCTTCGCTTCCGAAATCATGGGCGACGCGCCGAATGGCCGCCTGCACAAGCTGCTGGTCGAGACCGGCAAGGCCAGCCAGGTGTTCAGCTTCGGCCAGACCGGCTATGCGCCGGGCCTGCAATTCTTCGGCGCCGTGGTCAAGCTGGGCGAGCCGATCGAGCCGGTACGCGAGGCGTTGATCCAGGCGGTCGAGGAACTGGCCAGCAAGCCGCCCACCACCGAGGAGCTGGAACGGGTGCGCCGCTCCTGGCTGAACACGGTCGAGCGCAGCCTGAACAATCCTCAGGCGGTGGGCGTGGCCCTGTCCGAGCCGATCGCCCTGGGCGACTGGCGCATGTATTTCGTGGGCCGCGAGCGCGTGCAAAAGATGACGGCCGAACAGGTTGCCGCCAGCGCGGGACGCTATTACCTGCGCAGCAACCGCACGGTCGGCACCTTCATCCCGGAAGAAGCATCGAAGCGCGCCGAACTGCCGCCGGCGCCCACGGTGCTTGATGCGATGAAGGACTTCAAGCCCGCCGTCTCGAACCTGGTGTCGGAGAATTTCGACCCGAGCCAGCAGAACATCATGAAGCGCACCACCTTGACGACCGCCGGCGGCGTCAAGCTGGCCTTGCTGCCGAAAAAGAATCGCGGCGAAACTGTGACAGTCGACCTGCGCCAGCACTTCGGCGACGAGAAAAGCCTGTTCGGCAAGGGCACGACCCAGGCCCTGACGAACCTGATGCTGATGCGCGGCACGACCCGCTATACGCGCGCCGAACTGGCCGACGCCTTCGACAAGCTCAAGATCGCCGGCAGTCCCACCCATTTCCAGACCACGCGCGCCAACCTGCCCGAGGCGCTCAAGCTCGTGGCCCATGTGCTCAGGGAGCCGGCTTTCCCTGAGTCCGAATTCGAGCAATTGCGCCAGCAACTGCTGGTCGGCATCGAAGCGGGCCGCAACGAACCGCAAAGCGCGGCCGTACGCGCGCTCAGCCAGCACTTCAACCGCTATCCACGCGGCGACATCCGTTATTCGCCGAGCCTGGAAGAGCAACTTGAAGAAGCCAAGGCGGCGCGTCTCGCGGACGTCAAGGCCTTCCACGGCCAGTTCTACGGCGCCAATCCGGCCGAGATGGCCATCGTGGGCGACTTCGATGCGCAGGAAATCGCGCCGCTGGTCAATACCCTGTTCGGCGCCTGGAAAGCGCCGCAGGCCCACGCGCCGGTGATGGTCGCGCATGCCGAGGTGGCGCCGGTGGCGCGTACCCTGAATACCCCGGACAAGGAAAACGGCTTCTATATCGCGCGCCTGAACCTGGACCTGAACATCGACGACGCGGACTATCCGGCCCTGACGCTGGCCAATTACATCTTTGGCGACGGCGGCCTCAAGTCGCGCCTGATGGACCGCATCCGCCAGCAGGATGGCCTGTCGTATGGCGGCGGCTCGGACGTGTCGCCGGGCACCCTGGACCGCGCCGGCAGCTTCACTATCAATGCGATCGCGGCGCCGCAGAATCTGGCGAAACTCGATGCGGCGGTGCGCGCCGAGCTGGCGCGTGCGCTCAAGGATGGTTTTACTGCCGAGGAACTGCTAGGGGCCAAGTCGGGACTGATGCAGCAGCGCCTGCAATCGCGCTCGAACGACGGCGCGCTGGCATCCGGCTGGACCTCGTTCCTGTACCGTGGCAAGACCTTCGAGGCCTCGGCGGAACTCGAGCGCAAGCTGGGGGCCGTGACTTTGCCTGAGCTGAATGCCGCATTCCGCAAGGCGATCGATCCGGCTAAGCTGTCGGTGTTCATGGCGGGCGACCAAACCAAGGCGAGCGGTCCGGCGACACCCGTAGTTACTATGCCGTAACTACAACAGTTTCCTGACAAAAACTCTCTGGATTGTGACAATGCACGAAGCCATGCGTTAAAATGTTTCTTTTCGGAAGCAAAAGTTTCATCCAGGGAGCATCATGAAGGCCATCAGCAAGCAGCAGCCGGCAAGCGGTTTGTCGTTCACCGGCAAGGTCGTTTTGGTCACCGGAGCCGCCAGTGGAATCGGTCGCGCCATCGCCCTGGCGTTTGGCCGTGCCGGCGCCAGCGTCGTCGTGGCCGACGTCTCGATCGACGGTGGACACGCCACCGCGGCGATGATCGTCGAAAACGGCGGCAAGGCGCTGTTCGTCCAAAGCAACGTCACCCGTGCCGGCGATGTCGAAGCCCTGGTCGACAAGACCATCAATTACTATGGCCGTCTCGACTTCGCGATCAACAATGCCGCGGTCGAGGAAGAGCGCCAGCCGCTGGCCGACGGCGACGACGAGCAGTTCGACCGCATCATGAACGTCAACGTCAAGGGCGTCTGGCTGTGCATGAAATACCAGCTGCGCCAGATGCAGAAGCAGGGCCACGGCGCGATCGTCAACATGGCCGGCATCGCCGGCCTCGTCGGCAGCCCGAACCATGCCATCTACGGCGCCAGCAAGCACGCTGTCGTGGGCCTGACCAGGAGCGCCGCCGCCGAGTACGCGCGCGAGGGCATCCGCGTCAACGTGCTGTGCCCGGCCGCGGTCAAGACGCCGATGCTGGCGCGCGCCTTCGAGCGCGATCCGGGCATCGAGAAAAAGCTCAAGGCTGCCCATCCAATGGGGCGCTTCGCCGAGGCGGGCGAGGTGGCGCAGGCCGCCCTGTGGCTGTGTTCGGACATGGCGTCCTACGTCAATGGCCACGAGATGGTGGTCGACGGAGGTTTCACCGCCGTTTGAGCAGGTTTTCCTGTCGGAAATCTTTACACTGCGGGGCGTATTTGCGTCCTGCGAAATCCCAAGTCCCTGTTTTTAATCAAGTATTTCCTAGTGGCATAAATTATGCTTATTGGTTGCATGTCGTGTATGTACCCAATGCCTTTCCACTTAGTGAGACCAACTTGAAAAAGACTTTTGCCGCACTGGCACTCGCCGCCGCCCTGCTTCCCGTCGCAGGCGCCCATGCCGCCGTGATCAGCTTTAACGACAGTATCGGAATCACGGAAACGGATTGGTCCGAGACGCTGCGTTTCAGCAAGTTCAACACCAAGCTCGGCACGCTCAATTCGATCAAGTTCGACTTGAGCGGCCTGGTCAGCGGCGCGGGCTTCGCCGAAAACCGGGGCAGCAACGCGGCGAAGGTCACCCTGACACTGGGTTCGACCATCGAGTTGACCCGCCCCGATGGCAGCACGCTGGTCGTGGCCAACCCTGTATTCGACCAGCTGTACAGCCTTGGCCGCTATGACCGTGTTCTCGACTTCGCTGGCACCTCCGGCGTCCATACCGGGACGATCGAGGCAAGCAAAGCCGAATCCTTCCTGAGCAGCAGCGCCAGCGATTTCGCCCTGTTCTCGGGCAAGGGTTTCATCGAGCTCGGCCTGAGCGCGCTGGGTACCTCGTTCGCGAAGGGGCCAGGCAATGTGATGACCGGGTTCGACACGCTCGCATCCGGTGCGGTGCAGGTCACGTACGATTACACGCCATTTGCCGAAGTCCCGGAGCCAGCCACCCTGGCGACCATGCTCGCCGGTTTCGGCCTGATGGGCGCAGTGCGCCGCCGCCGCGCAAGGAACAAGGCGTAATCGCGAGACGCGCGGGCACGCTGCCCGCAACGGAAAAACCGTCATTGCCGTCCCCGGCATGACGGTTTTTTTCATGAAGCGCCGCTTCAGTTGTGGATGTACTTGGCGAACACGTCGCTGAAGTCGCGTTTGGTGTGGGTATCGAGCATGGCCGTGTTCAGCGCTTCCAGCAGTTCGCCGTACTGGCTGACCAGGCTGCCCGCGCCGGGCGCGATATTGAGCTTGTGGACCGAGGCCGTGGCGTCCAGCGTGCGCAGCGCATTGTCGCGGCACACGGCATCGCGCCGTTGCTGCTTGCCGATGGTGGTCAAGGCCTTGTAGATGTCCTTCAACTGTTCGATGAAGGATTTTTTGACGTCGATCGAGAACTTCGTGTCGTTGACGTTGAACTTCAGTTCGATGTCCATGTCCAGCGTGCCGGCAGTTTCGATGCTGACGTTGGTGATGAGGTTCGACGAATACTCGTAGCGCTTGATCGAGCGCTTCGAGGACACGGCTGAATCGCCGTCGACGTGGATCAGGGCAAGATTGGTGAAGCAGTACTCGTCCTTCTTGCTCTTGATCAGGAAGAAGATCTGCTCACCGTCTTCCGTGAACAGGTAGTCGTCCGCATCGACCTTGCTGTAGTCCGCCGGTCCGACGATGACACCGATATCGCTCAGCCCCAGTGCTTCCGCCGCCATTCTCTTGAACATGATCGTCCTCGTGTGGTGAAAAAGGATAGATTAGCATTCCCCCAGCAGTCTGCGCGCATCAGGCTGCAGTGAGTTCGGCCACGAAGTCGTAGGTATCGCCGCGAAAGTACGAGCGGCAAAACTCCACCGCGCGCCCGTCGCGCAAGAAACCCAGCCGCTCCACGCACAGGCCGGCATCGCCCTCGCGCGCATCCAGCAGGCGCGCCTGCTCCGCACCCAGCAGCAGGGCCGACAGGCGCTGCAGCGCGCGCACCGGACGATTTCCACTGGCCTCCAGCGCCTCGTACATCGAGTCGCCCACTGCCTCGAGCGAGGGCAGGGCGAAGGCGGCGATGGTTGCGTACTCCAGGCACATCGGCGCATCGTCGGCATAGCGCAGGCGGTTGAAGCGGTACACCGGCGTGCCCGGCGACAGCCGCAGGCGCAGCGCTTCCTCGGGCGTGACCAGGCCTTCCGAGCGCTTGAGCCAGCTGCTCCTCGGCGCCCGGCCACGGGCGCGCATGTCTTCCGAGAACGAACTCAGCTTGGCGAAATTCTTTTCGATGCGCGTGTTCAGAAAATTGCCCGAGCCGGCACGCCGCACCAATAGACCGTCGTCGACCAGGCTGTCGATCGCCTTGCGCACCGTGATGCGCGAGATGCCCAGCTCCAGCGCCAGCTGGCGTTCGGCGGGCAGGGCGCTCGAGGGGCCGTAGATGCCGTTGTCGATCGCTTGGCGCAGCGCGCGCTGCAGTTGCTGGTAGAGCGGCAGCTTGCCGGCGCCGCCGGCGAGGCTGGCCTTGGCGGCGTCGTGCATCAGTTGGACGAGGGGATTCATTCAGCGGGCATGGGGACTGGGACGCCCATCATACCGCAGGCCGCCCGCCGCTCAGGGCAGGGGATGGACGAGGTTCACAAGCACCGACAGCCCGACGAAGCAGGCGGCGGCAAGGATTTCGTGGCGCCGCGTCTCCAGGCGCACGCCGGTGACGGCCCAGGCAATCAAGGCGCAGGCGACCAGCGGCGTCAGGAAGTTCGCGTCGAGCGCCTTGCCCAGTTCGCCATGCACGAGCTGGTGCATGCCCTCCGTCATGCCGCTGAACAGATTCTTGATGCCCAGGTGGCGCTCGAGGAGGCCGGGCGACAGGCCGAGCAGTGCTTCGGCGCGTACCAGCGGATTGGCCGGCAGCCAGGCCAGGGCGGCGCTCGCCAGCAACAGGCCCAGGCGCCCGCCGACCGTGCCGGTCATGCGATACGCGGCTTGCGGACGATGAGGTAGATCGGCACCGCGACGATGCAGATCAGGAACGAGAACAGCCCCCAGCCGATGCCGCTCATGCCACGCGCCTTGGCATCCTTGCCGATCAGTACGCCGATAATCGCTGCGATGATGAGTCCGCCAACTGCTTCCATCAGATGATCCCCAGTAGTGTGTTTCCATAATTCTACTGAGAATCAACTGTGTAAAACTCGCCAATAGTCACGGCCAGCGCCGGGCCGTAGTCCATCATTTCGGACGCGGATCCTTCAAGGGCTGGCTGACCACGGCGACCCGGCCCGCGCGCACTTCGCGCACCGCGGTGGCCACCGCGCGCGCCACATTGCGCGTCTCTTCCTGCACCGCGGTGTCCTTGTCGAAGGTCTCATGGCTGTCGGCATACGATTCGTAATAGCCGATGTAGCGGTCGAGCTGGCCGAAGCTGCCCGAGTTGATCAGGCCCATCCACTCGAGCCAGTCCGACAGCGAGCGCCGCGTGCCCTCGATGCCGGCCACGTCGCCGTGCACCAGCAGGCCGAAGGCGCGGCCGGCCAGGTGTTTGGGGTAATCCCAGCCGTCGCGTTCGATCTGCTTGGCCGTTTCGGCATCCTTGCCATGGGTCGATGTCGGGTCGGGATTGCCGCCGTCGGCGCACACCAGGCGATCGATCATCAGTTTCAGTACCGCCGGGGTCTGGTACCAGTAGACCGGGGTGATGATGATGACGCCATGGGCCAGCACCCAGCGCTCGTAGATCTCGTTCATCCAGTCATTGACCTGGCGCTCGGCGTGGTTCGGGTAGCAGCTGCACGGCCAGTGGCACAGCGGCATCGCGGTCGACACGCAGCCCTTGCACGGGTGGATGTGGCGGTCGTAGTCCGAATTGAGCAGGGAGAGGTCGAGCACGTCGGCCTCGAATCCTTGTTCCATCAACACGTCCTTGGCCATTTGCGTCATGCGCCAGCTTTTCGAGATCTCGCCGGGACATGTGCCGTCGTTGCGGGCCGAGGCGTTGATGAGGAGAATGCGGTTGCGCGAGTCGGGATCCTTCTGGCGCCGCTCGGCGCCGAGCAGGCGGTCGCGCGCCTCTTTCCATTCGACCGACAGGTCGTAGCCGGGGTCGGCGAAGCCGGGGCCGGCCTTGACCGTGTGCGGGGCCTTGCGGCCGTCCTGGTACGCATCCCAGGCCACGTCCTCGATCGCCGCCAGTTCGCGGTCGAGCGCGTCGTAGCCGGGGTCCTGGAACGCCTTGCGAAAGCGCAGGTGGAATTCGTTGCGTCCCAGCTTGGCGGGCGCCTGGCCCTTGCGTACCGTCGTCGTCATGCTGCCTCCGATGCAAATAATGCAATTATCGGGCGGACGCAGGCGGCGCTAATGTACGGGGGCGCACCTTGGGCAGGTAAAACCGACGGTCGACAGCGGGGCAGGATGAACCGTCCATACGAAAAAAGCGGGCCGGGCAGCGAGCCCGGCCCGCTTTCGCGGGTCCGTCGTGAGACGAAGGATTATTTCTGGTTCAGGTGAACGATCCAGTATTTCGCCAGGTCGCCCGCGCCGCCGCCGCCCTTGACGGTCTGGAAGGTCTGGATGGCTTCGGCTTTCTTGCCGGCCAGCGCCTGCGCCATGCCCAGGCGCAGCTTGGCTTCTTCAGCGTTCTTCAGGCCACCCTTGGCGATGCCTTGCTGGATGAAGCCGACACCCTTGTCGCCCTGGTCCATGGTGGCGTAAGCCCAGCCCAGGTTGACCAGGCCGGCGCCGGTCTTGGCCTTGGCGGCCGAGGCTTCGCCGGCGGCGATGTTCTTGGCATCGTCGGCCGCGCCCTTGGTCGCCTTGTCGCGCAGGGCGGCGTGGGCCTTGGCGTTCGAGCCCTGGCCCAGCACGCCAGCGGCGTAGCCGGCGTCCATGGCTTTCTTGGCTTCGCTCGGGAAGCCGTCGCGCAGGGCCAGTTCGGCCAGGTCGACGTATTCTTCCGGCGCCATCTTCTTGACGGTGGCCGCTTCCAGGCGATACACGTTGATCATATTGGTCTGCGCATCGAAGCCGGACTTGCGGGCCACGCCGCGGTTCAGGACGTCGGTCCAGAAGTCGTCGTTCGGGTAGTGGGCCACCAGTTTTTCCAGCGCGATAAGGTAGCCGGCATCGTCCTTGACCTTGTTGGCCGACGAGGCCAGCAGGCGCAGGTCTTCCTCGCTCGGCTTCTGGCCGGCCTTCTCGGTCGCTTCGATCGCCGGCAGCAGGGCCGCCTTGGCGCTGGCAAAGTCGCCGCCCAGGTAATAGGCGCGGATCAGGGAAGGCGCGACTTTTTCAGGGGTCGGGCTTTCTTTCTGGTAGCGCTTGAACCACTCGATCGCCTTGGTGTAATCCTTGGCGTTGTAGTGCATATTGCCCAGTGCCAGGATGAAGTCGGCCTGTTCCTGGCCTTGCAGGCGGCCGGAATTGATCACCGCTTCGAGCGCCGGCATGGCGATTTCATTGTTGTTGGTCGCCGAGCCCAGCGACAGCTTCATGCGGTTGACGACGTAGTCTTCGTATGGCGTGCGGTTCGGGAAGGCTTCGGCCTGCTGGACGCGGCTCTGCACTTCGGCGTAATTCTTTGCATCCATCAGCGGCTTGATCGCGGCCGGGTCGAGCAGCTTGAACAGCTCTGGGCGGACGGTGTCCGCCGGCGCGGCGGCGGCGGCAGGCTTCTCTTGCGCATGGACGGCGGTGGTCAGGGCCGGGGCCGAGAGGCCGACGGCGGCCAGCATCAGGCAGAGGCGGGCAAGACGGAGTTGGGACATTCTGTATCCTTCTATCTAGACAAAAAATCGACGAAGCGCGCTTTCGGCACGTTCTTTCGCTACGCATTTTTACCAATATAGCAAAAATGCCAATCTCGGACAAAGCGTGCATTGTCCCATAGTCAGCCATTTTCTGGCTCGCCAATTGTGCCGTAGAGCCCGCGTGCGCGCCCAGCGTCGTTACATCGCGTTACCTCGTCGACGGCAACCGCGTCGCATTGGCCAGGTCACGCACGGTCGAAGCCCGGAACCGGGCAGGTGCCCGGCGCCGCGATGTCCCCGGCCAGCCAGGCCACGGCCGCTTCCAAAGCGGGTGGGGCGAAGCCATAGCTCATCAGGGCCGGGGCCGGGAAGTCCAGCGCCTGGTAGGGGTTCCACAGCGCCAGGTGCAGGTCGGGGCGCCAGCCGGCGCGCGCGTTCGGGCCATAGCGGCGGCGCGAGGTCGAGGCCAGGATCGTGACGCGCCCGTCCTGCGGCAGCGCCGACCAGTCGAAGTGTTCGCTGTCGGCGAAGGTGACCAGTTCGACGTCGTACAGGGTCGCCAGCGCCTCGGCGATGCGTGCCGCCGGCACGCCGGCTTCCGAGATGCCGTCGCTGACCACGTCGGCGCGCGCGACCAGGCGCACGCGGCTGCCGCGCGGGGGGCGTTGCGGCTGGCCGAGTTCGGTCAGGCCGGCGCGCCAGGCGCGCGCCATCAGCGCGCGGTCGTCCTGCTCGCGGGCATAGGCGATGGCGCGAGCGGGATGCGCGTCCGCCAGCCTCGCAAGACGCGCCAGTTTCGCCTCGACGTCAGGCAGCGGCAGCACGCCGTCGCGGATCGCCGCGGCGATCGCGTGCACGGTCTCGACCTGGGTCTCGCGGGTGCCGATCGCCATCACCATGTCGGCGCCCGCCACCAGCGCGTTGACGGCGGCCTGGCCGGCGTCGTAGCGTTGCGCGATCGCATGCATGTCCATGCCGTCGGTGATGATCACGCCGTCGTAGCCGAATTCCTCGCGCAGCACGCCGGTGAGGATGGCGCGCGACATGGTGGCCGGATTGACCGGGTCCAGCGCCGGATAGACGATGTGGGCCGTCATGACCGCCGGCGCCGGGGTGGCCGCCCTGGCTGCGATCCGGAACGGCGCGAACTCGAAGCGTTCCAGCTCGGCGCGCGGCTTGTCCACGTGCGGCAGGTCGCGGTGCGAATCGACGTGCGTATCGCCGTGGCCGGGGAAGTGCTTGACGCAGCAGGCCACGCCTTCGCTCTCGCTGCCTTCCATCCAGGCCAGCGCAATGCGGGTGGCCTGCTCCGGGTCGGCGCCGAACGAGCGCTCGGCGATGACGGGGTTGTGCGGGTTGTTGTTCAGGTCCAGCACCGGCGCGAAGTTCCAGTTGAAGCCCAGCGCGCGCACCGCGCGCGCCACCGCCGCGCCGACTTCGCGCGCCAGTTGGGGATCGTTGGCGGCGCCCAGCGCCATTGCGCTTGGCGGCGCCGGCACCCAGGTCGAGCGCACCACGGCGCCGCCTTCCTGGTCGAGCGCGACCAGGGCCCGCGCGCCCATCGCGTCCGCCAGGGCGCCCGTGAAGCGGGTCAGTTGAAAGGCGTCCACCATATTCTGACGGAACAGGCACACGCCTCCGATCCGGTGGGTGCGCAGGAAGGCGTCGGTGTCGGCATCGAGTTCGGTGCCGAACAGGCGCACCATCATCAATTGGCCGGCCAGGCCGAGGTAATCAGTCATGGTGCGGGACATAAGATTCGTCGTCAGTTGGTCTTGGTGACCTTGCTCAGGTGGCGCGGCTGGTCCGGATTCATGCCGCGCGCGGCCGACAGCTTGGCCGCCATCGTATAAAAGGCCTGCACCGCCGCGATCGGGTCGAGGTCGGGGATGGCGGCGGTGGGTAGCGTGAGGTCGCGGCTGGCGACGTCGCTCGGGGCGGCCAGCAGCACGCGCGCGCCGCGGCCGCGCATCTCGTCGGCCAGGGCCACCAGCCCGGCCTGGGTCGGGCCGCGGGTGGCGTAGACCAGCAGCGGATAACCCTCTTCGATGAGGGCCATCGGGCCGTGCTTGATCTCGGCGCCGGAGAATGCTTCGGCCTGCAGCGCCGAGGTTTCCTTGAACTTGAGCGAGGATTCGAGCGCCAGCGGGAAGCTGATGCCGCGGCCCACGACCATGATGTTGCGGGCCGGCGCCAGCACCTCGATCGCGGCCGACCAGTCCACTTCGGTGGCGGCGCGCAGCGCGTCGGGCAGGGCGGCGATGCCGTTTTTCAGTTCCTTGTCATCCTGCCAGTCGGCGACCAGGCGCGCGCCGGCCACCAGGCTGGCGATGAAGCTCTTGGTCGCGGCCACGCTTTTTTCAGGGCCGGCATGCAGCGGCATGGTCCATTCGGCGGCGTCGGCCAGCGGCGATGCGGGGTCGTTGACCAGGGCCACGGTGGTGGCGCCGCCGTCGCGGAAGTAGCGGATCGGCTCGACCACGTCGGGGCTCTGGCCCGATTGCGAGATCGCCACCGCCAACGTGTCGCGCGCGACGATCGGCGACTTGTACAGGGTGATGAGCGACATCGGCAGCGACGTGACCAGGCGGCCCATGCGCGCCATGATCAGGTAGGCCAGGTAGTTGGACGCGTGGTCCGAGCTGCCGCGCGCCACCGTCACCGCGCTGTGCAGCTGCGTGGCGCGCAGCTTCGCGCCCAGCTCGGCGTAGCGCTCCACGTCCTGAGTCAGCTGGTGGGCGATGCAATCGGCGGCCGACAGGGCCTCCTGCAGCATGAGCGACGAGGTGGCGGCGGTAGTCACAGGAGTTCTCCTTCGATATGGACGGCTTTGATGTTCAGGTCGCGGTCGAGGACCACGAAGTCGGCATGGCAGCCCGGCGCCAGGCGGCCGCGCAGGGTTTCGCCGAGGTAGTCGGCGGCATTGGTGGAGACGCGGCGGCTGGCGTCTTCGATCGACAGGCCGATGCTGACCAGGTTGCGCAGCGCCTGGTCCATGGTCAGCGTGCTGCCCGCCAGGCTGCCGTTGGCCAGGCGCACGCCGCCCATGCATTTGTGGACCACCTGGCGACCGAGCATGTATTCGCCATCGGGCATGCCGGCGGCGGCGGTCGAATCGGTCACGCAGAACAGCTTGGGGATGCAGCGCAGCGCGGTCCGGATCGCGCCCGGATGCACGTGCAGCAGGTCGGGGATGATCTCGGCGTACTCGGCATGCGCCAGCGCCGCGCCGACCATGCCGGGATCGCGGTGGTGCAGGCCGGGCATGGCGTTGAACAGGTGGGTGAAGCCGGCCGCGCCATGCGCGAGGGCGTCGACGCCGACTTCGTAGCTGCCGGTGGTGTGGCCGACCTGGACCCGGATGCCGGCGTCGCTGAGCACCCGCACCAGCTCCATGTGGCCGTCGATCTCGGGCGCCACCGTGATCAGCTTCATCGGCGCCTGGGCGTCGAAGCGCTTCACTTCATCGAGGCTGGCTTCGCGCGCATACGGCGGCTGGGCGCCCAGCTTGCCGGAGTTGATGTACGGGCCTTCCAGGTGCACGCCCAGGATGCGCGCTTCTCCCTTGCCGCGCGCGGCGCAGGCGCGGCCGATGGCCGAGAGGGCGCGGTCGATGTCCTCGACCGGCGCGGTCATGGTGGTGGCCAAGAGGCTGGTGGTGCCGTGCTTCGCATGCAGGGCGGCGATCACGTGCGGGGCGTCGCCGCCTTCCATCATGTCGCGCCCGGCGCCGCCGTGCACGTGCACGTCGATGAAGCCGGGCAGGATGTAGTCGTCGCCGTTGGATGCGGGGTCGGTGGCGGCGCCGTCGATGGCGTCGATATGGGCGCCGTAGCGCAGCGTGCCGCGCACCCAGCCGTCGGGAGTGAGGATATTGCCGTTGATTGAGCGGGTCATGCCGGGGTGTCCTTCAAGTGCAGTTCGATCATGCGCAGCGCGCCCAGGGCCGAATCGCCATGGGGAGGACTGCAGCGGGCCAGCGTCTCGGCCGGCAGGTACAGGCGCAGGGTGTCGCCCAGGCCGCCGCACAGCGACAGCGGCAGGGTTTCGGCGGGGTCGAGCGCGCGCGCCATGGTGGCCACTTCGCGGCCCGCCTGCTCCAGGATGGCGCTGGCGACCGGGTCGAGGGCGCCATGGGTCACCACGAAGCGCGCCAGGCTCGCGTAATCGGTCTGGGTGGCCTTGCCGAGCCAGACCTGGATCGCGTCGCGCCCTCCGCCGCAGGCTTTGATGACGTCGCGCGCCAGCGCGCCGCCCTCGGCGCGGCCGTCGAGCACCTGCTGGACATGGGCGATCGCGCGCAGGCCCATCCAGGCGCCGCCGGCTTCGTCGCCGGAGGGGAAGCCCCAGCCGCCGACTTCGACCCGCGTGCCGTCTTCCCGCAGCGCTTCGCCCACGCTGCCGGTGCCGATCGCGACGATGGCGCCAGGGCGTCCGCCATGGGCGCCCATCAGGGTCGAGAAGCCGTCGGTGTCGAGTATCAGGGCGGCATAGCCCGGATTGGCGGCGCGAAAGGCCGCCGCCCATTCCTTGTTGTGCACGCCCGCCAGGCCCAGGCCGATGGCGCACGACTGGCGGGGAATCGCGTCGATGCCGATTGCGGCGAAGGCCCTGGCGGTGGCATCGTCGACCGCGCGCCAGGCGTTGTCGATGCCATGGACGAGGCCGGAAGCGCCGCTGCGGCCGGTGGCCAGTTCGGCGCCGTCGCGCCCGGCCAGGCGGACGCGGGTATTGGTGCCGCCGCCGTCGACGCCGATGAGATAGTCGATCATGGTAGGTGGGGAAAATAGGGTCAAGGCACTATAGGCAGGCCCTATCTGGATGTCAACAGGTATTTAACTGGTATGCCCCAATGCAGACCAAAGGCCATGTATAGCTTGCGCTTATGCTGGCGAGCGGTCTGGTGATAGAGCGTGGAATTGGTATTATTATTGGTACTGTGCGAAGTGTGGGCGGGGCGGGGCGTGGACGGAACTGCGGAAAAAGTATCGCCGAGACTGTACCGCTGGCCCCGGCGCAGGGTCAAAACGGCGGGCCGCAGGCGGCGGCCGTTGTTTGCGGACTACTGCGGCGCGTGGCTGCTGCCGCGACGGTCGACCACCAGTAGCTGGCCGTTGCCGCCCGCAGGCACATTGCCCGCGCGTTCGGCCACATGCACCCGGGCCGTGCCGGGACCGCTGACCGCGATGTCGGCGCGGTCGGCCCTGAGGCGGTTGCCGTCCAGGCTGCCCGAGCCGCTCAGGCGCGCGTGGACCATCTCGACCTGGCCGCTGATGCGGGCCCCGCCCGGGCCGTCCGAGGTCAGGACCAGGCGCTTGCCCTGGATCGCCGACGTCAGGCTGCCCGAGCCGCGCAGTTCCGCCTCCAGCGTGTCCGAGACCTGGGCCAGTTCGATGCCGCCCGGGCCGCGCGCCTTGAGCGTGGCTTTCGTGACCGTGAGGCCGCCGGCGTCGATATCGCCCGAGCCCGACATCTGCGCCTTGAATTCGCGCACCGTGCCGGCCAGCCGGGCGTCGCCCGGCCCATGCAGGCGCAAGGTGGCCGCCTGCGCGCGCAGGCCGAGCGCGGTCAGGTTGCCCGAACCGCCGACTTCGGCGTCGAGCTGGGTGATGGCGCCGCCCAGGCAGACGTCGCCTGGGCCGCTTTGCAAGGTGCTGGCGCGGCCGGCGGCCAGGTCGCAGGCGTCGAAGGAGCCCGAGCCGGTGACTTCGGCGCGCACTTCGCCGCTGGCGCCGCGCAGCACCATGTCGCCCGGGCCGGAGAGGCGCGCGTCCAGGCGCGCCAGGCGCAGGCCGTCGGCCTCGAGGTCGCCCGAGCCGCTGATGTTGGCGTGCAGGGAGCCGTCGATATTGGCCAGCCGCACGTCGCCGGGGCCGGACAGCGTGAGCGCCACATTGCTGGCCCGCAGTCGCTGCAGTTTGGCGTCGCCGCTGCCGCTCACGGTCAGCGCCAGGTCGCGCACCGCGCCGGAGACTTCCAGGTCGCCCGGGCCGTTGAGGTTGAGCGCGAAACGCTCGCCGCTCACCTGGCCCAGCGTGGTGTCGCCGCTGCCCGACATCGACAGGCTTTTCAGTGCCGGCGCGCCGATGTGGATGATCACGGTCTCGCGCCGCGGGCCGAAGCCGAAGCTGAACAGCTTGCCCTCTTTGGGCCGCACCACCAAGGTGTCGCCGCGCACGAAGGTCTCGACCTCGTCGAGCTGCTGGCGTTCGCCGCGCAGGTTGAGGCCAGCCCGGCCCTGGGTGTCGATGGCGACCTCGTACGGACCGTTCAACTCGATGGCGCTGAAGGCGGCGATGCTGCGCTGTTCGGAGACCGCCCTGGTTGGCGTGTCTGCCTGGCTGTTGTCGATCGATAGGAAGGCGGCGCCGAGGGCGACGGCCAGCAGGGTGGTTTTTTGTGCGATGTGCATATTGTTCCTGGCCTGGAGTCGATGGGAGCCTGAACGATACGCCGGCGGTGCGCGCGGTGCATGACGAAACCGATGAAGCGGTGGATTCGTGGACTCAACTGCGCCTGCATGCGACGAACCGTGCGCCGTCTGCGACAATCCGCGGTGCCCGCCACGGCGTGGAATGTCATAATGTCGAGATCGTCGAGAAAAGGATGTCCATGATTCGCCACCCAGGGCTGCAGGGCAAGACCCGGTCCATGCTGCGCGTCTTGCCGCTGCTGGCAGGGCTCGCTTGCTCCGGCGCGATGGCGGCGCCGTCGACCTTCGGCCCGGTGATCGGCAGCGCGCTGCTGTGCCGCAGCCAGCTGGACAACGCCTATTTCCACGCCTACCTGACCCAGGCCTTTGGCCCGGCCTACAAGCGTGAGGGCGGGGCCTGGTGGTTCAAGGCCGAGGCCTCGCTGTGGGGCGCCCAGGTGAGCGAGGTGATGGTCAGCGACGATACCAGCAACCTGGTGTTCGTCGCCGCCATCGTTGACAGCAAGCCCGAGGAATTCGAGAAGTCGGTGCGCGCCGGCGCCGGCGTCGCCTTCAAGCCGGTGGACGCCTCGCGCTACCCTTTGCGCAAGTCAAACCCGGGCAGCACGATCGCCTATGCCAGGGACAAAAGCAAAATATACTGCGCGAAGTTCAAGCCGCAGCCTCCCGGCCGCTAGCCACGCACGCAAACTGGTACGCCCCAACGCATGTACAACCATTATTTCCAGCTCAAGCACGCCCCGTTCTCGATCGCGCCCGATCCGCGCTACCTGTTCATGAGCGAGCGGCACCGCGAGGCGCTGGCCCACCTTTTGTACGGCATCGGCAGTGGCGGGGGCTTCGTCCTGCTGACGGGCGAGATCGGCGCCGGCAAGACCACCGTGTGCCGCTGCTTCATCGAGCAGGTTCCCGATAATTGCCGCCTGGCCTATATCTTTAACCCGCGCCTGAACGCCGAAGAGCTGTTGCAGACGATTTGCGATGAGTTGCACATCGCGTTGCCGTCCGGGGTGAGCGGCGTCAAATCCCATGTCGATGCGATCAACCGCCACCTGCTCGAATCGCATGCCCAGGGCCTGAACAATGTGCTGGTGATCGACGAGGCCCAGAACCTGTCGAGCGAGGTGCTCGAGCAGCTGCGCCTGTTGACCAATCTCGAGACCAGCGAGCGCAAGCTGCTGCAGATCATCCTGATCGGCCAGCCCGAGCTGCGCACCATGCTGGCGCGGCCGGAACTGGAGCAGCTGGCGCAGCGCGTGATCGCGCGCTATCACCTGGGGCCGCTGTCCGAGCAGGAAACCGGCGCCTATATCGCGCACCGGCTGGCGGTGTCCGGGGCGGCCGGGATGCCGTTTCCACCGGGCTTGACCGCGTTGGTGCACCGTCTGACGCATGGCGTGCCGCGCCGGATCAACCTGCTGTGCGACCGCGCGCTGCTGGGCGCCTACGTCGAGAACAGCCCGCAGGTCACGCGCGCCATCCTGCAGAAGTCGGCCGAGGAAGTGTTTGCCGGCGAGCCGGCCGCACGCAAGCCGCTGCGCTGGCCGCTGCTGGCGGGCGGGGTGCTGGCCGGGGTGGCGATCAGCGCCGCGGCCTGGCAGATGCTGCCGCAGCAGCAGGCGCAGCCGGCCACCGCACAAGCCGCGCCGGCCGCCGTGAAGCAGGTGGCGGGCAAGCCGGCGCCTGCGCCGACGCCGGCGCAGATCAAGGCCGCGCCCGCGGCGGGCGCCGATTTTGCGGCCGGCAAGAGCGAGAACGATGCGCTGCGCGCGCTGGCGGCCCTGTGGGGGCCGTCGTTCGCCGGCATTGCCGGCGCCAGCCCGAAGGCCACCTGCGAGACTGCCCAGCGCGCCAACCTGCGCTGCCACGGGGGCCGCGGCGGCCTGTACGAGCTGCGCCTGCTGGACCGGCCGGCCGTGGTCACCCTGCACGATGGCCCGCGTACCGGGTATGCGGTGCTGGTCGGAATGGACGAGGGCAGCGTGTTGCTGGCCGTGGATGGGCGCCGCGAGCGGGTCGCGATTCCCGCTTTCGTCGCGCGCTTCGGCGGCGAGTTCACGACCTTCTGGCGCATGCCGGGGGCGTTTCGCGACGTCGTGGGACAGGGCGACCGTGGTCCCGACGTCGACTGGATCGCCCAGCGCCTCGCCGGCCTGAACAAGACGACCGCGCCCGCGCTCGACCAGCCGCTGGACGCGCGTACGCAGGAATGGCTGCGCGCCTTCCAGGCGGCCCAGGACCTGAAGGCGGACGGCGTGGCCGGGCCGCGCACCTATATGCGTCTCAACCAGCTGTCCGGCGTGGTCGAGCCGCGCCTGATGGCCGGTCCAGTGAAGGGGGCGAGAAACTGATATGTCGTACATCCTCGAAGCACTCAAGAAGGCCCAGGCCGAACGCCAGCTGGGCAACGCCCCGACCATCCATGCGCCGCCGCCCATGTATGCGGCGCCGGACCGCGCCCAGGGCGGGCACCGGCGCCATCTCGTGATCGGCCTCGGGCTGGGCGTGCTGGTGGCGGCGGGCGCCTTGCTATGGGTGCGCCATGGGGGCGAACAGCCGGTGCGGCTGGCGGCGGCGCCGGTGTCTGCGCCGGCGCCCGCACCTGCTCCCGCGCCCGCGGCGGTTGCTGTACCGCCTGTCGCACCAGCGCCAGTGCCGGCACCACCACCGGCACCGGCCCCGCGCGAAGCCGCCCCGGTGGCCACGAAGCCGGCTTCGTCCCCGGCCAAGGTAGCCGAGCCGACGCCGCCGCCAGTGCGCGTGGCCGAAGCGCCGGTATCCGCAACGCCTGCCGGCGAGGACAACCTGCGCACCCTGCAGCAATTGCCCGAGGCGGTCAGGCGCGAGATCCCGCAAGTGAGCTTCGGCGGCTACATCTATTCGCCGACGCCGGGCGAGAGTCTGTTGTTGGTCGATAAGATGCTGCGCCGCGAAGGCGAGGAAGTGGCGCCCGGCCTGGTGCTCGAGCGCCTGATGCCGAAGGCGGCGGTGATGAACTACCGGGGAACCCGCTACCGTGTCGCGTACTGACGTGCCGGGTACGGCGCAAGGGCAGGGACCCGGTCCGGTCCTGGGCGTGGTCGGCTGGTCGGGCAGCGGCAAGACCACCTTGCTGGAAGGGCTGGTCGCGCGCCTGGCGCAGGATGGCTTGCGGGTCAATATCGTCAAGCACAGCCACCACGACATCGAACTCGAGCCGCCGCGCAAGGACAGCGCGCGGCTGCGCCTGGCTGGGGCGGCCGAGGTGATGATCGCTTCGCCGTACCGCATTGCCATCATGCGCGAGCTGCGCGCAGCGCCGGAGCCGGGGCTGGACGCGCTGCTGGCGCGGCTGTCGCCGGCCGACCTGACCCTGGTCGAAGGTTATAAGTGGGAATCCCTGCCCAAGCTCGAGGTGCACCGCCCGAGCCTGGGCAAGCCGCCGCTGTTCCGGGAAGATGCCACGATCCTGGCCGTGGTCTCGGACGTGGCGCGGCCGGTTGACGCGCGCGCCGGACTCGCGTGGCTCGACTTGAACGACCTGGGCCGGGTGGTGGACTGGGTTTGCGGCTGGTTAAAAACCCGCCCTCAAGTTCTGGTCGATGGGGCCGTTAAAGACTGACAAGTCTTTTTCTGGAGAGGTGTATGGACGTTACGAATATTGCCAAGCTTGCCACCAGCATGGCCGAAACCGGTATCCGTCAGGAAGTGGGCGTTACGATGCTCAAGAAATCGATGGACATCCAGGCGGTGTCGGCCGCCCAGCTGCTCGACGCGCTGCCACAACCGCAAAGCCTGCCGCCGCACCTGGGCAATACGATCAATACCAAGGCATGAATTCCAAGCCTGCATCCAGGGCTTGAATCCAGGGCTTGAATCCAGGGCTTGAATCCGGCGCGAACTTAAGCGAGAAAGCCGGATCGAAGATCACACGGGATTGTTTCTTGCCCGTTAAAACCCGGCTTGCATGCCGGGTTTTTGCTTTCGTCGTTTAGTGGAAGGCGCGCAGGATGCGTGCCTCGCCCGACCTGTCCCTGTAGCGGTCGTTGGCTGCGCGGGTGGCGGCCATCATGCGCTCCAGTTGCGCATCCTCGAAGCGGGACAGCTCTTCATTCGCCGCTTCCAGGGCGAGCGACAGCTTGGCGCGCGCATTCTGGTACAGGGCGCTGGAGTAATGATCGGTATTCTTGAGCAGTTCTTCCGCGTTTTCGATCACGAGGCGCAGGTCGCCGATCAATTGCTCCTGCGTTTGTACATGGTGTTCCGGGGTTTCCATCGCCTTCACCTCTAAGCCGTATGAGTGACGTCTTAAAATATAAACAAGGAAGCCCCGCTCTGTTTGTTAGTGCGCAAACATAAGAACGCCGTTCTGACGCCCCATTTCTTCGCACTATAGGCCCGGCCTGCGGCCCAACAGCTTACTGCACGGTGATGCGCACGTCGCCGACCGAGACGGTCTGGCCAGTACGGATCTTCGCCGTCTTGCGCAGCTCCTGTTTACCATCGACCGACACCACGCCGCTGGCGACCATATTCTTGCCGGCGCCGCCGCTGTCGACCAGGCCGACCAGCTTCAGCAGCTGGTTGACCTCGACGAATTCTGATGTCAAATCGAAAACTATTTTTTGCATTCTATCCTCGGGTTGGTGATGGCGGCGTACGATTGATGAGGCCGCTTTGTACTGGCGCAAATAATGGCGCAAACAAGGGCGCAAACAAGGGCGAAAACAACGCCCATGCGCGCCCTCGTCGGCTTACACCGGATCCGGACGCGTCATATCGATCGGCACGATCCACTGGTCGAACTGTTGTTCGTCGACGAAGCCGCTCTGCAGGGCGGCCTGGCGCAAGGTCAGGCCGTCCGTCGATGCCTTCTTGGCGATCTGCGCGGCGCGATCATACCCGATGTGCGGCGCCAGCGCAGTCACCAGCATCAGCGATTTTTCCATCAGCTCGCCGATGCGGGCGCGGTTGGGCTCGATACCCTGGGCGCAATGCTCGTCGAAGGACCGCATGCCGTCGGCCAGCAGGCGCGCGCTTTGCAGGAAGTTGTGCACGATCATGGGCTTGAATACATTGAGCTCGAAATTGCCCTGGGAGCCGCCGACCGTGATGGCGACGTCGTTGCCGAACACCTGGCAGCACAGCATGGTGAGCGCCTCGCACTGGGTCGGATTGACCTTGCCCGGCATGATCGAGCTGCCCGGCTCGTTCTCGGGGATGGTGATCTCGCCCAGGCCCGAGCGGGGGCCGGACGCCATCCAGCGCACGTCGTTGGCGATCTTCATGAGGGCCGTGGCCAGCGTCTTGAAGGCGCCGTGGGCGGCGACCATGGCGTCGTGGGCGGCCAGGGCCATGAACTTGTTCGGCGCGGTCTTGAACGACAGGCCGGTGCGCGAGCCGAGCTCGGCCGCGATGCGCGGGGCGAATTCGGGGTGGGCGTTCAGGCCGGTGCCCACGGCGGTGCCGCCGGCGGCCAGCAGCAGGAGGCCAGGCAGGGCGGACTTGAGCTGCTGCTCGGAGTACTCGAGCTGGGCCACGTAGCCGGAGAATTCCTGGCCCAGAGTCAGCGGCGTCGCGTCCTGCAGGTGGGTGCGGCCGATCTTGACGATCGGTTCGAAGTCGCGCGACTTGCGCAGCAGGGTGCCGCGCAGCTGGGCCAGTGCCGGCAAGACCTCTTTGGCCAGCGCCCAGGCGGCGGCCACGTGCATGGCGGTCGGGAAGATGTCGTTCGACGACTGGCCCATATTGACGTGGTCGTTCGGGTGCAGCATGCGGCCTTCGCCGCGCTCGCCACCCAGCAGCTCGGAGCCGCGGTTGGCCAGCACTTCGTTCATATTCATATTGCTCTGCGTCCCCGAGCCGGTCTGCCACACGGCGAGCGGGAATTCGGCCGGATGGCGGCCGTCGAGCACTTCGTCCGCGGCCCGGATGATGGCGTCGGCCTTGTCGCTGGAAAGCTTGCCGAGCGAGCGGTTGACCGCCGCCGCCGCGCGCTTGACCTGGGCCAGCGCCGCGACCAGCTCAGGCGCCATGCGCTCGGTGGAGATGTGGAAATGGTGGAGCGAGCGCTGGGTCTGCGCACCCCATAGACGATCGGCGGCTACCTCGATCGGGCCAAAGCTGTCCTTCTCAATCCTGTTTTCCATAGACATTCCTGTTGTGCAAGGGGCTGGGATTAAAGAGTTTATCGCAATGTCCGTTAATTACGCTTGGGCTTCTCTCTCGGTATTCCTTATGGCTAGCCGCCTCCCCTTGATCATCACTTGCGCGCTGCTGTCCGGCGCTGCCGGCGCAGCCGAACTGGGCGAAGCGCAGGTCCGTTCATACATCGGCCAGCAGCTCGTGGCCGACATCGAACTGACCATGCTCGACGCGCCGGCGACCCCGGTCCAGGTGCGCCTGGCCAACCCGAACGTCTACCGCGGCGCCAATATCGGCATGCCGCACGTGCTGTCGACACTCAATATGACTGTGACGCAGCGCAACGGCCGCCAGTTCCTGCACGTGACGTCGCTGGCCCCCGTTGAATCAAGCCGCCTGCATTTGTACCTGGAGTTGGCCGATGGCGGCCAGCGCGGCGTTCGCCTGGTGACCTTGCCGATGGCGCCGAATCCGAACCCGCCACCACCACCGGCGCCGCTCAGGGTTGCGGCGCCGGTCGTGGCCGACACGCCGGCGCCCGCGCCAGCCGTGGCCAAGCCGCCGCCGAGGCCGCGTCCGGCGCCGCCGCCCAAGCCGGTCGTTGCGAAGATTGCACCGAAGCCGACGCAGGAACCCAAACCCGAATCCAAGCCGGAACCGAAACAGGAAGCCAAGCCAGCCCCGGCAGCGGAGCCGAAGCCGGCCCCCAAGGCGCTGCCCCTGCCGCTGGCCGCCGCGGCTGCTCCCGCCGCCTGCGCGCCCGCGCCCGACGTCGACCGTTCGACCGTGTGCGCCGCGCTGGATTACAAGAATGCGCTGTTGCGCGAACAGATCGGCCAACTGGAAGACAAGGTGAAGGTATTGCAGGTGGCGCTGGGCGCCAGCCCGGCAGCCGTCAGCAAGCCGCTGCCGGCCGACCCGAACAAGCCACATCCGGCGCGGCGGCGTCCGGCGCCGGAACCAGAGGCGTCGACGCCCTGGGGCTGGATCGCCGGTGGCCTTGGCGCCGTGCTGGCGCTGGCGGGCACTGCGATCTTTTCGGTTCGTCGTCGCAAGCGGGCAGGGCATATCCAGCCCATGCCTGGCGTGCCCTTGATGACCCGCCTGCGCCAGCGTTTCGCGCGCAAGAAAGCCAGCCAGGAGCCGGTCGAGCCGAAGCTGGAAGAAACTGAACAGGAAATGTCTACACAAGTTTGATTTTGCGTTATGCTGGATTTGTGATCGACGAGGTCACAGACGGCACATGGTCTGCGCAGCCACCGCCGATAGCGTGGCGCGACAACAGACGACAAGAGGTGACGCCAGCTGGGGTTCGCGCCTACCGCCGCTGGTTTTTATACAGGCAACAAAAAAGGCACCCGCAGGTGCCTTCGTTCAGGATTCGCCAGGAATCAGTGCGCCTGCAGCGCGCGCTCCAGCTGGCCGTCGAATGGCTCGGTCACGTCGCGGATCGCGCGGTCGTTGGCCATCAGCTGCTTGAGCAGGTCGATCTTGCGCAGGCGCTGGGCGCCTTCCAGGGCCGGCATGCCGGCGGCGGCGCTACGCGCTTCGACCTTGGCTTCCACGTTCAGGTTGGCAAACTCGTTCCAATCCCCGGCCTTGGCGGCTTCCGACATCTGACGGGTCAGGCCAGCCAGGTTTTCATACATCGCGAGGGTTTCGTTTGCGTTCATGTTGCCACCAAAACAAGGAGTCGCCGGCCGGATTGCCGGTTGTCTGGTTCTTTTACGGCAGGGATTTTCGGAACTTTAGGGTTTCTTTGAAAAAATTTTGAATTTTTTTTCTGAAGCTGCCGAGCTGGCCGAATGCGCGGCGACAGCGTCGTTCGCCGCCGGCTGGCATACTGTCGTCATGGATCATGAGAACAATCACAATAAGACGCACGACGCGCACGATGACATCGCCCGCCGTACGCTCGCGCATTACGAGCGCAATGCCGATTCCTTCTTCGCCGGCACGATCGACCACGACGTCAGCCAGAACATCGCCGCCCTGCTCGAGGCGATCGAAGCCCCGGCGCCGTACACCGTCCTCGACCTGGGCTGCGGCCCGGGGCGCGACCTCAAGACCTTCAGCGCGCTCGGCCACCGCGCCATCGGCGTCGACGGCAGCGAGCGCTTCGTGGCCATGGCGCGCGACTATAGCGGCTGCGAGGTGTGGCATCAGGACTTCCTGCACCTTGATTTGCCTCAAGAGACCTTTGACGGCATCTTCGCCAACGCCGTGCTGTTCCATGTGCCCAGCGCCGCCTTGCCGCAGGTATTGACGAACCTGCATGCCGCGCTGAAACCGGGCGGGGTGCTGTTCAGTTCGAATCCGCGCGGCGACAACCAGGAAGGCTGGAGCGGCCCGCGCTATGGCAGTTATTACGACTACGCCACCTGGGAACGCTACCTGCTCGCGGCCGGTTTCACGGCGCTGCATCACTACTACCGTCCGCCCGGCTTGCCGCGTGACCAGCAACCGTGGCTGGCCAGCGTCTGGAGGAAAGCCCGGTAATCGCTGCTCCTGTTTGTTAAGCGTCGAACAGAACCGCCTGGAAGTTACTCTTATCCTGAAGGCTCATCCACGTAACAGGCAAGGAGATTGCAATGAACAAGGATCAAGTCAAAGGCAAGGCAAAGGAAATCGGCGGCAAGGTGCAGCAGAAAGTCGGCGAAGCCGTCGGCAGCCGCCAGCAGCAGAGCGAAGGCCTGTCGAACCAGGCTGAGGGCAAGGTCCAGAAGAAAGTCGGCGACGTGAAGGAAATCGCCAAAGGCAATCGCTGATCCAGTCCGCGTATCCGAACGGCCCGGTCGTGCAAGCGACCGGGCCGTTCGTCTATCTGGCGCCCGCCTTGAAATAGGACTGGATGCTGTCCGCTGATACAACCCTGGTGGAATTATGCTCACGGATGATGCGCCAACCGTCGGCATGGCAGCGCCAGGTCAGGGTCATCAGCGTGCGAATCGGACGCGCCGCGCCGGTGGCCGGCTCGATCAGGGCGGCGAATTCGAGCGTCGAGACGGCCATGTTGCCGCTGTACACGGCCGTCGGTTCGATGCTGATCGCGTGGCGTGCGCTGCGCAGCGCGCTGAAGATCGGTGCCCAGATGGCGCCATAGGCGTCGGGATCGCGCACCGGGCGCGGATCGGGCGAGAAATCGTCATAGTAGAGGCGATCGCGGGCGTCGGACCATTCGTAGTCGCGGGCGAACTTCTCGCGGAACACCAGCGGGCCGTCGCCCGGCTTTCTTTCCCATCCCACCATGACGATGTCCCGGGCGCGCTGCTCGGCGCTGCCCGGGCCGCTGGTCGGACACTGGCCAGCCGCCGCTGTTGCGGTTTGCGCATGCGCCGCCTGCACGCTTGCAAGAACCAGCAGGGCAATGATCACGTGGCGTCTCATCTTCGTTCCTTTCGCGTTGTGGAAGCAGGCTTTCATCATGACGCCGCCTGGCACGCACGCGTAGACCTGAAACTCCGGAAGATGTGCCCGATTTCCCGGTGTCCGCTCACGCCCCTTTCGCCGGTCTGTCCCCCAGCACGTCTTCTATATAGAGCATCTTGACCAGCACCGACAGCACCGCGGCCAGCGGCGTCGCCAGCGCCACGCCGGCAAAGCCGAACAGGGTGCCGAAGATCAGTTGCATCACGATCACCAGCGCGGGCGGCAGGTCGATCGCCTTGGCTTCGATCATCGGCTGCAGCACATAACCTTCGAGCATATTGATTGCCGCGAACAGCAGCAGCGCATACATCGCCATTTCCGGACTGATCGACAGCGCCAGCAGCACCGCCGGGATGCCTGCCATGATCGGGCCGAGGTAGGGGATAAAGTCGAGCAGGCCGGCGATGATGCCCAGGATCAGCGCCAGCGGCACGCCCAGCAGGGAGAGGCCGATCGCGGTGGTGGCGCCGACGATCAGCATCGACACCGCCTTGCCGAGCAGCCAGCTGGCCAGGGAATCGCCCATCTCGTCGATGACTTCGCGCGCACGGCCGCGCTTGTGTTGCGGGATCAGGCGGATGAAGCCGCCGGTGTACACCCCCGGCGTGGCGGCAAAATAAATGCCGACGAAGATGATGATGACGACGTTGCCGAGGGCGCCCAGTACGCCCGTGAAGAACAGGCCGGCATTCGGCACCATCGAGCTCATCTGTTTGACGATGTCTTCCGGCGGCGGCAGTTCGTCCACCACGCGTTTGAGCAGCGGATGCTGTGCGACTTCGCCCTGCAGGCGCTCGATCGCGGCCGGGATTTCCTTTGCCAGCTGGGTCGACTGCTCGGAAATCTGCGGCGCCATGGCCCAGCCGCCCAGGCCGACGATGGCGCCGAGCAGCAGCACGACGATGCCGAGCGCGAGCTTGCGCCGCATGTGGAAGCGCCGGTGCATGATCTCGCTCAATTTGTAGAGCAGGATCGCGAACAGGACGCAGGCGAACACCAGCAACAGCGCATCGGCCGCCAGTACGACCGCGGCCAGGCCGAGGATGAACAGCACGGCGATGCCATTGACGAGGGTCACACGGCGCGCCAGGCGGCGCTGGGCCTGAGGGGCTTCGTGGGTCGCCGGGACGGCGTCGGTATTGTTGTTATTCATGGCGGATTCTCTTCTTGAGCGGCGGGCCGCGTTGCAAGAAAAGATTAGCATTTAAGCCATAAAAATGTCGCGCGGCTAGGGCTGGATGATTGTGTGCGCGCGCTAACAGATGAGCAGGCGCGAAAGGACTATTCTGTACCCATCGCATGGCCATTCAGGCATGCATCACTCAAGGAGAACACCATGAACAAAGACCAAGTCGAAGGCAAACTGAAAGACATCGGCGGCAAGATTCAAGAAGGCGCCGGTAAAGTGGTGGGCAGCACCGAACAGCAGGCCAAGGGCCTGGCGAACCAGGCCGAGGGCAAGACCCAGGAAGCCTATGGCGACGCGAAAGAAGTCGTGAAGGATGCCGTGGACGAAGTGAACCGTCCAACGCCACGTCCGTAAGCTTTTCTTCAGTTAGCTGAAAAACGTCGTCCCCGCGAAGGCGGGGACCCAAGCTTGCAAGCGCTTCGATAGCGCAAGCAGTACTTGGGTCCCCGCCTTCGCGGGGACGACGTGCATTTGACGTGCAGTTTCTAGCTTGATCAGTTCGGTTGCGTGCCGCCCAGCTGCTTCTTGAAGTAGGACTCGATCAGGCCATACACGTGGCGCTGGTTGGTGCGTCCCGACATGCCGTGCTTGGCGCCCGGATAGGTCATCAGGTCGAACTGCACATTGCGCTTGACGAGTTCGTCGATCAACAGGGTGGTGTTTGAGAACAGCACATTGTCGTCGGCCATGCCGTGGATCAAGAGCAGGTGCGATTTCATGCCGTCCAGGTGGGCGAACACGCCGCTGCGCTTATAGGCTTCCGGATCGCCCTTCGGCGTGCCGCCGACGTAGCGCTCGGTATAGTGGGTGTCGTACAGCGCCCAGTCGGTCACCGGCGCCACCGACACGCCCATCGCGATCTTGTCCGACGCTGCCGACAGCAGGCGCAGGGTCATGAAACCGCCATAGCTCCAGCCGAACACGCCCACGCGTTTCGGATCGACGAAGCTCTGCTTGGCCAGCCAGTCGATGCCGGCCACCTGGTCTTCGACTTCGTGCTTGCCCAGGTTATTGTGCAGCACGTCGGTGAACTGGCGCTCGCGGCGGCCCGAGCCGCGGTTGTCGAGGCGGAAGACCACGAAGCCCTGCTGCGCCATGTATTGGTCAAAATAATTGCCCCAGGCGCGGGTCACGCGCTGCGAATGCGGGCCGCCATACGTGAACAGGAACACCGGGTAGCGTTTGTTCGCATCGAAACCGGCCGGCTTGATGATCGAATAGTGCAGGGTCTGGCCATCGGCCGCCTTCAGGGTGCCGTATTCGGTCGGCAGGTGCGCATCGAGGTGGCGCGTGTAAGGATGGTTGGCATTGAGTTCGTTCTTCTCGATCCACTCGACCATGCTGCCGTCGGCGCGGCGGATCGATACCTGCGGTGGGGTGCTCGGGTTCGAATAGGTGTCCACGAACAGCTTGCCGTTGCCGGCGAACGAGGCCTCGTGCCAGCCATCGCCCTGGGTGATGCGGCTCGGCTTGTCGGCGCCGCGGCCGTCCAGCGACAGCGCATAGGTCTGCTTGTCGATCACGGCGTCGCGGTTCGACGACACATAGATCTTGCCGGCGCCTTCATCGACCGCCAGGATATTGTCCACGCCCCAGTCGCCGCGCGAGATCGGGTGCAGCAGCTTGCCGTTCAGGTCGTACAAATACAGGTGCTTGCGGCCGCTGCGCTCGGACGCCCAGACGAAGGCCTGGCGGTTCTTGAGGAAGCGCAGGTCGTTATGGACTTCGACCCAGGTTTTGGAGGTTTCCGAGAACAGCGGACGCTGGGCCAGCGAGGCGACGTCGACCGCCACCAGGTCGAGGCGCTTCTGGTCGCGCGTCTGGCGCTGGTAGACGAGGGTCCTGGCGTCGGCGCTGAAGTCGGCGCGCACCAGGTAGATGTCCTTGTCCTGGCCGAGGTCGATCTTGCGCTGTGCGCCGGTGGCTGGATCGACGATCATCAGCTCGATCGCCACGTTCGGGTCCCCAGCGGCCGGGTAGTGCTGGTCGATCACTTCGGTGCGGTCGGCGAAGATCTCGAAGCGGCGCACCACCGGCACCGGCGCGTCGTCGTAGCGGCGGTAGGCGATGTGCGAATCGTCCGGCGCCCAGTAGTAGCCGGTGTGCTGATCCATCTCTTCCTGGGCGATGAATTCCGCTTCGCCATTGTGCACGGTGCCCTTGCCATCGGTCGTCAGCTGACGCTCGGCGCCAGTCGTGAGATCGATCACCACCAGGTTCTGGTTGCGCACGAAGGACACGTAGCGGCCCCGCGGCGAGATCTTCGGATCGATGACATTGCCCGAGGCGACCTTGCGCGCCGCTTCCGGCTTGGCGGCGTCGACGAGATACAAGTCGCCGCCGATCGGCACCAGCAGGCGCTTGCCGTCGGGCGACCAGTAATAGTTGAGGATGCCCGACAGGCCGGCGGTACGCGCGCGTTCGCGGCGCGCTTTTTCCTCGAGCGACAGTTCCTCGTTCGGCACCAGTTGCTTGGAGTCGACCAGACGCTGCGTGGCCTTGCTCCTGGTGTTGTATTCCCACAGGTCGAGACGGTACTGGTCGTCGGCGCGCGGGCGCAGGAAGGTCACGCGTTCGCCGTCGGGCGACACGCGCAGGTTGCGCACGCTGGCGCCGGCCAGCGAGGCTTCACCGTAGATGCGGTCCAGTGTCAGGCGTTCGGCCATGGCGGGAGAGGCCGCGAGGGCGGCCAGGAGAAGGAGAAGAGGGCGCATTGATGTCTCTTGAGGATTATTAATTTACAGCAATCGCGAGACGATACCAGAGTCAGCGGGGCTGCGCCATCGCGCCGTCGCGGATACGCTGGCGCGCCAGCTTCTCGAACTGCCAGGTCAGCAATACCGCCGCCACCGTCAAGGCCACCACCAGGCCGATCCAGAAGCCGGTGGCCTCCATCGGCGCGGCGGGCGCCCACGGGAACCAGGCCGGCGCCAGGCCGAGGATGCAGCCGAGCGGCAGCGACAGGCCCCAGAACGACAATAACTGGATCACCATCGGCGGGCGCGTCACCTGGTAGCCGCGGATGGCCGAGGCGGTGGCCACCTGGGTCGAGTCCGACAGCTGGAACAGGGCGGCGAACAGCAGCAGGTTGGCGGTCACCTGCCGCACCGCCGGATCCGAGGTGTACATGGCCGCGATCTCCCAGCGGAACAGGGCGATGCCGAGCGCCGCCACCACGCCGAAACTGACCGAGACGCCCACGCCGACCCAGCCGACAAAGCGCGCGCGCACCGGGTCGCCTTCGCCCATCGCCTGGCCGACGCGGGTCAGCATGCCGATTGCAAAGCTGAGCGGCACCATGAACACCAGGGACGCGAAGTTGAGCGCGATCTGGTGGGAAGACACCTGCACCACGCCATAGCGCGCCACCAGCAGGCTGATCAGGCCGAAGGCGCTGACTTCGGCAAAATAGGTGACGCCGATCGGCAGGCCCAGACGCAGCTGGGCGCCGATCTCGCGCGCATCCGGCCCTTCATAACGGTCGAAGGGATAAGTGAGGCGGTAGGCCGGCGCGCGCGTGACCCACCACAGCATGGCGCCCAGCATCAGCCACAGCGCGCTGGCGGTGGAGATCGCGCAGCCGACCGCGCCCAGCTGCGGGAAGCCGAATTTTCCGTACACCAGCACCCAGGCGACCACGGTATTGAACACCAGGCCGAGGATGGCGATCCACATGATCGGCTTGGTCTGGTTGATGCTGGTGGTATAGCCATATAGCGCGCGGTACACGCCGAAGGCCGGCATGCCGACGCTGATCACGTGCAGGAACAGCGAAGCGCGGTCGGCCACGTGGGCCTCCATGCCGATATGGTCGAACAGCAGCGTGCACAGGTTGGCGAACAGGCAGCCGACCAGGCCGACCAGCAAACCCTTCCACATGGCCTGGCGCACCGAGTGCGGCACCCGGTCGTGGCGTGCGGCGCCGATCTCGTGGGCGACCACGGTGTTAATCGCCATCATGGTGCCCATCACCGTCACCAGCACAATTGACCACACCGCCGTGCCCAGCGACACCGCTGCCAGCTCGTCGGCGCTGACGTGGCCGGTGAGGGCGACGTCGACCACGCCCATGCCGACCGTCGCCAGCTGGCCGACCAGTACGGGCCACGACAGGCGCCACAGGGTGGCGATCTCGGTGCGGATGGGTGTAGCGGAGGTGGTGGCGGTGGTCATGATGCGGCGTTAGGTCGATGGACCCGTGATTTTACTGACTTATTGTCAAGACCGGTATTGCCATGCGCGATCTACTTATCGCAACAAGTTTTATCCCACCATTGGTGTTGCGCCGTCGCAAGACAACTTGCCGCGATCTGCACCACCGTAGAACGACAGCCCGAGGAGGTCTTCATGGAAGAACTGTTGCCGTATTTTGAGCGCGAGCTGGTCTACCTGAACACCGTCGGCCGCGAGCTCGCGCACCAGTATCCGCGCCTGGCGGCAGAGCTGGGACTGGGCCCGGAGGGCAGCGAAGATCCCCATATCCGGCGCCTGATCCAGGCCTGCGCGCTGCTCAATGCGCGCACCGCGAAAAAGCTCGATGACGACTATCCTGAACTGACCGAAGCCCTGCTGGGCAGCCTGTATCCGCATTTCCTGCACGGCCTGCCGAGCTGTTCGATCGCGCAGGTGGACGGCGGCGACCAGCTGGCCCGCGCCGGCAAGATCGAGCACGTGCAGGCGGTGCCGCGCGGCACCGAGATGAGTTCGCTGAGGGCGCGCGGCGCGCCCTGCGTGTTTCGCACCACGGCCGAGCTGGCGCTGGCGCCGGTGACCGTGGCGCGCGCCTGGTTCGAGCCGGTGGCCCACGTCCCGCCGCGCATCCGGCTGCCGCCGCGCGCGGGGGCGCGCATCGGCATCGCTTTCGACAGCGCGCTGACGGCGCGCATGCTGTATGGCCGCGGCCTGCCGCGCCTGCGCCTGCACGTTGACGGTGACGGCCTGCTGGCGGCGGCGCTGATCGACGCCCTGGGCATGAACGTGGTCGAGACCTGGGTCGAGGCCGAGGGCATGGAGGGCTGGCGCCGCCTCGACGGCGCCGCGCTGCAGCTGGGCGGGCTGGAACCGGACGAGGCGCTGGTGCCGGAACAGGACCACGCGCATCCGGCCTACCGGCTGCTGACCGAGTACTTCGCCTTCCCCGACAAATTCCATTTCCTGGACCTCGACCTGGCCCGGCTGGCGCCATTGCTGCCTGCCGGCGCGCGCCACTTCACCCTGCATTTCCTCCTCACCGGCATGCACGCCGACGCCAGCCCGGCGCGCATCCTGCGCGCGCTGTCAGCCGCCAACCTGCTCACGGGCTGCGTGCCGGTGGTGAACCTGTTCCGCCAGGCGGCGGCGCCGGTGCGCATCACACACCGTTCGGCAATGTACGACGTGGCGCCGAGCAGGCACGAAGAGGGCGTCGAGGTCTACACCATCGACGCCGTGCACGTGCTCAGCACCGAGGACGGCAAGACCGCCAGCGTGGAGTACCGTCCCTATTACGGCCTGCGCCATGGCGAAGGAGGAGGGGAGTCCCAGCGCTACTGGTTTGCCCGGCGCGACGACCGCGGCGACAGCCGCCACCGCATGAAGATCGCCTTCACCGACGACGACTTTTCGCGGCTGGAAGAGGATGCCAGCGTAGCCTCGATCGACCTCACCTGCAGCAACGGCGCAGCCGCCTGCGGCGTCGGCATCAAGGCGCCGGGCGGCGACCTGGCCAGCGAAACCGCGACGAGCGGCCTGCCGATCCGCCTGCTGCGCAAGCCCTCCGCGCCGCTGCGCTTCGGCAACCGCAACGGCACCCACTGGCGCCTGGTGACGCAACTGGCGCTGAACCACCGCTCGCTGGCCGACCTCGACGCCTTCCGCGAGACCCTGGCCTTGTACGACCTGCCGCGCTCCGGCGCCACGCAGCGGCAGATCGCCGGCGTCAGCGCGATGGCATCAATCCCGGCCACCGCCTGGCTGCGCAACCGCTACGGCGCGAGCCTGGTGCACGGCATCGAGGTGCGCATGACGGTGGACGAGGAAGCCTTCGCCGGCAGCAGCCTGTTCGTGTTCGCCCAGGTCGTGAGCCGTTTCCTGGGCCTGTATGTGCACCTGAACAGCTTTACCCGCCTGGTGCTGGTGTCGGGGCAGAGCGACAAGGAGTTGTTGCGATGCGAGCCCCGCAACGGCAGCCTGGCGCTGGTGTGAACGCTGTCGGGCGTACGAGCGCCGTGGTCGACCTGCTGCGGCAGCCGCAACGCTACGAATTCTTCCAGGCGGTGCGGCTGCTGGTGTCCTGGCTGGCGCATCAGGGCATCGCGCCCGAGCATGCGCTGGGCGGCCTGATCCGCTTTCGCAACAGCCTGGGGCTGGCCTTTCCGGCCAGCGAGATCGAGACCATCGTGCCCACCACCGAGGGCGTGCCGGCGGTGAGCGTCACGCCCACGCTGATGGGTTTACTGGGCGTGATGGGAACCTTGCCGCTGCACTACACCGAACGCTTCGCCGCGTGGGAGCTCGCCGTGCGCGACGAGGGCCCGCGCGCCTTCCTCGACCTGTTGTCGAGCCGCCAGGTAGCGCTGTTCTACCGGGCCTGGTGCAAGTACCGGGTGCGCCATGCCATGGAGCCCGATGTGGACCGCTTCCTGCCGCTGCTGCTGGCGCTGGCCGGCGTGCCGGCGCGCATGGACGGCGCGCATGACGTGGAGGCGGCCAGCCTGGCCTGGTTCGCAGCGCCGCTGCGCAGCCGGGTGGTGAGTGCGGAGTCGATCGCGGGCGTGCTGCGCGCCTATTTCCGGGTGCCGGTGCGGGTCGAACAATTTACCGGACGTTGGGACGTGCTCGAACCAGGGCAGCGCACGCGGCTGGCGTGCGGCAACTGCGTGCTGGGAGAGGGCGCCACGGCGGGAGCGCGCCTGTTGCGGCCCGAGCTGGGCATCCGCATCCGGCTTGGGCCGGTGGATGCGAACGCCTTCGAGCGCTTCCTGCCCGGCGCCGAAGGGGCACAGGCACTGGCCGCCTTGCTGGACCGCTTCGCGATCGACGTGCCGTACCGCGAGCTGCAGGTGGTGCTGCGGCGCGAGGACGTCGACGGCGCCTGCCTGGATGGCTCGGTGCGCCTGGGCCTGGACGGCTTCTTGTGCACCCGGGCCGGGCGGCGCGACCGCGACGACGTGTGTTATCTGCTCGATTGAATCCGGGTGGAATGCTCGCGACGTGGTGACGGGCATGCGCGCGCCGCGGACGCGGCAGCCGACCTACAATCGATGCGAATGAACCGCATTGCACAAGGAGGCTTTATGCAACAAGTAGCGAATATGCAGCCGGCGGATCACGTCGAGCCGGCCGCCACCCAATCCCTGCAGGGCCGGCGCGTCGCGGTCCTGATGACCGACGGCGTCGAACAGGTCGAATACACCGAACCGCGCCGCTTCCTCGAGGGACTGGGCGTGAAAGTGACCCTGGTCTCGCCGAAGCAGGCCGGCGAGGAGATCCAGGGTTTCAATCACCTGACGCCAGACCAGAAATTCAAGGTCGAACTGAGCGTGCAGGACGCCAAGCCGGGCGACTTCGACCTGCTGCTGTTGCCGGGCGGCGTCGCTAATCCGGACAGCCTGCGCCTGAGCCCTGAATCCATCGACTTCATCAAGGCCTTCGGCGACGAGGATAAACCGATCGCCGCGATCTGCCACGGCCCTTGGCCACTGATCGACGCCGGCGTGGCCGAGTCGAAGCACCTGACCAGCTGGCCGAGCTTGCAGCACGACCTGCGCAACGCGGGCGCCGAATGGACCGATGAAGAAGTGGTCGTCGACGGCAAGCTGATCACGAGCCGCAAGCCGGATGATATTCCGGCCTTCAATGAGGCGATCCAGAAGCAGCTGATGGTGCTGCAGCAGGCGGGTAGCGATCCGGGGCCGACGTCCTGAAGTCGTTGAGTAGCGTTTCCGGCCTTATTTTGTTCGCTTAAGAACGTCGTCCCCGCGCAGGCGGGGACCCAAGTTTCACTACCGCAGTCGCACCACGTGAACGACCAACATCACCGCAAATGCTCATACAGCGTCACGCTACCCACCGCAATCAACACCAGCCCACCAAAGATCTCCGCCCGCTTGCCCACCATGGCCCCAATGCGGCGCCCGATCAACAGTCCCAACGTCACCATTGTCAGCGTCGCCAATCCAATTGCCAGCGCCGGCCACAGGATCCCCGTATCCGCAAACGCCAGACTGACTCCGACCACCATCGCATCGATACTGGTGGCAAACCCAGTCAGCGCCAGCAGCCAGAACGGACGAGCAGGATCGTCCGCTTCGTCATCCGGCTCGCCGCATCCCTCGATGATCATCCGAATCCCCAGGCCGCCCAGCAGGACGAAGGCGATCCAGTGGTCCCAGCTTTCGACGTACGACGCGGCAATGCTGCCAAGGGTCCAGCCGATCAGCGGCGTGACGCCCTCGATAATCCCGAACAGCAGGCCGACCTTCAGTGCATCTTTGAACAGGACGTGGGCGCGTTGGGAGCCCATGGCAATCGCGACGGCGAAGGCGTCGGTGGACATGGCGAGCGCGAGGATGATGATTGCAACGAGAGACATGACAGCTTTCCGATCGGGCACGACACAAGGCATGCCGCGCGGCCCGATCGTCGCGCGAACATGCCAATGGTCTTGCCAACCAGAAGGCTTCCGCACCATGACGTGGAGACGTCAAGTATGTTGATGCGGAACTTTCGTTTGTGAAAGAGGCTACTCCCCAAGGGCGGGGGCATGGTAACGCAAGAATAGGGTGGAGGCAAGAAAGTGCCCAGCCGCGCATCCCTCGCGCGCGTATGTGCCAAGTCATCGCGGCAGCGCTAGGTTACGTAAAAAATGAAAAGGCCGCTGACGAATCAGCGGCCTTTTTGAATGCGGTTGGTGGAGGCGGCGTCTACCGAATTTCACTATGGGGAAGGCGATTTTTGAGGCTGAGTTACCCCCATTGTTACCCCCGGCGACTGTTCGCTGGTGAGCGGAAACAGGCTCCACGCTTTAACAAGCTGACACCGCTTTAACATCAAAAAAGCAGACCGCGGCTCCTTCCTTCCCTATGAAGACGCTCTCCGTACCCATCTGCCCGGTTTGTTAAAGTCTTTAACAATTTCCTCCAAGGGACTTTTTTCTGCGCGTGAGGTACTGGTGGGTGTCCGCGGCCTAGGCCGCCTGGACTTTCGAGGGGGGGCGGCCACGCGATCTTCTACCCCATTAGTTGACTTTATCTCATGACACTTAGCTAATGAATGGTGTTGCTGTTTAAACAATGGAATGTTAGCCTCAACATTGCGCTGTGGCCGAAAGTCATACCCTTTAGAGATTGCGAAAATTCATGAACTACTACAAATTGCAATTTAACAAGCAAGATATTGAGGCATTCCGGGTGTTCCAGACAGTAGTTAAGATGCGCTATGGTGCTGACCTCTGGGGCCATGCGAAACATCTTTTATTTTATTTGCAACCCCAGACGATGCCGAAAAGGTAATGCACACAGTCGACGTGTCCAAAGATAAGTGGACGTCGAATCTTGTTGGTGTGGATAGCCTACAGCTAGCATTGAGTACAGCTCATGTCGATGACCCAACTCTGCCAGACGACGCCAGGAAGTGGTTTATTAAGACCATCGAAGCAGTCGCGACGCTACGCGATTTTTTAGACAAGCATGATTCATCGACACGCAAGTAACGGCAGCCTAGACCAGGGCGCCTGAAAAAGGCGGTTCTGCATGTATTTTTCGTCTTTTTTTGCCCAGAAAAAGTGACACTGATTTCCTTGAATGCGTTGCTGGCACTGGGCGTATGGCGATTTCCGGTCGCGCGTTCGGTCGAGAAAAAAAGTTTCAATTCGCGGCTGTGCGCAAAGAGGGGGGAGGCGGTCCCCTTGGGCATAGGCCCTAGAGATTTGATGCCCCGGAGCTATTTCACGATAGAAACACGTTGCATATTTAAAACATTGCACTTGATCATCAAAACGGCCACCCATCCGGGCCTGCCGCGCGCCTCACTCGTTTGCGCTTCCCCTGCTCGACCTCAGTCTTCAACGCGTGGCAGAGATTGCAGATCGCTTCCAGATTGAATGGGTGATCGGTCTACTCGCGTTCAGCGTCGCCGAGAACTCCACTTCGGGAAAGACCGGTCTGCGAGAGCATCTAGCGCAGCGCCGCGCTCATGTCGCGCGCCGCATCTTGCCGCTGGCGCGCGCTGTGCGCCTGGAATAGTCCGTCAAGCTCGGACACCATGTCCTTGACGCGCTCGACCTCTATGGCGCCACCCTGGTTTGGCTCGCGGCGACTACCGGAGTAATAGGCGTGTGCCTGGCTCTCGACGATCTTCGTGCCGTGGCAGCTTTCGTACTCGCCGCCCAGCCAATGAGCTAGGCTCATGCGGGCAGCTTTGGCATAGATGGCGTAGGCCGGCTTGATATCCCATTCGTGCTTGATGTTCATCCACTTGCGGATCGAAGCCCTTGCGGGCCACCTCGCGCGTTCAGATGCGTAACAGCACGCCTAGATCGGGCGCCGAGATCTCGATGGCCTGGCGCGGCACGCTGGCGATGTGTGCGCGCAACAGCATCGAACCGAACAGAACGCCTGAGCCGCCCGACAGGTTAGCCAGCGCCGCAGCGACAAGCGGCTCCCGCTGATGGTGCTGGTCATCATCGTGCAGGGTTGAAGCGCTCAGTGCATTCAGGTAGCGCTCGGCGAACATCGATTTCTCCGTAGAATTTCGACGAGACTATCAGCACATGAGGACTGGTGAGTTATGCCCTAGATTTTCCAAGTTGCAAGCGCTAGTTCCACTGCCGGGGCCTTAACTCGCTCCATTATCAGTTGTTATGCAAGAGAAATTGCCGTGCGCAAGCGCGCATGGTACAAATCAACACGTAATCGCACATTGCCAAATAACATTCCCGAGGTTTTATGGATATTGCAAGTTGCCTAATCGACGGCCATACATATACTGCGACCGAGTTTTCGCAGCTCGAAACCGGCGACGCCATCGTTAAGGGGCGTCAGCTTATATGTGTTGAGTGCGAAAAGCAGGCCTATTTCAGAAGGCCGTCTCGTAATGGTCGCGGAGCCTGTTTCTTCGCTCGGCCGCACGCCGACCACTGTCAACTTGCTGCTCAGGACAATGATGTTCCAATTCCTGGTGCTGGGGACGACGAAGATGAGATTGCCAACCCCGGTGATCGCATAATTGTCGACCTCAATTTCGGCGCGGTTGCGCCGAATATCCATATCGACGGAGACCCCGCAGCTCCGAGACGTCCTAGAGGCGGCGCCCACATTGGGGATGGCGGCCCTGGCGTCGGAAGAATGCACCGCCGTCCAAGTGGGCTTCTGAGAATGCTTGTTGAGGCCCCAAATTTTCGATACTCGGATCAAGCTATCGAGATTCCAAACCAGCAATCTATGTCCGCAAGAGATTTCTTCGTAGCGTTTGAGAATATAACCCCGATTTATGAGCATCAGTTCCGAGGCTATTGGGGGCAGCTAACCGACGCTGGCGAAAGCCCGGACGGAACCCTCTGGCTCAACAGCGGAGGCAGAGGGGAGATGAGCCTTAAAATCAATCCTGGCGATCGCGCAACCATTATGGCGAGATATCGTCTGGAAGATCTCGATGATTTCGCTGGAGCGTACATTCTCTTCCTTGGCGTACTAAGGATTAATGGCCGAAATGGGAAGATGGTCTGCTTCATTGACGACTTGGATTTGATGGCATTGCGGTGACCTAAAAGGAGGAAGGCTCCATCCACGGCCTTCGTTCTTTGGCTTCACTCTGACAGCGTTGAAGCGAACTAGATAAAGATCAGCCGCGATCTTTATCTTCGCCCTCGCGTCGTCTTGCCAGAAGCCCTTGACTTCGTGCATTTCAAGCGCGCCATCGGCCAGCATGACGGCGAAGTCTGGGGGGGAGAAGGCGTTGTCCGCCAGCCGTAGCTTAATGCCCTCAAACTTGAACCGCGCCACCTCCCCGGCGTGGCGCCGCGCCTCGAGCGTCGCGGCGGAGGCCTCCTCGGTTTTGTTCATGGCGCCGGTTTTGAGTCGGCCAACCGCCTGGAGCGCGCGCTTCGCGATCATTGGCGCGCCTCGATCGACGTCGCCACCGCGCTGGCCAACCACTGCAGTTGGGCGCATCACGCCGTCGTAGTGGACCGAGCCGCGCATGTCCACCGCGCGGTAGTTGTGCCGGCAGTACTTGCTGGCACCCTCGAGCATCGCGACGCCGATCTTGGCCAGCACTGTCGCCGGGACGGTCGACATCAGCGCCTTTCGCACGCCGACCAGGTCCTTCGGGTTGGTCGGCTTGTTGCCAGCCAGCGGGTGGAATTTCAGCTTTTCGTGGGTACAACTCAAATCGCTCATGTCGTCCTATCGTTTTGGGATTTGCTGCATTGTTTTTCTTCTCGGTGGCGCGGCGCTTGTTGGCCCAAGCCTGGCTATCGGCGAGGTTCGGCGCCGCCTGATACCGTTCGCACGCCGCCGCCGTCCAGGGCATGAATGGGGCGATCCGATCGAGCCCAGTGCTGGCGCGCGACCCCGACCTTTGCGTGCTCTGGGTACTCCTTCATCTTGAAGTGGCCGCACAGGACGCCAGCGTGTTCGGTCATGCTGCCCTCGCCGGCGGCTTCTCACGCTGCCCCATTACGGCTGACCATTAATAAACCGTAGAGCCTGATTCTACGGGCGCACTTTGATGCGCTGTGTCATTTTTGTGGCACTATTTCATTCTCAAATCAGTGGAGACAACCGACATGCGATGGCTGCTGCGCACTAAGCTGCTACCCCAAAAATATCGTTTTCGTCTGCGCTGGCGGTACTTGGATCATGACGACGATATCGAGTATCAATTCTTACAAGAAGATGAATCGCGATACCATTCCCGGGTCCTTCTACAGCGCGCGCGTGATCTGCGAATTCCGATCCCTCCTGTGTATATCGGCCGCAATTTGTCTGACGATTGGGAGCGCAGCGGCATCGACGGAAATCGGTACTTCTTGTCCCTGGATGGCGGAAGGAAACTTAGGGCCGAAATCGACGAAGAAGAGCGCAAGCGTGCAGAGCGTCGTGCAAGAAGTATTCCGTACATCACCGCGCTAACTGGCTTGATAGGTGCCATCACTGGCCTCGTTGCGGTGTGGGCCAAGTAGAGAGAGCCCTGCGCTGGCGCTGATCCGCTCCTGTGCCTGCGCGGCCACCTCAAGGTTCTTCTCCAGGGACCCCATCGTGGTGCTGAAGCTCTTGTGCCGGATGACCCGCTGCACCGTCTGGATCGGCACGCCGGCCTCGGACATCAGCGTGGCGAACGTTCCGCGCAGGCGGTGGGGCGTGATGCCCTTGATGGCGCAGGTATCGTTGGCGCGGCGGATGGCCTGGCGCGCAGCCCTCGTTCAGGATGGGGCTAGGCGGAGCCAGCACCGGATCGGCCTGCCTACCCTTTTTGGTGCGGTCGGTGCGGGCAAGGGCAAATCGCTCGACGACCAGCGGCGCTCCCGGTTTGCGCTGGTCGGAGCCGTGGCTGCCACCAGCCTGCTGAACATAGCGCGCCGTGCCGAGGCTGGCGCCCTGATCGGTACGTACAACGTGCTGCTCGCCTGAAACAAGATCACGGTGTGGCGGCAGATCATCGGCATCGATGGCGGGCCGGCCAAGGATACGAACGGCAAGATGCGTGATGCAGCAGGTACCGACGAGGTAAGCAGCCTCAGACGCCAGCGCCAGGACGAGCGTTGGCTGTGTTTGAAGGGCCTGCCGTGGTCCCGCCGGCGCCGGCTGGTTCACGAATGGATGGCGGCACAGCGCCGAGATCGCCGACCTGGAGCGCGCGCTCGCCGAGTTCTGTCCCACGCTGTCCGAGGCGGCGCTAGCCGACGGCCAGGCCGATGCTGCGACGATCCGCGCGGCGGCGGCCTAGTTCGCCGCCATTCAATCCACCCTGGCGGCGCGCATGTCGAAGCTCACCAAGGAGCTGCGCGATGCGCGGCCTGCGCCCGATAATTGCCGGCATGATTCTGTCCGCGTGCGCAGCTTCGACGCCGCAATCGCGACCGCCAACAAAAGCATCCCTCGATAGCGCGGCCGGATGCCGACGACTTCGACGCCTGGCGGGCCTGGGCTATCGACCTGCTGCGTAAGTATCCGGAATGTGCGGCACGGCACGCGAAAACGATTCAGGCACGGCCAAGCACTGTTCCAAGGTGACGAATCGTGGCAGCCTTCGTGGCAGGTTTCCAATCTGGGTACAGTAAGGCGTAGAGCTCGTTGATTGCAATCAGAACTTGGCTAACGTAATCTTCCGCCTCGCTTTTTGTAACGCTATGTGCGAGAGGTTGATGAACCAGCTTATTTCGAAGTGTAGCGCCTTTTGTTATCACGTTGCAGTAATCTGATCGCTTGCCGAGATAAGTTTCCATGAGTTCCCCGTACAACTTACTCAATGGTGGAGACGGGACATGCTCAATAAAAGCTGCTAATTTCGGCTCTTTTCGAATCAGGGCTTCTTTGATCGCCAATTCGGCAGCGATGGTTGCATCAATCCATTTAAATGCAGCATTGCTTTCTTGAACAGCCCTATATATATGATGCATTGCAATAAAAGGGGAAATTCCGAGGTTAATTCCCTCCTGCAGTTGCGCAATTGTCGATTTTTCTAGCTCGATCGGAACGTTAAACTTTAACCTTCCCGATACCTTCCCTGGCAGACCTTTGTAATCTAGGGAAGATGCGTCAGTTGACCAGTAAAAAGTTTCAATTATTTCATGAGGCTCCCCCGCTATCTCATGTCTTCCAAGGAAAAATTTTACGTATTCAATGGTGCGCCGTACTACGGTATTCAATTCCTGAAGAATAGCTTGGAAAGTTGGTTCAAATACAGGATCGTACTGCAGAAAATTGCGGAAGGGGTCCCCGGGTGTCGTCATGAATTTTAGGGTCTCAGGTTGAATAGGAACTCCATGAATAACGACCTGACCTTTACCCGTTGGATATTCAAACTGAACACTCGCCATGTTTTTATGAGGGGTAGGAAAAGTGAGTTCGAAATTTTCTGCCTCTCCTTTGTGTTCCGGAGTTTCTAAAAATTTGACATTGAAATGGGATGCAACACTAATTTTGGATGAGTTTTCATCTGTTTCCAGGGGGCTGGTTATTGCAATCTTGGGTTTTTGTTTTTTGGATGAAGACTTAGTGCTCATATTCTCCCTTTTTGTTTGGCGAAGATTCAGTTTGCGTATATTTGCGCGCAACGTCTAAGAGTCCAGGTAGTTGTATTCCTAGTCTAAACCATGCCTCCTGCTTTTCATCCGCGTAATCATGGTGAAAGTAATGCCTGCGTACTTTGCTTCCCTTCAACACTTGATTCTGGCAGCGGTCAGTGGTGTCGAGCGGCGCTCCCAAGGATGCATCATAGTCGCGCCGGTGCGGCGGTAGATCGTGAGGCGTCCAGCCGTCGTTTCGGCGGGCCGCTAGCACTAAGGTATTGTCGCGGCGGCGATTCTTCATCGACGCGCGCGGGCTGCCATCCTTTGCTTTCTTGAACATGACCTGCCGATCACCGATTTGCTTGGTCATCGACTTCGTGCCAGTATGGGTTTCGCCATTCGTGGAGGGGAAGCACCAGTCGGTATGCCCTGTGATGGCATGCAGGGCCCGGAAGCGCTCGAGCGCGAACGGGGAGAGATAGATGCGCATGTCCGCCGAGCTGCCTTTGATGTTCGCCTCAGGGATGAACCATTTGCCGGTTTCGACGTCGACGTCCTCCCACCTGGTCATCGTCAGTTCTCCGACGCGGCAGACTGTCGAGAGCATGATCCAGATCGCGAGCTGGGTAGTTTTCTGCACCGGCTGGGCCGCGCGGCGCTTGTCCGGAGCATCACGGTAGTCGTCCTCTCCCTTCTATAACGGTCTCATAGCTCTACGATCTCGGCCGGCGAAAGCACGTGGTAAAAGTCTCGCGTAGGCGGTGCTGCGTGACGCCTTTCACCGTGCAAGCGGTAATGGCGCGGTGCATGGATTGGCGCGCGAACCTCGGCTGGAAGGGCTGGATATCCGGTTTGGTCACAATCAGGCAGGCGAACTGGCGCCGGGTCGCTAAGTTCTCGCGCAGTCAGGTCGCCATCGGCACTGGCCCCGTCTCTCTGGCCCTTATGATACCTGGCGTGCAGGTTTTGTGAGCCCCGTCGATCTACTCCCACCGCGCCGTTATTGTCGCCCCCTCGCACAGGCCCAGGCCGAACACATCAGGCGCACTGCGGTGCCGATCGCCGGCGCGTGGGCGGTGGCCTGGTCAACCGCAGCGAACCACGCGCTCGCGGCCGAGAGACAGCAACTTTTCTTTGCCCTCAAATCGGTACTTCAAGCGCCACCACTTACCCCCGGCTGGGGTAACAATCAGGAACAGGCCGCGCTCGTCAAAGAGCTTGGCAGGCTTGGCGCCGGGCTTGGTCGTGCGAATGGCGGTGTCGGTAAGGGGCATGGATGGGGGTAAGTATTTTGGGGGTAGGTGAGTTACCCCACAACTTACCCCCGCAAACAGTTGGATGTCGTTGGACTATGTTACCCCTAAAAATACGATCCCCATAGGAAAAAACCCGCTCGGAGGCGGGTTCTTAAACGTGGATGAACCACGTTGGAGTGTTGGTTGGTGGAGGCGGCGGGAATCGAACCCGCGTCCGCAAGCACTCTACAGACAGTTCTACATACTTAGCACTATCATTTAATTTGACCCATACAACGGGGATGTGCACCCTTTGTACAAGCGAGTTACCTTAAATTTCGGAAGCAACCAAGTAACCCGATTGATTCCTAGCCTCTGTAAATGACTCTACTAGTCTTGCGACTCACCCCAGAGGCGAGGTGTTGTAGAGCTAGCAGCAATTAAGCTGCTTGTGCGTACGAGTTATCGTTTGCAGTTATTGATTTCTGGATGTATTTACGAGGTAACCAGTCCTCGGTATGCCCTGCGCTGCTTTGCAACCCACGTCGAAACCAGGTCGCCCCCAACGTCAAGAAACTCTATTGTACTCCAAGCGCCGAGGATGTACAGCGCAGTTCCTTAGCGCCTGCTTAAAGTCTGTCAATACAAAAAACCTACAATGCATAGCTTAATTGCAATATGCTAATGGGATTCGAGATGCTGACGAGAACCGACATGACGTGTATCGTTTGTGGCAACACCAAGGTGGCTGGCCTGGCCGGATGGCATGCAACCTGCCCGGCTTGCAATTACGAAAGCGCCGCCCTCAGCGTTGCCATCAATGCCCATAGCGGTCCCGCCGTGGACGAAGCCGAGCGCGAAGCCGGCCTCAAGGCGCTGCGCCTCGAAAACTTCCGCACTATCGTCGCCTGGGCCCGCCAGCATGTCGGCGTCAGCCGTCCGCGCCTGCTCGACGTCGGCAGCGCCCATGGTTGGTTCCTCGAGACGGCGCGCGAGCAGTTCGACGTGCTGGGCGTGGAGCCGGATGCCGTGGTCGGCGCCCGCGCCGCCGCGCGCGGCTTGCCGGTACGTTCCGGTTACTTCCCGGATGTACTGAAGGAGGGCGAACGCTTCGACGTCATCGTGTTCAACGACGTGATCGAGCACATTCCCGACATCCGCAGTGCGCTGGCCGCCTGCCACGCGCGACTGCACGACGGCGGCATCCTGATCCTCAACCTGCCGAACAGCCGCGGCTTCTTCTACCGGCTGTCGAAGCTGATCGCGCGCCTGGGCTGGCGTGGGCCGTTCGAGCGCTTGTGGCAGAAAGACCTGCCGTCGCCGCACGTCCATTATTTCAATCCGCGCAATCTGCAGCAACTGGTGGTGGGGCAGGGCTTCGAGCTGGCCGAGGCGGCCGAACTGCCGGCGCTGCGCGCCAAGGGTTTGTTGGAACGCCTGCGCTGCGCCGGCAACGTGCCGACTGTATCGCTCTACCTCCAGTACGTGGCGATCATGTGCGCGATTCCCGTGCTGCGCATGTTCCCGAGCGATATCATCGTCGGCGTGTTCAAAAAAAAGGCCGCAGACTGAAGGTCCGCGGCCAAGGGGAGAGAGAAGGTAAGTTAGCGCTTGCTTAGCGACCGTTGCGGTTGGCGATTTCGTTGCCGATGATGCCGCCCCCGATCACGCCGGCGACAGTCGCCAGCTTCTTGCCGTTGCCGCCGCCGATCTGGTTACCAATCAGGCCGCCGATCACGGCGCCGGTGCCGATGCCGACGTAGTTCGGTTGCTGGGCCGGCGCCGGCTGCGAGTAACGCGGTTCTTCATAGCGGACCGGTTGCGGCTTGGCGTGTACCACGCGGGTTTTCTCGACCACTTTCACCACCGGTTTTTCCTTGATGATCACGGTCGGCTCAGGCTGCACCTGGGCGACCGGCTGGGCATATGCCACCTGATGAGCCGGGACCATCGCGGGAACCATGGCCGGCACCAGTTGCTGGCCGTTGGCCGCCACCGGCGCCATCTGGCCAGGCTGGGCGGCATAGCCGTTCGGCTGCACCTGCATGCCCGCCTGCGGCATCGCGTATGGCGAAGCGGCTGCCAGCGGCATGCTCGGCTCCGGCGCGCTCTTCGACGTCGGCAGCAGGCCGGTGATCGCGGCGGCGCCAGTCAGGCTGACGACGATGACCGACGCGGCGGCAGCGGCCATCAGTGGGTGGATGCGGTTGGTGGTCGAGGTTTCCATGGTCTGCTCCGTTTGGTATGGCGTGTTCGTATGGACGTAGATTACTGGCGAGCCGGACGGAGAGATAGACGTGCCCCTGTATCAATCGTAAATAGATGTAAGCATGTCGGCACAAAAGAAAACGGCGCCGTGGAAGGCGCCGTTTCAACGGAATCCTGAAGAGATCAGGCCGCTTGCTCGGCCCGCCGCGCGGCCTCGGATACCTGCCCCAGCAACGCCAGCAACTGCGCCGGCGTCTCGAGCAGATAGTCCGCGCCCCAGGTCGAGGGCTCGATCGCGCCGCAATAGCCCCAAACGCAGGCGACGGTGACCATGCCGGCCGCGTGTCCCGCCTCGATGTCGCGCAGGTCGTCACCCACATACCAGCACTGTTCTGGTGCGACGCCGAGGCGGCGCGCGCCTTCCAGCAGCGGGGCGGGGTGGGGTTTCGCGAAGCCCGTGGTGTCGCCCGACACGATACAGCCGGCGTGCGCCAGCGCGATCTGCGGCACCAGCGGATCGGTGAAGCGGGACGGCTTGTTGGTGACGATGCCCCAGGCCATGCCGGCGTCCGTGATGCCGTCCAGCAGCTCGGGAATGCCGTCGAACAGGGTCGTATAGGTCGACATGGCGGACTGGTAGCGCTCGAACCAGGCCAGGCGTAATTCTTCGTAGCCCTCGTCGCCCGGCGCCAGGCCGAAGGCGGCGCCGATCATGCCGCGCGCGCCAGCCGAGGCGGTCGGGCGCAGTACCTCATACGGGGTCGGGTCCAGGCCGCGCTCGGTGCGCAGCCAGTTCACGGCCGCGGCGAGGTCGGGCGCCGTGTCGGCCAGCGTGCCGTCGAGGTCGAACAGGATGGCACGCGGTGCCGGCATCACGGTGGGAAAGGTCATGTCGTTCAGAGCGGTTTGCTGCACGCCACCATGTAGTTCACATCGGTGTCGTTGTTCAGCGAATAGATCTTGGTCAGCGGGTTGTAGGTCAGACCCTTCAGGCCGTCGACCTGCAGGCCGGCCTGGCGTACGAACTGTGCCAATTCGGCCGGCGTGATGAACTTGCCGTAATCGTGGGTCCCGCGCGGCAGCATGCGCAGCACGTACTCGGCGCCGATCACGGCGAACAGGTAGGACTTCGGATTGCGGTTCAGGGTGGAGAAGAACAGGCGGCCGCCCGGTTTCACCAGCTTGGCTGCGGCGCGTACGATCGAGGCCGGGTCGGGTACGTGCTCCAGCATTTCCATGCAGGTGACGACGTCGAACTGGCCGGCTTCCTGCTCGGCCATCTCTTCGGCCGCGATATGTTTATAGCGCACCTCCACGCCCGATTCCAGGCTGTGCAGGTCGGCGACCTTGAGCGCCTTCTGGGACAGGTCGATGCCGGTCACCTTGGCGCCCTTGCGCGCCATCGATTCGGACAGCACGCCGCCGCCGCAACCGATGTCAATCACGTTCTTGCCGGCCAGCGGCGCGCGCGCATTGATCCACTCGAGGCGCAAGGGGTTGATTTCGTGCAGCGGACGGAATTCGGAGGTCGGGTCCCACCAGCGGTGGGCCAGTTCGCTGAACTTCTGGATTTCTAATGGGTCTGCGTTTGTCGTCGTCATGGCTCGAATAATAGCGGAATAATGCAATTTCGGCGGCGCAAAAACGTCGTCCCCGCGAAGGCGGGGACCCAAGTTTGCAAGCGTTTCGATCACGCTAGCAGAAATTGGGTCCCCGCCTGCGCGGGGACGACGTGCTTACGGCAGTGGCTTACAGCCGATTACTTGTTGACGGTACGGGTACCGACGACTTCGATTTCCACGCGACGGTTCTGTGCGCGGCCTTCGGCGGTCTTGTTGTCCGCTTTCGGCTGGCTTTCGCCCTTGCCTTCGGTGTAGATGCGGGTGTCTTCGATGCCTTTGCCTTTCAGGTAGGCTTTGACAGCCTCTGCGCGGCGGATCGACAGCTTCTGGTTGTAGGCATCGGTGCCGATCGAGTCGGTATGGCCGACGGCGATGATGACTTCCAGGTTCATGTCGCCCAGCTTGGCGCTCAGCTCATCCAGCGAGGACTTGCCGGCTGGCTTCAGGATCGCCTTGTCGAAGTCGAAGAAAGCGTCGGCCGAGTAGCTGACTTTCTCCGAGGTTGGCACCGGTGCAGCCACTGGCGCAGGTGCTGGAGCCGGGGCAGGTGCTGCCGGTGGCGGCGGAGCGACGCACTTGCCGTTTTCAAGTTTCTCTGGCTCGACGCACAGTGGCGCATCGCAACCTGGGACCGCGTCAGCCGGGGTCCAGTAGCCGGTGCGCCAGCACAGGCCGAATGGATTGCGCGCGATCACGCCGCGAGCGTCTTGCACGTAGGCGCTGTACGGGGTGCGGGCCTGGATGTCGGTGGTCAGGGGAGCGTAGGGTGGGGCGCTCTGGGCAGAGGCGACGCCCGCAATCGCGGCCGACGCTGCGAGCAGAACAGTGATCAGTTTCTTCATATTCTTTTCCTTTCGGTTAATTCCGTAGCGATTCAGACGAGCTCCATGTGTGGTCATAAGATTAACACGGCGGCGGCTTCGTCTGTTTCGTATTGTGAAACAAGCAATTGACTTCCTGTCCATTTTGCCACATGCACCAAAATCGCACGACTGCACCCAAATCAAACATCAAGCATTAATTGCTTGACGTTGTTTCGCCGCAACATTTTCTCAAGCGGAGCGAGCTGGGGACGACAATGCTGGAAATTTGGTGCGCATTTCATCGTCCCGCCCTTGATTTCCAGCATCCAGAGTGGGCCTGTCGGAATTGAGCAACTGCTATCTGTCGCATGGTAGAATCGTCCGTTGCAACTTATAACCATCGCCTGAAAGCAGTCGACCCGCCCAATGGATCAATTCGCAAAAGAAACAGTCCCGATTTCCCTCGAAGAAGAGATGCGCAAGAGCTACCTCGATTACGCCATGAGCGTGATCGTGGGCCGTGCGCTGCCGGACGTACGCGACGGCCTGAAGCCGGTGCACCGCCGTGTGCTCTACGCGATGCACGAGATGAACAACGTGTGGAACCGTCCTTACCTCAAGTGCGCGCGCGTCGTCGGCGACACGATGGGTAAATTCCACCCGCACGGCGACTCGTCGATCTACGACACCCTGGTCCGCATGGCCCAGGACTTCTCGCTGCGCTACACCCTGGTCGATGGTCAGGGCAACTTCGGCTCGATCGACGGCGACAGCGCCGCGGCGATGCGTTACACCGAGTGCCGCCTCGACAAGATCGCCGGCGAGATCCTGGCCGACATCGACAAGGACACCGTCGACTTCCAGCCGAACTACGACGGTAAAGAGAAAGAGCCGACCGTCCTGCCGACCCGCATCCCGAACCTCTTGATCAACGGTTCGTCCGGCATCGCGGTCGGCATGGCGACCAATATCCCGCCGCACAATCTGTCCGAAGTGATCGCCGGCGCGATGCACGTGCTGCACAACCCGGATTGCACCATCGACGAGCTGATCGAGCTGATCCCGGCGCCGGACTTCCCGACCGCCGGCATCATCTATGGCGTCTCGGGCGTGCGCGACGGTTACCGCACTGGCCGCGGCCGCGTGGTGATGCGCGCCAAGACCCACTTCGAGGAAGTGGGCCGCGACGGTAACCGCACCGCGATCATCATCGACGAGCTGCCATACCAGGTAAACAAGAAATCGCTGCTCGAGCGCATCGCCGAGAACGTGCGCGACAAGAAGCTCGAAGGCATTTCCGACATCCGCGACGAGTCCGATAAATCGGGCATGCGCGTGGTGATCGAACTCAAGCGCGGCGAAGTGCCTGAAGTTGTGCTGAACAATCTGTACAAGCAGACCCAGCTGCAAGACACCTTCGGCATGAATATGGTGGCGCTGGTCAATGGCCAGCCGAAGCTGCTGAACCTCAAGCAGATGCTCGAGTGCTTCCTGTCGCACCGCCGCGAAGTGGTCACCCGCCGTACCGTGTTCGAGCTGCGCAAGGCGCGCGACCGCGGCCACATGCTCGAAGGCCTGGCCGTCGCGCTGGCGAATATCGACGACTTCATCGCCATCATCAAGGCCGCGCCGACCCCGCCGGTCGCCAAGCTCGAGCTGATGGAGCGCAGCTGGGATTCGTCCCTGGTGCGCGAGATGCTCAACCGCACCGAACTGGGCGAATCCGGCGGTATCGCGGCTTTCCGTCCCGAGCACCTGCCGAAGCACTACGGCATGCAGCAGAGCGGCCTGTACAAGCTGTCGGACGAGCAGGCGCAAGAGATCCTGCAGATGCGCCTGCAGCGCCTGACGGGCCTGGAGCAGGACAAGATCGTCAACGAGTACAAAGAGGTGATGGCCCACATCGCCGACCTGCTCGACATCCTGTCCAAGCCGGAGCGCGTGACCACGATCATCGTCGACGAGATGACCGTCATCAAGGCCGAGTACGCCGACAACGGCAAGGACACCCGCCGTTCGAGCATCGAGCACAATGCCAGCGACCTCGAGACCGAAGACCTGATCACCCCGCAGGATATGGTGGTGACCCTGTCTCATGCGGGCTACATGAAAGCGCAGCCGATCTCCGAGTACCGCGCCCAGAAGCGCGGCGGCCGCGGCAAGCAGGCGACGGCGACCAAGGACGAAGACTGGATCGACCAGCTGTTCATCGCCAATACCCACGACTACATGCTGTGCTTCAGCAACCGTGGCCGGATGTACTGGCTCAAGGTGTGGGAAGTGCCGCAAGGCTCGCGCAACTCGCGCGGCAAGCCGATCGTCAATATGTTCCCGCTGCAGGACAACGAGAAGATCACCGTCGTGCTGCCACTGCAGGGCGAGAACCGCACCTTCCCCGAAGACCACTACGTCTTCATGTCGACCTCGCTGGGCACCGTCAAGAAGACGCCGCTGCGCGACTTTTCCAACCCACGCAAGGCCGGCATCATCGCGGTCGACCTGGATGAAGGCGACGTGCTGGTCGGCGCCGCGCTCACCGACGGCAAGCACGACGTGATGCTGTTCTCCGACGGCGGCAAGGCCGTGCGCTTCGACGAGAACGACGTGCGTCCGATGGGTCGTACCGCGCGCGGTGTGCGCGGCATGAACCTCGAAGAAGGCCAGCAGGTCATCGCGCTGCTGGTGGCCGAGAGCGAAGAGCAGACCGTCCTCACCGCCACCGAGAACGGCTTCGGCAAGCGTACCCCGATCACGGAGTACACCCGTCACGGCCGCGGCACCAAGGGCATGATCGCGATCCAGACCAGCGAGCGTAACGGCAAAGTGGTGGCCGCGACCCTGGTCGAGCCGAGCGACGAGATCATGCTGATCACGACCGGCGGCGTGCTGATCCGCACCCGCGTCTCCGAGATCCGCGAGATGGGCCGCGCGACCCAGGGCGTGACCCTGATCGCGGTCGAGGATGGCACCAAGCTGTCCGGCCTGCAGCGCATCGTCGAGACCGACCTCGAAGAAGTCGAGCTCGAACCGGCGCCGGAATAATGGCGCCCGGGTGCAAATGCTGATCCAGCGTTTGCACCCTTCGTTCAATTCGATGGGCGCCTGCGCCCGCTTGGAAAGCCAATGAAAAAAATCCTTCTTGCAGTGACCTGCGCAGCCGCCTTTGCCGGCGCTCCTGCGTTCGCCCTGGCGCAAACTGCCGCCCCGAGCGCCCAGGGGAGCGAGCAGGAGCGCGCCGCCGTCAAGGAATTGATGGACGCGATGGACGTGCGCAAGATGATGACCGCTTCGTTCAACGAGATGGAAAAGGCGCTGCCGCAGATGATGCGCGCCCAGGTCACGGCGGTGATCAACGCCGATCCGACCGCCAGCGACGAGAAGAAGAAAGCCGCGCTGGAGAAGATCGAACAGGTCCTGCCGGGCGCCGCCGAAGCGGTCAACCGCATGTTCCGCGATCCGGCGCTGATCGACGAGATGATGGCCGAGATCGGGCCGCTGTACGCCCGCAACTATTCGGTGGCCGAACTGAAACAGCTGAGCGCCTTCTACCGCACCCCGCTGGGCCAGAAGATGCTGGCCCTGTCGCCGCGCCTGGCCGCCGAAAGCATGGCGGTCGGCCAGAAGATCGTCGCGCCGCGCCTGAACGGCCTGATGCTGGAAGTGATGCAGAACGCCCAGGCTAAATAACATCTTGGAAAGGACCGCATGACCCACGTCTTCAATTTCTCGGCCGGCCCCGCCGTCCTTCCGAAAGAAGTGCTGCTGCAGGCAGCGAGCGAGATGCTCGACTGGCATGGCAGCGGCATGTCGGTGATGGAGATGAGCCATCGCGGTCCGGAATTCAGTAGCATTCACCGCCAGGCGCTCGATGACCTGCGCGAGCTGCTGGACGTGCCTGCCAACTATAAAATCCTGTTCCAGCAGGGCGGGGGGCTTGGGCAAAACGCCATCGTTCCCCTCAACCTGGCTGGCCGCTGCCTTGACCCGGTGATCGACTTCGTCCACACCGGTTCGTGGTCCGGCAAGTCGATCAAGGAAGCGGCGCGCTATGCGCGCGTCAACGTCGCCGCATCGAGCGAGGCCGAAGGTTTCGCCCGCGTGCCGGCGCGCGATGCCTGGCAACTGTCGCAGGACGCGGCCTATCTGCACATCTGCACCAACGAGACCATCGACGGCGTCGAGTACCCCGACGCGCCGCAGATCGATCCAAATGTGCCGATCGTGGCCGACATGTCCTCGCACATCCTGTCGCGCAAGATCGATATTTCAAAATATGGCGTGATCTTTGCCGGCGCCCAGAAGAATATCGGGCCGGCCGGCCTGACCCTGGTGATCGTGCGCGAAGACCTGCTCGACTACGCGTCGCCGCAGTGCCCGTCGGCCTTCAACTGGAAGACCTGCGCCGAGCACGATTCGCTGTACAACACGCCGCCGACCTACTCGATTTATATCGCTGGCCTGGTGTTCGCCTGGCTCAAGGCCAATGGCGGCGTGGCGGCCATGGAAGCGCGTAATATCGAGAAGGCGAAGCTCTTGTACGAGGCGCTCGACCGCGACGATTTCTACGCCAACCGCGTGGCGCCGGAATTCCGTTCGCGCATGAACGTGCCGTTCTACCTGCGCGACGAATCGCTGAACCAGTTATTCCTGACCGGCGCACAAGCGCGCGGTCTGCTGCAACTGAAGGGCCACAAGTCCGTCGGCGGCATGCGGGCATCGATCTACAACGCGATGCCGATCGAGGGCGTACAGGCCCTCGTCGATTATTTGAACGAGTTTGCGGGACGGTGATTCCGGCAGGGTGCGCGACCGCGCATCGTCCGGTTGAACGCGTCGGCGGCGCAGCCGCCAACCCTACGTAGGGTTGGCGGGTCTCCCGCCGACGCGTTCAACGCACGGTTGATTCCCCCGTCCGCAAACAAATCGACCACACAGCATAACGATGACAGACAAACTCAAACCCCTGCGCGAACGCATCGATGCGATCGACGCGCAAATCCTCTCGCTGTTGAGCGAGCGCGGCAAGGTCGCGCAAGAGGTCGGCCACGTCAAGGCCGAAACCAACGCCCCCGTATTCCGTCCCGAGCGCGAAGCGCAAGTGCTGCGCGGCGTCGCCGACCGCAATCCCGGTCCGCTCAAGGACAAGGACGTGCAGACGATCTTCCGCGAGATCATGTCGTCCTGCCGCGCGCTCGAGAAGCGCGTGACGGTCGCCTATCTGGGCCCGAGCGGCACCTTCAGCGAGCAGGCCGTGTTCCAGCAGTTCGGCACCGCCATTCACACGCTGCCTTGCGTGTCGATCGACGAGGTATTCCGCGCCACCGAGGCCGGCACCGCCGATTTCGGCGTGGTCCCGGTGGAGAACTCGTCCGAAGGCGCGATCAACCGCTCGCTCGACCTGCTGCTGGCCACCACCACCATCATCAGCGGCGAGGTGTCGATCGCCGTGCACCACAGCCTGATGACCAAGACCGGTTCGATGGACGGCGTCAAAGTCGTCTGCGCCCATTCGCAGGCGCTGGCCCAGTGCCAGGTCTGGCTCAACCTGCACCACCCTGACGTCGAGCGCCGCGCCGTGGCCTCCAACGCCGAAGCGGCGGTGCTGGCAAGCCAGGATCCGACGGTCGCCGCGATCGCCAGCGAGATGGCGGGCGAGCAGTACCAGCTAGGCGTGGTGCAAGCCCACATCCAGGATGACCCGCACAACCGCACCCGCTTCGTGGTGATCGGCCAGCTGCAGACCGGCCCGTCGGGCAGAGACCGCACCGGCATCGTGCTGGCCGTGCCGAACAAGGCCGGCGCCGTCTACAACCTGCTCGCGCCGCTCGAAAAGCATGGCGTGTCGATGACCCGCTTCGAATCGCGCCCGGCGCGCATCGGCACCTGGGAGTACTACTTCTACGTCGATATCGAGGGCCATGTGCACGATGCCGCAGTTGCGCGCGCGCTCGCGGAACTCAAGGACAACGCCGCCTTCTTCAAGGTGCTGGGCTCCTACCCGCAAAGCCTTTAACAAATAGAGAGAGACACCATGTCGAAATTCGGTCCAGAATACGTCCGCGCCATCGCCCCTTACCAGGCCGGCAAACCCATCGCCGAAGTCGCCCGCGAGTTCGGCCTCGACGAAGCGACCATCGTCAAGCTGGCCTCCAACGAGAACCCGTTCGGCCTGCCGGAATCGAGCCGCGCCGCGATGCTCGAAGCCGCCGCCGATCTCGGCCGCTACCCGGATGCCAACGGCTTCGAACTCAAGACCGCGCTGTCGCAGCGCTACGACGTGCCGCTCGAGTGGATCACGCTCGGCAATGGCAGTAACGACATCCTGGAGATCGCCGCCCACGCCTTCGTGCAAAAGGGCGAGGCGGTGGTGTATTCGCAGTATTCGTTCGCGGTGTACGCGCTGGCCACGCAGGGCGTGGGCGGACGCGCCATCGTGGTCCCGAGCGTGGACTACGGCCATGACCTGGATGCGATGGCCGCCGCCATCGATGCGGATACGCGCCTGGTCTACGTCGCCAACCCGAACAATCCGACCGGCACCTTCATCCCGGCCGAACAGGTCGAAGCCTTCCTGCAAAAAGTGCCGGCCAACGTGGTCGTGGTGCTGGACGAAGCCTATAACGAATACCTGGCGCCGGAACACCAGTTCGAGTCGAGCGCCTGGGTGCGCAAATACCCGAACCTGATCGTCTCGCGCACCTTCTCCAAGGCCTATGGCCTGGCCGGCTTGCGCGTGGGCTTCGCCATCGCCCAGCCGGAAGTGACGGACCTGATGAACCGCATCCGCCAGCCGTTCAACGTCAACTCGCTGGCGCAGGCCGCCGCGATCGCCGCGCTGAACGACAAGCCATTCCTGGAAAAGGGTGCGAAGAACAACGCCGAAGGCTACAAGCAGATGGTCGCCGCCTTTGAAGAGCTCAAACTCCAGTACGTGCCGTCGTTCGGCAACTTCGTGCTGGTGAAGGTCGGCAATGACGACCAGGCCGGGGCGCGCGTGAACACGGCGCTGCTCAAGCAGGGCGTGATCGTGCGTCCGGTCGGCGCCTATGGACTGCCGCAGTGGCTGCGCATCTCGATCGGCCTGCCGCAAGAAAACGCGGCCTTCATCGAGGCATTGAAGCGAGCGCTCTCGACGGAGAGCGCGAGCGCGCGAGGCTGAATGCTGGCTAAAGTCGTTATCGTTGGCGTCGGCCTGATCGGCGGTTCGTTCGCGCTGGCGCTCAAGAACGCCGGCCAGGTGGGCGAGGTGGTCGGCATCGGCCGCCACCCGGAAGCACTGGCGCGTGCGCTGGAGCTGGGCATCGTCGACCGCATCACCGAGGATTATGCCGACGCGCTGCGCGGCGCGGATCTCGTGCTGCTGGCCGCGCCGGTGGCCCAGACCGGCCCTATCCTCGAAGCGCTGCTGCCGCACCTCGCGCCGCAGACGGTCGTGACCGACGCCGGCAGCACCAAGTGCGACGTGGTCGCGGCCGCCCGTGCGGTGCTGGGCGACCGCGTGCACCAGTTCGTGCCCGGCCACCCGATCGCGGGCAGCGAGTCGAACGGCCCCGACGCCGCATTGTCCGGCCTGTACCAGGGCAAGAAATGCGTGCTGACGCCGCTGCCTGAGAATGCGGCGCACGACGTCGAACGGGTCGCGAGCGCCTGGCGCGCCTGCGGCGCCGTGATCCACATGCTCAGCCCGGAAGACCATGACCGCGTGTTCGCCGCCGTCAGCCATTTGCCGCACCTCTTGGCCTATGCGCTGGTGGATGACATCGCCGCCAAGCCGCATGCCGACATGCTGTTCCAATACGCCGCCAGCGGTTTCCGCGACTTCACGCGCATTGCCGGCTCCTCGCCCGAGATGTGGCGCGACATCAGCCTGGCCAACCGCGCCGCACTGCTGTCCGAGCTGGATGCATATCTGGCACAATTGACGTCGATGCGGGCCATGCTTGCGGCCGCAGACGGCGTCGGCTTGCAAGGAATCTACGCGACCGCCCAGCGCGCCCGCCGCGAATGGCAAGAAGCCATCGAAGCCGGCTCGCCCGAGCGGCGTTCGCCCAATCAGGAAAACACATGACGCAGCAAAAACACTACCCGCAGCATATCGACCTCGAGCCCGTGCTGCATGCGCATGGCACGGTGCGGCTGCCGGGTTCCAAGTCCATCTCGAACCGCACGCTGCTGCTGGCGGCGCTGTCCGAGGGTACGACCACGATCCACGACCTGCTGGCCTCGGACGACACCATGGTGATGCTGGGCGCGCTGCGCTCGCTGGGCATCCAGTGGGATGAAGTCGACGAGCGCACCGTGGTCGTGCACGGCAATGGCGGCGAGCTGCCGAACCATGAGGCCGACCTGTTCATGGGCAATGCCGGCACCGCGATCCGTCCGCTGACGGCTGCCCTGGCCGTGATCGGCGGCGACTATACGCTGCATGGCGTCTCGCGCATGCACGAGCGTCCGATCGGTGACCTGGTCGACGCGCTGAACGAAGTCGGCGCCCAGATCGAGTACACGGGCGAGCAGGGCTTCCCGCCGCTACGCATCCGCCGCGGCCGCGTCAATCCGCAGCGCATCGCCGTGCGCGGCAATGTGTCGAGCCAGTTCCTGACCGCGCTCCTGATGTCGGCGCCGCTGATGGCCAAGACCCATCCGGTGGCGATCGACGTCGTCGGCGAGCTGATTTCGAAGCCCTATATCGAGATCACCCTGAACCTGATGCGCCGCTTCGGCGTCGAGGTCGAGCAGAATGGCTGGTCCTCGTTCACCGTGCATCCGGGCCAGCGCTACCAGAGTCCCGGCACCATCCACGTCGAGGGTGACGCGTCGTCGGCATCCTACTTCCTGGCGGCCGGTGCGATCGCCGGCGGTCCGGTGCGGGTGGAAGGCGTGGGCGAACAGAGCATCCAGGGCGACGTGCGCTTCGCCGATGCGCTCGAACGCATGGGCGCCATCATTACCCGCGGCGACAACTGGATCGAAGCACGCTCGAACGGCGTGTTGAAAGCCATCGACGCCGACTTCAACCACATCCCGGATGCGGCGATGACGATTGCGGTGGCGGCGCTGTACGCCGACGGCCCGAGCACGCTGCGCAATATCGCCAGCTGGCGCGTGAAGGAAACCGACCGCCTGGCGGCGATGGCCACCGAGCTGCGCAAGGTCGGGGCGGAGGTGGAGGAGGGGCCTGACTACATCCGCATCACCCCGCCGGAAGAACTCAAGCCCGCCACGATCGACACCTACGACGACCACCGCATGGCGATGTGCTTCTCGCTCGCTTCGCTGGACGGCAAGGCGCGCCGCGGCAATGCGATGCGCATCAACGATCCGAAATGCGTCGCCAAGACCTTCCCCGATTATTTTGAAGCGTTCGCGGGCATCGCGCGCGACGAGCTGTTCTAACCGATTGCCAGGATCCGCATGCCGAATTCGAACGTACCAGTCATCACCATCGACGGCCCCACCGCATCCGGCAAGGGGACGGTCGCCAGCCGGGTCGCCGAACGCCTCAGCTTTCATTTGCTCGACTCGGGCGCGCTGTACCGCCTGACGGCGCTGCAGGCGCTGCGGCGCGAGGTCGACCTGCGCGACGAGCACGCGATCGCCAAGCTGGCCGAGCATCTGCCGGCGCGCTTCCAGGGCGAGCATATCTACCTGGCGCAGGAGGACGTGACGCACGCGATCCGGGCCGAGGAGGTGGGCAATATGGCGTCGAAGATCGCGGCGCTGCCGACCGTGCGCCAAGCGCTGTTCGGGCTGCAGCTGGGCTTTCGCCAGACGCCGGGCCTGGTGGCCGACGGACGCGATATGGGCACCGTGATCTTCCCCACCGCCAAACTGAAGGTGTTCTTGACCGCAAGTGTTGAGGCACGTGCGCAACGCCGGTATAAGCAATTGATTGACAAAGGGTTTTCTGCTAATATGAACGACCTCCTGGCAGATTTGCAGGCGAGAGACGAGCGCGACACCAATCGCGCGGTCGCTCCTCTAGCCCCGGCAAGCGATGCGCATCTGCTGGACACGTCCGAAATGGGCGTGGATCAGGCAGTGGAACAGGTCATGGCCTGGTACGCGCAGAAATAATCCGGCAAAAGTTGCCCGGCAAAAGTAATCAAGAAGAGTTTTTAAAGACTTTGAATGGCGTTTATGGTGTTTTCGACGATCAGCCGCAATTGCGGCCGGTAGTCGTCAGCACCTGAACGTCATTCCCGCGCAGGCGGGAATCCAGGTCCGTAACGCCGCCGTTGGCTCGAGTCATCGCCGTGGCGGCTGCGCTGAGTAACTTGGGTCCCCGCCTTCGCGGGGACGACGGCTTCATCGCCGGCGTCCTTTGGTGTCTGCAACGCGCTTTTATGTTGCAGGCGTGTTTTAACCCTAACCCAGTTCAGTCCGCATATTGTCGGCCTGCTGGTTAACATGAAATATCCCACTTTTATGTCTACTGCAACTCAAGATACCGGTATGGAAAGCTTCGCAGCCCTCTTCGAGGAATCGCTGCAACGTCAAGACATGCGTTCGGGCGAAGTCATCTCGGCGGAAGTCGTGCGCCTGGATCACAACTTCGTGATCGTCAACGCAGGTCTGAAATCGGAAGCCTTCATCCCGGTCGAAGAATTCAAGAACGACCAGGGCGAACTGGAAGTTCAAATCGGCGATTTCGTTTCCGTGGCTATCGAGTCGCTGGAAAACGGCTTCGGCGACACCATCCTGTCGCGCGACAAAGCCAAGCGTCTGGCTTCGTGGCTGGCACTGGAAAAAGCGATGGAATCGGGCGAAATCGTCACCGGTACCGTCAATGGTAAAGTCAAAGGCGGCCTGACCGTCCTGACCAACGGCATCCGCGCCTTCCTGCCGGGTTCGCTGGTTGACACCCGTCCAGTCAAGGACACCACCCCATTCGAAGGCAAGACCCTCGAATTCAAGGTCATCAAGCTGGACCGCAAGCGTAACAACGTCGTGCTGTCGCGCCGCGCTGTCATCGAAGCATCGATGGGCGAAGAGCGCCAGAAGCTGATGGAAACCCTGAAAGAAGGCACCGTGGTTACCGGCGTCGTCAAGAACATCACCGACTACGGTGCGTTCGTTGACCTGGGCGGCATCGACGGCCTGCTGCACATCACCGACCTGGCATGGCGTCGCGTGCGTCACCCGTCGGAAGTCCTGTCGGTTGGCCAAGAGATCACCGCTAAAGTCCTGAAATACGATCAAGAGAAGAACCGTGTTTCGCTGGGCGTGAAGCAACTGGGCGATGACCCATGGACCGGTCTGTCGCGTCGTTACCCACAAGGCACCCGCCTGTTCGGTAAAGTCACCAACCTCACCGACTACGGCGCGTTCGTCGAAGTGGAACAAGGCATCGAAGGCCTGGTCCACGTGTCGGAAATGGACTGGACCAACAAGAACGTGGCGCCAAACAAAGTTGTCCAGCTGGGCGACGAAGTGGAAGTCATGGTTCTGGAGATCGACGAAGAGCGTCGCCGTATCTCGCTGGGCATGAAGCAGTGCAAAGCGAACCCATGGGACGACTTCGGCATGACCCACAAGAAGGGCGACAAGGTCAAGGGTTCGATCAAGTCGATCACCGACTTCGGCGTCTTCATCGGCCTGCCAGGCAATATCGATGGCCTGGTCCACCTGTCGGACCTGTCGTGGACCGAAGCCGGCGAAGAAGCCGTGCGTCGCTTCAAGAAGGGCGACGAGCTGGAAGCCGTCGTCCTGGCAATCGACGTCGAGCGCGAGCGTGTTTCGCTGGGCGTGAAGCAGCTGGAAGGCGACCCGTTCAACAACTTCGCTTCGCTGAACGACAAGGGCACCCTGGTCACCGGCACCGTGAAATCGGTTGAGCCAAAAGGCGCCGTGATCGCTCTGTCCGAAGAAGTCGAAGGCTACCTGCGCGCTTCGGAAATCGCACGCGACCGCGTGGAAGATGCTGGCACCCACCTGAAAGTGGGCGACAGCGTCGAAGCCCTGGTCATCAACATCGATCGCAAGGCTCGCAGCATCCAGCTGTCGATCAAGGCGAAAGACAATGTTGACACCCAGGAAGCAATGAGCAAACTGGCCAACGACAACAGCGCAGCTTCGGGCACCACCAGCCTGGGCGCACTGCTCAAAGCCAAGTTCGACAACAAAAACTAATCAGGCTAACCCCTGACTGGAGCGGCAGATGACCAAATCCGAGCTGATCAACCGACTGGCTGAGCGTTATTCCCAGCTGGTGGCGAAGGATGCGGAGTTTGCTGTCAAGACCATCCTCGATGCGATGACCAACGCCCTGGCGACCGGGCAGCGCATCGAGATCCGTGGTTTCGGCAGCTTCTCGCTGAACAGCCGTCCCCCGCGCATCGGACGCAATCCGAAGTCCGGCGACAAGGTGATGGTGCCCGAAAAACGGGTGCCGCACTTCAAGCCGGGCAAGCAGTTGCGCGAGCGGGTGGATGCGATGGTCGGGCAGCCGATCATCAACGATTGAGTCGTCGAGCAGTCCCGAAAAACGGCATCCGCGAGGGTGCCGTTTTTTTTCGACTATCTCCAATTGCCCATCGGGCCCACACCCGGTGTCATTTTGAAATATCATGGCGAATATGCGACACTTCGCCCTCACACCATTCTCCAGCGGAACCTGCTGATGAAATTCGTCTCGACCATCGTCGGAATCGTCCTGTTCATTCTCTTCTTCGGCTTTGCCCTGAAGAACACCCAGGAAGTCGACCTGCATTTCTTCCTGCAATATGAATTGCGCGGCCCGCTGGTGCTGATGCTGCTGGCCTTCTTCGTGGCCGGCGCCGCTTTCGGCATCATGGCGCTGGCCCCGACCGTGTTCCGCCAGCGCCGCGAAAAATGGCTGAACAAGATCACCATCCAGTCCCTGCAAAGCGCCGCCGGTACCGGCAACGCGCCGCCGGCGCCGGACAGCGTGACCCCGCCTGCACCGCGGCCCTGAACAATAAGAAAACAAGAAATCCATGGAATTTGAACTCTGGATGCTGCTTGGCATCCCATTCTTTTTTGGCCTAGGCTGGCTTGCCGCCCGGGTCGACATCAACGAACTGGTCTCCGAATCGCGCACCTTGCCACGCGGTTACTTCAAGGGCCTCAACCACCTGCTGAACGACCAGCCTGATAAAGCCATCGATTCCTTCATCGAGATCGTCAAGCTCGACCCCGAATCGGCAGATATGCATTTTGCCCTCGGCAACCTGTTCCGCCGCCGCGGCGAAACCGAGCGCGCGATCCGGGTGCACCAGAACCTGCTGGCGCGGCCCGACCTGCCGCTTGATGACAAGGCGCACGCGCAGTACGAGCTGGGCATCGATTACCTGAAGGCCGGCCTGCTGGACCGCGCCGAGGAGACCTTCAACCAGCTGGTCGACACCTCGTATGCCGTCAAGGCGCGCCGCTCGCTGCTCGAGATCTACCAGCGTGAGAAGGAATGGAAGCGCGCCATCGCGGCCGCCGAAGGCCTGCAGGATTCGGGCGCCGGATCGCGCCAGAAAGAGATCGCCCAGTTCTATTGCGAACTGGCCCAGGACGCGCTGGTGCACACGGCGTCGGGCGACGCCATGCAATTGCTCGACAAGGCCCTGGAAGCCGACCGCCACAGCGTGCGCGCCACCATCCTGCGCGGCGACGCGCAGCTGGCCCAGGGCGACATCGAAGAGGCGTTGAAGACCTGGCGCCGCGTCGAGCAGCAGAGTGTGCCGCACGTGGCCCTGGTGGCCGCGCGCCTGATGGATGGCTACCGCAAGGTGGGCCGCCCGCAGGAAGGCGTCAACCTGCTCAAGTCCTACCTGGCCGAGGCCTCGTCGATCGACCTGATCGAGGTCGTGTTCAAGGCCGTCATCGAGCTCGATGGCGTGCAGGCGGCCAAGGAACTGGTGGTGGAAGAGCTGCGCCGCAATCCAACCCTGCTGGGCCTGGATAAGCTGCTGGAAGCGCGCCTGATGGATGCGCCGGCGAATATCTGGGAAGAGCTGTCGATGGTCAAGAACCTGGTGCAGCGCTATACCCAGAAGCTGGCGCGCTACCAGTGCAGCCACTGCGGCTTCAAGGCGCGCCAGTTCTACTGGCACTGCCCGGGGTGCAACCGCTGGGATTCCTACCCGCCGCGCCGCACCGAAGAACTGAACGTGATGAACTGAGCACCATGAACAACCCGACTCCAAGCCGCCTGCTGGTGGCCGACGACTTCCGCCAGCAGGCGGCCCCGCAACTGTCTTGTGTGCGCCTGCTGGTGGTGGGTGACGTCATGCTCGACCGCTATTGGTTCGGCGACGTCTCGCGCATCTCTCCCGAGGCCCCGGTGCCCGTGGTGCGCATCCAGAAGCGCGAAGAGCGCCTGGGCGGCGCCGCCAACGTGGCGCGCAACGCCGCCGCGCTCGGCGCCCACACGGGCCTCTTGGGCGTGGCTGGCGCCGACGAGGCGGGCGACCAGATGGAGCAATTGCTGCAGGATGGAGGCATCCACAGCTACCTGAAGCGCGATGAGGCGATCTCGACCATCATCAAGCTGCGCGTGATCGGCCGCCAGCAGCAGATGGTGCGCATCGATTTTGAAGACGCGCCGACCGAGAACGTCCTGCGCGACAAGCTCACCCAGTTCAAGGCGCTGCTGCCGGACTACGACGTCATTATCCTGTCCGACTACAATAAGGGTTCCCTGGTCAATGTGGCCGAGATGATTGCGCTGGCGCGCACCGCCGGCAAGATCGTGCTGGTCGATCCGAAGGGCGACGATTTCACGCCGTATCGGGGCGCGAGTATCCTGACTCCGAACCGCTCCGAACTGCAGCACGTGGTCGGTGGCTGGAAGACCGAAGAACAATTGCTCGAGAAAGCGCAGAATCTGCGCGAGGAACTGGGCCTGGATGCGCTGCTGCTGACCCGCTCCGAAGAAGGCATGAGCCTGTTCACGCAGGACGAGGTGCTGCACGTGCATGCCGATGCGCGCGAAGTGTTCGACGTCTCGGGCGCCGGCGACACCGTGATCGCCACGCTCGCCACCATGCTCGGCGCCAAGGCGCCGCTGGCCGAGGCCCTGGTGACCGCCAACCGTGCCGGCGGCATCGTGGTCGGCAAGCTGGGCACGGCGACCGTGACCCGCGAGGAGCTGTTTCCTGCCTGACGCTTGATCGCGCTCAGTCCCCGGACCCTAACAAGAGCCGGGGTCATCCGTCTAAGTGAACACCGGCGGCGCCCTGCCGTCGGGAGTATTCACTTACGGAGAACATTCAATGATCAAGAAACTGATGCTGGCGGTCGCCATGCTGGTCGCCTCGGCCGGCTTCGCCTTCGCCCAGGTCGACGTCAACAAGGCCGACGCCGCGGCGCTCGATGGTATAAAGGGCGTGGGACCGAGCATGTCCAAGGCCATCCTGGACGAACGCGCCAAGGGCGAATTCAAGAACTGGCCCGACCTGCAGGGGCGCATCAAGGGCCTGGGCGATAAAAAGGCCGCCAAGCTGTCCGAGGCCGGCCTGGTGGTCAATGGCAAGGGCAAGGAGGGCGCTGCCGCCAAGCCGGTCGCGAAAGACGCCAAGCCGAGCCAGACGGCCGACGCCAAGGCCGCGCTGTGATCGCTTGATGACATGTATTGACTGACATTCCCGCGGGCGCATGGCAAGATGTGCAAGCTCATCTGTTACAGCTTGCACATCAATACCAGAAAGGTAATCATGCCTCACGCCCGTGTTTCCACCGCCTTGCTGGCGGCCCTGCTGGCCGCGTCTGCGACGGCGTCTGCCGCCACCCCGGCCCAGCCGAACATCACCGCCCAGCAAGCCCAAATCAACAAGATCCTGAGCGAAATTTCGCAGCAGCGTATCGAAAGCCATATCCGCAAGCTGGTCAGCTTCGGCACCCGCCACACGATGTCGGAAACCGCATCCGAGACGCGGGGCATCGGCGCCGCACGGCGCTGGATCAAGGCCGAGCTGGAGCGCTGCGGCGCCGGTACGCCCTTGCAGGTGGCATTCGACAGCCACATGGCGCCCGTCTCGGCGCGCATCTCCAAGCCGACCGAGATCGTCAACGTGGTCGCGACCCTGCCGGGCACAGAGGCCACCTCGAAGGACCGCATGTACGTGGTCAGCGGCCACTACGACTCGCGCGCCTCGGACGTGATGGATGCAACGTCGGATGCGCCAGGCGCCAACGACGACGCCTCGGGCACCGCCGCCATCATGGAACTGGCCTGCGTGATGGCCAAGTACAAGTTCGACGCCACGCTCGTGTTCATGGCCGTCGCCGCCGAAGAGCAAGGCCTGATCGGCGCGCGCCACTGGGCGACCCAGGCGCGCGAAAAGGGCTGGAACGTGGCCGGCATGTTCACCAACGATATCATCGGCAGCTCGCGTGGCGACGACGGCAAGGTCGACGATAAATCCGTGCGCCTGTTCGCCCAGAGCATTCCGGCAACCAAGGAAATGAGCGAGGCCGTGCGCCAGCTGGTGGCCACCGGCGGCGAGAACGATTCGATCTCGCGCCAGCTCGCGCGCCACACCAAGGAGCAGGGCGAGCGCTACGTGAAGGGCTTCAAGGTCAGCGTCATCCAGCGCCACGACCGCTACCTGCGCGGCGGCGACCACATGCCGTTCCTGGAGCAGGGCTATGCCGCACTGCGCTTCACCGAGCCGGCCGAGAACTTCGACCACCAGCACCAGGACGTGCGCACCGAAAACGGCAAGGTGTTTGGCGACACCATCGACCACGTCGACTTCCGCTACGTTGCCAACGTGACCAAGGTGAACGGCGCCGCCATGGCGTCGCTGGCGCTGGCGCCATCCGCGCCGCAGGAAGTGAAGCTGCGCACCGCGGGTCTCACCAACGATTCGACCCTGGTGTGGAAGGCCAATCTTGAGCCCGACCTGGCCGGCTACCGCCTCGTGTGGCGGGACACGACCAGCGCGAATTGGGAAAATTCGAAGTGGGTCGGGAATGTGACGGAAGCGACTGTCGACCTGTCGAAAGACAATGTGTTCTTCGGTGTGCAGGCGGTCGACAAGGATGGCAACGTCAGCCCGGCCACGTATCCCTTGCCGCTGCGCTAAACCAGCGTACGTCCTGCCTGTAAATTGACGGGGCGGGCACCGGTGGACAGGTCCACCGATGCCCGCCCCGACGCCGTATTGCTTCTCAGATTAAAATGGCGCTTTGGTATCGCAAGGAATAGAGAAAGCAATGGCTTACAAGACCATCGAAGCCACGATCGGCAACACGCCGCTCGTGCAGCTGCAGCGCCTGCCTGGCGCCGACATCGCGGCCCGCAACAACATCATCCTGGGCAAGCTGGAAGGCAATAACCCGGCCGGCTCGGTGAAGGATCGCGCCGCCATGTCGATGCTGCGCGGCGCCGAACTGCGCGGCCAGATCAAGCCGGGCGACACGCTGATCGAAGCCACCAGCGGCAATACCGGCATCGCGCTGGCGATGGCGGCCGCGATCCTCGGCTACAAGATGATCCTCCTGATGCCCGACAACCTGTCGGTCGAGCGCCGCCAGAGCATGGCCGCATATGGCGCGCAAATCATCCTGACGCCAAAATCGGGCGGCATGGAATACGCGCGCGACATGGCCGAGCAAATGCAGAAGGATGGCCAGGGCATCATCCTCGACCAGTTCGCCAACTTCGACAATCCGCGCGCGCACTACGAGACCACCGGCCCCGAAATCTGGCGCGACACCGAAGGCCGCGTCACGCACTTCGTCAGCGCCATGGGCACCACCGGCACCATCATGGGCGTGTCGCGCTACCTGAAGGAACAGAACGAGGCCATCCGCATCGTCGGCGCCCAGCCCGAGGAAGGCTCGTCGATCCCGGGCATCCGCAAATGGCCCGAAGCCTATCTGCCGAAGATCTTCGAGTCGGCGCGCGTCGACCAGGTGGAGAACGTGAACCAGGCCTCGGCCGAGCAGATGGCGCGCCGCATGGCGGCCGAAGAAGGCATCTTCTGCGGCATCTCGGCCGCCGGCGCCTGCGAAGTGGCGCTGCGCATCGCCCAGACGGTGGAAAACGCGACCATCGTGTTCGTGGTGTGCGACCGCGGCGACCGTTACCTGTCGACCGGCGTCTTCCCCGCCTGAACGGCGTCGCCCAATGAAAAGGCCGCCTGGGTTGCAGGCGGCCTTGTTGTATCAGTCGCTGTGACTGCGTAGACCGTTCAGTTGGCATGTCGCCGACGATATCCGGTCGTCCGCCAATGCGGCGGCTCGTACACCCGCGCGGGCGTACGCACTACTCATCCGGCGGCGCGCAAGGCGCCGCCCATCCCGTCAAGACAGAAGCCCGGGCGCCAACTGCCGCGCCCGCGACGACTCAGTCTTTCGAAGCAGGGACCGCGCCTTCTTTTGGCTTGAACTGCTTGTCGCTGATGCGGAACTTCGCACGGCGATCGCCCATCAGGTAGCGCAGGTCACGGATCGACAGGTCGCTGACTTCGTGCATGCGGATCAGCAGCGAAGCGCCGACCGGCAGGCGGTGGTGGCGAATCTTCGAGATTACCGGCGGCGCCACTTCGAGTGCGCGCGACAGGGCTGCGTCGTTCTTCAGGCGCAGGTTCTCGATCAGGGTATCGAGCAGGCGGTTCGGGTTGTACTGAAGCAGCTCATCGCCTTCCGAATCGCTGTTCATATCAATGCCGACTTGGTTAGTCATGATTCAAATTCCTATCTGGGGTTGAAACGGAGTCGGTGGCGGCGTTCGATTCCGGAAGTTTAATTTCGTAATTTTCTATTCAATTGTACAACTATTTTTATTCCGATACTCATGAGCAAGTCGGAATCATTTCTCTCACCTCGGATTTTGTTGTCTCACTGCAACAATAGCCGCAATGCAATTCTCTCACAAAGTCACCAGAGAAATATATTGTTTTTTGTTTAAGTACCAGTGTACGGGCATCCAGCACTTGATGCCGCACGGTACGAGATTTGCTGATGAAATGGAAAGAAACAGGGGGGTATGTTGCTATCAGTGCTATTTTTGTCACGGACACAACAATGTTGTCGGCGGATACCCCTGGGGGGTATGTAGGAGGATGCCTACGACCAACGGAAGGAGAAAGCGGGAAACCTGTTACAAAGGATTACAAAGTTTCCCGTTAGGAAAGAGTCAGTCAGGCCGTGCCGCCCGCACCGCGCGACCCAGGTCGACGACCGACATGGCATAGAAGTAACTGCGATTGTATTTTGTGATGGCATAGAAGTTATCGTTAGCCACCCAATATTCTGTTGCTTCGGCGCCATTCTGCAGGTCAATCAGGCCATACAGGCGGTCGTTCGGCAGCGCCGTGCCCGTGACCACGCCCGCTTCGCGCAGTTCTTCGGGGCGCAGTGTCGCTTCCAGGCCGCGCCCGAGCAAGCCTTCCCAGGCGCGCTTCGGCGAGACGTCGGCCGCGAACGCGGTCGGGCCGCGGTGCTCGGGATTCCAGCCATGCTGGACCAGGAAATTGGCCACGCTGCCGATCGCATCGGTGGCCGAGCCCCGCAGGTCGACCCGGCCGTCGCTGTCGAAGTCGACGCCGTACTTGAGAATATTGCTCGGCATGAACTGCGGCATCCCGACCGCACCGGCGAACGAGCCCAGCAGCGAGAACGGATCGTAGCCGCGCTCGCGCGCCAGCACGAGCGTGTTGGCCAGCTCCTCGCGGAAGAACGCCTTGCGCGCGGCCTGGTTCGGCGCTTCGGGGTAGGCGAAGGCGAGCGTGGTCAGGCTGTCCAGCACGCGGAACTTGCCGGTATCGCGGCCATAGATGGTCTCGATGCCGATGATGCCGACGATGATCTCGGCCGGCACGCCATAGGCCGCCTCGGCGCGCGCCAGCGCATCGGCATTCTCGTTCCAGAAGCGCACGCCGGCGCGGATGCGGATCGGCTCGATGAAGCGCGCGCTATAGGCTTGCCAGTTCTTCGGCTTGCCCGGCGGCGCCGGCTTGACCAGCTGCACGGCGCGGTCGATGAAACGGACCTGGCCGAACAGGGTATGCAGGGCCTCGCGTTCGAAACCGTGCTGCGTGACCATCTCTTCGATGAACTCGCGCACCGGCAGCCATTCGACGAAGTTGACGTGTTCGGGGTCCTGGTCGGCAGAGGCCGTCATGGCGGCTTGCGTTGCGGTGGACTGGGGAGCGGCGAGGGCATCGCCATGCGCGCCGGCGGCAAGCGCGAGCGCGGAAAACAGGATTGCGATCGATTTCATCTGACTTGCGACAATAAGCTTTTCAAGGTGGCGTTAAGCCGGGGATCGGTTGTCGGGGGCGCGTAGCGCCAGGCGCTGTAACGACGCAGGAATTCCTGTGCCGCCGCGCGCGTTTGCGGCGCCAGTTCGCTGGCGCCGGCGACCCGCGCCGCGTAGGCGCTCGGTCCTTCGTCCTGCGCGCGCGCCAGGCCCAGCTGGCCGAGACGCTTGCACAGGGTCGAGTATAGAGCATCGACCGGGTGGATTTCCCGACGCCGGCGCAAAAAGACGAGCAGTGCGAGGCCCAGGGCAACAGACGTTAGCAGAGCGATAAAAGGCCAGCCGAACAGCTTGCGCTGCAGGTCGCGCACGACGTCGCGCTGGCGCTCGGGCGTATAGTTGAGCACCCACTGGTTCCAGCCATTGTTGACGGCGCCGACGGCATTGCGCAGCTGGGTCAGCCACGCATTGGCGCCGCCCTGGAAGGGATTCATGCCGCGCAGCGCCTCGATGCCGAACGGGGCCGGGCGCGGCACCGAGGCGTCCAGGCCGCGCCGCACGCGCTCGGGCGCCACCGCCGCGGTGGGGTCGACCCGCTGCCAGCCGATCCCCGCGATCCAGACTTCGGCCCAGGCATGGGCATCGGACTGGCGCACCGTCATGAAGCCGTCGAGCGGATTGGTCTCGCCGCCCTGGTAGCCGGTCACCACGCGCGCCGGCACGCCCGCCGCGCGCATCAGGAACACGAAGGCGCCCGAATAGTGTTCGCAAAAGCCCGAGCGGGTGCCATACAGGAATTCATCGACCGAGTGCCGCCCCAGCAGCGGCGGCGCCAGCGTGTACTCGAAGGGCTGCTCGCGGAACTGCGCCAGCACCGCCTCGACCCGCTGCACGGGATCGGGAAGCCGGCGCAGCGCGCGCCCGGCGGCCAGCGCGCGCGGATTGAAGCCATAGGGCAGCAGCAGCCAGCGGCCGGCGTCGTCCAGGGTCGGGCCGCCCTGGAAAGCGAATTGCAGGTGCGAGCTGGCGCGGTAGCGCACCCGGCTACTGAGCGCGTCGTTTGCAGTCAGCTCGAACTGCGGCGAGAGGCGCAATTCGTGGCCCGCCACCTGCGGCAGCTCGCCCGGCATCTCCAGCGTAAACACCCAGCGCGATTGCGAGGGTTCCAGCGTGACCTCGTAGTCGATCGCGTCGCCATGCACCGCCAGGTGCAGGTCGCGGCCCGAAGCCTGGCTGGCGCCGCGCGACCAGGTCAGGCCGTCGAAGAAATCGAGCACCGGGCCGCGCCAGTAGAGCTGGGACTGCATCGGGGGCGGCGTCAGGAAGCGCACGCGGAAGGCCGGTTCCCCGGACAGGGCCAGGTTCGACATCTGGCCCGGCGCCATCGTGTCCGACAGGCCCGAGCGCGAGCCGCTGCCGGCATCGCCCGCCATGCTCCACAGCGGGCCGTGGATGCGCGGGAAGACCACGAACAGCACGATTGCGATCGGCAGGGCGAAGGCGAGCGTGCGGCCGGCCATCGCCAGGCGGGTGCGCAGCGGCGGCACGGCGCCCGTGAACTGGAACGACAGCTGGGTCGCCAGCAATAGCAGCACCGAGGCCACGGTCAGCAGGGCGGTGCCGATGCCCTGGGAATAGAAGAAGTTGGTCAGCACCAGGAAGAAGCACAGGAAGATCACGACGAACAGGTCGCGCCGCGCATGCATCTCGAGCATCTTGAAGGCGACCAGCAGCACCAGCATCGCCACCCCGGCATCCTTGCCGAGCAGGGTCTCGTAGCTGAACTGCACGCCGGCCATCGCGGCCACCGCCACCGGCAGCAGCACCAGGGCCGGCGGCATGCGCTTGCCGCGCAGGGTGATCGCGGCGCGCCAGGCCAGGGTGGCGCCGCACAGCAGCGAGACCCACAGCGGCAGGTGCAGGGTGTGCGGCGCCAGCACCAGCACCGCGCTGCCCAGCAGCAGCAGGGTGTCGGCCTTGTCGCGGGTGAGGGGCGTTGCCAGCAGCTTCATGCCGCGCCCCCGCTGCCGTCATTGATCCCCTCGTCGATCCCATGGAGCGCCAGCGCGCGCAGGCAGGCCGCCTGGTGGGCCGCGCCCAAGGCGGCGTCAAACCGCAGCGCGCCCAGGCGGAAGGCGTAGGGCAGGGCGCGGCTCTCTGCCTCCAGCACCCAGCGCGTCAGGCGCGACAGGCGCAGCTCGAGGTCGAGCGTGGCGGGCAGGGCATCGAAGTCGAGCACCAGCTCGTCGCCACCGCCACCCTCGAAATGCTTCGACACCAGGGCGCCGCCGAATTGGGAATCGATTCGCGCGATCTGGCGCCAGGCCAGCTGGCGCGGCGAGTCGCCGGCCTGGTAGTTGCGCACGCCGGCGAAATCGTCGTGGCCGGCCGCGCGCAGGCTGCTGCCGCTGCCGCCGCCCAGCGGCAGGCTTGGCGCGCCATCCTCGGGGCGCGGATAGACCAGGGCGCGCGCGGCCGGGCGCCAGTAGCTCCAGGCATTGAACAGGCCGAGCGGAAAATGCGTCGACAGCTTGACCCGGGCCGGCGCCAGCCAGCCGCGCTGCAGGGTCGGCACCGACAGGGTCAGGATCGCGTGGGTGCCGGGCGCGATGTCGGCTACGTGGCGCGGTTCAGTCACATTGGCGGCGTCGGCGAAATCGGCGCGGATGGCGTAGCGCGCCAGGCGCGTGCGGTTGAAGACCTGCAGCTCGAACTGGACTTCCTGGCCGGCGAACACGGGCGCGACCCGGCCCTGCTGCAGGGCCAGGTGCGCCAGGTTGCGGTAGGTGGCGACCATGTCGACCAGCGCGCATGACAGCGCGAGAAAGGTCAGGCCGAAGCCCAGGCCCAGCGCGTAGTTGATCGAGCCGATCAACAGCACCGCCAGCAGCACCGCGAAGCCCAGGCCGGCCCGGGTGGGCAGGATGAACACGCGGCGCTGGCTGATGACCACTTCGCCCGCGTCCAGCTTGCCGGCGCGCGGCAGCCAGGCCCCGGTCGCGCGGCGCAGCCGCCCTCGCAGTCCCTGCCGCCCCCGCACCTTCTGGACCGCCTGCGCCATCAGACCGGGACCGCCTTCTGCAGCTGCAGCACCAGGTCGCGGCTGGCCAGCGCGGTGCCGTGGGCGGCGCGCAGGGGCCGCAGGCGGTGCGCGCAGACCGGCACCAGCACGGCCTGGATGTCTTCCGGGATCACATGGTCGCGGCCTTCCAGCGCGGCCCAGGCGCGGCCGGCCTGCAGCAGGGCGATCGCGGCGCGCGGCGACAGGCCTTCGGCGAACAGGCCGTTCTGGCGCGAGGCCTGGGCCAGCGCCTGCACGTAGGTGACCAGGTTGTTTGAGGCGTGGATCTCGCGCAGCTGGCGCTGGGCCTGGGCCAGTTGCTCGGGCAGCATGGCCGGCTGCAGTGTTTTTAGCATGCTGCGCCGGTCTTCACCCATCAGCAGCGCGCGCTCGGCGGCGGCGTCCGGGTAGCCCAAGCTCAGGCACATCAGGAAGCGGTCGAGCTGCGACTCGGGCAGCGGGAACACGCCGACCTGGTTGGCCGGGTTCTGGGTCGCGATCACAAAAAAAGGCTCGGGCAGCGGGCGCGTGACGCCGTCGGCCGACACCTGGCGCTCTTCCATCGCCTCGAGCAGGCCCGACTGGGTCTTGGGCGTGGCGCGGTTGATCTCGTCGGCCAGCAGCACCTGGGTGAAGATGGGGCCGGGGTGGAACACGAACTCGTTCTTGTCGCGTTCGTAGATCGAGATGCCGGCCACGTCGGCCGGCAGCAGGTCGCTGGTGAACTGGACCCGGTTGAAGCGCAGGCCGAGCGAGATCGCCAGCGCATGCGCCAGCGTGGTCTTGCCGACGCCCGGCAGGTCGTCCAGCAGCAGGTGGCCGCCGGCCAGCATGCAGGTCAGGGCCAGGCGCACCTGCTGATCCTTGCCGACCACGACTTCGTTGACCTGGCGTGCGACGGCGTGCAATTTGTTGAACATGGATTTTCCGTGGTTGGTCGATGCGGTCGATGCGTCTGCAATACGGCGGCCGCCGAGCGGGGCCGCGGCTTGCCGTGGTAGATTAGCGCCATTGGCAAGCTTCATGCCCTGGCAGCCGCCAGCCGTTCCAGAGGATTCTATGCGAGAACGGCGGCGCGGGGTGTGAATGGATGAGCATAGTCGGAGACAAGAGCACCATGAGTACAGCGATTTACAGCCACCCGGACTGCCTGCGGCATGAAATGGGCAGCTGGCACCCCGAATCCCCGGCCCGCCTGCAGGCGATCGACGACCAGCTGATCCTCGCCCGGCTGGACGGGCTGATCGAGCAGCGCAGCGCGCCGCTGGCCGAGGTCGAGCAGGTATTGCGCAACCATACGCAAGGGGCGCTGGCGCTGGTGCGCGACCACGTGCCGGCCACGCCCGGCGACTACTATCCGCTCGACGGCGACACCTCGCTCTGTCATTACAGCTACCAGGCGGCGCTGCGCGCGGCCGGGGCCGCGGTGGCCGCCACCGACGACGTCATCAAGGGCAGCGTCTCGAATGCCTTCTGCTCGGTGCGCCCGCCCGGCCACCACGCCACGCCGACCGAGCCGATGGGGTTCTGCTTCTTCAACAATGTCGCGATCGCGGCGCGCCATGCACTCGAGGCCCACGGATTGGCCCGCGTGGCCATCGTCGACTTCGACGTCCACCACGGCAACGGCACCGCCGATGCCTTCCGCGACGAGCCGCGCGTATTGATGGCCAGCTTCTTCCAGCATCCGTTCTATCCTTATAGCGAGGTCGAACCGGTCACGGCCAACCGTATCAATGTGCCGGTGCCGGCGCGCTGCGACGGCGACGCGGTGCGCGAGCTGGTGCAGGAGCAGTGGCTGCCGGCGCTGCACGCCTTCAGGCCGCAGATGATCTTCATCTCGGCCGGCTTCGACGGCCACCGCGACGACGACATGGGCGGCATCGGCCTGGTGGAGGCCGACTACGCCTGGATCACGCGCCAGATCATGGCGGTGGCCAAGGAACACGCCGGCGGGCGCGTCGTGAGCTGCCTCGAAGGCGGCTACGACCTGTCGGCGCTGGGGCGCAGCGTGGTGGCGCACCTGAAGGTGATGGCCGACCTCGAGTAGATACGCACATCTTCGACCAGTCGTTCCCGCGGAGGCGGGAACCCAAGGCACTCTTCCGCGCACTAACGCATAACCCGGCCGTAAGGCCGGCCCGCGTAGAGGAGACGAAGATGAACAAGAAGCATACCCTGTGTGCGCTTTGCCTGCTGTCGGCTGCGGGATGGGCCGAGGCTGCCAACTTCACTTTATGGATCAACGGCCGCAACAGTGGCGGCACACCCGGCAACTACGCCGACTTCCGCTACTGGGGGCCGGACACCACGCCCGCCGGCGTCAACAAGAAAGCCGTCAACTGGGACGGCTACAGCAGCATCGCTTCGCAGAGCGGGCGCGTGCGCGACGCGCTCGACTGCTTCTGCACCGGCCAGAACTGGTGCTATATCGCGGCCTACAGCGCGGGCGAGCCGCTGCTGGGCTACACCCTGGCCAATTTCGGCGGCACCACGCGCGCGCTCAAGAACGCCACGCCGAACGGTGACGGCGTCTGCGGCGACGCGGGCGGCGTGCAGGGCGGCTGGAACATCAAGTGGGTGAGAGTGGCGTCGGGCGCCGCGGGCGGCTCCGAACTGGCCAATGCCGGCGCCTGGACCACCTCCGAGCCGCTGGTGCAAGACCTGCGCACCGGCACCGTGCGCGCCATGTACAACCACAACGATACCCGTAATATCTGGTTCTACCGCTACGTCGGCGCGCGCGGCACCGTGTATTCCTTCCTGCTGCCGGGGCAGGACGACGAGGTCGTGGCCTACCACAGCAGCGGCGGCGCGGCCGGCAACTCGGGCCGCTCGCTCTGCAATCCGGGCGACTGGTTCTGCGACGACCTGCGCTACGGCACCGAGCCGAACCAGGGCGGCAGCGTCAAGTGGAGCTGGCACTCGGTCGCCTTCCGTGACGACCGCGAAGACGTCTACCACTACGGCGACGGCAACTGGGAGGGCATCATCGGGGTCGTGCGCCAGGCGATGGCCGACACCGCCAACTAGGGGCACACCATGGGTTGGCGTTGGCCGGCCGCGGCAGGGGTGGCGGCCTGCATCGGCCTGGGCCTGATCGCACTGATGCGCGAGGGCGAGGCGGTGCCCGAGGCGTCCCAGGCGCCACCGGCGGCGCCCATCGCGGCGGCGCGGACCGCCACGGCCCCGCCCGAAAACCGTGCCGCGCGCCGGCGCCAGCTGGTCGAGCAGGTCCGGCTGACCGATCACACCTATTGCAGCTACCTGGCGCATTCGCGCTATCCGCACGAATCGCGCCCGGCCGGCCACCATCCCGACCAGCTATACCCGAACCAGCCGCTGCTCGAAACCAATCCGATGCGGGCGGAGGGCGGAGACAGTCATTCCGAGGTCCAGCTGCAGACCGCGCAGACGCGGGTGTACCTGGCGGCAGGCGAAGAGGCCCGCTTCTCGCTGCGCGCGCTGGACGCGAGTGGCCAGCCACTGCCGCTGGTCGTCACGCGCGCGCTGGCCCATGGGATGACGTATGGGCAAAGCCGTCCGGCGCCGCAGGTCGCCGTGCCGTTCGCAGACGAAGGCGGCGCGTGGCGCGGGACACTGGCGCCCGCGCAGACGGCGCTGGCCGGATTCCACGGCACCATCCGGCTCGAGGTGCGCTACCAGGCCGGCAGTCGCGAAGGTGTCGTGCTGTTCGACGTTATCTACTCGCCGCAGTCGCCGGCCAGCTGGAGCGGCAGGCCGCGCGAGGCGGTCGACGGTGGCGCGTTGCAGTTCGCGCTACTGCTGGACGTGCGCCTGCCCGGACGCTATGTGGTCACGGGGCGCGTCGACGATGCGGCCGGCCGGCCGTTCGCGCTAGCCACCTTCAACGAGGTGCTGGGGCAGGGCGCGCAGCAGGTACGGCTCCAGGTGCACGGCAAGCTGATGCATGACGGCGCGCCGCGCCTGCCGCTGCTGCTCCGCGACGTCGAGGGGTATCTGCTGCGCGAGAATCTTGACCCCGACCGCCTGCTGTTGCCGCGCCTGGAGGGCAAGGTGTTTGCCAGCCGCACCCGTTCGCTGGACGGCGTGCCGGATGTCGAGTGGCAGAGCGAGGAGCGCAGCCGCTACCTGGCCGAGTACGCGAAGGACCGCGCCGCGGCCCGTGCGCGGCTGGCGCGCTTCGATCCGCAGGCGGCGCTGCCGCCGGCCGACTGCGGGGTGGGCAGGCTGGATCAGTAAGGGAGCAGGGGCAGATGCTCGACCATCGCCGACACCACGATGGCGCAGCACAGCATCAGCACGCCATACCAGCGCGCCAGCGACCGTTTCAGTTTTTCCCTTACGCGCATCCCCATCTCCGTCTTGTGCAGGCAAGAGAGCAGTGTGCGCGCGGAATATGTCATCAGTGTTGCAATAGCTCAACGGTATGTGCAATGGAAAGAGGCCTTGTGGCGGCGCCGCTACGTTTGTATCGACGCTCAGCGTAAAATAGCGCCTTGGACGAAAGATTAAGAGAGTTGAGCATGTCGATACAATGGTTCCCTGGCCACATGAACGCGGCCAAGAAGGAAGCAGCCGAGCAGATGGAAAACATCGATCTGGTGATCGAGGTCCTCGATGCGCGCCTGCCCGAGGCGAGCTGCAACCCGCTGGTGGACCAGCTGCGCAAGTTCCGCCAGCGCCCCTGCCTGAAGGTCCTGAACAAGATCGACCTGGCCGACCCGCACGCGACCGCCGCCTGGAAAGCCTATTACGACGCCCAGGAAGGCGTGACCGCCTATCCGATGACGACCAAAAAGCCGGCCGACGTCGCCCGCATCCCGGAGCTGGCGCTGTCGCTGGCCCCGCACCGCGGCGTGCCGACCAAGCCGCTGCGCATCATGATCATGGGCATTCCCAACGTCGGAAAATCGACGCTGATGAACGCGCTATTGAAAAAGCGCGTTGCCAAGGTGGGCGACGAGCCGGCGGTGACCAAGACCCAGCAGCGCCTGTACCTGAACAAGAACGTGGTGCTGGTCGACACGCCCGGCATGCTGTGGCCAAAGATCGCCATGGCCAGCGACGGCCTGATGCTGGCCGCCAGCCACGCGATCGGCACCAATGCGCTGGTCGAGGAAGAAGTGGCCGAGTACCTGGGCGAACTGCTGCTGCAACGCTACCCGCAGCTGCTGACCGCACGCTACGGCTTCAAGACCGAAGGCATGGACGGCGTGGCAGTGGTCGAGGGCGTGGCGCAGCGCCGTGGCTTCCGCGTGCGCGGCGGCGACTTCGACTACGAGAAAGCTGCACACACCCTGTTGCAGGACTATCGCCAGGGCGCACTGGGCCGCATCAGCCTCGAAACGCCCGAGTCGCGTGCAGCCAGCCTGGCCCAGCACGAGGCCGAGGTGGCCGAAAAGGCCCGCATCGCGGCCGAGAAGGCCGCCGCCAAGGCCGAGGAAGCGGCGCGCGGCAAGCGCGGGACGTAAGGCTCGCCTCTGGCGTGCGTTTCCAGCGTTAGCCTCCGTCGTACCCGCGAAGGCGGGTACCTAAGTACTGCTTGCGTTGTCGTAACGCGCACAAACTTGGGTACCCGCCTTCGCGGGTACGACGTTTTGAGGCAGCGGACTCTTCAAGCCTGCGGCGGCTCTCCGAACCTGAAACTCGACACCGCCAGATTCCCCATGAACGCGTCTTCATGATAAACGCAGGCCGCTGCCTCCTGTTCGGCCGCCCCCAATGCCACCATCAGCGGAATCAGGTGTTCCTCGCGCGGATGCGCCGCCCGTGCCTGCGGCGCCGTGTCCCAGCGCAGCAAGGCTTGTTCGCGTTGAGACGGATCCAGTTCGAGCAGCGCGTGCTGCAGCCAGCCATCGAAGGCCTGGGAGGCCTCGCGTCCGTTCGGCCCGAACTGGCGCAGGTTGTGATAAGACAGCCCGCTGCCGATGATCAGAATGCCCTCGTCGCGCAGCGGCGCCAGCGCGCGGCCCGCCGCCAGGTGGGTGGCCGGATCCAGGTCGCGCCGGATCGACAGCTGCACCACCGGCATGCGCGCTTCCGGATAGACCGGGTACAGCATCGAGAACGTGCCATGGTCGAAGCCGCGTTCGGCGTCCAGCGTGGCGGGGTGCCCCGCGGCCTCGAGCAGGTCGGCCACGCGCCGCGCCAGCGCCGGCTCGCCCGGCGCCGGGTACTTCACCTGATAGGTGTGCGGCGGGAAGCCGCCATAGTCGTAGATCATGCCGGGCGCCGTGCCCGACGACACCATGAACTGCGGCGTCTCCCAGTGGGCGGTCACGACCAGCACCGCGCGCACCGTTTCTCCCGCCTCTGCGCGCAGCGCGGCCAGTGAATTGGCCAACTGGTCATAGGCCGAACCGTACTGCTCGCGCATCCAGGGCCAGGGGCCGCCGCCGTGCGAAACGAAATAGGTGGGCAAGGTAAGTAAGCGCGCCATCATCGCTCCTCTTGAAGCACGAAAACAACGATGGTAGCCGATCCCGCGGCAAGCTGCCGGCGGCCGGGCAGGGGCGCACCTTGTCAAGGTATAATCGCCCCGTTTTGGTGCTCTCGCGCACACCCAGGTGCGCGAAGTTAAACGGGAAACACGACATGGCCGCGCCACGCGCCGTCATGGAAGTGTGCTGCCCCCGCAACGGTCAACAAGCGCCACGCCTGCATGTGCAGCGTGGCAGGCGGTCTCGATAACCACTGTGCATGCCGCGCAGGAAGGTGAGGCCGTCATGCTTGCCAGCCCGGATACCGGCCAAAGCAGGTGGAAGCGCCAGGCGTTTCCGTTGACTCTGGCCTGCGGGGACGCGGGCCGGTGCCTTTTATCGAGAACACATTCATCATGATTTTTGCAGCTGCACCGCGCCGCGCGCCACTCGCACTGGCTTGCGCCTTCGCCCTGTTTACGACTTATGCCGCCGCCCAGGACAGCGCGCAGTCCTCCCTGCCATCGGTCCTCATCACCGGCCCGCGCTTCCCGGCCCAGGCCACGCCGATCGGCGCCACCGTCATCACCGCCGAGCAGATCCGCAGCGCCGGCGCCACCGACGTCAATGCGGCGATCCGCAAGATCGGCGGCGTGTTCGGCCGCCAGAGCCTCGACGGCTCGTCCGACTTCGGCCTCGACCTGCGCGGCTTCGGCACCAATAGCGCCCAGAACACGGTGGTGCTGGTCGACGGCGTGCGCCTGAACGAGAACGAGCTGGCGCACACCGTGCTGTCGACCATTCCCGTGGACACGGTCGAGCGCATCGAGATCACGCGCGGCGGCAGCAGCGTGCTGTACGGCGACGGCGCGACCGGCGGCGTGATCAATATCGTCACCCGCCGCGGCGGCAGCGCCGGTACGCACGGTTCGCTGTTCGCCGAAGCCGGCCGCTTCGACCACCGCGACCTGCGCGCCTCGATCACCCACGGCGCCGGTCCATGGTCATTCGACGCCGCAGTGGCCGATCGCAGCACCGATAACTACCGCGACAACAACAAGTACGAACAGACCAGCTTCAGTGGCGGCGTGCAGTATGCGTATGCGCCTAACGGCCGCGCCGGCCTGCGTTTCGAAAGCTCGCGTTCCGACTCGCGCCTGCCAGGTTCGCTGAACGAAGCGCAATTCCTGAGCATTCCAACCCAGAGCAACAAGCCGAAGGATTACGGCTCGCTCGACACCGACCGCGTGACCGCCTTCGTCGAGCACCGCATCGGCGCGTTCGACCTGGCGGCCGAGCTGTCGCACCGCGAACGTGAAGTCTCGTCCACCTACGATTTCGGCGCGCCGTCGACGTCGGTCTACGGGGCAGAGCAGACCCAGTTCTCGCCGCGCGTGCGCCACACGGCTGATTTCGGCGACAAGCGCAACGAGTTCGTCACCGGCATCGACCTGATCCGCTGGGAGCGCGACGTCGCCTCCGATTTCTCGGCCGGCTCCGCGCGCCAGGACTCGAAAGCCTTCTACCTGCGCGACGAACTGCTTTGGCACGCGCCGCACAATGCCCGCCTGGCGGTCGGCGGCCGTCATGAACGCTTCGAGAAGGACTACAGCGACCCATTGGCTTTCCCGGCTGTCCTTGGCGAGCACCGCAAGCAGTCGCTCAACGCCTGGACCGTGGAAGGCAGCATCGACGTGATGCCGCAGGTAACCGTGTTCGCCAAGGCCGGCCGCAGCTATCGCATCGCCAACATCGACGAGAACTCCTACCGTTCGACCCTGGACGTGCTGGAGCCGCAAACCTCGCGCGACCTGGAGCTGGGCGTGGTCGCCGGCACCGAGGCGCGTAAAGCGACTGCGCGCGTGTTCCGCCACCGCCTGACCAACGAGATCTACTACGATCCGACCATCGGCTTTGGCGCCAACACCAACCTGGATCCGACCCGCCGCCAGGGTGTGGAACTGGAAGGGCAGGCGACCTTCGCCGACGCCTGGCGCCTGACCGGCTCGTGGCAATACGTGCAGGCCGAGTTCCGCGACGGCCCCAACGCCGGCCGCGAGATGGTGCTGGTGCCGAAGCACGTCGTCACCGCACGCCTGGCCTGGACGCCGGGCGACGGCCAGACCGCCGACATCGGCGCCCAGTGGGTCGACAGCCAGCGCTACGGCAACGACTTCACCAACGGTTGCAGCACCCGCATTCCATCGTTCACCACGATCGACGCCCGCTATGCGCGCCGCTTCGGCCCGTGGGAAGTGGCGGTGTCGGGCCTGAACCTGGCCGACCGCCAGTACTACAGCCAGGCCTTCAGCTGCCGTGACGGCATCTATCCGAGCGACGGCCGCCAACTGAAACTGTCGCTGCGCTTCGATTTCTGACGCCATGCAGCGTCTGATCGGGTTGGTGCTGGCGGTGCTGCCGGCCTTCGCCGGCGCCAGCGTCACGGTGGTTGACGACGTCGGCCGCACGGTGACGCTGGCGCAGCCGGCCCGGCGCGTGGTGTCGCTGGCGCCGCACGTCACCGAGCTGCTGTACGCGGCCGGCGGCGGGGCGCGCGTGGTCGGCGCCGTCAACTATAGCGACTACCCGGAGGCAGCCAAGAAGCTGCCCCAGGTGGGCAGTTATAACAAGCTCGACTTCGAGCGCGTGCTGGCGCTCAAGCCCGACCTGGTCGTGGTCTGGCACAGCGGCAACCCGACGCGCCAGGTCGAGCAGCTGGAGCGGCTCGGGATCCCGGTTTACCACAGCGAGCCGGGGCGGCTGGTCCAGATCGGCGACAGCCTGCTGCGCCTGGGCCGGCTGCTCGGCACCGAACCGGCGGCGCAGGCGGCGGCGCGCGACTATGGCGACCGGATCGCGGCGCTCGAGGCGCGCTACGCCAGCCGGCCGCAGGTAGGCGTGTTCTACCAGGTGTGGCCGCGGCCGCTCTACACGCTCAATGACGACCACATCGCCAGCGACATGATGCGCCTGTGCGGCGGCCGCAATCTGTTCGGCGCGGTGAAGACGATCGCGCCCGAGGTCGGCGTCGAGGCGGTGATCGAGGCCGATCCCGAAGTCATCCTGGTCGGCGGGCGCGCCAAGCCCGACGATCCGGGCGGGAAGATGTGGCAGACGTTCAAGGGCATGACCGCTGTCCGGCGTGACAATATCTTCACGATCGATGGCGATTTGACCAACCGGGCGGGGCCGCGTACGGCCGAGGGTGCGGCGCAGTTGTGCGCGATGCTCGAACAGGCGCGCGGGCGCCGGCCCCGGTGACTTGACTATTCACGCCGCCGGCGTAGATTGAAAGTCACCACGCTCTTTGTTTCAGCCGTAAGCAAATGCAAAAAATCGTGCTCCTGGGACAGGGGAACCGCAAAAAGTGGTAATCTCGCGGTCGTTCGTTCATTCTTTTGGAAGGATTTTATGCGCACCCTGCGTTTCGCCCTCGTTGCCGCCGCCCTGGTTGCCGGTTTCGCCAATGCTTCGCCAACCGATCCACGCGTCGGCGCCGAATACACCGTGCTCGCGAGCCCGCAGCCGACCCAGACCGTGGGCAAGAAGGTCGAAGTGGTCGAGTTCTTTGCCTACCACTGCGGCGCGTGCAATGCGTTCGAACCAAGCCTGGTGAACTGGGTCAAAAAGCAGGGCGACAACATCGTGATGCGCCGCATCCCGCTGCCGTTCCAGGGCGCCAGCGATCCTGAGGCACGCCTGTTCCTGACGCTCGACGCCATGGGCAAGCTGGAGGAGTACCATCATCGCGTGTTCCGCGCCGTGCACGTCGAGCGCAAGCGCCTGACGAAGGACGACGACATCATCGCCTGGGCCACCTCGAACGGCCTCGACAAAGCCAAGTTCCTCGAAGCGTGGAACTCGTTCGGCGTGCAGACCAAGCTCAAGCGCCTGCCGCAGATCGCCGAAGCGTACAAGGCGAGCAGCACCCCGACCGTCGTGATCGACGGTAAATACGTCGTGTCGCCGGCAACGGTGGCGCAGTCCAACAAGATCCAGGACATGGGCCAGCTGATGACGGCGACCGGCCAGGTTCTCGATGCACTGGTGGCGAAGGCAGCCAAGGAAAAATGAGCGAGAAAGTCGAAGGCGAGATCCTCAAGATTTACGAAGGGTCCCGACCCAAAGAGGAAAACTTGTTCGAGACCAGTAACGTGAATCACGTCGCGTGGGCGCTCGCGCTCATCTTCGTCCTGACGACCGTCTGGCTCGGCATTGCGCTCGTTAATGCCGAAAACCAGCGCCATGCGATGGCCTCGAACCTTTGTCCCGATCAAGTGTTCAAACAGGGGTTCGACAAGAAGTGCCTGCTGACCGTGCGCTCACGCGATCACTGGTGGGAGCATCTGTGGTACGGCGCGACCCATGTGCGCGCCCGGCCCGATCACGACGGCCGGATCGATACCCGGAAATGATACTAGACGGTAAGACAAGACGGCGTCCCCAGTGGACGCCGTTTTCACGTCCGGATGCGCGTCAAGTGCTTTCCAGGTGCGGGCGGGGGCTACGGGCGCTCCAGCGCCGCAGGGCCACCGAGGCCCAGGCCGTCAGCAGGCCCCCAACCACCAGCACCAGCCGGGTATCGATCAGCGTGAGCACGGCGCCGGCCAGCGCCATCAGGATATTCGCCAGGCAAAAGATCGTGGACAGCAGGGCCATGACCGAACCCTGGCCGTGCTGCGCGAACTCGTCGGCCGACCAGGTTTGCAGGGCGGTGTTGTAGAAGGCGTGGGGCGCGCCGAACAGGACGATGCCGGCGATGCCGACCCACAGGTTGCCGAAGCCCACGCACAGCACCGCGGCGGCGGCAATGGCCGCGTACCAACCGGCGCGCAGGCGGCCCTCGACCCGGCTGGCATGGCCGGCGAACAGGGCGGCCGTGGTCATCAGCGCGCACATGCCCATATTGACGATGGCAATCTGGCGCGCATCGTAGCCGCCCACGTCCACCAGCCACAGTGGAAAGAATTCATACAGCGCGGCGACGCCGCAGCAATATGCCAGGTGCACCGTGAACAGGGTGCGCAGCGGCGCATGGCGCAGCAGGGTGAGCGCGTGGCGGTCGCGCGCCACCGCCCACCACCGGTGCGAATGCGGCGGCGCCGGCGTGGATGGGATCGACGCCAGCACGCCTACCGTCCCCAGCAGCAGGGCCCCGGCGGCGATATAGAAAGGCAACTCCGGGCCGAAGGCCATGGTGAAGCCGGCCAGCAGCGGGCCGACCAGCCAGCCGAGGTTGAACGAGCCGTTCAGCCATGACAGCGCGTGGTTGCGCAGCGGTCCCTTGATGCGCTCGATGACCAGCGCCCGCATCACCGCGCCATTGCCCTCCAGCAGACCGGTGAAGAAACGCGCGGCCAGGAACAGCAGATACGATTCCATCACCATCGCCACGGCCGTGAGCAGGTGGCCCACAGCCGCCCCGACGGTGGTCAGAAGCAGGGCGCGGCGCCGGCCGAAGCCGTCCGACAGCGGGCCCAGCACGGCGCTGCCGATCAGCAGGCCGACCGGATTGATCATCAGCGCGATCCCCAGCAGCAGCTTGGGCGGCAGGCCGAGGAAGCTGTTCAGGCCGTTGACGCCGCCGTCGGCGAACAGCGGGGCCAGCATCGGATAGGGCAGGGAGGCGCCGACGGTGGACAGCAGTCCCAGCCCGCACAGCGTTGCGATCAGCAGGCGTTCGTTCATGCCGGCAGTCCAATCACGAAGCGTGCGCCGCCCAATGGCGAGCATTCCACGTGCAAGATTCCGCCATGCAGGACCACGGCTTTCTGCGCGATCGACAGGCCGAGCCCGAAGCCACCGGTGGCGCGGTCACGGCTACGGTCGAGGCGATAGAACGGGTCGAAGATCTTGTCGCGCTCGTCAAGGGGGATGCCGGGGCCATCGTCGTCGACCGCAATCTCGACGCCATCCGGCGTGCGCCGCGCCGACAGCACGATCCGTCCCTGCGCATATTTCTGGGCGTTGCGCAGCAGATTGCCGACCGCACGCGCGAGCAGGCGGGCATCGATTTCCATCGTGCCGAGTCCGGCCGCCAGCTCGCAGGCTACTTCTTGCGGTGAAGGCGGCAGGGTTGCGCAGCAGTCGCGCAGCAGGGCGTCGAGCTCGACCGGGGCGCGCTGCAGGGTGCGCGCGCTGTCGAGCTTGCTCATATCGAGCAGCTCCTTGACCAGGTTGTTCAGCTCGGACAGGTCGCCCTCCATGGCGGCGATGCGGCGGCTCAGGTCGGGATCCCTGGCCTTGGCGTCGAGCAGCTCGAGTGCGAATTCCAGGCGCGCGATCGGCGTGCGCAGTTCGTGCGACACCGAGTGCAGCAGGTTGCGCTGCGCTTCCATCAAGTCCTCGATGCGGCCGGCCATGTGGTTGATCCGTTCCGCCAGCGGATAGACGGCGTCGGACGGTTTCAAGCGGGCGCGCACCGACAGCTTGCCGGCGCCGAACTCGTCCGCCATCTGCGACAGCGACTGCAGGCCGCGCCAGTGCGAGCGCGACCATAGCGCGATCGGCAGAAGCAGGGCGATGGCGACGATCACGTAGCGCAGCAGCTCCATCTTGAGTGCCTGCCCGATATCGATCGGCAAGTCCTGGGCGTGCAAGACCTCGTCCTGGCTGCCGATATAGCGCTCGCCGTCGAGATCGACGCGGCGGTAGAAGGATTTGCCGGCCACGTCGATCACGATGGCGCCGCGTTCGAGCTCGGCGCGCTGGCCGGCGCCGAGGGCGTCGGCTGCCTGGGCCAGGGGCATCAGGTCGTAACGCACGTCGGACACTTCGCGCACGTTGTTCAGGCGGGTCAGCCATTCGTCGCCGGGCGCCTGGTCGACGTATTGTTCGAGCAGGAAGATCTGGGCCGCGGCCTGGCGCCGCGCGATATCGTCCAGCGGGTCGCCGAACAGGCGCGCGAACGCGAAATAGATGACGAAGGTGGCAGCGGTGATCGACAGCATGACGAGCACGAAGAAGCGGAAGAATATCCGGTTCACGGGCGCGTCCTGGGTAACTGTCGGTCTGGCGGTGGTGCCGGCTGCATGGTGTCTCCTCGGGCACGAATTGTACAGGCGCAATGGTGGTGCCGGTAATCCAAAGGAGAGAGCGGGCGGCGCGGCTTACAAATTGACGACAATTGGCCGACATCTGGAGGGTGCACGACGGGAGGCCGAACGATTACCATCTTTCCCATCATCAGGTTTTCCGTTTGCCCACCTGATGCGCCAGCAATGGAATATCGGTGGGTTTTTTTATTCAAGTAGGAAGCGACCCGGAGCGGGCCGCGCCTCGACCATAAGGATGTGCTTATGAGCATGGTGCGCGCGAGCAACACCGTCGAGCCCGGCGCAGCGCCGGTCGGTTCCGAAGCGCCAGCATGGCGCACAGCAAGGTTCCATGACCTGGCCGCGGACGCAGCCCCAGCGGGAATGCGACGCTTGTCATAACGGGATGGGAGAGCGAAGCTTGCTCGACGTAAAATATCGACAAACGAACTCTCCGAGTACTTTCACGATGAAACCATTCTTCGCCCTGGCCCTGGCGGCTGCGAGCACCGCAGCGAGCGCACAGACGCCGGCCACCAACCCGATGCCCGACGGCAGCCGCGACATGTACGCAGGGCTGGGCGCCGTCTCGCGGCCGCGTTACGAAGGGGCGGACAGCCAAAAGGTTTCAGCCTTGCCGGTGCTCCAGGTCCAATGGAGCAACGGCCTTTTTATTTCCGGCATGAGCGCAGGGATGCACCTGTCCAACCGTCCGACGGTCGAATACGGTCCGCTGCTGACGGTCCACCCCAGCCGCGACGAGTCGGGCACGGGGCACGTCATTGACGGCGTCGGCGTGTCGACCTCGCCGCTGCAGTTCGCCCGCACCGGGAACCGTCTGGATGGCATGAAGGACGTCAGCACCCGGCTCGAGGGCGGATTCTTCTTCAACTATTACCTGGCGCCGGAATGGCGGCTGACCAGCAGCGTGCTGGTTGGCGCCGGCAACGACCGCGACGGCGCACGCATGGAACTGGGCGTGCAGCGCCTGGCCGTGCAGCTCGCGCCGCAGCATACGATCTCGTTCAATGCCGGCGCGACCATCGTCAACGCCGACTACAGCCGCGCCTATTTCGGGGTCACCGGGCCTGAATCGTGGCAAAGCGGCAATCCGCCGTATCGCCCGGGCGGCGGCCTCAAGGATGTCCGCGCCGGCGTGCGCTGGAACTGGGCGCTGAGCCCATCCTGGATGCTGGTCACCAATGTCCAGGCCACGCGCCTGGTCGGCAGCGTCCGCAATAGCCCGCTCGTCGAGCGGCCCACCAATGTGACGGTTTCGACCGCCTTCGCCTACCGGTTTTGATGATGCGACGCGCACACCTCACCGCCTGCGTGACCTTGCTGCTGACGGCCGGATTGGCCGTGGCGCAGCCGCGTGCCGGGGAATGGGTGAACTATCGTGACGCCTACCGCGCGATGGTGCTGTTTGATAAATACGGTGGCCCCAAGAGTCTGCTGAACAACCACTTGCAGGTGCTGCCGCGCGACAAAGGCGTGCTGCAACCGGGCGCGCAACTGCTCATGAAGGGCAAGACCGTCCAGACCAGCCTGGCGCTGGATGCGCTCGGCCGCACCGTGCTGCCGCTGCTCAAGGCGGCCTATGACGAGAACGCGGTGTTGACGCCAAACCGTCCGCTGGGCGGCTTCACGGTCAAACCGCGGGTCTCGCTGGCGCTGCGCGCCGACGGTACCTACGAGGTGGCCGACCTGCGCGCGGCCTGCGAGCAGGCGCTCGGCTTCGCCCGCTATGCGGACAATTCGGCGCGCGGCCGCCAGTGCGTCGGCGTGCGCCTGGTGTTCCCGAAAGACGGCGAGGCGGCGGGCGTGCGGGTGCGCGCGGGCGGCGCCGAACAGGCGCTGGCGCCGGCGCGCGGGGCCGCCTTCGCGGGCGACGTCGACGGCGACTTCCCGATCGTGACCTACCGTTTCGGCGCGCAGCCGGCGGGCGAGGTCGTCACCTACAACGCCCCGCTGGCGATCGTGCCGCTGTTCGAATAAGCGCCTGGAAAGGCTCCAGGCGTAAAAAAACCTGCGCAGCGCAGGTTTCATGGGCAGGTCTTCAATTCCAGGCCGAGGGCGAGAACAGATAACCTTCGCCCCACACCGTCTTGATCTTTTCGGATTCGGCATCGTCGAACTTGCGGCGCAGCTTGGAGATGCAGTTATCGATACTGCGGTCCAGGCCGTCGAATTCGATGCCGCGCATCTTCTTGAGCAGTGCGTCGCGCGACAGCACGCGGCCGGCCGCCTCGGCCAGCACCAGCAGCAGCTTGTACTCGGTATTCGACAGCACGCAGGGCTGGCCGCGCCAGACCACGCTGCGGTCGGAGGTGACGATGCGCAGGGCGCCAAATTGCAGCACGCGCGCATCGACGCCCGACTTGGCCTGGGTGCGGCGCATCAGCGCGCGCAGGCGCGCCAGCAGGACGCGCGGCTGGACCGGCTTGTTGACGAAGTCGTCGGCGCCTTGCTCGAGGCCGGACACTTCGTCGTAGGAATCTTCGCGCGCGGTGAGGATGAGGATGGGCACGTCGGACTGGTCGCGAATCTGGCGGCAGACGACCATGCCGTCCAGGCCCGGCAGCATCAGGTCGAGGATCACGACGTCGGGCGTCAGTTCCTTGAAACGCTCGAGCGCGGCATCGCCGCGCGTCACCAGTTCGACCGCGAATTCATAGCCGGACAGGTATTCGGTAACGAGCTCGGCAAGGCGCGCATCGTCTTCCACCAACATCACTCGGTACATACAATTTCTCCTTGGTCTCGCATTGTATAAGACCAAGTGTCCAATTAACACATCCTCCAGACATAGAAGACAGTTAATTACAGTTTGACGACAAATGGAAGGGCTTGCAGCTTGTCGGGACGATCACGAGCGTAGCCACTGTGCCAACGTGCGGCCGTGTGTGACATTGCAGGCGTGTGAAAGCTATTCATTCGGAATGTCCGGGAAGCGGACTGATGCATATCAAACAGGTGCGATCGGGCGGCAGTTAAAAAGGTGAACTTTCTATTTTGATCACCGAAGGATATGCCGTGACGACCGCACCGCATGACGCGCAATTCGACATCCCTCCCGGTTGGGGCAATCCGCACGGCGGCTGGCTGCCCCGATACGGCAGCGCCGGCATGCGGACGTATGTCGAGCGCGTGCTGGGCGCAGAAAGAACGGCGCTGGCGCCTTCGGTCCAGGCGCTGGCCACCTACATCGAGGACAACGAAGTCGTCCGCCGTCTGGCCAATAATGCCTGCGCTGAATGCCTGGCCATCGTCGACACCCATTCGCCGCGCATCGAGGACGTTGACACCTTGCTGCACGGTTTCAACACGATCCTCACCCATGCGCCAGGCTTCATCGACGGCGAATTGATCGGCCTGCCGTTTTCCGCCTTTATGGCCGATATCGGCCGGACCGCGAGTGGCACGGCCCTGTTCAGGCAGCCGACCGTCAATCTCTTGACGTCGAACATCCTGAGCGACTGGCATGCCTTCCTGGACAGCCCGGCCTCGAATGTGGGCTTCCGTGTCGATGGCGAACAGTGGCTGTCAGCGGCGGCGAAGGAGCGATACCGCTTCTCCTTGTGGAGCAAGGATGCCGGCACGCCGCCTTACTGGAAAAGCTGGAATGCCTTCCTGACCCGACCCTTTGAACATCCCGCGCAAGCACGCCCCGTCGCCGATCCGGATTCGAACCGGACCGTCGTCTGCCCGACCGATGGCGTACCGGTGCGCGAGGACGTATTCCGGTTCGGGAGCAGGCATTGCACGCTGGCCGATCTCCTCGCAACACGCGTGCCGCAGCAGCAGGCGCTGATCGACTATCACCGGCTGGTCGACCTGTTCGAGGGCGGCCGGGTCTTCCAGACGAATCTGGGGCCCTATGACTACCAGCACTGGTGGGCGCCAGTCAATGGCGAAGTACTGTTCGAACCGTTCACCATTCCTGGCTGCGTCGCCAGCGGGGTGATCGTGATCAGGACCGCCGACCATGGCCATGTGTGCTGCATCCCGCTGGGCATGAGTGCGGCGTCCAGCATCGTGTTCGATCCAGCCTTGCGGCGTGGCGCGCGGGTGCACAAGGGCCAGGAAATGGGGATGTTCAACGGCGGTGGCGCGTCCTTCGCGCTTTTCTTCGAAAAGCTGCCCGGCAAGGAGCTGGTCTTCCTGAATGCCGACGGCGTACGGTGTTCGCGGCATTCTTTCTCGATCGGTGCGCAGATCGGCGCCTGGTACGTCAGGAGATAGGCGCTAGGCGCCTCATCGATATTCTCGCCAATTAATTAAAATTGCCTTCAGTAATCGCGATCGAATGTTGCTAAAAAATAATTGTCTATACAAAAAAATATCTGTAATAATCCGATCACTTTCTGCCGATAACTGATGGTTGCGATCAGAAAAATGGATGCCGCACCGGCACAGATGCCGGTAGCGCATCTTCGCTACTGCCTACAACACACTGCTTGGCGGCCAAATGATCATCCGAAAACTTCCAACTAGCCGGAACGGATCAGCGACAGGCCGCCAGTCAAGCATCTTTTCTCCGCCAACGACCTCATGCACCCTGTACAGCCCACCCGACGTCACGCAGCGTGGCTTGTCCTGCGTCAGTCCGACGGGTGCACGGCATGCCAAGGCTTCGACTGCCGGTTCTCAAAAATCTCAAAACATAACCGCGGTCAATGATTCTCGAAATCGGCTCCAGCAACATCATCTCACTTTCACTGTTTTGATTAACCCCGATGCAACGGCGCCTCCCAGGCGCTGAAGTGAAAGCAGGGAACGCAATACCTTTGCGGTCGTCCAGGGCAGCAATCTTGCACAAGAGGAGAACGGCAATAGCGCACATTCAAAATCTGATGAGCACTGTTGGAGAACTGTATTAAGCGGCTGTCTCGCCTGGTGGGCAGTTCGGCCGCCAGGAGCATGCCGACGTCCTTTTTGATGGCAGGGTGCTTTCGCTGTTCAATGAGCTTGATTTAATTAGAAAAGGCGTAGGGGTTGGCGCGCGAGTCCAGGACTCGACGTGGAGCATGCACATCACACCAAAAAAAGTGGAGACATGAAAATGCTGGAAACCATAACCAGGCAGGTGCCCCCGGCGCCCGCATATTCGTCTGCAGGTCTGAAAGAACAACCCCTTACCGATCAAGGAGCGCCAAATGCATAATTCGTCGGCAGCCGCGCTTCAGCCCGGTCAACCGGTCTCCAACGGCACGCGCTGGTTCCAGCTCGCCGTTGGCGTCGTTTGCATGATCGCCACCGCGAACATCCAGTATGCGTGGACCCTGTTCGTTCCCGAGATCCAGGAAACCTATGGCTGGTCGCGTGCCAGCATCCAGGTCGCCTTCACGCTGTTCGTCATCGTCCAGACCTGGCTCGCGCCGCTCGAAGGCTACTTCATCGATAAATTCGGGCCGCGCATGATGGTCGCCTTCGGCGCCATCTTCATCGGCCTGGCCTGGATCATCAATTCGCAAGCCACTACCCTGGCGGGCTTCTATGTCGGCGCGGCGGTTGGCGGTATCGGCGTGGGTTCGATCTACGCTACCTGCATCAATAACGCGATCAAGTGGTTCCCGGATCGCCGCGGCCTGGCCGTCGGCCTCACGGCGGGTGGCTATGGCGCCGGTTCGGCCGCCACGATCTTGCCGATCGCGGCCATGATCGAGTCGTCGGGCTTCCAGCAGACCTTCCTGTTCTTCGGCATCCTGCAAGGCACCTTGGCCTTCATCGCCGCCTGGTTCCTGCGCTCGCCGACCGCGGCCGAGGTCAAGAAGTCGAGCAAGCTGGTGCAGTCGACGCATGACTACACGCTCAAGGAAGCGCTCAACACCAAGCTGTTCTGGCTGATGCTGGTGATGTTCGTGCTGGTGGTCACCGGCGGCATGATGGCGGTCGCACAGCTCGGCGTGATCGCGCAGGATCTGGGCGTGAAGGAATTCCAGGTCGACCTGCACTTCTTCGTGATGGCCGCCTTGCCGCTGGCCCTGATGCTCGACCGCATCATGAACGGTATCTCGCGACCGCTGTTCGGCTGGATCTCGGACCATATCGGCCGCGAGAAGACCATGGTCATCGCGTTCACGCTCGAAGGCTGCGGGATCATCGCGCTGGGCTACTTCGGCCACAATCCGTATGCCTTCCTGATCCTGTCCGGCATCGTGTTCCTGGCGTGGGGCGAAGTGTACTCGCTGTTCTCGGCCCTGGCCGGCGATGCCTTCGGTACCAAGCACATCGGCAAGATCTACGGGGTGCTCTATACCGCGAAGGGTATCGGCGCCTTGTTCGTCCCGGTCGGCAACCTGATGATGGAGGCGACCGGCACCTGGTCGACCGTCCTGTACACCGTCGCCACCATGGACCTGATCGCGGCGCTGCTGGCGATCACGGTGCTCAGACCGGTGCTGCGTAACCACGTCAGCTACTCCAGGAGTCGCTACGCGGAAGAAAACGCGGTCGGGAAGGGGCCCTTGCCTGCCTGACGGCCTCGGTGCGGCATGACAAGCAAACGGGCTTCTTCGGAAGCCCGTTTTTCTTGCCTGGCCGGCGCTGTTCCGATGTTAAATCGTCATTTCATGAATCTTGACTGCGGTCATTGAGCTCGTCCGGTGCGTCTCGCTAAGATCAAATGGCGTTTTGCTCAAGCGCTGATACATGGAAGAAGTGTGCACTGCAGCGTGCGCTAATGCGTTGCCAGGAGCAGAATGCAACGGCTGAGTTAAATCTTCGGAGGAAACGGGTATGGGCAAGGCACTGGAAGGCGTTCGCATTCTCGATTTCACCCACGTCCAGTCCGGACCGACCTGTACCCAGCTACTGGCCTGGTTCGGGGCCGACGTCATCAAGGTCGAGCGCGCCGGCGAAGGCGATGCGACACGCAATCAGTTGCGCGACATCGCAGGCGTGGACAGCCTGTATTTCACCATGCTCAACCATAACAAGCGGTCCATGACGCTCGACGCCAAGCGGCCGGCCGGCAAGGAAGTGCTGGAAACTTTGATCAAGCACTGCGACGTGCTGGTCGAGAACTTCGCGCCCGGCGCGCTGGACCGGATGGGCTTTTCCTGGGAGCGTATCCAGCAACTGAATCCGCGCATGATCGTGGCCTCGGTCAAGGGTTTCGGTCCCGGTCCCTACGAGCACTGCAAGGTCTATGAAAACGTGGCCCAGTGCACCGGCGGCGCGGCCGCCACCACCGGTTTCGACGATGGCCCGCCGATGGTCAGCGGCGCCCAGATCGGCGACAGCGGCAGTGGCCTGCACCTGGCGCTGGGCATCGTGACCGCGCTCTACCAGCGCAACAGCACGGGCCGCGGCCAGAAGGTGCTCACCTCGATGCAGGACGCGGTGCTGAACCTGTGCCGGGTCAAGCTGCGCGACCAGCAGCGCCTCGAGCGCAACGGCGTCATGGAAGAATATCCGCAGTTCGCCGACGGCCAGTTCGGCGAGTCGGTGCCGCGCGCGGGCAATGCCTCGGGCGGCGGACAACCTGGCTGGATCCTCAAGTGCAAGGGTTGGGAGAACGATCCGAACGCGTATATCTATTTCATTGCGCAGGCCCAGGTCTGGCCCGCGGTCTGCAAGCTGATCGGGCGCGAGGAATGGATCACCGACCCCGATTACGCGACGCCGAAGGCGCGCCTGCCGCGCCTGATGTCGATCTTCGCCACGGTCGAGCAGTGGAGCACCACGCTCACCAAGTTCGAGGCGATGGATATCCTGAACAAATACGATATCCCGTGCGGGCCGATCCTGTCGATGAAGGAGATCGCCCAGGAGCCGTCGCTGCGCGCCACCGGCACGATCGTCGAGGTCGATCATCCCGAGCGCGGCCCCTACCTCAGCGTGGGCAATCCGATCAAGCTGTCCGACAGCCCGACCGAGGTGCGGCGTTCGCCCCTGCTGGGCGAGCATACCGATGAAGTGCTGGCCGACCTGGGTTATTCGCGCGAGCAGATCGCGCTGCTGCGCGACGAGCGGGTGATCTAGGGCCGTGCCGCTGGCGGCCGGGTCCAGTATCCCGGCTGGGCGTAGACCGCCTTGAGGGTATCGATAAAGCTGCGCACCCTGGCCGGCAGGTGGCGCTGCTGCATGTAGACCGCCATGATGTCGTAGTCGGGCAGGGCGTATTCGTCGAGCACCGTCACCAGTTCGCCGCTGGCCAGCTGCGCCTGGATCTCCCAGGTGGAGCGCCAGGCCAGCCCGAGTCCTTCGCTCGCCCAGCGGTGCAGCAATTCGCCGTCGTTGCAATCGAGGTTGCCGTTGACCTTGATGGTTACCGGCTTGCCATCCTTCTGGAAGTACCAGCCGCGCTGCTGCCCGCCCTGCAGGTTGAAGGCCAGGCAGTTGTGCTGCGCCAGCTCCTCCAGCGTGCGCGGCACGCCGCAGCGCGCAAGATAGTCCGGCGTCCCGCATACCACGCGCCGGTTGGTTGCCAGCCGCACCGCGACGAAACTCGGATCGAGCACGCCGCCGATCCTGATCCCCAGCTCATAGCCTTCGCGCACCAGGTCGACCACGTGGTCGGTGAGGTTGAACGAGATCTGCACGTTCGGATTGGCGGCCAGGTAGGCCGGGGCGTGCGGCGCCACGTGCAGGCGCCCGAACGCCGCCGGCGCCGAGACGATCAGGTGCCCGCTGGCCTGGTCGCGGCCTTCGGACACGATGGTCTCGGCCAGGTCGATGTCCGCCAGCAGCCTGCGGCAATGCTCGAGGAAGACCGACCCCGATTCGGTGAGTGTGAGGTGGCGCGTGGTCCGGTGCAGCAGCTTGACGCCCAGGCGACGTTCGAGCGCGTCGATGCGACGCCCCAGCATGACCGGCGTGATGTCCTGCCCCAGCGCGGCGCGCGCCAGGCTGCCCTTGTCGACCGCGTCGACGAAGGCCCACATCTGTTTGACCTTGTCCATGCCTCCAGTATTCCATACTCCAGGGATCGAATACACCTACTTTTTGTGTTCTTATCAGCAGCGCCCTGACGCTCTAGCATACGTTCATCGCAATCGTGCGTTCATGAGCCTGGAGGTCGGAATGGCAAGGATGACAGCAGCAGAGGCAGCGGTGCTGGTGATGGAAAAAGAAGGCATCGAGGTCGCCTTCGGCGTGCCCGGCGCCGCGATCAATCCCTTCTACGCCGCGCTGAAGAAGCGCGACAGCATCCGCCACTACCTGGCGCGCCACGTCGAAGGCGCCTCGCACATGGCCGAAGGCTATACCCGGGCCAAGGCCGGCAACCTGGGCGTGTGCATCGGCACTTCCGGGCCGGCCGGCACCGACATGATTACCGGCCTGTATTCGGCGCAAGCCGATTCGATACCTATTCTTTGCATTACCGGCCAGGCCCCGCGCGCCCGCCTGTACAAGGAAGACTTCCAGGCGGTCGACATCGAGTCGATCGCCAAGCCGGTGACCAAGTGGGCCGTCACGGTGCGCGAGCCGGCCCTGGTGCCGCGCGTATTCCAGCAGGCCTTCCACCTGATGCGCTCGGGCCGGCCCGGCCCCGTGCTGATCGACTTGCCGATCGACGTGCAGATGGCGCAGATCGAATTCGACGGCGACACCTATGCGCCGCTGCCGCTGCACAAGCCACGGGCGACCCGCGCCCAGGTCGAGAAGGCGCTCGACATGCTCAACGGGGCGCAGCGCCCCCTGATCACCGCCGGCGGGGGCATCATCAATGCCGACGCCTCGGCGCTGCTGGTGGAGTTCGCGGAAATCACGGGCGTGCCCGTCATCCCGACCCTGATGGGATGGGGCGCCATTCCCGACGACCATCCGCAGATGGCGGGCATGGCCGGCCTGCAGACCAGCCACCGCTACGGCAATGCGACCTTGCTGGCTTCCGACTTCGTGATCGGCATCGGCAATCGCTGGGCCAACCGCCATACCGGCGGCATCGAGGTCTTCACCAAGGACCGCACGTTTGTGCACATCGATATCGAACCGACCCAGATCGGGCGCGTGTTCGGTCCGGATCTGGGCATCGTGTCCGATGCGAAGGCCGCGCTCGAACTGCTGGTCGAGGTGGCGCGCGAATGGCGCGCGAGCGGCCGCCTGCAAGACCGGTCCGGCTGGCTCGAAGAATGCCAGGAGCGCAAGCGCACCATGTTGCGCAAGAGCGATTACGATACCGTGCCGGTCAATCCGCTGCGCGTCTACCACGAGATGAACGCGTATTTCGGACGCGACGTGCGCTACGTGGCCAGCATCGGCCTGTCGCAGATCGCGGCCGCCCAGTTTTTGCACGTGAACCACCCGCGCCACTGGATCAACTGCGGCCAGGCCGGCCCGCTGGGCTGGACCATCCCGGCCGCGCTCGGGGTGCGCGTAGCCGATTCCGATGCCGACATCGTCGCCATCTCGGGCGACTACGATTTCCAGTTCCTGATCGAGGAGCTGGCGGTGGGGGCGCAGTTCAAGCTGCCGTATATCCACGTACTGGTCAACAACGCCTACCTCGGCCTGATCCGCCAGGCCCAGCGCGGCTTCGAGATGGACTACTGCGTCCAGCTGGCATTCGAGAACGTCAACGCGCCCGAGCTGGAAGGGTATGGCGTCGATCACGTGGCCGTGGTCGAGGGCCTGGGCTGCAAGGCGCTCAGGGTGTTCCGGCCGGATGACATCATTCCCGCCTTCGAGCGTGCGCGCGCGCTGATGCAGCAGTACAGCGTGCCGGTGGTGGTCGAGATCATCCTCGAGCGCGTCACCAATATCGCGATGGGCACGGAGATCGACGCGCTCAACGAGTTCAATGAAGTCCTCGATATAAAGTAATGCCAGCACAGGAGACCGAGATGACCAGACTTGCCGCCAACCTGACCATGCTGTTCAACGAAGTCGACTTCCTTGACCGCTTCGAGCACGCCGCCAGGGCGGGCTTTCGCGGCGTCGAATTCCTGTTCCCCTACGCCTGGCGGCTTGACGACATCGCCGCCCGGCTCGACGCAAACCGCCTCGAACTCGTGCTGCACAACCTGCCGGCCGGGGACTGGGCCGGCGGCGAGCGCGGCATCGCCTGCCACCCGGGACGCAAGGCGGAGTTCGAGGACGGCGTCGGCGCTGCGATCGAGTATGCCAGGGGGCTGGGCGTCAAGCAGCTTAACTGCCTGGCGGGCATCGTGCCGCCCGGCGTCGCGCTGGAAGAAGCCTACCTCACGCTTGCATCGAACCTCGAGTTCGCCGCCGGCAAGCTCAAAAGCGAGGGGATTCGCCTGCTGATCGAGCCGATCAACACCTTCGACATCCCGGGATTCTTCCTGCACGGGACGCGCCAGGCGCTGGACCTCATTCGCGCGATCGGCTCCGACAATCTGTTCCTGCAGTACGACATCTATCACATGCAGCGCATGGAAGGCGAACTGGCGGCGACGATCAAGGCCAACCTGCGGTTGATCGGCCACATCCAGCTGGCCGACAATCCAGGCCGCTTCGAGCCGGGCACGGGCGAGATCAATTACCGCTACCTGCTCGGCATGCTCGACGAGATCGGGTATGCGGGCTGGGTCGGCTGCGAGTACAAGCCCCGGGCCGGCACCGCGGAAGGCTTGCGCTGGATGGCCGACCATCACTTGTGGACGCCGTCCGTTGAGCATTTGGCACAACGTTAACCTGGAGACCATCATGACGAAAGTAGGATTCATCGGCCTTGGCATCATGGGTGGCCCCATGGCCACCAAGCTGCAGGAGGGCGGCTGCAAGCTGTACCTGCACGACCTCAAAAATCCGCCGCTGGCCCTGATCGAGGGAGGCGCCACCGTCTGCACCAACGCTACCGAGGTGGCCAAGCGCGCCGACATCGTCATCGTGATGGTGCCCGACACCCCGCATGTGGAAGAAGTGCTATTCGGCGCCGAGGGCGTGGCGGCCGGGCTCACGCCGGGCAAGATCGTGATCGACATGAGCTCGATCTCGCCGATGGCCACCAAGGAGTTTGCCAAGAAGATCAACAAGCGCCAGTGCGACTACCTCGACGCGCCGGTGTCCGGCGGCGAAGTGGGGGCGCGCGCCGCCACGCTCACCATTATGGTCGGTGGTGGGCAAGAGGCATTCGACCGGGCCAGGCCGCTGTTCGAGCTGATGGGCAAAAACATCACGCTGGTAGGGGGCAACGGCGATGGCCAGACCACGAAGGTGGCGAACCAGATCATCGTGGCGCTGAACATCCAGGCGGTGGCCGAGGCGCTGCTGTTCGCCTCGAAGGCGGGCGCCGACCCGGCCAGGGTGAGGCAGGCGCTCATGGGGGGCTTTGCCGCCTCGCGCATCCTGGAAGTGCACGGCGAGCGCATGGTCAAGCGCACCTTCGCGCCGGGCTTTCGCATCGAGCTGCACCAGAAGGACCTCAACCTGGCGTTGCAGGGGGCGAAAAGCCTCGGTCTCGCGCTGCCGAATACCGCCAGTGCCCAGGAGCTGATGAATTCCTGCGCCGCCCACGGCATGGCCCAACTCGATCATTCGGCGCTATGCCAGGCGATCGAGCGGATGTCGAACCACGCCATCGCCGCGGCCTGACATGCATACCCTGGTATTGCATCACCAGGCCTGCTTCGGGCACGAGCCCGGGCCCGGCCATCCGGAATCGCCATGGCGCCTGCATGCGGTGCTGACGGCGCTGCGCCAGCCCGAATTCGCGCAGCTGGCCTGGCGCGAAGCGCCGCCCGGCACGCGCGAACAGCTATTGCTGGTGCACGACGCCGACTACATCGACGCGATCGTCGGCGCAGCACCGCTGGGCGGCCTGGTGGCGCTCGACGGCGGCGACACCCTGATGTCGCCCGGCTCGCTGGAAGCGGCGATGCGCTGCGTCGGCGCCGCCTGCGCCGGCGTGGATGCCGTGATGACGGGCGAGGCCGCCAACGTGTTCTGCGCGACCCGGCCTTGCGGACACCATGCCGAGCCCGGCCGGGCGATGGGCTTCTGCCTCTTTAACCAGGCCGCCATCGCCGCCGTCCATGCCCTCGAGGCGCACGGCCTGCAGCGCGTCGCGGTGATCGACTTCGACGTCCACCATGGAAATGGCACGCAGGCCGCGTTCTTCGACCGGCGCGAACTGTTCTACGGGTCGAGCCACCAGTCGCCGCTGTATCCGGGAACTGGGGCGGCAAGCGAGACTGGCGTCTCCGGTAATATCGTCAATGTGCCGTTGCCGCCCGGCTGCAGTCCGGATCTGTTCTGCGCGCGCACGGCCGGCGTCCTGCTGCCGGCACTGCGCGAGTTTGCGCCGCAATTGATCGTCATCTCGGCCGGCTTCGACGCTCACCGGCTCGATCCGCTGGCCAGCATGAACCTGGAAAACGAGGATTTCGCGTGGATTACGCGCGAAGTCATGGAAATTGCGAGGGATGTGTGCCAGGGCCGGATCGTGTCGATCCTGGAAGGCGGTTACAGCGCCCAGGGGCTTGCCGGCGGCTGTGCGGCGCACGTGCGTGCGCTGATGCAGGGGTAATTATGTGAAGCGCGGTGCCGCGCACGGGATATCGCATCCGGTGCGGGCGCCTGGGTATGACGTCGTACGGTGTACGACTGACCGGAAATTACAGGCCGCAACCGTAATAGGCCGGGTCCGAATCCTGGCCGGTGTAGCCTGGTTCGAGCTTCTCGCGCAGATTCAGCGTGAGGAAAGCGACGACGAGCGACAGCAGCGAGTGCGACGGGGCTGCGAAAGTGGTTTCGGCTGGTGCGTTGATCATGACTGGCTCCTGAAAGTTGGTTTGTGCGATGCAGTAAATATAGGGACTACTGACCCGCGCTTCCAATTACGAGTGCTGATACCAGTTATGCTGTATGTGAATGTTGCGCTATAAAAACCGGCCATTATGCGTGATCTCTGCCGTGGCCCGCGTGTTTACCAGGTGTGGCTGGGTCGCCACATGATCAGGGTCCGGGTGCGGGAATCAGCGCGGCGATCCGCGCCTTGCCTTCGTCCAGCAGGAACTGGCGGAACGCCCGCGCCACCGGAGGCAGGCGCTTCTCTCTTCGATGCACGACATACCAGTTGAGCATCAAGGGAAACCCTTCGACCTCCAGCACTACCAGGCTGCCCACGGCGACTTCGCGGCCGATCGTGTGAAACGACAGGAAGCCCAGTCCCATGCCGGCGATCACCGCCTGCTTGATCGTCTCGGTGCTCTTGATCTCCATCGCGACGGTCAGTTGGGCCAGGTGGGAGCCGAAGGCGTCCTGCATGGAGAACCAGGTATCGGAGCCCGGTTCGCGGATCACGAAGGGGTGAGGAATCAGATCGCTCATCGAGATGCGCCCATGCTTGGCCTCAGCCAGCGGATGGTCGGGCGCCGCCACGATCACATAGGGATGGGGCGCGAAGGCATCGTTCTGCGTGTCGAGCTCGGCAGGTGGCCGCACCATCACGGCCAGGTCGGTGCGGTTCGCCGCCAGCTTGTCCAGCAGCTCCTCGCGGTTGTGCACCGTCAGGTTCAGCTGCACGCCCGGATGCTGGCGCGCGAAGGCGACCATCAGCTGCGGAAAGAAATAGTCGCCGGCACTGATTACTGCCACGTTCAGCTTGCCGCCGGCGATTCCCTTCAGTTGCGCCATCGCATCTTCCGCCTCATCGAACTGCTGGATGATGGCGCGGCAGAAGTGCAACAGCTCGTCGCCCGCCTGGGTGAGATAAATCTTCTTTCCCAGCTGTTCGAACAAGGGCATGCCGACGTGGCCCTCGAGCGTGCGGACCTGGGTCGACACGGCCGGCTGGGTCAGGTGAAGTTCCTCGGCGGCGCGTGAAAAACTGAGGCGGCGCGCGACCGTCTCGAAGACTTTCAGCTGACGCAGTGTCGCGTTCTTCATCGGTTGTCCCACCCATGTATACGCAGTCGTTAATGATTATCCCTAAAAACTTTCACTATTGCTCATCATTTTGTTGGACTACGATGGTTTTGAGACAGCTCGACCGCAACCACCACCTGGAGAGTGCCATGACGACGACCTGCAGCAGCAACGTTGATGCCGAGTGCAACGCCTATAACGCGGCGTTTCATGAATTGGGACTGAGCTGGGTCTGGGATACCGGACTCTATGCCAACGCGGTCGGCGGCGCCGACGACCGCACCGGCCTGCGCAACTACCTGGCGCGGCACCAGTCGCACTTGCTGAGCGCGCACGACGCCGATTTCCTGGTCGAGGCGATCCTGGCTGCCAAGGAACGCTGCCAGGCGCAGCTGAGCGCTGCGGGCTGTAATCCGGGGGCTTTCATCGACTGGTCCGCGCTCCAGCAGCGCCAGATCGGCGCCTAGACCTGAGCGGCCCTGTTGAGATTTTCGAATCTTAACCGTGGTCAAGGATATACGGAAATCGTTCTTCCACAATCAGAGCATCCACCGACCCGACGTACGAGAGACCCCACATGATCCGACACTGGATACGCTTTCAACACCTCGATACCGTACGTTTTGGCACACTCGAGGGCGACAAGATCCGGATCTTCAAGGGCGATATGTTCGACAGCCCGCGCCGGACCGACATGGCGGTGAACCTGAACGAGGTCGAGGTGCTCACGCCGAGCGTGCCGGGCAAGGTCCTGGCGATGTGGAATAACTTTCACGCGCTCGGCCAGAAGCTGGGCCTGGCGCCCCCAGCCGAGCCGCTCTACCTGATGAAGCCATCGACCTCCTACCTGGCGCCGGGCGGCACGATCCGCAAGCCGCTGTGCGAGGGCAAGGTGGCGTTCGAGGGCGAGCTGGCGATCGTGATCGGCCGCCGCTGCACTGCCGTCCCGGTCGAGGAGGCGGCCGACTACGTGTTCGGCTATACCTGCGCCAACGACGTCACCGTGGGCGAGATCATCGGGCGCGATCCGACCTTTCCCCAGTGGGTGCGCGCCAAGGGTTTCGACACCTTTTGCCCGTTCGGCCCGGTGATTGCCACCGGGCTCAACCCGGCAATGCTGGTCGTGCGCACGACCCTGAACGGCGAGGTGCGCCAGGACTACCCGATCAACGACATGGTGTTTTCGGTGGCCGAGCTGGTCAGCCGAATCTCCCAGGACATGACACTGGAGCCGGGCGACCTCCTGCTGTGCGGGACGTCGGTCGGCTTCGGCTCGATGCGGCCGGGCAGCACGATCGAGGTAGAGATCGACGGCATCGGAAAGCTCATCAATCGGTTCGAGTAAACGACGACAAGGGGTGGGTCATGAAGATCGCAGTAATTGGAGCGGGGGCAATTGGCGGCCTCGTTGGCGCCAGGTTGGCGCTGGCGGGCGAGGAGGTGACATTCATCGTGCGGGGCGCAAATCTGGCGGCGATCCGCACGAACGGCATCAAGCTCATCGAGATGGACGGGGAGGAGAGGGTCGCCTCGCAAGTGCGCGCGACGGATGACTATGACGCGGCCGGCGAGCAGGACCTGGTGATCCTGGCGATCAAGGCGCACCAGGTCGACGGCGTATCGGCCCAGATCGGCAAGCTGTTCGGTCCACGCACCGTGGTGGTGACGATGCAGAACGGCATACCGTTCTGGTATTTCCACCGCCATGGCGGCGAGTTCGACGGGCGCACCGTGCACAGCGTCGATGCCGGCGGCGAGCTGGCGCGTCGGATTCCACCGGAGCGGGTGCTGGGCTGCGTGGTGTATCCGGCCGCCGAACTAGTGGCGCCGGGCGTCATCCGGCACATCGAAGGCGTGCGCTTCCCGCTGGGGGAGCTGGACGGCACCACGAGCGAGCGGGTGGAGGCGGTATCGGCCTGCTTCCAGAACGCCGGCTTCAAGTCGCCGGTGCTGGACAATATCCGCGCCGAGATCTGGCTCAAGCTATGGGGCAACGTCAGCTTCAATCCGATCAGCGCGCTGGCGCATTCGACCCTGGTCGACATCTGCCAATACCCGCTGACACGCGAGCTGGCGGCGGAGATGATGCGCGAGGCGGAAGCGGTGGCCACCAAATTGGGCATCACCTTCCGCGTGACCCTGGACCGGCGCATCGAAGGCGCGGCGCAGATCGGCAAGCACAAGACCTCGATGCTGCAGGACGTGGAGGCGGGCCGGGGGCCGGAAATCGATGCGCTGGTCGGATCGGTGATCGAACTGGCGCGCATGACCGGCACCCCGACGCCGCATATCGATTCGGCGTATGCGCTGGTCAAGCTCCTTGAGCAGACCATGACCGAGGAGGGTGGTGGGGTCAAGCTGCAGAGGGCGGTGACGACAGCTTAGTTGCACTATGCACGTCGCCCCCGCGGAGGCGGGGGCCTAAGTTTTGCGTTACCGAAACGCTTGCAAACTTGGGCCCCCGCCTTCGCGGGGGCGACGGTTTTTGTGCCAACGAGATCAATGACTTCGCCTGGTCTTCAAATCTTCCCCCGATTTTTCAACCGGCTCAACGTTTCCGGAGACAGGTTCAAATACGCCGCCAGTTCTTTCTTGGGCAGCCGTTCGAACAGGTCGGGGTGCTTGCGCATGAAGCGGTGGACCCGGCCCGGCGCATCGAGCAGATGCAGCGTGATGGTGTGCGCCATGATGGCGCTCATCAGGTTCATGACCTCATATTCAAAGGCCTGCTTCACGGTGCTGTGACTTGCTAGGAAATCGACCCATTGCGGCAGCGGCATGCGCGCCACCCGTACCTTGGTGACGCACGCGATGGAAAATGGCGTCGGCATCTTGAGACACCAGGCGGCGTAGCTGGTTTCGATGTCCCGTTCCGCCGAGAAGCGCAGGATCATCTCCTTGGCTTCCTGGTTGGAGACCTGGCGCTTGAGGATGCCGTCCAGGATGAAGTACTGCGACATCTCGTGCACGCCCTGGTTCATGAGCAGGTCGCCCTTCTGGTGGTTCTCGATCGTCAGGTACGGCTCGAGCGCCGCCATCTCGCTGTCGCGCAGTTCCTTGAGCACTATGTTCTGCTTTAACTGCAGACGAATGATGTTCCGTTCCGAGTGATTTGCAATAGTCGTCATGAACGCGGCCGTTTAGCGAGATTCTCGCATCATGCGGCCAAAATTGACCATGGTCAATGAGACAAATCAGGCGCGCTGGCTATGATGGTTTGCGGGCGATACACACCGCGTTCTGCCCGGATCGACAATAACTGGAGACAGCAATGACTAACCACGTATCGGTAGACGTGACCGACGGCTTCCACCTGGTAATCGATGCCTTGAAACACAACGACATCGATACGATCTTCGGCCTGGTCGGCATTCCGATTACCGACCTGGCGCGCCTGGCGCAGGCCGAAGGGATGCGTTTCATCGGCTTTCGTCATGAACAGAACGCCGGCAATGCCGCGGCAATCGCCGGGTACATGACGCAAAAGCCGGGTATCTGCCTGACCGTCTCGGCGCCAGGCTTCCTCAACGGCCTGACGGCGCTGGCCAACGCGACCACCAACTGCTTCCCGATGATCCTGATCTCGGGCTCGAGCGAGCGCGAGATCGTCGACCTGCAGCAGGGCGATTATGAAGAAATGGACCAGCTGAACGCGGCCAAGCCCTACGCCAAGGCGTCCTACCGCATCAACAAGGCCGAGGACATCGGCGTCGGCGTGGCGCGGGCGATCCGCGCCGCCGTTTCGGGCCGTCCTGGCGGCGTCTATCTCGACCTGCCGGCCCAGCTGCTGGCGCAGACGATCGAGGCTGGCCACGCCAAGCGTTCCCTGATCAAGGTGGTCGACGCGGTGCCGCGCCAGATCCCGGCCCCGGACTCGGTGCAGCGCGCGCTGGCGCTGCTCAAGGGCGCGAAGAAGCCGCTGATCCTGCTTGGCAAGGGCGCCGCCTACGCGCAGGCCGACGACGACATCCGCGCGCTGGTCGAGCGCACCGGGATTCCCTACCTGCCGATGTCAATGGCCAAGGGCCTGCTGCCTGATACGCATGCCCAGTCGGCTTCGGCGGCCCGCTCCTACGTGCTGGCCGAGGCCGACGTGGTGGTGCTGATCGGCGCACGCCTCAACTGGCTGCTGGCCCATGGCAAGGGCAAGACCTGGGGCAAGCCCAAGCAGTTCGTCCAGATCGACATCTCGCCGACCGAGATCGACAGCAATGTGGCGATCGCCGCGCCGCTGATCGGTGACATCGGCTCGTGCGTGGCGGCCCTGCTCGACGGGCTCGACGGCGCCGGCATCGCCAAACCGGACGCGGAATGGCTGGGCCCCATCGCCGAGCGCAAGGAGCAGAACACGGCCAAGATGGCGGCGCTGCTCAACCGCGACGTGGCGCCGATGAACTTCCACACCGCCTTGCGTGCCATCCGCGACGTGCTCAAGCAGCACCCCGACATCAACCTGGTGAACGAGGGCGCCAACACGCTCGATTACGCGCGCAGCATCGTCGACCAGTACCAGCCGCGCAAGCGTTTCGACTCCGGCACCTGGGGCATCATGGGCATCGGCATGGGCTACGCGATCGGCGCGGCCGTCGTCAGCGGCAAGCCGGTGGTCGCGATCGAAGGCGACAGCGCCTTCGGTTTTTCCGGCATGGAGCTCGAGACCATCTGCCGCTACGAGCTGCCGGTGACGACCATCATCTTCAACAATAACGGCGTGTACCGCGGCACCGACGTCAACCCAACCGGCGGCAAGGACGTCGCCCCGACCGTGTTCGTCAAGAACGCCCGCTACGACAAGATGATCGAGGCCTTCGGCGGCATCGGCTACCACGTGACCAGCCCGGAAGAACTGACCCGGGCGCTGAGCGAGGCAATCGCCGCCGGCAAGCCCGCCCTGATCAATGCCGTGATCGACGAGACCGCCGGCACCGAGAGCGGCCGCCTGACCAATCTGAATCCGCAAAGCAACGCGAAAAAGTGACCGATCAGTAGTACAGCGAAGCGACACGCACGACCGCCGGCGCCCACGAGGCCGCCGGTGGTGCCCGCACTATCGACTGAATAAAGGAGACTGACATCATGAGCAAACCACTCGAAGGCATCAAGATCATCGACTTCACCCACGTCCAGGCCGGCCCGGCCTGCACCCAGCTGCTGGCCTGGTTCGGCGCCGATGTGATCAAGGTCGAGCGTCCCGGCGCGGGCGACGTCACGCGCTCGCAGCTGCGCGACATCCCCGGCGTCGACGCCCTGTATTTCACCATGCTCAACAGTAACAAGCGTTCGCTGACGCTCGATACCAAGAAGCCCGAAGGAAAGGAAATCCTGACCAAGCTGATCAAGGAGTCGGACGTGCTGGTCGAGAACTTCGGTCCGGGCGCGCTCGACCGCATGGGCTTTACCTGGGAGCACATCAAGGAACTGAACCCGGGCATGATCGTGGCCTCGGTCAAGGGCTTCAGCGACGGCCACCACTACGAAGACCTGAAGGTCTATGAGAACGTGGCGCAGTGCGCCGGCGGCGCGGCCTCGACCACCGGCTTCGACGACGGCCCACCGACCGTCAGCGCCGCCGCCCTGGGCGACAGCAATACCGGCATGCACCTGGCGATCGGCATCCTGACCGCCCTGCGTGCGCGCGACACGACGGGCAAGGGCCAGAAGGTGGCGGTGTCGATGCAGGACAGCGTGCTCAATTTGTGCCGCGTCAAGCTGCGCGACCAGCAGCGCCTGGACCGGGTCGGCTACCTGGAAGAGTATCCGCAGTACCCGCATGGCACGTTCTCCGACGTCGTGCCGCGCGGCGGCAATGCCGGCGGCGGCGGCCAGCCGGGCTGGGTGCTCAAGTGCAAGGGCTGGGAAACCGATCCCAACGCCTACATCTACTTCACCATCCAGGGCCATGCCTGGGCGCCGATCTGCAAGGCGCTCGGCAAGGAAGAGTGGATCGACGACCCGGCCTACATGACCGCCGGCGCGCGCCAGGACAAGATCTTCGCCATCTTTGGGACGATCGAGGACTGGCTCAAGGACAAGACCAAGTTCGAGGCGGTCGACATCCTGCGCAAGTTCGACATTCCCTGCTCGCCAGTGCTGTCGATGAAGGAAATCGCCGCCGATCCATCGCTGCGCGCCAGCGGCACGATCGCCGAAGTCGAGCACAAGGAACGCGGCACCTACCTCACCGTGGGCAGCCCCATCAAGTTCTCGGACATGAAGGTCGACATCAAGGGTTCGCCGCTGCTGGGCGAACACACCGACGAAGTGCTGGAAGGCCTTGGCTACAGCCAGAAAGACATCGCGGCGCTGCACGAAAAGCAGGTGGTGTGATCGCGGGCCTGGCTAGATAAAACGACAGTCCGGTGCGCGTCGGTGGTTTGCGACGCGCACCTTTTTTTTATGGGGGAGGGTTGACCATGCAAGCCGACATCGATTTTCAACAACTGCTGCAGGCGCTGGGCGACGGCGTCGTCGTTTGCGACGCGAAAGGCGATATCACGTTCTGGAATGCCGCCGCCACGCGCATCTTCGGCTTTACCGAAAGCGAGGCCATCGGGCAATCGCTGGACCTGATCATCCCCGAGCGTCAACGCCAGCGGCACTGGGACGGTTATCACAAGACCATGGACACGGGCGAGACGCGTTACGGCAGCGACATCTTGCGTGTGCCGGCACTGCACAAGGAAGGCAAACCCTTGTCGATCGCCTTCACGGTGGCGCTGTTGCACGGGCCGGGTGGGGAGGTGTCGGCGATCGTCGCCCTGGTGCGCGACGAGACCGAACGTTGGGGGGAAGAACGCAAGCTGCGCGCGCGGCTGGCGCAGCTTGAGACGGCGCAGGCTTGATCCTGTTCATCCAGTCCCGCAGCATGCTAGTCCCGTAGCCGAAAACGTCATTCCCGCGGCCCCAGCACGTCATTCCCGCGGCCCCAGCACGTCATTCCCGCGCAGGCGGGAATCCAAGTCTTAAGCGTTGCCACTACGGTTTAACGCAGTGGCTGCGTAACGTACTTGGATTCCCGCCTCCGCGGGAATGACGTGCTCAGGTCGCTGGACTGGCGTGTCCTGGCAGCGGGACTGGCGTGTTCAGGCTTGCGGAATGACCTGGTGATCAACCCGCATCACCGCCTGGCGGCGGAGGCGGCATATGGTCGCGCCGGTGCTCCAGCAAGGCCTCGATCACCATCGGCTTGAGTCCCTCTCCCTCGGTTTCGTCGAGATGCGAAAACAGCCGGCTGCGCATGCGCGGCGCCCAGAAGCGCTGCAGGTGGTTGGCGATTTCGGTGCGGCCTTCCTGGGGATCCGGGTAGGACTCGAAAAAGGTGCCGATCTGGTTGGCCATCGTGACCAGGTTGTCGATGTTCATGCGGACTCCATTGCGATATTGGCGCCGTGGGCGTAGGCGACGAAGTCGTCGCCGCGGGCGAAGGCGACCAGGGTCAGGCCGCAACCGAGCGCGGTACGGACGGCGAGGGCGGTAGGCGCCGAGATGGCGACCATGGCGGCGATGCCGACGGTGGCGGCTTTCTGCACCATCTCGACGCTGGCGCGGCTGGTGATCAGGCAAAAACCATCGGCCGGGTCGGCCCCGGCCAGGTGCAGGCCGCCGATCAGCTTGTCGAGCGCGTTGTGGCGGCCGACGTCCTCGAATGCAGCTCGCGGCCTGCCGTCACGGCCGCACCAGATGGCCGCATGGGTGGCGCCGGTAATGCGGTTGAGCGGCTGCTGGGCCCTGGCATCGAGCAGGGCGCGACGGATCGCCGGGCCGGACAGCGCCCGCGTCGGCGCCAGCCAGGGCAGGGGCCGCACCACCTGGGCCAGGCTGTCGACGCCGCACAGGCCGCAGCCGGTACGGCCCGCCAGGCTGCGCCGCCGCTCCTTGAGACGCATGAAGGCGCCGGCGGCGAGGTCGATGTGGGCGGTGATGCCGCTTGCAGCGTGTTCGATCTCCACACCATAGAATTCGGCGGGCGAGGCGACGATGCCTTCGCTCAGGGAAAAGCCGAGCGCAAACTCCTCCAGGTCGGCGGGTGTCGCCAGCATCACCGCGTGCGAGACGCCGTTGTACTCGAGCGCAACCGGTACTTCCTCAGCCAATTCGTCCTGCGTGCTGCGCAATTGGCCGCCGTGCGTGCGCGTCACGGTCATGCAGGCGCTCGGAAAGTGCTGGACGGGCCCTTGCACCTTGGGGTGCGCATCCATGTCGAGCGCGCCCATCATGCGACCGGCTCCGCCAGGCCCAGCTGCATCTGGTTGAAGCGGGCGTATTCCAGCTGCCAGTCCGACTGCTGCTGGACCGGCATCACCTGCACCGCCGTGACCTTGTATTCGGGGCAGTTGGTGGCCCAGTCGGAGTTCTCGGTCGTGATGACGTTGGCGCCCGATTCGGGGAAGTGGAAGGTGGTGTAGACCACGCCCGGCTGCATGCGCTCGGTGACCATCGCCCGCAGCACGGTCTCGCCGGCGCGGCTATGGATGCCGACCCACTGGCCCTCCTCGATGCCGCGCTCCTGGGCATCGTGCGGGTGGATCTCGAGCCGGTCTTCGGCATGCCAGCGCACGTTCTCGGTGCGGCGCGTCTGCGCGCCGACGTTGTACTGCGACAGGATGCGGCCGGTGGTCAGGATCAGCGGATACTTGCGCGTCACCTTCTCGTCGGTGGCGACGTACTGGGTGATGATGAAGCGGCCCTTGCCGCGCACGAAGCCGTCGACGTGCATGGTCGGCGTGCCGTCCGGCGCTTCGTCGTTGCATGGCCACTGGATGCTGCCCAGTTCATCGAGGCGGCGGTAGCTCACGCCGCTGAAGGTCGGCGTGAGAAGCGCGATCTCGTCCATGATCTCGGACGGATGGCGGTAGTTCATGGGATAGCCCAGCCGGTTCGACAGCGCCACCGTGACTTCCCAGTCGGCATAGCCGGCCCGTGGCGGCATCACCTTGCGCACGCGCGAGATGCGGCGTTCGGCATTGGTGAACGTGCCGTCCTTTTCCAGGAATGAGGAGCCGGGCAGCAGCACGTGGGCATACTTGGCGGTCTCGTTCAGGAAGATATCCTGTACCACGATGCATTCCATGGATTCGAGCGCCGCGGTGACGTGCTGGGTGTTCGGGTCGGACTGGACGATGTCCTCGCCCTGGCAATACAGGCCCATGAAACTGCCGTCGAGGGCGGCCTCGAACATGTTCGGGATGCGCAGCCCCGGTTCGGCCTGCAGCGGCACGCCCCAGGCCTCTTCGAACAGCGTGCGCACGGTGGTGTCCGAGACGTGGCGATAGCCCGGCAGCTCGTGCGGGAAGGAGCCGATGTCGCAGGAACCCTGCACATTGTTCTGTCCGCGCAGCGGATTGACGCCCACCCCGGCGCGGCCGACGTTACCGGTGACCATCGCCAGGTTGGCGATGCCCATGACGGCAGTGGAACCCTGCGCGTGTTCGGTCACGCCCAGGCCATAGAAGATCGCGCCATTGCCGCCGAGCGCATACAGGCGGGCGGCATCGCGCACCTGCTGCGCCGGCACGCCGGTGATCGCTTCCATCGCTTCCGGCGAGTTCTCGGGCTGGGCGACGAAGGCGCGCCACTGGGCGAAGGCGCGCATATCGCAGCGCTCGGTGATGAAATCGTTGGCCATCAGGCCTTCGGTGACGATCACGTGGGCCAGCGCGCTGACGATCGCCACGTTGGTGCCGGGCCGTAGCTGCAGGTGATAATCGGCGCGGATGTGCGGCGACTTGACCAGGTCGATGCGGCGCGGATCGATGACGATCAGCCGCGCGCCCTGGCGCAGCCGCTTCTTCATGCGCGAGGCGAACACCGGGTGGCCGTCGGTCGGGTTGGCGCCGATGACCAGGATCACATCGGCCTTCTCGACCGACTTGAAGGTCTGGGTGCCGGCCGATTCGCCGAGCGTCGTTTTCAGTCCGTAGCCGGTGGGGGAGTGGCACACGCGGGCGCAAGTATCGACGTTGTTGTTGCCGAAGGCGGCGCGCACCAGCTTTTGCACCAGATAGCCTTCTTCGTTGGTGCAACGCGATGAGACGATGCCGCCGATCGAATCCCTGCCGTGCTTGGCCTGGATGCGCTTGAATTCCGATGCTGCGTAATCGAGGGCTTCGTCCCACGAGACTTCTTTCCACGGATCGGTGATCTTCGCGCGGATCATGGGTTTCAGGATGCGGTCCTTGTGGGTGGCGTAGCCCCAGGCGAAGCGGCCCTTGACGCAGGCATGGCCCTCGTTGGCCTTGCCGTCCCTGGCCGGCACCATGCGCACCACCTCGTTGCCTTTCATTTCCGCCTTGAGCGAGCAACCGACGCCGCAGTAGGCGCAGGTGGTGGTGATGCTGTGCTCGGCCTGGCCGAGCCAGATGACCGATTTTTCGGTGAGCGTGGCGGTGGGGCAGGCTTCGACGCAGGCGCCGCACGAGACGCATTCGGATTCCATGAATGCTTCGCTCTGGCCGGCGGCGACGCGGGAATCGAAGCCGCGGCCGGAGATGGTCAGCGCGAAGGTGCCTTGCGTCTCTTCGCAGGCGCGCACGCAGCGGTTACACACGATGCACTTGGAGGAATCGAAGGTGAAGTAGGGATTGCTCTCGTCTTTCTTGAGCTTCAGGTGGTTGGCGCCCTCGTAGCCGTAGCGCACTTCGCGCAGGCCGGTAACGCCGGCCATGTCCTGCAGCTCGCAGTTGCCATTGGCCGGGCAGGTGAGGCAGTCGAGCGGGTGGTCGGAGATGTACAACTCCATCACGCCCTTGCGCACTTCCTGCAGCTTGGGAGTCTGGGTGCGCACGACCATGCCCGCTTCGGCCGGCGTGGTGCAGGACGCCGGATAACCGCGGCGGCCTTCGATCTCGACCAGGCACAGGCGGCAGGAGCCGAACGGCTCCAGGCTGTCGGTGGCGCAGAGCTTGGGGATGTTGATGCTGTTCTCGGCCGCCGCGCGCATCAGCGAGGTGCCGGCCGGGACGGTGACCTGGACGCCGTCGATGCTCAAGGTGATCATCTCGGTGGCGAGGTTGATTTCTTTCGCCGGCGTGCCGAAATCGCGGGTGAGGATGGTTTCGATCATCGTGTTCTCCTGGGCTGCCGCTCAGGCGGCCAGTTCGTCGCCGGCCACCTGGCCGAAGTCTTGCGGGAAGTGGTTCAGCGCCGACAGCACCGGGTAGGGCGTCATGCCGCCCATCGCGCACAGCGAGCCGTTGAGCATGGTGTCGCACAGGCTGCGCAGCAGAATCACCTGCTGGGGGCGCTCGGTGCCGGCGCGGATCTTGTCGATCACCTCCACGCCGCGGGTGGAACCGATGCGGCAGGGCGTGCATTTGCCGCACGATTCGACGGCGCAGAACTCCATCGCGTAGCGCGCCAGCTTCGCCATGTCGGCGCTGTCGTCGTGGACCACGATGCCGCCATGGCCCAGCACCGCCCACAGGGCGGCAAAGGCTTCGTAGTCGAGCGGGGTGTCCCACTGCGAGGCCGGCAGATAGGCGCCCAGCGGGCCGCCCACCTGCACCGCCTTGATCGGACGGCCGCTGGCGCTGCCGCCGCCGTAGTCATACATGATCTCGCGCAGTGTGACGCCGAACGCCAGTTCGATCAGGCCGCCGTTCTTGATATTGCCGGCCAGTTGCACCGGCAGGGTGCCGCGCGAGCGGCCCATGCCGAAGTCCTGGTAGAACTGGGCTCCCTTGTCGAGGATGACGGGCACCGAGGCCAGCGACAGCACATTGTTGATGACGGTCGGCTGGCCGAACAGGCCGGCCAGCGCGGGCAGGGGTGGCTTGGCGCGCACCACGCCGCGCTTGCCCTCGATGCTCTCGAGCAGGGCGGTTTCTTCGCCGCAGATATAGGCGCCGGCGCCCTTGCGCACCTCGAGCTCGAAGGCGCGGCCGCTGCCGGCGACGTTCGCTCCAAGGAGGCCCGCGCGCGTGGCGGTCTGGATCGCGTGATTGAGCGCGGCGATTGCGTGCGGATACTCGCTGCGCACGTAGATGAAACCGCGGGTGGCGCCAACGGCGAGGCCGGCGATGGTCATGCCCTCGATCAGGACGAAAGGATCGCTTTCCATGACGATGCGGTCGGCGAAGGTGCCGGAATCGCCTTCGTCGGCATTGCAGACGATGTATTTTTGGTAAGCCGGCGCCCGCAGCACCGTGTTCCACTTGATCCCGGTGGGGAAGGCGGCGCCGCCGCGTCCGCGCAGGCCCGAGGCGGTGACTGCGGCGACGATGTCGGCGCCCGTCATGGTCACGGCCTGGCGCAGGCCGCGGTAGCCGCCGTGGGCCTCGTAGTCGGCCAGGGACAGCGGATCGGTGATGCCGCAGCGGGCGAAGGTCAGGCGGGTCTGCCGGGCCAGATACGGAATCTGTTCGACGAGGCCGAGCGCCAGGCGGTGCGTGGATTGGCCGTCGTGGAAGCCGGCATCGAACAGGGCGGCCACGTCGCTTTCGTCGACGTTGCCGAAGCCGATGCGCCCGTCCGGGGTCTCGACTTCGACCAGCGGTTCGAGGTACAGCAGCCCGCGGGTGCCGTTGCGCACCAGGTCGATGGCGATGCCGCGCCGCGCGGCCTCGCTACGGATCGCGCTGGCGATATCGTCGGCGCCCAAGGCCAGCGCCGCCGAATCGGCGGGAACATAGATGCGCACGCTCATGCGACCTCCTCGGCGTTGGTGGACAGCTTCGCCACAAGCTTGTCGAAACGCTGCGGCGTCACGCGCGCGTGGACGGCGTCATTGATCATGATGGCCGGCGCGGTGGCGCACTGGCCTAGGCAGTACACGGGTTCCAGCGCGAAGCCGCCATCGGCGGTATGCGCGTGCAGCTCGCAACCGAGCGCCTGCTGGACGTGGGACAGCAGGGCGTCGCCGCCCATGCTCTGACAGGCCTCGGCGCGGCAGACCTGCACCGTGCAGCGTGCCGGCGGCGTGGTCTTGTAGTAGTGGTAGAAGGTGATCACGCCATGCACCTCGGCGCGCGACAGGTTGAAGCTTTGCGCGAGCCCCTCGACCGCATCGGGCGGGATGAAGCCAAGCCGGTCCTGGATCGCATGCAGCACCGGCAGCAGCAAGTCCTGGCCAAGCTGGCCGTTATGCGCATGAAGTGCGAGGATGTCGCCGATGACGCGGCGCGTTTCGGTGCTGTCTTGTTTCATGGTGTCTCCATCTCTGCCTTGCATATGTTTATCGGAACATATATAACGGCTTTTATTGACTGCTCAGACCAGAGTAGCACCCGATTCACCGGTGTTCAATATGAAGGATTTTGCATATGATCAGAGTGGAGATACGGCCGGACTGGATCGTGCGCGATGCCTCCGGGGAGCCGACCGCGCTGCCGGCGCTGCTCGGGCTGCTGTTGGCGGTGAGCCAGCTTGGTTCGATCAGCAAGGCCGCCACGGCGCGCGGCATGTCCTACCGCCATGCCTGGGGACTGCTGCAGCAGTTCTCGGCGCAGTTCGGCGTGGAACTCGTTCACAAGGTGCGCGGAAAGGGCACGGTGCTGTCGCCGCTCGCCGAAAAGCTGATGTGGGCCGACCGCCGCATCCACGCCCGCCTGACCCCCACGCTCGACAGCCTGGCCTCGGAATTGCAGCAGGAACTGGCGCGGGTACTGGTCGGCGACGCACAGGTGCTGCGCCTGACCGCCTCGCACGGGTTCGCGGTGGCCGCCCTGGTGACGCAGCTGAACGAGCATGGCGTCACGGTCGACATCAATTATCGGGGCAGCAGCGATGCGGTGGCGGCGCTGGCGCGTGGCGAGTGCGACCTGGCGGGTTTTCACTTGCCGGTCGGCGAACTGGAAGGGGCGGCGGCCGCCAAGTACCGGCCCTGGCTCGATCCCGAGCGCCACGCGCTGTTGCACCTGGCGTATCGCATGCAGGGGATCTTCGTCGCCAAGGGCAATCCGAAGGGCGTGACCGGCCTGGCCGATCTGGCGCGCCAGGATCTGCGCTTCGTCAACCGCCAGAAGGGGTCCGGCACGCGGGTGCTGCTCGAACTGCTGCTGGCCGACCGTGGCGTTGACGCCGCCGTGATCAACCGCTCCGGCACCGCCGAATTCACGCACGCGGCGGTGGCCGCCTATGTCGCCAGCGACATGGCCGACGTAGGCTTCGGCGTCGAGACGGCGGCGCGGCGCTTCGATCTCGATTTCATTCCGGTGATTCGCGAGCGGTACTTCCTGGCCTGTGATGTCGGCGCCCTGGACACGCCGCTGCTGACGTTGGCGCAGGCGGCGATGGCGAGCGGCGCTTTCCGGGAGGTGCTGTCGGCGCTGCCAGGCTACGATGGCGCCCTGAGTGGCGAGCGACTCGATCTGCACTTCCTGTTCCAGTAGTAAAAGCGGGCGCGGTATGATGCGATCCATGTCAACCGAGAGCATGCGGGCATATGAACTGGATCGATGACTGGCGCGTGCGCCGCGAGCTGCGGCGCTCACGCTATCGTGAACAACTGGTGCAACTCGCGCCGGGCTTGCATGCCTACTGGCAGCGCGTCGGACCCGAAGAATTTCCGGGCATGCCTGCCGACCGCCTGTTCTTTCATCGGGCCGCTACCGGACTGATGACATTTTTCGACGCATCCACACGGCGCGGCAAGCCGTGCGCACTGCCGTCGCTGGCCGCCGACTCGGTCTGGCATGCGTGGATGCGCTGGGACGCCGACGATCTCGCCCGCTTTTGCCGGCGCCACTTCGGAACCACGATTGCGCACCTGCCGCAGTCTGCCCTCGATCGCACAGCCCTGGCACAGACGCTCGTCGGATGCCGCGCACTGGAAGGGCAGCCTTCGCACGGCCCCGGCCTGCCGCAGCTGTTCGCTCTCGACGCCCGTCTGCACATGCCGAACGGCCACGGTTACTGGATCGAGCGTGGCGACATCGTCTATCGGCGCCTCGATGCGGCAGGGAGCAAGCCCGGGCCTGCGCACGTGCATCCAGATCTCGCGCTGCCGGCGCTCTTCGGTGCGGGCCTGGTCAGCGAAATGACTTACCTGGCGCTGATGAAGAAACCAGGGCCGGAGGCGCAAACAGGCGATGGCGGCACTGCCATCGTCGATTCCGCTGACGGCAGCGACGGTTGCGGCGATGGTGGAGGCGGGAGTGGTTGCGGCGGTGGCGGTGGCGGTGGCGGCGACTAGATTCCGGCGCCGGCGAAAAAAAGGCCCGCGCGAGCGGGCCCTGGTCGTCGACGCATCATGCCGTCGCCGGCATGACCGTCAGCGCATTCAGACGAAATTCTTGTTCACGAATTCCCAGTTGGCGACATTCCAGAACGCTTCCAGGAACTTGGCGCGCGCGTTGCGGTAGTCGATGTAATAGGCGTGTTCCCAGACATCGGCGGTCAAGAGCGGCACGTCGGTGGTCGTCAGCGGGGTGCCGGCGCCGGTGGTGTTGACGATGTCGACGCTGCCGTCGGCCTTTTGCACCAGCCAGGTCCAGCCCGAGCCGAAGTTGCCCAGTGCCGACTTGTTGAACTCTTCCTTGAACTTGTCGAACGAACCCCACTTGGCGTTGATCGCGTCCAGCGCCTTGCCGGTCGGTGCGCCGCCGCCGTTCGGGCTCAGGCAGTTCCAGAAGAAGGTGTGGTTCCAGACCTGGGCCGAGTTGTTGAACACGCCGCCGCTCGACTTCTTGATGATCTCTTCCAGGGACAGGTTCTCGAACTCGGTGCCCTTGATCATGTTGTTCAGGTTGGTCACATAGGTCTGGTGGTGCTTGCCGTGGTGGTATTCCAGGGTCTCGGCCGAGATGTGCGGTTGCAGGGCGTCCTTGGCATACGGCAGTGGCGGCAGGGTGTGTTCCATGTGTGCGTTCCTTAGTGGTTGGGAAAGGTTGCTGTTCTTATAGCGCCGTTATTCTACGCAATATAGAGCAACGTTGCAGGCTTGCATTTTTTGCAGCCCCGGCAACCGATCCGGATTCACTCCAGCACGCTCTGGACCTGGGCCACGCCGACCTCGGCGCTGCCATTGGCCAGCCGCACCGTCAGCGTGTCGCGCGCGTGGATCTGGGCTGGATCGCGCACGATCTGGCCCTTGCCGTCGCGCACGATGGCATAGCCGCGCTCCAGCGTGCGCTGCGGGTTGAGCAGCTCGAGCTGGGCAGCCAGGGCATTGAGCGCTTCGCGCCGCGCCCTGAGCTGGCTGCACAGGCTCGCGTTCAGGTGGCGGCTGTCGGACGCCAGCCGGGCGCGCAGGGCGCGCATGTCGGGACGGTGGCGCGACCAGCGTTGCTGCAGCTGGGCCAGCGCCAGGCCGTGGCGGTTGACCGGCAGCTTGACCGCGTGCGTCATGGCCGTGGCCAGCGACAGCAGTTTCAGGCGCTGGTGGCCGATCTGGGCCGAGGGGCTCAACAAGCGGCGGCTCAGGTTGTCGAGGCCCTGGCCGGCGTCGTGCAGGCGGCGCTCCATGGCGCGTTGCAGGTCGAGGGCGTCGCCCTCGAGCGAGGCGAGCCAGTCGGCGCGCGGCGTGGCGGCCAGTTCGGCGGCCGCCGTCGGTGTCGCGGCGCGCACGTCGGCGGCGAAGTCGGCGATGGTGACGTCGGTTTCATGGCCGACGCCCGAGATCACGGGGATCGCGCAGGCGTCGATGGCGCGCGCCACGCACTCCTCGTTGAAGCTCCACAAATCCTCGATCGAGCCGCCGCCGCGGCAGACCAGCAGCACGTCCACCTCGGCGCGGCGCGAGGCCGTCATGATGGCTTCGGCGATCTTGTCGGCGGCGAACTGCCCCTGGACCGGGGCAGGGTAGAGCACGATGCGCACGTGCGGGGCGCGCCGCCGCAGGGCGGTCAGCACGTCGCGCAGTGCGGCGGCCTGGGGGCTGGTCACGATGCCGATGCTGCGCGCGAACAGCGGCAGTGGGCGCTTGCGGTCGGCGTCGAACAGGCCCTGCGCGGCCAGTTTTTCCTTCAGGCGCAGGAAGGCTTCGTAGAGCTGGCCCACGCCGGCGCGGCGGATCGCCTCGACGTTGATCTGGTAATCGCCGCGCGCGCCATACAGGGTCACCAGGGCCCGCACCTCGACCTTGTCGCCTTCGCGCGGCGTGAAGCCGGCCGACTGCGCGCGGCTGCGGAACATCACGGCGCGCACCTGGGCCGCATCGTCCTTCAGCGTGAAATACCAGTGACCGGAAGCTGCGCGCGTGAAATTGGAGATCTCGCCGCCAATCCAGACCAGCGGGAACGAGCGCTCCAGCAGGCGCGCCACTTGCTGGTTCAGGGCGGTGACGCTCAGGACGGCAGGGGCGGTGAAGGCTGGATCGGCGTCGTTCGGTGCTTGCATGGCGGGCTGGCAAAAATGGCGAAAGCGAGCATTATCCCCCATCGGCAAGCGGCAAGTGGTTTTCCAGCCCAGGGCTCGGGTCTGGCAATGTTGCTGCTTTTCAATGCAATCTATTGAAAACCTTGTTTAATCAATGGCTTATCGCCGGGGTAATGTCGTTTGAGAGCGGTTTATCCACAAAAACTGTGGGGAACTCATCCGATCGGAGGGGGAGTGCGTACCGTTTGGGCACGATAAGTAGAATTGTTACGAATCAATGACTTAAGTCCCTAGCCGGGAGCTTGATCACAAAGTTGTCCACAGAATCTGTGCAAACCTTTTATGTGCAGCACAGGGCCGTAAAGCTGTCGATCGATGTCTTCGCGGACCGGACATGGCGCATCCGACACTGCCTGCTTTTGAGGCAGGTCGATCTATTCTCAATCGAATCAATCACTTATGCAGTAAAGTTCAAGCTTCCTCACATTCTTATCCACAAAAATTGTGCACATGGCGAATAATGTATGCATGAGTGCTTCGCAGTCCAAACAATTGGGATAGAAACCGCCGTCGAGGCATTTTTTGTTGGCAAAAAATGCCGTATGCTAAATTTTTCGGCAGTGATGTTTTATTGAGGTAAATCAAAGGCTTACTGTCATAAAGTGCTCATTGCTCACACTTTTGTCCACAAAAAGTGTGCGGAACCTGAGGTGACCGCAGGCGAAGTACAGCCGGGTTTTGCTGCTCGCAATTTAGGCTTAACAATTAAATCGTCTGGAATCAATTACTTAGCTCAGTCCGGTTACCCTTGCGCACAATTTTGTCCACAGAATTTGTTCGCAACTACACCGTGCTAGTGAGCAACCTATCAAACCGGAGCCCGGTTGAGCCAAGTCATGAGACTGCCATTTTCTTGCGCAGGCGCAGAAAGCCCTTACAAATCAAGGTACTTGTCCCACCTCGCGGTCATTGCACACAATTTTATCCACAGAAGTTGTGAAGAACTCTACTTGCCGCTTCGCTGCCAACTTGCTACATTGCCGAATTGATCTTTTTCCTCTCAGGAGTATCTCTTGCTCGCCATTTTTCAAGCCGCAGGCTGGCCCATCTGGTTCCTGCTGGTCGCGTCGATCGTTGCCGTCGCCCTCATCGTCGAACGCCTGATCACCCTGCGCCGCGAGAAGATCCTGCCCCGCAACCTGCTCGATGAAGTCATCCGCGTCTATCGCAGCGGCAAGGTGACGCCCGACGTGGTGGACAAGCTGGAACAGAACTCGCCTCTCGGCGCCGTGCTGGCCGCGGCATTGCGCAACGTCGACGCGCCGCGCGACGTGATGAAGGAGTCGATCGAGGAGGCCGGCCGCGGCGTGGCCCAGAACCTGGAACGTTTTCTCACCACGCTCGGCACCATCGCCTCGCTGGCGCCGCTGATGGGCCTGTTCGGCACGGTGGTCGGCATGATCGAGATCTTCGGCGCATCGAGCCCGACCGGCGGCAATAACCCGGCCCAGCTGGCGCACGGCATCTCGGTGGCGCTGTACAACACCGGCTTTGGCCTCGCGATCGCGATGCCGGCCCTGGTGTTCTACCGCCACTTCCGCAACCTGGTCGACACCTATATCGTCGAGATGGAACTGCAGGCGGTGAAACTGGTCGACGTCGTCCACGGTGCCCGCAAATGATGGACTTTCGCCGCGGCCGCAAGCGCGAAGAGCCGGAGATCAACCTGATCCCGTTCATCGACGTGCTGCTGGTGGTCCTGATCTTCCTGATGGTCTCGACCACCTACAGCAAGTTCACCGAGCTGCAGATCACCTTGCCGACGGCCGAGGCCGAGAAGCAGGCGGAAAAGCCGTTCGAGATCAATGTGACGGTCGACGCCAAGGGCAACTACACGGTCAATAACACGCCGGTGGCGTTCACCAATGTGGCCGGCCTGGCCCAGGACATGAAGAACGCCGCGCGCACGCCCGATGGCCAGGTCGTGGCCAGCCCGGTGGTGATCGTCAACGCCGACCAGTTCGCGATGCACCAGATGGTGATCAATGTGCTGGAAGCGGCGCGCGTGGCCGGCTATGACAAGCTGACCTTCGCGGCCCAGACCGGCGCCGCCAAATAATCCATACGGCGCGCACGCTGCGCGCCGCTTTTCTTTCCGCATGGCTTCCCAACTCGAATCGACCCTGACCCGCGCCTGGCTCCGGCGCGGGCCGCTTGCCTGGGCGCTGTTGCCGCTGGCGCTGCTGTTTCGCTTCCTCTCCGGGCTGCGCCGGCTGCTGTTTCGCACCGGCGTCAAGCGCGCCGAGCGCCTGCCGGTGCCGGTGATCGTGGTCGGCAATATCTTCATCGGCGGCACCGGCAAGACACCGCTGACGATCTGGCTGGCCGAGAGCCTGCGCGCGGCCGGCCTGAACCCCGGCGTGATCTCGCGCGGCCATGGCGGCCAGGAGGGCGAAGCGCTCGAAGTCACCCCGCAGTCCGATCCGCGCGCCGTGGGCGACGAGCCGCTCTTGATCGCGGCCCGCGCCGGCTGCCCGGTCGTGGTCGGCCGCCGCCGCGTGCGAGCGGGCCAGGCGCTGCTGCAGGCCCATCCCGGGGTCGACGTGCTGATCGCCGATGACGGCCTGCAGCACTACGCGCTGGCGCGCGACGTCGAGATCGTCCTGTTCGACGGCCGCGGCGTCGGTAATGGCTGGCTGCTGCCGGCCGGTCCCTTGCGCGAGCCGCCGTCGCGCCGGCGCGACTTCACGGTCGTCAACGCGCCCGGGATCACACCCGGCCTGGCCGCGGCGGTCGGTGGACTGCCATGGCGCATGCACCTGGCGGGAGAATTCGCCGAGCCGCTGCTGGGCGGCCGGCAGGTGCCGCTGGCGCAATTAAGTGGCAAACGCATCGTGGCTGCTGCCGGCATCGGCAATCCGGGCCGCTTCTTCGCCATGCTGCGCGCGGCCGGCCTGACGCTCGGCGAGCTGCCTTTGCCCGACCATCACGACTTCATGGACGACCCGTTTGCCGGGGTCGATGCCGATGTCATCCTGATCACCGAGAAGGATGCAGTAAAATGTCGGCAAATTGATCATCTGAAGAACGATCCACGCCTGTGGGTCGTGCCGGTCACGGCGCAGCTCGACGCGCGCCTGGCCGAACAAATCGTGGAGAAATGTCGTGGACGCTCGCTTGCTTGATATCCTGGTCTGCCCGTTGTGCAAGGGACCGCTTGAACTCGACAAAAAGGCGCAGGAACTGACCTGCCGCGCCGACCGCCTTGCGTACCCGATCCGCGACGGCATCCCGATCATGTGGGCCGACCAGGCGCGCAAGATCGAACCCGCCTGACGGTTCGCAATGAGCTTTACCGTCATCATCCCGGCGCGCCTGGCCTCGACCCGCCTGCCGAACAAGCCGCTGGCCGACCTGGGCGGTAAACCCATGGTGGTGCGCGTGGCCGAACGCGCGCGCGAGTCCGGCGCGACGCGCATCATCGTCGCCACCGACCATGAAGACATCGCCACCGCCTGCGCCGCCCATGGCGTCTCCGCCGTGCTCACCCGCGCCGATCACCCGTCCGGCACCGACCGCATCGCCGAAGTGGCGCAGGTGCTGGGCCTGGGCGCGCACGAAGTCGTGGTCAACCTGCAGGGCGACGAGCCGCTGATCGATCCAGCGCTGCTCGCGGCCTGCGCCGCCCGCATCGACGCCAATACGCCGATGGCCACCTGTGCGCATCCGATCCTGGACGCCGCAGAAGTCTTCAACCCGAACATCGTCAAGGTGGTGCTCGACAAGCTCGGCCGCGCGCTGTACTTTTCGCGCGCCACCATTCCGTGGCACCGCGACGCCTTCGCGGCCACCCAGGACTCGCTGCCGCTGGGCTACGCGCCACTGCGCCACGTCGGCCTCTACGCCTACAGCAACGCCTTCCTGCAAGCCTATCCGAAGCTGGCGGTCTCGCCGCTCGAAGGCATCGAGGCGCTCGAACAGCTGCGCGTGCTGTGGCACGGCTACCCGATCGCCGTGCATGTCACACAAGATGCGCCACCCGGCGGCGTGGACACACCGGACGACCTGGCGCGGGTACGCCTGCATTACCCGTCTTGATGTAACCGCAGAGTAGCGAAGGGGTCGTCTGCGCAGGATCAATAATCCTGGCCGCAGGGCCCCAAAACTGGCTTGAAAGCCAACTTTTGTGGTAACTTCCGTGTCAAGGAAGTCTTGGCAGCATCAAACATAATTTATACAATCCCCACAAACTTTCATTATTTTCTAGAATCTCAGGAAACTCATGCGTCTCATTCTGTTAGGAGCACCCGGTGCCGGTAAGGGCACCCAGGCAAACTTCATCAAGGAAAAGTTCAACATCCCGCAAATCTCGACCGGCGACATGCTGCGCGCCGCGATCAAGGCGGGCACTGAACTCGGCCTGGCTGCGAAAAAGGTGATGGATGCCGGCCAACTGGTGTCGGATGACATCATCATCGGCCTCGTCAAGGAGCGCCTGAAGGATGCGGATTGCGCCAACGGCTATCTGTTCGACGGCTTCCCGCGCACCATCGCCCAGGCCGAGGCGATGAAGGACAGCGGCGTCACCATCGACTACGTGCTCGAAATCGACGTGCCTGACGAAATGATCCTCGACCGCATGACCGGCCGCCGCTCGCACCCGGCCTCGGGCCGCGTGTACCACGTCAAGTTCAACCCGCCGAAGGTCGAAGGCGTCGACGACGTCAGCGGCGAGCCGCTGATCCAGCGCGACGACGACAAGGCCGAAACCGTGTCGAAGCGCCTGGAGGTGTACCACAACCAGACCGAAGTCCTGCTGGGCTACTACGGCAAGTGGGCCGAATCGGGCCTGCCGGGCGCGCCGAAATACCGCAAGATCTCGGGCGTCGGCCCGGTCGAGCAGGTGCGCGACAACGCGTTCGCGGCGCTGTCCGAATAAGCGTAGCAAGCACAAAGCAAGTTAGCAGTAACCGTCGTTCCCGCGCAGGCGGGAACCTAAGTTCTTCAGCGTTATCGATACGCTCGCAAACTTGGGTTCCCGCCTCCGCGGGAACGACGTTTTTTGGGCCGACGTAAAGCGTTTGCGCTATCAAGGCGCCGGCATCCTTGGTCGGGTAATCGCCGCCGATGGCCTCGACCCGCGCTGTGAACAGCGTCGCCGCCTCCAGGCGCAGCGCGGCCTGGGCCAGGTCGTTGCCCTGGGCGCCCTGCGGGATGGCGAGCGAAACGTCGGCCAGCGAAGCGTGTCCCTGGCCCACGACATCGATCCAGTATTGCAGGCCGCCCGCGGCCTCGGCCTGCTGCGACCGGAACGCGAGGCCAGTCGGATCGGCGGGGCGGCCATGGAAGGCCGGGTAGAAGGACTGGACGATCGCATCATGCGTGCCGGCGGCGGACATCTTCATCGTTTGCTTGGGTCGGATGTGGAGGGGAGTACGATTCGAAAATATTGACACCATGCAATGGGAATTATCGAAAGATTAAGCGTAATCGGGCAAGCAAGTTTTTCAACCGGTTCGCTTGTATCGGTTGGTTTCAGTGCATTGTGTGAGAAATTGTTTCTCGCGTGCCGTGCGCGGGGTTATCAAGACGATAATAGGTCATCGATCGATTAAAAACGGAGAGAGGTCTATCATGTACAAGTCGAAAGCCATCCTTGCCGTCCTGCTCGCAGCCACTGCGATCGGCGCCGGCGCCCAGACCACCGGCACCACCCAGGGCCAGCCGGCCACCGGCGCGACCTATCGACCATCGCTCGATGGTCAGCAGACCTCGACCCCGGCGCCGACGATCGACATGCGTCCCATGACCGAGGCCGAGAAATCGACCGGGCGTCAGGAACCATCGCGCCTGAAGGACATCGATCCCGCCACCCATCCGGCGCCGCAGAACGTGCGTCCGCAGCCGTCGCCGATGCCGCGCCCGCAGGACAGCCAGGCGGCGCCGCCGAGCGCGCGTATCACGCCGACGCCGACATCGACCGTTGCGCCGGTCCCGGTCGGCCCGACCTCGCGTCCGGTCAGCGCCTGCACCGGCGCCACCTGCACCGACGCCAGCGGCGCCACCACGGCCGGTCAGGTCGGCAACGCCAGCGTCAACAGCGAAGGCCGCCTGTGCAACCGCACCGGCAACACGATGCAATGCTTCTGAAAGCCTGAGCGGCGACATGGTGGTTCCCTATAAAAATTCGCTACAATGCCGGTTGACGTTAACGTAAACGTTAATAAGCGGCACCAGAACTTTTATAAAGGGACATCACCATGCACATCCAGAACAACGTCTTTATCGTCACCGGCGGCGCCTCGGGCCTGGGCGCGGCCACCGCGCGCATGCTGTTCGATGGCGGCGCGAAAGTCGTGATCGCCGACGTCCAGGAAGAGGCCGGCCGCGCGCTGGCGGCTGAGATCAACGGCCAGTTCGTCCGCTGCGACGTCACCCAGGAAGCGGACGGCAAGGCCGTCGTCGACGCCGCCGTGGCGCTGGGCACCCTGCGCGGCCTGGTCAACTGCGCCGGCGTGGCGCCGGCCGTCAAGACCGTCGGCAAGGACGGTCCGCACCCGCTGGACGTGTTCCAGCGCGCCGTCAACATCAACCTGGTGGGCACCTTCAATATGGCGCGTCTGGCGGCCGAGGCCATGGGCAAGACCGAAGAAGCCGAACACGGCGAGCGCGGCATCATCATCAACACCGCCTCGGTCGCGGCCTACGACGGCCAGATGGGGCAAGCTGCTTACGGCTCCTCCAAAGCGGCCGTGGCCGGCCTGACCCTGCCGATGGCGCGCGACCTGGCGCGCAGCGGCATCCGCGTGATGACCATCGCGCCGGGCATCTTCGAGACCCCGATGCTGATGAATATGCCGCAGGAAGTGCGCGATTCGCTGGGCAAGATGGTGCCGTTCCCGCCGCGCCTGGGCATGCCGAAGGAGTATGCCCACCTGGCCAGGGCCATCATCGAGAACGTGATGCTCAACGGCGAGACGATCCGCCTGGACGGCGCGATCCGCATGCAGCCGAAGTAAGAGAAATTCTTGTCCTGAAAGCAAGCCGGCGTGACATGAGGTAGCATGTCCCCGATGTCGGGCGCGTTGCCGCTGTCGCGCGGCGGCGCGCCCGTTTGCTTTTGGGAGAATCGTTTGAAACAACTCAGCACTTTTGCAATCGCCCTGGCTCTGGCCGGCGTCCTTCCCCATTCCGTACTGGCCCAGGATTCACTGCAGGCCGCGCCCGAAGCGGCCAGCGGCTTCCAGGAAAAAACCGGCTGGCCGGCGCAGAAATACATGGTCGCCGCGGCCAATCCGCTGGCAGTGGACGCCGGCTACCAGATCCTGCGCCGCGGCGGCAGCGCGATCGACGCGGCGATCGCCACGCAACTGGTGCTGACCCTGGTCGAGCCGCAATCGTCGGGCATCGGCGGCGGCGCCTTCATGGTCCACTACGACGGCAAGCATACCCAGGCCTTCGACGGCCGCGAGACCGCGCCGTCCAGGGCCGACGAACACCTGTTCGAACGCCCGGACGGCACCCCGCTGTCGCGCACGGAAGGCGTGGTCGGCGGCCGCTCGGTGGGCGCGCCGGGCGTGCTGCGCATGCTCGAACTGGCGCACCGCCAGCACGGCAAGCTGCCCTGGAAGGCGCTGTTCGAGCCGGCGATCAGGTTGTCGGAGCAGGGCTTCGCGGTCAGCCCGCGCATGCACAAGATGCTGGCCGGCGAGACCCATCTGCGCAAGGATCCGGTGGCCGTGGCTTATTTCTACGACAAGAATGGCCAGGCGTGGCCGGTCGGCCATGTGCTGAAGAACCCGGCGCTGGCCAGGACGCTGCGCGAGATCGCCGATGGCGGCGCCGATGTGTTCTACACCGGCCGTATCGCGCGCGACATCGCGGAAAAAGTCGCGCGGCACCCGACCAATCCCGGCCTGTTGTCGGCCAAGGACATCGCCGACTACCGGCCCAAGGTGCGCACGCCCGTGTGCAGCGATTATCGGCAATACACCGTGTGCGGCATGCCGCCGCCGTCGTCGGGCGGGATCGCCGTGGCCCAGATGCTGGGCATGTTCGAGACCTTCGACATGAAGGCGCTGGCCCCAAAAGACGGCGTGCCCGGCACCGAGGTGGTGCACGTGTTCTCGGAAGTGGGACGCCTGGCCTACGCCGACCGCAACCGCTACGCGGCCGACGCCGACTTCGTGCCGTTGCCGGGGCGCGGCATCCCGAGCCTGATCGACAAGGGCTACCTGAAACAGCGCGCCGGCCTGGTCGGCGCCCGTTCGATGGGCGAGGCGAAGGCCGGCACGCCGCCGGGCATGGAAGTCGCCTGGGGCACGGACAATGCCATCGAGACGCCGTCGACCTCGCACCTGTCGGTGGTGGACGCCGAGGGCCGCGGCCTGGCGATGACGACCACCATCGAAGACGCCTTCGGTTCGCGCCAGATGGTCGACGGCTTCATGCTCAACAACCAGCTGACCGATTTTTCGTTCAGCGCGCGTGACGCCGACGGCCCGGTGGCGAACCGGGTCGAGGCCAATAAACGGCCGCGCAGCGCCATGTCGCCGACCATCGTGTTCGAGAAGGACAGCGGCAAACTGGTGCTCACCGTCGGCTCGCCGGGCGGCCCGGCGATTATCAACTACGTGGCCAAGGTGCTGGTCGGGACCCTGGACTGGGGCCTGAACGTGCAGCAGGCGATCGCGCTGCCCAATTTCGGCAGCCGCAACGGCCCCACCGAGCTGGAACGCGGGCGCTTCCCGCAAGCCACGCAGGACCTGCTGCGGGCGCGCGGCCATGCGATCCGGGTAAGCGACCAGACCTCGGGCCTGCACGGCATCGAGCGGATCGGGGTGCACGGGGTGCCGATGTGGTTCGGCGGCGCCGACCCGCGCCGCGAAGGTATTGCCAAAGGAGACTGAAGTGGGACAGGGAAGCGACAAATCAAGACAATTTGTCGCGATTCCAGCCCCATATTTGCCTCAACACAAGCAGAGTTTGCTAACCTGTCGCCGTGGATAGCAAACAGAAAACCGGATCGATCCTGACGGGAGCAGGAAGGCGCGTTGCCGATGCGCGCGTCGGCTTTCGTGCCTCATGACCATGCTGCGCCGGTTCTTTTCTGACTTCCTGCCGATATTCTTCCTGTCGCTGCTGCTTGCGGCATCGGCGCCGCTGCGCGCGGCCGCGCCCGAGCCGACTTTGCGCTTCGAGCACCTGTCGGTGCAGCAGGGCCTGGCCCAGGAATCGGTCCTGTCGATCGTCCAGGACCGCGACGGCTTCATGTGGTTCGGCACCCAGTCCGGCCTGTCGCGCTACGACGGCAACCGCTTCGTGCACTACCGCAGCGAGGTCGGCAACCCGCGCAGCCTGTCCAGCAACTGGGTGCGGGTGCTGCACCTGGACCGCCACGGCCGCATGTGGCTGGGCACCGACGGCGGCCTGAATCGCTACGATCCGGCCACCCGCAGCTTCACCCTCTACGCGCCGCACGAGCCGACCCGGCGCGGCACCGGCAACCGCCAGATCAAGGCCATGATCGGCGACGGCCGCGACGGGCTGTGGATCGGCACCGCCGACGGCCTGCAGCACTTCGATCTCGACACCGGCAAGTTCACGGTCTGGCACCACGTGCCGAACGACGAACGCACCCTGCGCGACGACGGCATCCAGGCGCTGGCGCTCGACGCCGACGGGCGGCTGTGGATCGGCACCGCGGCGGGCCTGGACAGCCTGGCCCCCGACCGCCGGACGATCGAGCACCACCCATCGACGCTGGACTTGCGTTCGCGGCCGGTGCACGCGCTGCTGGTCGACGCCGGCCAGCGGCTCTGGATCGGCCGCTTCGGCGGGCTGGAGCGGCGCGACCTGCGCGGCCCAGGCGCCGGCAAGCTGCGCCGCTTCGGGCCCGCCGACGGCATCGGAGAATCGTGGATCACCACGCTGTACCAGGATCCCGATGCCACGGTCTGGGTCGGCACCCACGACGACGGCCTGCTGCGCTGGCGCGCCGGGGCCGAACGCTTCGACGCCTTCCGCAACGTCGTGACCGATCGCCACAGCCTGGTCGACAACTACGTCTCGGCCCTGTACCGCGACCGGGTCGGCACCTTCTGGGCCGGCACCTGGTATGGCGGCGTCTCGCGCGTGGACCTGGGCAGCGGCGGCTTCGCGCGCCTGAATGCGCGGCCCGGCGTGGCCGACTCGCTGGCCGACAACAAGGTGCGCGCGCTGCTGGAAGACGGGCAGCGGTTGTGGGTCGGTTCGGCCACCGCCTTGCATCACTTCGATCCGCGCACCGGCAAGGCCGAGGTGTTCCGGCACCGCAAGGACGACCCCAATAGCCTGATCGACGTGCCGGCGGCCGCCATCGTGCGCGACGGCGCCGGCCTGCTGTGGATCGGCAGCCGCTCCGGCGTCACCTCGTTCGATCCCCGCACGCGCCAGTTCCGGCGCCAGGTGCTGCCGGGCGACGCCGACGCCAACAATGTGCGCTCGATGCTGCTCGACCGCGCCGGCGCCATCTGGATCACGACCCGCGGCGGCATGCACCGGCTCGACCCGGTCACTCGCGCCGTCACCAGCTACCGCCACGATCCGTCGAAATTCACCAGCCTGTCGGACGACATCGCGCGCCCCATGCTCGAAGACCGGCATGGCCGCTTCTGGGTCGGCACCTTCGCCGGCCTGGACCTGCTGGACCGCGCCAGCGGCAGGTTCCGCCACTTCAGGCACGACCCCTACGACCCGAACAGCATCAGCCATGACGAGGTGCACCACCTGATGGAAGACAGCCGCGGCGACATCTGGATCGGCACCGCGGTGGGCCTGAACCGCATGGTGACCGGCCGCGACGGCGCGCTCAGCTTCACCCGCTTCACCACGCACGACGGCCTGGTCGACGATTCGGTGGCGGCGATCGTGGAAGACCAGGAGGGCCGCATCTGGGCCAGCACCTCGGGTGGCATCTCGACCTTCGACCCGGCCAGCGGGCGCTGGCGCAGCTACACGGCGGCCGACGGCATCACCGAGGGCGCCTTCTTCGACGCCTCGGTGCTGCGCACGAGCGATGGGACCCTGTATTTTGGCGGCTTCAATGGCATCACCGCCTTCGATCCGCGCGCGATCCGCGACAACCGCATCGCGCCGCGCCCCGTGATCACCGGCCTAGAGATCTATAACCGGCCCGTCGAGGAGGCCTTCCCGGGCCTCTTGCCGGGGCCGATCGAGAATGCCAGCGCCGTGACCCTGCCGGCCGACGCCGCCGTGCTCACCCTCGAATTCGCGGCGCTGCACTTCGCCGCGCCCGAGCGCAACAAGTTCGCCTACCGGCTCGACGGCTTCGATAAGGGCTGGGTGAGCGCCGGCGCCGACCAGCGCTTCGCCACCTATACCAACCTCGATCCCGGGACCTATGTGTTCCGGGTGCGCGCGGCCAACAAGGACGATGTCTGGAGCGAGGACGTGGCGGCGCTGGCGCTGACCATCGAGCCGCCTCCGTGGGGCACGCCGTGGGCCCGGATCGGCATGATCCTGGCGGTGTGCAGCGCCATCTACGTGGGCCTGCGCGTGCGCCTGTCCAGCCTGCGCCGCCACAAGGAGCGGCTGGAACATCAGGTGAGCGCGCGCACCGAGCAGGTGGAGCAGCAGAACCGCATGCTCGAGCAGCAGACGCAGGAACTGCGCGAGCAGGAGCGGCGCGGGCGCCACCAGAGCAACGAGCTGGCGCGGGCCTACCGCGCGCTGCAGGAGAACGAGGAAGTCCTGCGCCAGGCCAAGGAGCGCGCCGAGGACGCGACGCGCCAGAAGTCCGAGTTCCTGGCCAATATGAGCCACGAGATGCGCACCCCGCTGGCCGGCGTGATCGGCATGCTGGGCTTCGCGCTGCGCGACGCGGCGCTCAGGGACAATACGCGCGAGCAGATCCTGCGCGGCCAGGCCAATGCCGAGGCGCTGCTGGCGATCATCAACGATTTGCTGGACTTCTCGAAGATCGAGGCCGGCAAGCTGACGGTCGAACGCATCGACTTCGACCTGCACGAGAAGATGCGCAATGTGGCCAGCCTGTTCCAGGAGCAGGCCGCGGGCCACAGCCTGGACTTCTCGGTCCAGGTCGACGACAACGTGCCGCGCTTCTTGGTAGGCGACCCAACCCGCGTGCGCCAGGTGCTGGTGAACCTGATCGGGAACGCCTTCAAGTTCACCAGGTCGGGCAGCGTGGCGGTGCAGGTCGAATGCAGGCCAAGCGACCAGGACCGCCCGCCGGGCATGCACATGATCCGCTTCACGGTGCGCGACACCGGCATCGGCATCCCGTCCGACGCGCTGCCGCGCCTGTTCCAGAAGTTCGAGCAGGCCGACACCACCACCACGCGCCGCTACGGCGGCACCGGCCTGGGCCTGGCGATCTGCCGCCAGCTGGTGGAGCTGATGGGGGGCACCATCGGCGTCAACAGCCAGGAAGGCAAGGGCAGCGTGTTCAGCGTGCTGCTGCCGCTGCCGGACGGCGTCGAGCCGGCGCGCGTGGAGCTCGCGCCGCGCGCGCCGCACAGCCATCGCCTGCGGATCCTGTGCGCCGAGGACTTCCCGACCAACCAGATCATCGCGCGCCTGATGGCCGAGGAGATGGGCCACGAGATCGACATCGTCGACAATGGCCTGGAAGCGGTGACTGCCTGCGCTCGCCGGCGCTATGACCTGGTGCTGATGGATGGCCGCATGCCCGAGATGGACGGCGCCAGCGCCACCCGCCTGATCCGCGCCGGCGGCCCGCAGGATGCGCCGGTAGCCGATCCGCACGTGATGATCGTGGCGCTCACCGCCAACGCCACCGACGAGGACCGCACGCGCTACCTGGCCTGCGGGATGGACGCCTTTTTGACCAAGCCGATCGACGAGGCGGCGCTGCACATGCAGCTGGCGCGCGCGATCGAGCGCCAGCTGCAGCGCGGCGTGGGGCTCGACCCGATGCCGGCGCAAGGCACGCTCGATAGCCGTGCGCAGGCGATGGCGGCGCTGGACGCGATGTTCGAGGTGACCTTCGACGAACCGGCGGCCGCGCGCAAGGCCGAACCCGCGGCGGCGCCTGCTGAACCGGTGGCGGCCGCGCATGGGGTTGGGGAGGCGCTGGCGGTGCGCCTGCGCGCCGCCTTCTGCGCCGACCTGCCGCGCCGCCGCCGCGAGCTGGCGGCGGCCGTTGCGTCGGACGACCTGGACGCGGCCGGCCGCATCCTGCACGGCCTGCGCGGCAGCGCCGGCCACCTGGCGGAGCCGGCACTGGAGGCGCTGTGCGGCGAACTGGAAGCGGCGGCCGACACCGGCGAGCACCAGCGCCTGCGCGCCGGCCTGCCGCAGCTGCATGCGCTGCTCGATGCCTTCGCGTCGCGCTGATCGTGCAGACAATCTTGTAACTGAGCCACCGTGCCTGCCTATAATGCAGGTCTTGACCGATCAGGCGGAGAGCGAATGAAGGTGCTGGTAGTGGACGACGACATCGTGGCGCGCATGATGCTGATGCATCTGGTCGACAGCTGCGGCAACCATGCGATCCTGGAAGCGGAAGACGGCGCCGACGCCTGGCGCCAGCTGGAGGCCGGGCTGCGGCCCGACATCGTGTTCTGCGACCTGCGCATGCCGCACCTGTCCGGCCTCGAGCTGCTGCAGCGGCTGCGCGCGGATGGCGCGACGGACGCGCTGCCTTTCGTGCTGGTCTCGGCCGCGTCCGACGCCGCGACGCTCGACGAAGCGGCGGCCCTGGGCGCCAGCGGCTACATCGTCAAGCCGTTCCGCCAGGAAGACGTGCGCGCGCAGTTCGAACGCCTGTTCCCGCCAGGGACCGAAGAGGTACCCCCTGACGAAGCGCCGCACGAGGTCGCGCACCGGCTCGGCATCGACGCTGCGCGGCTGCGCCTGTATCTCGACGGACTGGCGCGCCAGCTGCAGGTGGCCATGCAAGAACCGCCGCCCGGCGACGAAGGCATGCGGGCGCGCCTGAACCGCTTGCGCGAGGGCTGCAAGACCCTGGGCCTGTACGGCGCCGCCGCGGCGCTGGCCAAAGCGGCCGCAGACCCCCAGTCGACGCAGCAAGACGTGGCGGCGGCGCTCGCCGGCGCCAGCGTCGCGGTGGCGCGCCAGGCCGAGCGCGCGGCGCGTGCTTGAGCGGGTTTCGAGCAGGCACAAGAAAGGAGTGCGAATCCGCTTGTCGATGGGTTGCTTTAGATTTAAAGTATCTCTGGATTGTTGCTTGAGCGCTTATTCTCGTCGCCTCGTTTCACGCAGCCGGGACTCTTCATGAACGACGCCACCTTCGCAACCTTGTCCCCGTCCGGCCACACGGATGGCTTCGCCCGCGCCAACCTGCCGCCGCCGCACGCCTGGCCCGAGTTGCGCTTCGATCTGCCCGAACTGCAATACCCGCCGCGCCTGAACTGCGTCGCCGCACTGCAGGGCAGTGCCGTCAAGCGCGGCTGGGGCAAGCGCACGGCGCTGATCGGCGCGCGCGAGCGGCTGACGTATGCCGAACTCCTGGCGCGGGTCGACCGCATCGCCCACGTGCTGCGACACGACCTGGGCCTGGCCACCGGCAACCGGGTGCTGGTGCGCGGCGCCAACTGCCCGACGATGGCGGCCTGCATCCTGGGCGTGATCAAGGCCGGCTGCATCGCGGTGCCGACCATGCCGCTGCTGCGCGCGCGCGAACTGGGCGCCATCGCCAACAAGGCGCGCGTGAACGCGGTGCTGTGCGCGGGCGGCCTGGTGGACGAGGTCGAGGCGCTGGGCCTGGCCGTGCCGGTGCTGGTGTTCGACGCCCCGGTCCCCGATTCCCTCGAACAACGCATGGGGCGCCACGATGCGCCGTTTGTGGCGGCCGACACGGCGGCCGACGACGTCTGCCTGATCAGCTTTACCTCCGGCACCACCGGCGTGCCGAAAGGGACCATGCACTTCCACCGCGACGTGCTGGCGATCTGCGACTGCTTCCCGCGCCACGTGCTGCGCGCCCAGGCCGACGACGTCTTCATCGGCACGCCGCCGCTGGCCTTTACTTTCGGGCTGGGCGGGCTGCTGCTGTTCCCGCTGCGGGTGGGGGCGGCCGGGGTGCTGATCGAGAAGCTCACGCCCGAAACCCTGCTGGGCGCGATCGCGGAACACCGCGCCACGGTGTGCTTCACGGCGCCGACCTTTTACCGGCAGATGGCGGCGCAGGCAGGAAGATTCGGGCTCCAGAGCCTGCGCGCCAGCGTGTCGGCCGGCGAGGCGCTGCCGGTGGCCACGCGCGAGGCCTGGCAGGCGGCGACCGGGCTGGCCATGATCGACGGCATCGGCGCGACCGAACTGCTGCACATCTTCATCTCGAGCGCGGGCGGCGACGTCCGGCCCGGCGCCACCGGCAAGCCGGTGCCCGGCTACCAGGCCTGCATCCTCGACGCCCAGGGCCGGCGCGTGGGTCCCGGCGTGATCGGCCGGCTGGCGGTGAAGGGGCCGACCGGCTGCCGCTACCTGGCCGACGAGCGCCAGCACGACTACGTCAAGGATGGCTGGAACCTGACCGGCGATGCCTACGAGATGGATGACGACGGCTATTTTTACTACCGCTCGCGCCTTGATGACATGATCATCTCGGCCGGCTACAACATCGCCGGCGCTGAGGTGGAAGAGGCGCTGCTGCACCATCCGGCGGTGGCCGAATGCGCCGTGGTGGGGCGCAGCGATCCCGAACGCGGGCAGGTGGTCGAGGCGCATGTCGTGTTGCGCAGCAGCCACGTCGGAACCGAGGAACTGGTCCACGAGCTGCAGGAATTCGTGAAGGGCCAGATTGCGCCGTATAAATACCCGCGCGCAATTCTGTTCAAGGAACAACTGCCGCGCACCGAAACCGGTAAACTGCAGCGGTTTAAATTACGCACTGAAGCGGTTTGAGGAGTTGCATGGATGACGACAGGCGCAAAGAGGTTGCCGACGCCGAGAGGGGAGAAGCGGCCGAGCTGGACCTGGAAAGCCGCCTGACGGACGAACATCACCAGTCGCTGCGGCTGTGGCTGCGCATGCTGTCGTGCACGACGCGGATCGAGAACGAGATCCGCAGCCGCCTGCGCACCACCTTCGGGATCACCTTGCCGCGTTTCGACCTGATGGCGCAGCTCGAGCGCCATCCGGATGGGCTGCGCATGGGGGAACTGTCCCGGCGCATGATGGTCACCGGGGGCAATATCACCGGGATTACCGACCAGCTCGAGCGCGAGGAGCTGGTGATGCGGGTGCAGGATGCGAAGGATCGGCGCGCGTCGGCGGTCAAGCTGACCGAGGCGGGAAGAAAGGCGTTCGCCGAGATGGCGGCGGTGCACGAGCGCTGGATCGAGGAGATGCTGGCGGATGTGCCGGGAGAGGACAAGGCGAGCATGATCGCCTCGCTGTCGACCATGAAGCGCAAGCTGCGGGTGGAGGACGAGGCCTAGTCGCCCGCGCGTGGCGTGCGCCGGGCGCGCGCCGGCGCTGTCGTCCGGGCGCGAATCGCGGAAGGCGCGCAGTCGAATCGCGCGCGAAAGCGGATGGCGAAACGCGAGGCCGACTCGTAGCCGACTTCCAGTGCGATCCGGTTGACCGGCAGGCCGGTCGATTGCAGCAGGAGCAGGGCAGACGTCATGCGCACATCGGCAAGCAGCGTACCCACGGTGGCGTCTTGCGCGGCCAGTCGGCGGCGCAGCATCGCCTCGCTCATGGCGAGCTCGCGCGCCGCAAGGGCGGCGGTCCAGCGCCGTGTAGGGGCGGTCTCGAACAGCTTGCGTACACGGGCGGCAAGGCATGGCGCCTGCACCGGCGGAAAACGTAGGCCGCGCAGGAACAGCCAGGCCAGTACTTCGGCCAGCCGGTGCTCCGCGATGAGATCGGGGAACGGCGCCGTGATTGCGTCGAATGCGCGGCCCAGGGCGGCGCGAAAATCTTGCTCCAGGGCGCTGACGGTCCTGGCGCCGTCGATGTCGCCGATCTCGTCAATTTCGTTGCTGTCGGGCATCCGGCGTCTGGCGCGTTCCACCAAATCGGTATCCAGGATCAGCCAGCGCGCTTCGTAGCGCCCGTCGCCGGCCGGCCGATTAGTCACGTCGAAGGTGGTCCCGGCTGCGATGGCGATTGCCTCGCCGGCGCTGACCTGCCACTGGCGGCCGTCCGCATGCAGCGTCTTGCTGCCGTAATGCACGACGATCACGGTCGGCTGGTCGATGGCGAGTCGGCTGAAGCGCAGCTCGCTGCGCTGCACGACGCCGGCGGTTGCGCCGATAGCTGGGCGCACCCTGAGAGCGTTGGCGCCGAGGTCGGTATGTGCGGTCATCGGGTCGTTGTGGAGTGAAAGCTTACGGCAAGCATGAATGGTGAGGTAACGGCAGTCAAGCTGGCGCCCGCGCATCGGGTTCGGCCCTGCGCATGGCGCGCAGGTAGGCCGGACGCGTCGTCATGCGTTCGACGTAGGCGCGGATGCGCGGGTAGGGGGACAGGTCGTGGTCCGAGAAGAAGCGCATCGTCGTCAGTACGAACAAGCTCATGATGTCGGCAGCGGTGAACGTCTCGCCCGCCAGGAACGGGACACCGGCCAGGCGCTGCTCCAGCAGGGCGTGGGCGCGCTGGTGACGGGCGCGCAATGCCGTGACCAGCGGGTTGTCGCCGCCGAGCCGCCTGGCGACCGAATCGATCATCGCCGCAGGCATGAGCGAGCCGTTGGAAAAATGGAACCAGAACACGAAGTCCGCGTAGTCCGGTGCATCGGGGCGCACCAGCAGCCGGCCTTGCCCGTGGATTCGGGCGATGTACTCGACGATGGCCGCCGATTCGCCGAGTGTCAGCGCCCCGTCGGTGATGACTGGCGCCGTGCCGAATGGCGTGAGGGCGCGATACCCGGCCGGCGCAAGGCGCGTTTGCGGGTCGCGTTCATAGCGCTTCAGCGCATAAGGAAGAGCGAGTTCCTCGCAGAGCCAGACGATGCGTTCGGACTGGGATTTTTCGAGGTGATGGATGGTCAGCATGGAATACACCTTTCATGTGAGGGCACGGCGGGCGGAAGCGCCTTGCAGAACGCATGATAGGGAAACGCTGGCAGGCCGTTGGCGCAGGGGCGATCGTTTTCGGTGCCGATCCGCGCAATGTGCCGCGGGTCTTACGCTGTAGAAATGACAGAGTGCGCTGGCGGCTGGTACAATTCGCGTCGCGTGTCGCCATCGTACAATGGATAGTACAAGCCCCTCCTAAGGGTTAGATGCAGGTTCGATTCCTGCTGGCGATACCACCCCCCTCCCGCAGTTTCCCCAGAATATGTGAGAATTGACGTCGGGCGCGCGTCCAGTCGGTACAATGTGCGCCTTATTCAATCAACTCATGCTTTTGCCCGGCAGCGGGCCGAACACCGATCATGGCAGTCATCTCCCTATCTTCCGCACAACTGGCCTTCGGCCATGTCCCGCTGCTCGACCACGCAGACTTTTCGCTGGAAACCGGCGAACGCGTCGGTCTCATCGGCCGTAACGGCACCGGTAAATCCTCGCTCCTGAAGATCATCTCGGGCCGCTCGAAACTCGACGACGGCCTCCTGGTCATGCAGCAGGGCGTGAGCATCGCCTATGTGGAACAGGAACCGGTATTCGACCCGCAGATGACCGTGTTCGATGTGGTCGCGCTCGGCATGGGCGACCAGCAGGCGATGCTGACCGAATATGAAGAACTCACCGGCAAGTTCGGCCAGGGCGACGACGATGCGCTGATGGAGCGCATGCACGTGCTGCAGACCAAACTGGACGCCACCGACGGCTGGAACCTGGCGAACAAGGTCGAGACCACGCTGGGTCGCCTGAACCTGTCCGGCGACGCAAAGATGGGCACCCTGTCCGGCGGTATGCAAAAGCGCGTGGCGCTGGCCGTGGCCCTGGTGTCGGCGCCGGACGTGCTGCTGCTCGATGAACCGACCAACCACCTGGACTTTACGTCGATCAAGTGGCTGGAGAGCTTGCTGCGCGAATTCCGCGGCTCGATCCTGTTCATCACCCACGACCGCAGCTTCCTGGACAATGTCGCCACCCGCATCATCGAACTCGACCGCGGCAAGCTGCTCTCGTTCCCGGGCAATTTCACGACGTACCAGGAACGCAAGCGCGAACTGCTGGCCAACGAGGAAGTCGAGAACGCCAAGTTCGATAAATTCCTGGCGCAAGAAGAAGTGTGGATCCGCAAGGGCGTGCAGGCACGCCGCACCCGCGACGAAGGCCGCGTGCGCCGCCTCGAAGCGCTGCGCCTGCAGCGCTCCGCGCGCCGCGACCAGCAGGGCCAGATCAAGCTCGACGTGGCCACCGGCGAGCGCTCGGGCAAGATCGTCGCCGACCTGGAAGGCGTGTCGAAGCGCTACGGCGACAAGGTCATCGTCGACAGGTTTACCGGCACCCTCATGCGCGGCGACAAGGTCGGCCTGATCGGGCCGAACGGCGCCGGCAAGACGACCCTGCTCAAGATCATCCTGGGTGAGGAATCGGCCGACAGCGGCAGCGTGCGCCTGGGCACCAAGCTGAACGTGGCGTATTTCGACCAGATGCGCACCCAGCTCAACGAAGAGGCGAGCCTGGCCGACACCATCGCGCCCGGCAGCGACTGGGTCGAGATCAATGGCCAGCGCAAGCACGTGATGACCTACCTGAACGACTTCCTGTTCTCGCCGGAGCGGGCGCGTTCGCCGGTCAAGTCGCTCTCGGGCGGCGAGCGCAACCGCCTGCTGCTGGCGCGGCTGTTCGCCAAGCCGGCCAACTGCCTGGTGCTCGACGAACCGACCAACGACCTCGACATCGACACCCTCGAACTGCTGGAAGAATTGCTGGAGGAATACACCGGCACCGTCTTCCTCGTCAGCCACGACCGTACCTTCCTGGACAATGTCGTGACCCAGGTCATCGTGGCCGAGGGCGGCGGCAAGTGGCGCGAATTCGTCGGCGGCTATACTGACTGGGAGCGCGTCAAGGCAGCGGCCCCGGCGGTGCAGGCGCCAGCGTCGACCCCTGCCAAGGCCAGCGCCACCAAGGTGGAAGAAGTGGCGGCCCCGGGCGCGGCCAATAAGGTCAAGCTCAGCTACAAGGAACAGCGCGAGCTCGAAGAATTGCCGCAGCTGATCGCCTCGCTCGAAGACGAGCAGTCCGCGATCACCCAGCAATTGAACGCGCCCGATTTCTACAAGACGAATCCGGCAGACGCCAAGCGCATCAATGCGCGCTTTGCCGAGATCGAAGACCTGCTGCTCGACGCGCTCGACCGCTGGGAACGCATCGAGGCGCGCGCACGCGGCGAGTAAGCGCAGCTCAAGAACGAAGGGACGGCATCGATGAGCGAACACGATGATTCACAAGCCGTCCCTCCAGCGGCCGCGCTCGCGGCCGACGAACCTTTCCTCAACCGCGCCGCCTGGGTGCGGATCCTGCCATTCGGCACCTATATTTTCTTCATCGTCCTTGGCGACGTGCTCGAGCGGCTCGGTGTGGGCCGCGCCGAGCTGCGCTGGCTGTATCCGGTCCAGGTCGGCGCCGTGCTGGCGCTCCTGGCCGCGTTGTGGCGCGCTTATGACGAGCTGCACCAATTTGCCCTGTCGTTGAGGCAGGTGCTGGCCGCCAGCGCGGCCGGCATCATCGTGCTGGTCTTGTGGGTCAATCTCGACGCCCCCTGGATGACGATCGGCAGCGCGCCCGGCTACGACCCGCGCACGGATGGCGAGATCGACTGGCTCTTGGCGTCGATCCGCATCGCCGGCGCCGCCCTGATCGTCCCCGTGATGGAAGAATTGTTCTGGCGCTCTTTCTTGATGCGCTGGGTCGAGCAGTCCGATTTCATGTCGCTTGATCCGGCGCGTATCGGCTTCAGGGCTTTCGTGATTCCATGCATGTTGTTCGGATTCGAACACCATCTTTGGCTGGCGGGCATCATGGCCGGCGTCGCCTATGGGATGTTGTATATGCGGCACCGCAAGCTGTGGTCGCCGATACTGGCTCACGCTATCACCAATGGATTGCTGGGAGTCTGGGTGGTGCATACCGGAGGCTGGCAGTTCTGGTAATTCCTTCGGCGCAGCATCTACCGGGAAGCTTAGGACATGCCTTTCAACCCTGCATCGCATCGGCTTCGAACCGTGGCGGCCCTGGCGACGGTGTTATGTTCTTTCCCAGCAGTGTCCGCGCCGAACGATGCGCGGCAGGAAGACGGCTTGCGGCTGCTTGGCGGCATCGGCTGGGCCTATGACGACAATATTCTGCGTGTCGCCGACGACGAGCCACCGTTCGACGGCCAACGCAGCGATTCCTACCGCACGCTCGATGCCGGCGTCGTGCTCGACAAGACCATCAGCCGCCAGCGCATCGCCGCCACTGCCAAGGTGTCGAAGGTCAAGTTCGACCACTTCGACCAGCTCGACTACGATGGCCGCGACCTGCAGGCGAGCTGGTTCTGGCAAGCCGGCAAGGCGTACGAGGGCCGTGTCGAAGCGCTGTATATCAAGACGCTGGCGCCGTACACCGACTTCGACAGCGACGAGCGCAATCTGCGCGATCAGCGGCGCCAGTTGCTCGATGCCGGCTGGAAGCTGCATCCAAGCTGGAAGCTGCGCGTCGGCGCCGCGCGCGACAAGTACACCTACGCGCTGGAGGCCCAGCGCTACAACGACCGCACCGAAAAAACCTACGAGGCCGAGCTTCAGTACCGGCCGAAAAGCGGCAGCACCGTCGGCCTCGTCGCGCGCCGCGTGAAAGGCACCTATCCCTACCGGCGGCCTTACAACAGCAGCGTGCTCACCGACGATTTCACCCAGGACGAGCTCAAGGCACGAATCGACTGGCTCGCCAGCGGCTCGACGACGCTGCAGGCGCTGGTCGGCTATGCGCGGCGCGACCAGCCTTCGTACGGCGAAGGGCGCACCAGCGGCGTCAATGGCCGTGTCACCTGGCTGTACAAGCCGCAGGGCAAGATCAGCTACAGCGCCTCGCTGTGGCGCGAGTTCGCGCCGATCGAAAGCGTGCGCGTCAGCACGACCCTGAACAAGGGGGCGAGCCTGCAAGCCACCTGGCTGGCGACCGACCGCATCAGGGTGGACGCCCGCGCGTCCTACGAGAAGCGCGACTACACGGCGCGCGACGAGTTTGCCGGTCTGGATGACCTGAACGACGCGATCCGCAGCGCCAGCTTGCGGGCGCTATGGCAGGTCCGGCCCAAGGTGCAAGTGATTGCCGGCTACGCCTACGAGTCGCGCTCGGGGTCGCAGGCACTCGGCACCGGCAAGTTCGACGCCATTATGGTGCAGCTGAGTGCCAATGTGCTGTTCTGACCATGGATGTGGCGGCGCATGACGGTCAACGATATTCCCATTATCTCGTTCTTCCAGCGCGTGCTCGATCCGCTGATCGTGATGGGCAGCCTGTACCTGGCGACATTGGCCTTTGGCGAACCGTTCTCCGGCTATTGCCTGGTGCTGATGATCCTGGCCTTCTTCATCTCGTCGGCCGTCTACCAGCAAATCGATCCCTACCGCACCTGGCGCAGCGGCCGCATGCTGGCGTATGCGCGCGATACGGTGTTCGGCTGGTGCCTGACGCTCGCCGTGCTGTACTTCCTCGGTTCGGCCAGCGGCATGAAATATTATTTCGACGAGCGGGTGTTGCTGGCCTGGGCGGTGGCGACGCCGCTGACGATCCTGGCCAGCCACATCGCGGTGCGCTTCGCCACCGGGGGCCGCAAGCACCACGCGCGTGAACTGCGCTCGATCGTGGTGGTCGGCGCCAACGAGGCCGGCATCAGGTTCGCAGGTGTGTGCGAGCGCCATCCGAACCTGTTCATGCAGGTGCAGGGCTTTTTCGACGACCGTACCGACGGGCGCCAGCCACCCGGCCTGCGCTATCCGACGCTGGGCAAGATGGCCGAGGTCGCCGCTTATGTGCGGCGCAAGAACATTAAGATGATCTTCATCAGCCAGCCGGTCTCGGCCCAGCCGCGCATCCGCCAGCTGGTCGACGAATTGAAGGACACCACTGCCTCGGTCTATTTCTTGCCCGACGTGTATGTGTTCGACCTGATGCAGGCGCGTTTCGATACCGTGGGCGGCATGCCGGTGATCGCGATCAGCGAGACGCCCTTCATGGGCTTTAACAGCGTGCTCAAGCGCGGCACCGACGTCGTGGTCAGCGCGTTGGCCCTGGTGCTGCTGGCGCCGCTGATGCTGTTGATTGCCCTTGCCGTGAAGCTCGGTTCGCCCGGCCCGGTGCTGTTCAAGCAGCGCCGCTACGGGCTGTATGGCGAAGAAATCTATATCTATAAATTCCGCTCGATGACGGTGCTGGACGACGGGCCGACCATCGTCCAGGCCAGGGCCGGCGATCGCCGCATCACGCGTATTGGCCACTTTTTGCGCCGCACGTCGCTCGACGAATTGCCGCAGTTTATCAATGCGCTGCAAGGACGCATGAGCGTGGTCGGGCCGCGTCCGCACGCGGTCGCGCACAACGAGGAATACCGCAAGCTCATCAAGGGTTATATGCTGCGCCACAAGGTCAAGCCGGGCATTACCGGCTGGGCCCAGGTCAACGGCATGCGCGGCGAGACGGCCACCCTCGACAAGATGGAAGCGCGCATCCGCTACGACCTCGATTACCTGCGCAACTGGTCGCTGTGGCTCGATCTGTGGATCATCCTCAAGACCGTCAAGGTCGTCTTCACGCGCGAGAACGCGCACTAAAGGCTGCACGAAAAATGAACCGTTGGGCTTCGCGCGCATCGAATGGCAGGGTGGCAGCGATTCCAGCGGGCTTTCGAGCCAATCATTTTTATCCTGGGAACGGATGAGCGCCAATCGACGCGCTCTTTGATCTGGACGATTGCCGACAAGCTTGCGCGGCCATCCGGTCTGGGTAGAATCGTTAACGGGAATGCAAGAGCAATGACCGATTCTTTGCTGCAAAAGGGGTATCGCCATTGATCATGGGAGGCAATGTGCACAACAAGCCACGCATCTACGTTGCCGGCCACCGCGGCCTCGTCGGCTCGGCCATCGTGCGCGCGCTGCGCGCCGCAGACAAGGCCGAGATCGTCACCCGCAGCCACGACGAACTCGAGCTGACCGATCAGGAACGGGTACGCGAATTCTTCCGCGGCGAAGGCATCGACCAGGTCTACCTGGCCGCAGCCAGGGTAGGCGGCATCCACGCCAACAACAGCTATCCGGCCGAGTTCATCTACGACAACCTGATGGTGCAGGCCAATGTCGTGCACGAGGCCTGGCGCGCGGGCGTGCGCAAGCTGCTGTTCCTGGGCTCGTCGTGCATCTATCCGCGCCTGGCGGCGCAGCCGATCCGCGAAGAATACCTGATGAACGGCATGCTCGAGCCGACCAATGAACCCTATGCCATGGCCAAGATTGCCGGCATCAAGCTGTGCGAAAGCTATAACCGCCAGTACGGCACCGACTATCGCAGCGTGATGCCCACCAATCTGTACGGTCCCGGCGACAACTACCACCCCGAGAACAGCCACGTCATTCCCGCCCTGCTGCGCCGCTTCCACGAGGCAAAGACGCGCGCCGCTCCCGAGGTCGTGATCTGGGGCAGTGGCAAGCCGATGCGCGAATTCCTCTACGTCGACGACATGGCGGCCGCCAGCGTCCACGTGATGGAACTGGCGCCCGAGGCGTATGCAGCCGCTACCGACCCCATGCATTCGCACATCAATGTCGGCACCGGCCAGGACGTCACCATCGCCGAGCTGGCGCGCCTGGTGGGGCAGATCGTGGATTACCGGGGCGATATCGTCTTCGACGCCAGCAAGCCCGACGGCACGCCGCGCAAGCTGCTCGACGTGTCCAAGCTGGCGGCGCTGGGCTGGCGCGCCAGTACGCCGCTGGCCGAGGGTTTGCAGCGCGCCTATCTCGGCTATCTCGCTCATCTCTCTTGCGAAGCCGGGCTGGACGCCCGATGTGAGATGCACAACAGAACAGATGGCGCAAGCGGTCCAGAATGGCGGATTTCAACCCGGACCGCGCATGCCTGAAAGGCAATGCCGTCCACGCTGGAGAACACCATGCAGAGCTCGTACCAGAACGCCACAGACTTGCCGCCTTCATTCGCTCCGAGGTTCACCCCGATGCGGGCCGTGTGCGCGACCGTGCTCCTGGCCAGCGTCGCGCTGGCGGGCTGCAACCGGGACAAGCCGGTGCCCGAGACGAAGCCCGGCCAGGCCCTGGCCAGCGTGAATGGCGAGGAGATCACGGTATTGCAGCTCAATGAAGAATTGCAGCGTGCCGGCGTGCCGGCGGCCCAGCAGCAAACCGCCAGCAAGCAGTTGCTGCAAGCGCTGATCGACCGCGAACTGCTCGAGAACGAAGCGGCCAAGGACAAACTCGACCGCGATCCCAAGGTGATGCAGGCGATCGAGCGCGCGCGCTCCCTGATCATCGCCCAGGCCTATATGCAGAAGCGGGTGGGCGACGTCGGCCGTCCGACCGAGGCCGAGATCGAGGACTACTTCAACAAGCATCCCCAGTTCTTCGCCAAGCGCCGCCAGTTCGCGATGAACCAGCTCGTGTTTCCGGCGGCCGGCGTAACGCCCGAGCTGCGCTCCGTCGCCGACAAGGCCCGCTCGCTCGAGGAAGTGGCGGCCTATCTCGACACCAGGCAGGTCGCCTACGGCCGCGCCCAGGTCACGCGCAGCACTGCCGACCTCAAGCCCGAGCTGGCCGCGAAGCTGTTGTCGATGCCGAAGGGCCAGCTGTTCCTGGTGCAGGAAGGGCAGCGCGCGCTCCTGACCTCGATCGACGCGGTGCGCGACGCGCCGGTGTCGCTGGCGATCGCCGCACCGCAGATCGCGCAATACCTGGCCACCCGCAAGAACAAGGAATTGGCCCAGGCCGAGATCCAGCGCCTGCGCGCCACCGCCAGGATCGACTACTTGAACAAGGACCTGGCGCCCGACGCCGCCACGCCCGGCGCACTTCCGGCCGCGGCGCCTGCCTCGCTGACCGGCATGCCCGGCGCGCCGGCAGGGTCCGGACTGGGACCGGCGTCGACCGCCAACGACGGCAACGGCGACAACGATATCGGCCCGGTGGCCGACACCGTGGACGCGGACGCGCGCGCCGACAAGGCGGCGCTCGATCGCGGGGTGGCCGGCCTCAAGTAGCGCATCTTCAAGGATTTCCCAACGACATGCCTGGAGACTGACGATGAAACGCTGGATCAAGTGGATGACGGGAGCCGCCTTCATGCTGGGCATCGGCATGGGCGTGGCCAGTGCGGCCGAGGTGCAGCTGGGCGCCGGCGACGTGGTCAAGCTGTCCGTGTATGGCAGCCCCGACCTGTCGATCGAGACCCGCGTCAGCGAGAGCGGGCACATCACGTTCCCGCTGCTGGGCCAGGTGGCTGTCGGCGGCCTGTCGGTGGCCGCCGCCGAAAAGAAGATCGCCGGCCAGCTCGAGAAGGGCGGCTACATCAAGCGGGCCCAGGTGAACATGCTGGTGACCACGCTGGCCAGCCAGCAGGTATCGGTGCTGGGCCAGGTGAACCGGCCGGGCCGCTATCCGGTCGAAGGCAGGCGCAAGGTGCTCGACATGCTGGCGCTGGCCGGCGGCATCCATGGCGACGGCGGCGACATGATCAGCCTGGTGCGCACGCGCGACGGCAAGACGACGCGCGAGACCATCGATGTGGTCGACATGGTGCGCAAGGGCGAGCTCGACAGGGATTACGAGGTTGCCGGCGGCGACATCATCTTCGTGGAGCGGGCGCCGCGCGCCTACGTCACCGGTGAGGTAGGTCGTCCGGGGGCGTTTCGCCTGGAGCGCGGCATGACGGTCCAGCAGGCGATTTCGGCCGGCGGCGGCCTGAGCCCGCGCGGCAGCGACAACGGCATCAAGGTCACGCGCCGCGACCCCAGCGGCAAGCCGGTCACGCTGGATGTCCAGGCCGGCGATCCGGTCCAGGTCGACGACGTCATCGTGGTGCGCGAAAGCTGGTTTTAACGGCGCTGGAGCTCCGGCACCGGCACGTAGAGGTGAGTCATGAGCATGCATCAATTTTTGCTGATCTTGCTGGCCCGGAAGAAAATTGTCCTGGGAGCGCTCCTGGTCACGGTGCTGCTCGCCCTCGGCTGGAGCGTGGTGCAGCAAAAGACCTACGAAGCGACGGCGTCGGTGCTGCTCAACTACAAGGGCGTCGATCCGCTCACCGGCCTGACGATGCCGGGTCAGTTGATGCCGGGGTATATGGCGACGCAGATGGACATCATCGGCAGCAAGAACGTGGCGCTGCGTGTCGTCGACACGCTGCGGCTGGCGTCCAGCCCGGCTGTCGTCCAGCAATTCCAGCAAGCGAACGAGGGCAGGGGGACGGTGCGCGACTGGCTGGCCGACCTGCTGCTCCAGAAGCTCGAGATCATGCCGTCGCGCGAGTCGAGCGTGGTCGAGATCAGCTTCAGCGGCGCCGACCCCGTGTTCGCAGCCGCGGTCGCGAACGCCTTCGCCGAGGAGTACCGGCGGGCCGGCGTGCAGCTCAAGACCGAGCCGGCCAAGAACGCCTCGCTGTACTTCAACGAGCAGACCAGGCAGTTGCGCGACAACCTCGAGGCGGCCCAGGCCCGCCTGTCGAAGTATCAGCAAGAAAAAGGCATCGTCAGCCTCGACAACAACCGGGTCGATGTCGAGCTGTCGCGCCTGAACGACCTGGCCGCCCAGCTGGTCGTGGCCCAGGCCGCGGCCATGGAAGCGGGCTCGCGTGAAAAGGCCGCCGGGACGGCCGGCGCGGCCGTCGATTCGCCCGACGTCGCCAACAATACGCTGATCCAGAACCTGCGCATGAACCTGGCCAGCGCCGAGGCCAAGCTGGCCGAGGCCGGCGCGCGCTTCGGGCGCAACCACCCGCAATACCAGGCGGCGGCTGCCGAAGCAGGCAAGCTGCGCGCCGAGCTCGCCAGTGCGCTGGGCACCGTCAGCCGCAGCGTCGGCGCCAACGCCGACGTCTACCGCCAGCGCGAAGCCCAGCTGCGCAGCGAGTTGGCGGCGCAGAAGGAGCGCGTGCTGGAGCTGAACCGCACCCGCGACGAGCTCGGTCCCTTGCTGAAAGACCTCGAGGGCGCCCAGCGCGCCTTCGATGCGGCGAGCCAGCGCTACTCGCAGACGCGGATCGAGGCCCTGTCCGAGCAATCCGACGTCTCGGTGCTCAATCCGGCAGTGGCCCCCACGACGCCGAGCGGCCCACGCATCCTGCTCAATACGCTGGTCGCGATCGTGCTCGGCACCGTGCTCGGCGTCGGCCTGGCGCTGCTGCTGGAACTGCTCGCGCGGCCGGTGCGCTCGGCCAGCGACCTGCGCGACATGCTGGGCATTCCGGTACTGGGCACCGTCGCCTGGCAGGCGCCGCCCGCGCGCGAGGGCCGTATTCGCAGGCTGATGGCGCCCGGCGGGCGGCCGCGCCTGAATTGAAACGAGTTGAACTGAACTGAGCTGAGCCGAGGACTCGTCATGAACTCTTCCGTGCTATCCGCCCTGCACAGTGGCCCCGGCCGCGATACCAGCCTGGGGACGCTGCTGGTCGATGCGGGCAAGCTCAGCGTCGATGACGCCGAGCGCGTGCTGCGCACCCACGAAGACCTGGGCATCCGCTTCGGTGAAGCGGCGCTGCGCCTTGGCCTGGTGAGCGAGGACGATATCCAGCAGGCGCTGGCCCGGCAATTCGCCTATCCCTATGTGCAGAAAGGGCAGGCCAGGCTCTCGCCCCGGCTGGTCGCCGCCTACGAACCGTTTTCGCCCCAGGTCGAAGCCTTGCGCGCGATCCGCAGCCAGCTGATGCTGCGCTGGTTCGCGCGCGGACGGCGCGCGCTGGCGATCGCCGGCGTCGACCCGGACGATGGCGCCAGCCTGTTCGCGGCCAATCTGGCGCTGGTGTTTTCCCAACTCGGCGAGCAGACCCTGCTGGTGGACGCCAACCTGCGCGCGCCGCGCCAGCATGAGCTGTTCGGGCTCAGGCCGCGCCAGGGCCTGTCCGACCTGCTGGCGGGGCGGGCCGACCTGGATGCCATATTGCGCGTGCCGTCCTTTGCCGACCTGTCGGTGCTGCCGGCCGGGACCTTGCCGCCGAATCCGCAAGAACTGCTGGCGCGGCCCGCTTTCCGCACGTTGTCGGCGCAGCTGGAAAGCCGCCACGACGTCGTGCTGGTCGACTTGCCGCCCTTTACCGCCGGCGCCGATGCCCTGGCGGTGGCGGGCCGTGCCGGCGGCGTGCTGCTGGTGGCCTGCAAGCACCGCACCCGCATCGCCGACGTGGCGCGCATGGCCGGGCAGATGGCCGATGCCGGCGCCGAAGTGGTCGGTTCGGTGGTGATGGAGTTCTAGCATGGCTACCGCGCGCGAGATGCACCCGCAGCACGGCCTGCGCCAGGCCTTGCCCGAATGGTGGCCGGTCATGCTGGGCCTGGCCCTGCTGTTCGGACCGACCTTCCACGACCTGTGTACCGGCGCCTGGATCGGCGAAGAGCAGGGTCATGGACCGATCATCTTCTTCCTGTCCCTGTGGCTGATCTGGCGCAAGTGGCCCGAGGTAAGGGCAACCAGCACGCCGGTGCGGCCGCACCCGACTGGCTGGGCGGTGCTGGCCTTCGGCCTGGGCATCCACCTGCTGGGCCGTTCGCAAAACATATTGATGTTCGAGGTCGCCTCGATCCTGGCGGTGCTGGCGGCAACCGTCCTGCTCAAGCTGGGCGCGGGCGCGCTGCGCCAGCTGTGGTTTCCGTTTTTCTTCATGCTGTTCATGGTGCCGCTGCCCAGCGAACTGGTGGCGGCGGTGACGATGCCGATGAAGATGGCCGTCTCCTGGGCCACTGAACACCTGCTGTTCGCGGCCGGGTATCCGATCTCGCGCTCGGGCGTGGTGCTGCAGATCGGCCAGTACCAGCTGCTGGTGGCCGATGCCTGCGCCGGCCTGCAGACCCTCCTGACGCTCGAGGCGCTGGGCCTGTTCTACCTGAACCTGATGCGCCATCCTTCGGCCTTTCGCAATATGGCGCTGGCGATCCTGATCGTGCCGGTCTCGTTCACGGCGAACGTGATCCGCGTGATCGCGCTGACCCTTGTCACCTATTATTTCGGCGACGCGGCCGGGCAGGGCTTCCTGCACGGCTTTGCCGGCATGGTGCTGTTCGTGACGGCGCTCCTGATGATCCTGGCGCTCGACTCGGCCCTGCAATGGTTCCTCAAGCGCCGCGAAGACGCGCGCGGCGGCGCGCCGCGCCATCCCGGCGGCGGCCGGCCGGGTGCGCCGGGTGCGCCGGGTGCGCCGCCGAATTCTCCGGGCACGCCGGGTCCCATGCGCGGGGCCGTCCGATGACACCGGCACGCCGCCACCTGGCCGTCAGCATCGTGCTGGGCCTGGCCATGGCCGCCACTTCGGCCCTGACCGGGGCCCTGACGCCGACGCCGCGCGCGCCGCTGCCGCACGAGCGCTTCAGCCTGGAGCAGATGATTCCGCCACGCTTCGGCGCCTGGACGGTCGACCCGGGTGTCGTGCCCCTGCAGCCCGATCCGGAGCAGCAGGGCGTGCTGGCGAAGATCTACGACCAGACCCTGTCGCGCACCTATATCGACGCCCACGGCCAGCGGGTGATGCTGTCGATCGCCTATGGCGGCGACCAGAGCAGGGCATTGCAGCTGCACCTGCCCGAGGTCTGCTACGTGGCCCAGGGCTTCGAGCTGGTCGAGGACCGCGAAGACCTGCTGCCCACCCGCCATGGCCGCTTGCCGGTCAAGCGCCTCGTGGCGCGCCTGAGCGAGCGCAACGAGCCGATCACCTACTGGATCACCATCGGCGACAAGGCGACCAAGGCCGGCATCGAGCAAAAATTGCGCCGCCTCGCCTACGGCCTGACGGGCGAAATCCCGGACGGCATGCTGGTGCGGGTATCGACCATCGGGTCCGACCGGCACGCCGCCTGGCGGGTGCAAGACCGCTTCGTGGCCGACCTGCTCGCGGCGCTGGCGCCGCGAGACCGCGCCCACTTGATCGGCGCCGACACCGCGCCCGCCACGGCGGACACGGCTGCCAGGGCGGCCACGGCGGCCCGCGCCGCCGGCCGCGCGCAGCACTGACCCGGCGACAGCGCGGCGATGAACGACATCCTGCCCTATATCTATTATTCGCTGCCGTGGCTGTTCGTCATCGGCCTGTCGGTCGCGGCCGTGCTGGGGATCGGCGTCGGCATGGTATGGCCGCGCTTCCTGGTCTATCCCTATTTGCTGCTCTTCTTCTGGGTCAATTCCACCAGCTATGGCAACCTGGCCGTGTTCGCGTCGCGCAGCATCTACAGCCGGGGCTCGGGCATGCTGTTCTTCGGCGTGGTGCTGTGGTACGTCCTCGGCGCTTGGCTGTGCGCCCGCATGGCCGCCAGTTTCAACAACAACGTCGCGACCGGCCCGCAGCCCCAGGGCGCGCCGGCCTGCAATCTGCGTCCCTGGTTCCTGGCCTGGACCGTCCTGCTGGCCGCCCACGTCGGCGCCGGGCTGGCCACCGGGGTGCCGCTGGCCGCGTCGCTGGCGCCGTCGGGCTTTTCGAATATCGTCTGGATGGCGCCGCTCGTCTCGCTGATGCTGCTGGCCTTCAGAACCCGCGAGCAGGCGCTCGACCTGGCGCGCTTCATCATGCTGGCTGGCCTGGCGCGCGCGCTGTTCGGCCTCGGCCGCTGGGCGGCGGCGGGCGGCGACCCGAACAATGTGTATGCCAATATGAATGCGATCCAGATCCGCCTGACCTTCTTCGACATCAACGACAGCCTGCTGTGCACCTTGGCGTTCACGATCGCCGCCGTCGCGCTGTTCCAGGCGCCATCCGGCGCGCCGCTGCCGGCGCAAGGCAGGCTATGGCGCACGCTGGCATGGACTACCCTGGTCGCGACCACGCTGTGCGTCGTGCTGTCCTATCGCCGCACCGCCTGGATCGGCTTCCTGCTGGCCTTCGCGGTCGTGCTGCTGCGCTTTCCGCCCGCGCGCCGCCTGCAACTGGGCCTGGCCGCCATGCCGCTAGCCGGCGCCGCCATGGCCTTCGTGGCGGTGCGGCGCCTGGCGCAGACGCGGGCCGAAGGAGGAGGCAGTGCGGTGGGCGGCCTGTTGCACGATATGCAGTCGCGCCGCTTCGGCCCCGAAAGCGAACGGGTGCTGGAACTCAAGCTCGCCTTCGCCGACTTCCTGGCGCACCCGCTGGCCGGCATCGGCGCCTGGGGCCGCTACCATGGCTACCAGGCCATCTCGTGGCAAGGCAATCCGGACGGCGGCCTGTTCCTGCACAGCGGGGTGCTGCACATCGCGCTCAAGAGCGGCCTGATCGGCACGGTGCTGTTGGCAGGCACCATCGTCGCCTTCGTCGTGGGTGCGCGGCGGGCGCTGCGCAGCCTGCCGCCCGAACTGCTGGGCCTGGGCGCGGCCGGGGCGGCGGGGCTGGCGTTCATGATCCCGGACCTGCTGATCGGCACGCCGTTCCCGCAGGTGCGCACGACGCAAATGCTGGCTCTATGCCTGAGCCTGCCTTACCTCGCGCTGGCGGCTGCACAGGGGGCGACGCAGCGGCCGACCTGGCAGCGGCCGGTCTGGCAGCGCGCGCCGCAGCGCCAACCGGTGCCGGCCTGATGAAGCTGCGCCTGGCCCGCAACGCGTGGTCCAACCTGCTCGGGGCGGCGGTCCCGGCGCTGGTGATGCTGGGCACGGTGCCGCTGGTGGTGCGTGGCCTGGGCGAGGCCGGCTATGGCGTGTACTCGCTGGTGACGGCCATCGTCGGCTATTTCGCGGTGATGGACATCAACCTCACCGCCGGTTCCGTCAAGTACATCGCCCAGCACCGGGCCAACGGCGACGCGGGGCAGGTCGCCGAGACCGTGTCCTTCGGCCTGGCCACCTATGCCGCCATTGGGCTGTTCGGCGCGCTGGGCATCTACCTGAGCGCGGCCTGGCTGATCGAGGCCGTGTTCGTCGTGCCGGCGGCCTTGCGCAGCGAGGCCGTAGCGACCCTGCAACTGGCTGCGCTGGCTTTCTTGTTCAGCCAGCTGCAGATCTACCTGAACAGCGTGCCGCAGTCGCTGATGCGCTACGATATTTCAGGCCGGCTCGAGATGGCGTTCGGCGCGCTGCTGCCGCTGGCCACGGTGGGCGTGCTGGCCCTGGGCTTCGGCCTGTTCGAGGTGATCCTGCTGCGCGTGCTCGCCAGCGGCATGCACGCCCTGGTGTTGTGGCGCGCGATCCGGCGCCTGCTGCCTGGCTGGCGCTGGCGCTGGCCGGCCGCCGGGGTGCGCGCCGCCCTGCTGCGCTTCTCGGGCTGGACTTTCCTGTCGCGCTTTGCCGCGCTGTCGTATGCCCACGCCGACAAACTGGTGATCGGGGCCCTGGTCGGCGTCGCCGGCCTGGCGTATTTCGCGGTCGCCGCCACCATGGCCAATCGTGTGCTGGGGCTGAGCTTTCGCCTGTCCGCCGTATTCTTCCCGGCCGCCAGCGCGCTCGCGGCCAGGGGCGAGCTGGCGCGCCTGGACGCGGCTTACCTCAAGGCGACGCGCTACGTGGTGTATTTGAACGCGGCGATCCTGGTGTTGCTGGCGGTGTTTGCCCATCAAATCCTGGGCTACTGGATGGACGCCGCCTTCGCGCGCCACGGCGCCGCCATCCTGGCGCTGATGGCCTTGTCGCAATTCGTCGATTCCCTGACCAGCCTGCCGTCGCTGGTCAACGACGGCATGGGCCATCCGCGCGTCTCGGGCCTGTTCGCCGTGGTGCGCGCGCTGGCAGGACTGGGGCTCGTCTACGCCGGCGTGGCCGGCTGGGGCATCGTGGGGGCTGCCTGGGGCCATCTGGCCACCTCGCTGCTGTTCGCCACGGCCTTCATGGTCTACGTCCATGGCCGCACGGTCCCGACCCCGCTGCGGCGCCTGCTGGTCCATGGCTATGTGCCGGGGCTGGCCGGGATCGCGCTGGTCGCCATCGCCGCCAGCGCCGCCGAGGCCCTGCTCGACGACAGCCTGGGCGCCTTCGTCGCGATCCTGGCCGCGACCGCGCTGCTGCTGGCCCTGCATGGTGCGCTGTTCGTGCTCGAGCGCGAAGACCGCGAGCTGGCCTGGACCCGCCTCAAGACGCGCTGCCAGCCGGCGCGCGCCCGGGCGAGTTGAGGAAGACAAAGGACAACAGGACATGCGCATCCTGATGGTATCCGAGGATTTGCCAGGCGACCAGGTGGGTGGCCTGGGCAAGCACGTGGTGACCCTGGCCAACCGCCTGCTGCAGGAAGGCCATGCCGTCGAGATCCTGGGCCGCGGCGACCGGCCTTCGGCCGACCCTGCGCGCCAGATTGGCTTCGCCGGCCGCGTCCGGCCCGGCTTCGCCATCGCAAGGCCGGGCTGGAAAGAGGCCCAGCTGGGCGTGTTCAATCCGCTCAAGCGGCCGTATTTCGCACGCCGCATCGCGCGCGCCATCGATGCCCACGCCGCCGGTTTCGACGTGGTCCACTACCACGGCCACCTGCCGATGACGGGCCTGTACGTCCGCGATGGCATCAACTTCGTGCAGACCCGCCACGACCAGGGCAGCGAATGCCTGACCCACCTGCGCTTCGTCGACGGCGCCGTGTGCGGGCGGCTGGCGCCGGGCGCGTGCACGGCGTGCAGCGCGCGCCACGCCGGCCCGGGTCCAGGACCGGCCCCCGGACCGGTGCGCACGGCGCTGACGGCGCTCGCCGTCAGCGGCTACCGCAGCCAGGCCGCGCGCGCCTTTGCCCGCCACAAGACGGTGTTCGTGTCCGACTTCCTGCGCCGCCGCTTCCTGCGCGCGGTGCCCGATGCCGACCTGTCGCGCAGCCGTGTGATCCCCAACCTGGTCGACTATGCCTCCCTGCGCGCGCTGGCCCTGGCCGCGCCCTTGCCGCAGGCGGGAGAGGTGGTGCTGGCCGGGAGGCTCGACACCGGCAAGGGCTTCGCGGAATTCCTCGACGCCGCCGCCGGCCGCCTGCCGGCACATACCCGCCTGACGGTCGTCGGCGACGGTCCGCAGCGTTCGGCGCTGGAACGGCGCCACGGCGGCCCGCAGGTGCGCTTCCTCGGCTGGCAAGACCATGCGGCCACCCTGGCCCTGGCCGCGCGCGCCCACCTGTGCGTGGTGCCCTCGGTGTGCGAGGAAGCCTGCAGCACCGCGGTGCTCGAAGCGCTGGCGCTGGGCCGCGGCTGCCTGGCGCTGGCGCGCGGCGGCACGCCCGAGCTGGTGCAATACGTCCAGTATCCCGGCCAGCTGGCGCTGGCCCCCGCCATGCCGCAGCTGGTGGCGCGCCTCGCGCGCCTGCTCGCGGCAGCGCCACCGCCGACACCCATTGCGCCGCCAGCCGGCTTCGGGGCCGACGCCGCCCGCCTGCTGCCCACCTTGCTGGAGCTGTATGCCCAACCCGCCGACCTTCTCGATCGTCACCTGCACCTGGAACAGCGCCGCCACGCTGGCTGACACGCTGGCCTCGGTAGAGGCCCAGACCTGCCGCGACCTGGAGCACATCTTCGTCGATGGCGGCTCGAGCGACGCCACCCTGGACATGCTCGCCGCCTATCCCGGCAACAAGCGCGTGCTGCGCGACGTGCGGGGCGGCATCGGCCACGCCATGAACCGGGGCATCGCCGCGGCGGGCGGGCGCTACGTCGCCCATCTGCACTCGGACGACTACTATGCCGGCCCGGCGGTGCTGGCAACGGTGAGGCGGCGCATCGAACAGCTTGGCGGGATACATGGGGACGGCGACGGCGACGCTGCGCCGGCCTGGGTGGTCGGCAATATCCAGGTGCTCAGGGAAGGGCGCCTGCTGCCGCCGAACGCCATGCCGCCGTTCTCCTACCGTTCGTTTGCCGCCGGCCGCGCCTGGGTGCCGCACCCGGCCGTGTTCGTGCGGCGCGACGTGTTCGCCCTGGTCGGCGGCTTCGACGAGCGCCTGCGCTATGCGATGGACGTCGACCTGTGGCTGCGCCTGGGGATGTTCAGCGCGCCGGCGCCGGTGGACGCGGTGCTGGCCGTGTTTCGCGACCATGCCGGCAGCGTCTCGTCGCGCAACCGGATCGCGGCGCGGCGCGAGGAGTTCGCCGTGCGCCGCCGCCATGCGCGCAATGCGCCGCTGGCGTTCGCCATCTATTGCCTGCGCTACCTGAAGCGCATGCATGCATTACGTGCCCAGGATGGCCTGACGCAAGCCTAGTTATCGCACAGTCTTTCCACATCGAGCACGACAGTTACAGGACAGAACATCCTGTTCACCAAATGTTAAATCCTTCGTGTTGGATTCATGCGAATGAAGGGCGCAAAGACAAATAAACCTTAAATTTCCATAGGGAAGTTGATTTTGTTCAAAAAATCCTGCGGTAACATTGTTCCCATCAAGCAAGCGTCGCCCGACGCCTGCAGCAGGTGTCGATCCAGCGCCCGATCGCGGCGCGGTCCCTGAACAATTCTCGTTCTCTCGGAGCTTCAGCATGAATTTTCACCGGAAAGGTCTGGTCCGCGCGCTAGCGCTGTCGTCGCTCTTGTTCTGCATGAGCGCGCGCGCGGATTGGGCCCAGTCCCTTGACCCCCTGGTCGTCCAACCCGGCCCGGCTTTGGGCCAGGTCCAGGCGCAGAACCCGCCCGGGTTCACCTGGGCCCGCCACGCCAATGGTCCCGCCGCCTATGAGCTCGAGATCACCCCGAGCGGTGGCGCGCCGGGCAAGGTCGTCACCGAGCGTAACTGGTACCTGCCGCCCAAGGCCCTGGCCCTGGGCAAGTACAGCTGGCGCGTGCGTCCGGTCGGCAGCGACGACTGGTCGGCCCCGCGCGCGTTCTCGATCACCAGCAAGTCGAACCTGTTCGAGGTGCCGGACAACGCCACGCTGCGCGCGCGCATTACGGCCAAGGCCCGGCCGCGCGGGTTGCCGCCCTCGTTCACGCCGTATGCCAGCTGGACCAGTGTCAAGCGCGCCGAACTCGATCCCTACGTCAGCCGCATGAGCAATGAGATCAAGCTGCAGATCAACGCCGTGCCGACCTTGAGCGATGGACGCTGGCCGATCGTCATCAGTTCGCCGCTGACGGCCGCCATGGCCAGCCAGCAGACCGACATCCGCCAGCGCGTCAACGAAGCCAGCCGCCAGCTCGAGGCCGCCGCCGTGATGTGGCGCATGAAGGGCGAGCGCCTGTTCCTCGACGAGGCATTGCGCCGCGGCGACCAGATGGCGGCCCTGGATCCGCGCGGGCCCACCAGCTACGCCAACCAGGACCAGGCCACGCGCCAGATCTCGGTCTCGCTGATCAAGGCGATCGACATCCTGGCCGGCGACCTGGACGCGCCGCGCCGCGCGCGCTGGCTGAACACGGTCAAGATCCGCACCGAGGAGATCTATGGCAACCTGGCCGGCGACAACGGCCGCCTCGACCAGTATCCCTTCGATTCGCACGGCAACACGAGCCTGATCTTTCTGTCGCTGATCTCGACCCTGGCGCTGGGCGACATCCCGGAGGCGCAGAAGTGGTTCGATTTCTCGTTCCGCGCCTATGCCAATTCGCCGTCGCCCTGGAGCGGCGAGGAGGGCGGCTACGCCAACGGCACCGCGTATGCCGAGTACGCGGCCGGCTACCTGGTCGCGCTGTGGGATCCGATGTCGCAGGCGTCCGGCGTGAATTTCTACGCCAAGCCCTGGGCCCAGGGCCTGCTCGACTTCGCGACCCAGTTCACGCCGCCGGGCTCGCGCGTGCACGCCTTCGGCGACGGCTCAGAGACGAAGCCCGATACCCGCGTCTGGCACGCCTTCGGCTCGCGCATGGTGTCGCCGCGCGCGGCCTGGTACGTCGCCAGCCTTGGCGGCACCGAAGACACGCTGAGCCTGCTGCAAGCGCCTTACCCGCTGCCGATCAAGGACACCAAAACGAAAGCGCCGCCGAGCAACTCGGCCTATTATCCGAGCATCGGCTGGGCCTCGATGCATACCGACATCGGCTCGGCCGAGCGCACCTCGCTGTACTTCAAGTCCAGCCCCTACGGCTCCTTCAACCACAGCCATGGCGACCAGAACGGCCTGCTGCTGTCGAGCGCGGGCCAGCCGCTGCTGGTCAAGGCCGGCTGGTATGACTGGTACGGTTCGCCGTACTGGACCGACTGGTATCACCAGACCCGCTCGCAGAATGCGGTTACTTTCGACGGCGGCAAGGGCCAGCTGGTGACGGGCTACCGCGAACAGCTGCAGCGCAACGGCAAGATCACCGGCTTCGCCGCCCAGCCCGCCTACGATTTCGCCGAGGGCGACGCCACCGCCGCCTATGGCGGCCAGCTGACCATGGCCAAGCGCCAGGTCTGGCACCTGCGTAATGCCGGCAACGCGATCCTGGTGCGCGACCGCCTGGCCAGCACGGTCGCCCGCACCTACGAGTGGAATATTCACACCCCGGTCATCATGACGGTCGAGAACGGGCAGAACGTCAAGCTGTCGGCCGGCGGCCAGTCGCTGTGCCTGCGCTCGCTGAACCCGGACGCCAGTTTCGCCAAGTGGATCGGGCCGGGCGCCAAGGTCAATGTGATCGAGGACCACGGCGCCTTCTACCTCAAGAACGACGGCAAGTCGACCGCCGAGTTCCTGGTGCTGCTCGACGTCGGCTGCAGGAAGCCGAAGGTAGACATCGCCACCTCGGGCGCGGTGCGCACCGTGACCGTCGCGGGCCAGAGCGTGACCTTGAATTAATAGCCAGGTGTCTCGATGGCGCGCCAACCGCGCGCGCCATGCTAGCGTGTCGCGCATGAGCGGGGTGCTCGCCGGGCCATCGATGAGACAGGTATTCCTGATCTGCGCGCACAAGGACCTGGACCAGCTCAACAGGCTGGTGGAGCAATTGTGCGATCCCGATTTCCTGGTCTATGTGCACCTGGACCGCAAGAGCGGCCTCGACCCTGCGCGCCTGCATCCGCACGCGCGCAGCGTGTGTGAGCGGGTCGATGTGCGCTGGGGCCATGTATCCCAGGTCGAGGCCACCCTGGCCTCGGCGCGCCAGATCCTGAGCGAGGCATCGGGCTTCGACAAAGTCGTCCTGCTGTCGGCCCAGGATTTCCCGCTATTGCCGAACCCGCTGCTCAAGGCAGCCCTGGCGCGGCTGCGCGGTCGCGAGCTGATCGAAACCGCGCCGGTCGCGGCCGATGGCTGGCGCGTGATGCACCGCCATGCCTGGTTTCATCGCCCCGGCGGCAATACGGCCGAGCGCCTTGCCTGCGCCGCAGCCAACCGTGTCCTGCGCCTGCTGCGGCGCACGCGCCGCCTGCCCTATGGATTGGCGCCTTTTGGTGGCTCGTGCTGGTGGGCACTGTCGCGCGACTGCCTGCGCGAGGTCCTGGCTCTGGCCGATGCGCATCCGCGCCTGCTGCGCTTTTGCCGCAGCGTGCAGTCGCCGGACGAGCTGTTCTTCCAGACGCTGGTGATGCATTCGCGCTTCGCCGGTCGTGTGCTACCGGAAAATTTCCGCTACATCCAATGGCCGGACGGCGGCGCCTGCCACCCAAGGGTGCTGGACGAAAACGACTTCGAGGGCATCCGGGTCTCCGGCGCCCATTTCTGCCGCAAGCTCGACAGCCACGCCAGCGCCGCCTTGCTGCCACGCCTGCTGGCATGGAAGGAAGGCCGGCTGGCGTGAGGGCTGTTCAAAAAGTGATCTTGATCTCGCGCGCGCTGAAGGTCGCTTCGCCGTGGTACACGGCCTCGATATTGTTACCGTCGGGATCGATCACGAAGGCGCCGTAATAGCCGGGATGATAAGGCCGTTCGCCTGGCGCCCCATTGTCCTTGCCGCCGGCGGCCAGCGCCGCGTGATAAAAGGCGTCGACCATGGCGCGGTCGCGCGCCTGGAATGCCAGGTGATGGCGGCCGGTCAGCTGGCCCTGGGCCGCTTCGCTGTCCGCCGTCGAGACGAACAGCTCGTCGGCCCAGAAATAATCAATGCCCGAGCCGGCCAGCGGGATGCCCAGCACCTCGAACACGGCTGTATAGAACTTGTGTGAAGCGGGCAGGTCGCGCAACACCAGCTGGATGTGGTCGATCAGGCGTCCGCGGTAGATTTCCATCGTTTCCATCAGGATCTCCTCAAAGGATAGGCTGGGCATCCGATTATACGAAAGGCGGACCGGCATGCGCGCGTCAATACCTTGTGGAATGGCTGAGCGTGGCGACACGTATCTTGCGTGAATGGCATGATTTGCTCGAAAGCGAACTGGACAAGGATAGAGGAATGCAAGTGTGGTGGAGCCAGAGCTGGTTGACGATCCAGCGTGAATTTTCCGACCTGAACAATGCCGAAGACGTGACCATCGTCGTCGTGCGCCTGCTGGTGGCCACCGTGCTGGGCGGCCTGCTGGGTTACGAACGCGAATCGGTCGGGGCCTCGGCCGGCCTGCGCACCCATATGCTCGTCTCGGTCGGCTCGGCGCTGTTCGTGCTGATACCGCTGCAGGGCGGGATGAAGATCGAGGACCTGTCGCGCGTGCTGCAAGGGGTGACGGCCGGCATCGGCTTCCTCGGCGCCGGCGCCATCCTCAAGCAGAAGGAGAGCAATGACATCAAGGGCCTGACGACGGCGGCCAGCGTCTGGATGACGGCGGCCATCGGCGTGGCGGCCGGGATGGGACTCGAGGCCACCGCGATCCTCAGCGCCCTGTTCGGCCTGGTGATCCTGTCCATCCTGCGCACCCCGGCCAAGAAGGCGGGCGAGTACGGCCGGGCCGACCGCGACAGCGACCGCTAACGATAGTTGAAACGTTTGCGTCGTGCGCCGGTCTAGTATCGTAGGTCCCACCCATCGATACGAGGCGCCATGCGCAAACCGTTTTCCATCGCCTTCATCGTGCGCGACCCCTTGCCGCCGGTGCGCGCCGACCTGCTGACCCTGTTCGGCGCCGAGATGCCGCGCCATGGCGTCGGCAGCGAACTGGTCGGCCAGTCCGGCGGCGCCGGCCCGGTGGCGTGGGGCGGCGGCGGCATGCACGCCGTCGGCAGCCTGGGCAGCCGCTACGCCAGCGTGTTGTCGCCCGCCTGGGACTTGCTGGGCCTGGCGCGCGCCTGGCGCCGCCGCAAGCCGGACGGCATCCAGGTGCGCGACAAGATCGCGTCCGGCCTGCTGGGCCGCCTCGCCGCCGCCGCGCTCGGCGTGCCCTTCCTGTACTGGATGTCGTTCCCGATCGTCGAAGGCTTCGAGGTGCGGCGCGACGAGATCGCGCGCCGCGGCCGGGGCCCGCGCTGGCTGGCGCACGCGGCGCGCGCCGCCGCCTCGCGCTGGCTGCTGTATCGCCTGGTGCTGCCGGGCGCGCGCCATGTGTTCGTGCAGAGCGAGGCGATGGCCGACTGGCTGGCAGGCAAGGGATTCGCGCGCGAGCGCATGACGGCGGTGCCGATGGGCGTCGATGCCGCGCTGTGCGAGCGCGAGCGCATCCCTCCCAGCCTTGACCCGCGCCTGGACGGACGGCGCGTGCTGCTCTACCTGGGCCGGGTCGCGCAGGCGCGCGGCTCCGGCTTCCTGCTCGACGTCGTCGAGCAGCTTGCCCTCGATGTGCCCGATATCCTGCTGGTGATCGCCGGCGACGCCCCCTCGGGCGACGAGATGGCGTGGATGCGCGCCGAGATCGCCCGCCGCCAACTAGCAAAGCGGGTGCTCCTGACCGGTTGGCTGGCGCGGCACGAGGCGCTCGGCTATGCGGTGCGGGCCGAGGTCGGCCTGTCGCCGATCCCGCGCGGCGTCCTGTACGACGTCTCCTCGCCGACCAAGCTGGTCGAGTACCTGGCGCTGGGCATCCCCGGCGTGGCCAACGACATCCCGGACCAGGTCCGGGTGCTGGCCGAGAGCGGGGCCGGGTTGTGCGTGCCGATGGAGGCGCCGGCCTTCGCCGCCGCCGTACGCCGGCTGCTGCACGAACCGGGCCTGGCCGCCGACTGTCGCGCGCGCGGGCCGGCCTGGGTAAAAGCCCATCGCAGCTATGCGATCCTGGGGCAAGTGGTGGCGCAGGCTTACGCCGGCATCCCGGCCGGGCGGGGCGCCTGATGGCTGCGCGCACGTTCGCCCTGGCGTGGAGGTCGCTCGGCCGCCTGCTGGCGCGCGGCCTGCCGGCGCGGCTGCTGGTGCTGCCGGTCCTGATGCGCAACGAGAGGTCGGCCCTTGCCTTGAATACCTACGTGGCGCGGCGCGCGCGCCGCCTCGGCGTGGACGTGCCGCCGGATGCGACCCGGCTACACGCGGTGCCGCCCGACGCCTTCCTTCTCGCCAAGTCGGCGCTGCGCCAGGACCCTGCGCGCCACCTGCGGCCGCGCCGCTTCGGCTCGCTGCTGCGCAACACGATCCGCACCAGCGGCACCTCGGGTTCGCCCCTGGCGCTGGTGCAGTCGCTCGGCGCCGTGATCCGCGAGGAAGCCTTCATCCAGCGCCAGCTGCGCTGGATCGGCTGGCGCCCGGGGCAGCGCCGCGCCTGGATCCGCGGCGACCTGGTCTGCGACGAGCGGCCCCACGATGGACGCTACTGGCGCCGCGATCCGGTCGGCAAGCTGCTCGTGATGTCGTCCTATCACTTGTCCAACGCGACTATCGGGGCCTATGTGGCGGCGCTGGAAGCCTTCGATCCGGTGGTGATCCACGCCTATCCGTCCTCGATCGGCGCCATCGCCCACTGGCTCGAAGCGGCCGGACGCCGCTATGGGGGCCGGGCCTTGCGCGGGGTGATGACCTCGTCCGAGACCCTGGAGCCGGATGTGCGCGCGGCCCTGATGCGCGCCTTCGGCGTCCTCGTGTTCGACTGGTATGGGCAGGCCGAGCGGGTCGCGGCCATCGGCACCTGCGAGCATGGCCGCTACCACCTGCTGAGCGACTATGGCGGCGTGGAGTTGCTGGCGCTGCCCGACGGCAGCAGCGAACTCGTCGGCACCAGCCTGAACAATGCCGCGATGCCGCTCGCCCGCTACCGCACCGGCGATACCGTGCTGGTGGGCATGGGCATGGGCGTGGACGAAGGCGGGGGCAAACCCGCGCCTTGCCCCTGCGGCCGCGTGTTTCCGACCGTCGAAGCCGTGATCGGACGCCAGGAGCGCAGCGTGACCTTGCCCGATGGCCGCATGGTGGCGCGCCTCGACCGCGTATTCCAGGGCAGCGGCCTGCGCCTGCTCGAGGGCCAGGTGCGCTACCACGGCCAGGCCCGCTTCACCCTGCGGGTGGTGGCGGCCGACGGTTTCGGTAGCCGCGACGAGGCCGCCTTGCGCGAACAATTCCTGCAGCGGGTGCCCGGCGTGCAGGTCGCCGTGGAGCGGGTCGAGGCGATTCCGCGCGGCGCCAACGGCAAGTTCGAGTTCATCGCCGTCGATGGCTGAATCGTGCGCAAGATCGGACAACACGCCATGTATGATCGTAAATATTGCCCCTTTACTAAGCATCGATAAGGCCATGAGCATGAGCGGGTTTGCGACGTATTTCCCAGGGGCGCCTGCATGAACCCGGCGCCCCCACGCGTGTTGATGGTTGGAACGGCGCTGGGGGGCAGGGGAGGCATCGCCAGCATGGTCGAGGTGCTGCGCGCCAACGGCCTGTTCGAGCGCGAGGGCGTCGCCTATGTCGCGACCCACGCCGACGGGCGCCGCCGGGATAAGCTCGGCAGCGCGCTGCGCGGCCTGTGGCGCACCGGGCAGGCCTGCCTCGGCCCTGGCGCGCGGCCGGCCATCGTCCACGTGCACGCCGGCTCGCATGCCAGTTTCCTGCGCAAGTCGCTGGTGCTGCTGATGGCGCGCATGGGTGGCGCGCGCACGGTGTTCCACCTGCATGGCGGCGGCTTCCGGCGCTACGCGGCGATGGAGGCCGGGCCGCTGCTGCGGCGCTGGATCCGCCACACCCTGGAGGCGAGCTCGCGCGTGATCGCACTGTCGCCCGGCTGGGCCGCCTGGGTGCGCGAATGCGCGCCGCGCGCGCGGGTCGAGGTGGTTGCCAATCCGGTACGCCTGATGTCGCACGCGGCGCGTGAACATGCCGAAGCGGGCCGCATCCTGTTCCTGGGCCGCCTCGATCCGGCCAAGGGCGTGGACGAACTGCTGCACGCCTGCGCCATGCTGGCCGCGCGCCACCCCCGGCTGCGCCTGGTGCTGGGCGGCAGCGGCGACCTGGACTGGGTGCGCCGCCGCGCCGCCGAACTCGGCATCGCCGGCCTGGTCGAAACGCCGGGCTGGCTGGATGCGGCCGCGCGCGACGCGCAGCTGGCGCGCGCCTGGCTGTTCTGCCTGCCGTCCCATGCCGAAGGCTTGCCGATGTCGGTGCTCGAGGCGATGGCGGCCGGGGTGCCGGTGGTCGCCACGGAGGTCGGCGGCATCCCGGAAGCGCTGGCCGGCGGCGAGCGCGGCCTGCTGGTGCCGGCGCGCGACGCGGCGGCGCTGGCCGGCGCCATCGGGCGCCTGCTGGACGACAGCCAGCTACATGCCCGGCTGGCGTGCGCGGCGCGCGCCGCCGTTGAACGACACTACGCGGCCGGGGTGGTGTGCGCCAGATTGGCCGCGCTGTACGCGCAATTGCTGGACGAGAGGGCGCAATGACGAAAATGGTGAAGGAAATTTGATGAACGCAACAGTACGCATGGCATGGCTGGTCAACCGGCTGCGCTGCATGTCGGTGCCGGAAATGGCTTACCGGGTGAGCCAGGCGGCGACGATCCGCCTGGCGCGCCGCTCCATCGGCCGCGCCGCGCCGCCACCGCTGCCGCGCAGCCTGAGCCTGGGCGTGCGCGGCGCGCCGTCGCTGGAGCGGGCCGAAGTCGATGCGCTGCTGCTCGACGCCGAACGCATCGAGGCCGGCCACGTGGTGCTGTTCGGCGAACGCCGCTTCGACGTCGGCGTGCCGACCGCCTGGAACCGCGATCCCGAGACCGGCGTCGTCGCGCCGTCGCTGTACCGCGGCGACATCGCCATCAGCGACCGCGAACTGGTGGGCGACATCAAGCATCTGTGGGAACTGAACCGCCACCTGCACCTGGTTACCCTGGCCCAGGCCTGGGCCTTGACGGGCGAGCCGCGCTGGCTGCAGGCCCTGGCGCACAATCTGCGCAGCTGGTTCGAAGCCTGCCCGCCGCTTACCGGACCCAACTGGACCAGCTCGATGGAGATGGGCATCCGCCTGGTCAACTGGAGCCTCATCTGGCAACTGGTGGGCGGCGAGCATAGCGCCTTGTTCGAGGGCGATAGCGGACAGCGCCTGCGCGCCGACTGGAAGGGTAGCATCCATGCCCACTGCCGCACTATCGCGCGCCACCTGTCGCGCCATTCATCGGCCAACAACCACCTGATCGGCGAACTGGCCGGCCTGTATGCGGGCGCCGTCACCTGGCCGTGCTGGAAGGAATCGAAGGACTGGGAAGCCCAGGCGCGGCGCGAACTGGAGCAGGAGGCCCAGGCCCAGTTCTCGCGCGACGGCGTCAACCGCGAGCAGGCGTTTGCCTACCATATGTTTTCCTGTGAATGCCTGTTCGTGGCCGGGCTGCTGGGCCAGGCCGGCGGCCAGCCCCGCAGTCAGCCATTCTCGCGCAGCTACTGGGCCGTGCTGCAGCGCGCGCTGCGCTTCCTGCGCTCGGTGCGCGACGTCGACGGCGGCTTGCCGATGGTCGGCGATGCCGACGACGGCTGCGCCTTCCGCCTGCACGCCGGCAGCGGGCGGCCGGGCCCGGACCGCGCCGCGCAATTGCTGGCGCTGGGCGATACCGTGTTCGGCGGCCAACCCGATCACCACCCCGGCGTGCGCTGGCTGCTGCATGCGCTGCCGGGCGGGCGGCCCGACTGCGATCCGCATGAAGTCGAGTCCGGATGGTCCTTCCCCGACGGCGGCTACCTGCTGTTCGGCAACCACTTCGGCGAGGCGGACGAGATCAAGGGCGTGCTCGACTGCGGTCCGCTAGGCTATCTGGGCATCGCCGCCCATGGCCACGCCGATGCGCTGGCATTGACCCTGTCGGTGGCGGGCGAGCCTTGCCTGGTCGACCCGGGCACCTATTCCTACTGGCAAGACCAGAAATGGCGCGATTATTTCCGCGGCACCTCGAGCCACAATACCGTGCGCATCGACGGCCTCGACCAGTCGGTGCCGGGCGGGCGCTTCATGTGGCTGCGCAAGGCGCGGGCCAGTATCGAGCGCATGCCTGCCTCGCCTCAAGAGTTCGACTTCCGCGGTTCGCATGATGGCTATGCGCGCCTGCCGGACCCGGTGCTGCACCTGCGCAGCGTACGTTTCGACAGCGCCAGCAACACCCTGACCGTGCGCGACGAGGTGGCGGCCAAGAAGCCGCACAAGGTCGAGGCGTTCTGGCACTTCGCACCCGGCCTGGACGTGCGCCTGACCAGCCAGGGCCTGTCGGTGCGCGGCAAGCGCTTCGTATTGCAGATGCAGGCCAGCGGCGAAGACCTGCACCTGGAACTGGTGCGCGGCGCCGAGAATCCGCCGCTGGGCTGGTATTCGGCCGCCTATGAGTCGAAGACGCCGTGCGAAGTGCTGCGCATCACGACCGTATCGTCCGCCGTTCCCATCGAATGCAGGTTTACAATCACCTTTATCGATGATAAATAATTAATGACAAGAAACGTCAGGCGCCGGACCGGAGGCACGCATGAACGAGCGCGTCACGCTGTTTGGTTGTAATATAGATAACGTTTCAATGGAAGAGACCCTGGAACTGGTCGAAGGCTTCGTGCGCGCCGGGCGGCCGCACCAGCATGTGGTGGTCAATGTCGATAAATTGGTCAAGGCCAGCCGCGACGAGGACCTGCGCCGCATCATCAATGCCTGCGACCTGGTCAATGTGGACGGCATGCCGGTGGTGTGGGCCTCGCGCCTCTTGGGCAAGCCGCTCAAGGAACGAGTCGCCGGCATCGACCTGTTCGAGGCCCTGATGCGGCGCGCGGCGCAGAAAGGCTGGCGGGTGTTCCTGCTCGGTGCGCGCCACGATGTGGTGCGCGAAGTGGCCATGACCTATGCCCGCCGCTATCCAGGCCTGGCGCTGGCCGGCGTGCATGACGGCTACTGGCAGGGCGGGGACGCGGAAGCAGGGGTGGTGCGCCAGGTGCGAGACAGCCGCGCCGACCTGCTGTTCGTGGCGATTTCCTCGCCCAGGAAAGAACAGTTTCTCGGTCTGCACCAGGCCGAGATGAGGATACCGTTCGCGATGGGGGTGGGCGGGAGCTTCGACGTGACGATCGGCCGGGTCAAGCGGGCGCCGGCCTGGATGCAGAAGTCCGGGCTCGAGTGGTTCTACCGCTTCCTGCAGGAGCCGCGCCGGATGTTCCGGCGTTACTTTATCGACGACATGGCGTTTATCTGGCTCGTGATCAAGGAGGCGGCCAGGACGAATGAATGAAGCGTGAAACGCGATGACAAGAAATAGATCATCAACAAACTATCAACAGAGAGCGAAAGACATGAAGATTCTGGTTACTGGCGGTGTGGGCTATATCGGGTCGCATACCGTCGTCGAACTGCAGGACGCAGGGCACGACGTGGTCGTGGTCGACAACCTGTCGAATGCCCAGCAGTCGGTCTGCGCGCGCGTCGAGCGCATCAGCGGCAAGTCATTCGCTTTCGTCCAGGCCGACATCCGCGACCGCGCCGCCATGGAAGCCGTGTTCGCCGAGCACAAGCCCGAGGCGGTAATCCATTTCGCCGGCCTGAAGGCGGTGGGTGAATCGGTGGCGCAGCCGCTGCGCTACTACGACAACAACGTCAACGGCAGCGTGGTGCTGTTCGAGACCATGGCCAAGTTCGGCTGTAAATCGCTGGTGTTCTCGTCCTCGGCCACCGTGTACGGCGATCCGGCCTCGGTGCCGATCCGCGAGGATTTCCCGCTGTCGGCCACCAATCCCTATGGCCGCAGCAAGCTGATGATCGAAGACATCCTGCGCGACCTGGCCAAGGCCGAGCCCGACTGGCGCATCGCGCTGCTGCGCTACTTCAATCCGGTCGGCGCCCATGAAAGCGGCCTGATCGGCGAAGAGCCGAGTGGCATCCCGAACAACCTCGTCCCCTACATCGCCCAGGTCGCCAACGGCCAGCGCGACAAGCTGTCGGTGTTCGGCGGCGACTACGACACCCCGGACGGCACCGGCCTGCGCGACTACATCCACGTGGTGGACCTGGCCATCGGCCACGTCAAAACACTCGATCGCCTGAACAAGGGCCCGGGCATCGTCACCTACAACCTCGGCACTGGTCGGGGCAACAGCGTATTGGAAATGGTGCGCGCCTTCGAAGCGGCCAGCGGGCGCCCGGTCGCCTACCAGATCGTCGACCGCCGTCCCGGCGACGTGGCCAAGTGCTACGCCGACCCGGCCCTGGCCCGCGAAGAACTGGGCTGGACTGCCGAACGTGATGTCGCTCAAATGTGCGCTGACGTATGGCGCTACCAAACCACAGCCAAATAATGCAAAGGATAGTCTAATGAAAGCCATGATTCTCGCCGCAGGCAAGGGCACGCGCGTCCGTCCGCTCACCTATGACCTGCCAAAACCCATGATCCCGATTCTGGGCAAACCCGTGATGGCTTACCTGATCGAACACCTCAAGAAAAATGGCGTGTCCGAAATCATGGTCAACGTCAGCTGGTTGCACGAAAAAATCGAAGAGTATTTCGGCGAAGGCGAGCAGTTCGGCGTCCAGATCGGCTACTCCTTCGAAGGCTATACCAAGGACGACGGCGAAGTCGTCCCCGAACCGATCGGCTCGGCCGGCGGCATGAAGAAAATCCAGGAATTCGGCGGCTTCTTCGACGACACCACCGTGGTGCTGTGCGGCGACGCCCTGATCGACCTCGACCTCAAGGCGGCGCTGCTGGAACACCGCCGCAAGGGCGCGATGGCGACCGTCATCACCAAGGAGGTTCCATGGGACAAGGTTTCGTCCTATGGCGTGGTGGTCTCGGACGAGCAGGGCCGCATCGTGGAATTCCAGGAAAAGCCGAGCCAGCAAGAAGCGAAGTCCAACTTCATTTCCACCGGCATCTATATTTTTGAGCCAGAAGTCATCGACCTGATTCCGTCGGGCGTGGCGTTCGACATCGGTTCCGAGCTGTTCCCGCTGCTGGCCGAGCGCGGCCTGCCGTTCTATGCCCAGGGCCGCCCGTTCAACTGGCTCGATATCGGCACCATGGGCGACTACTGGGAAGTGCTGCAGTCGGTCATCACCGGCGAAGTCAATAATATGGACGTGCCGGGCATCCAGATCAAGCCGGGCGTCTGGGTCGGCCTGAACACCAGCATCGACTGGGAAGGTACGACCATCGAGGGACCCGTCTACATCGGCTCCGGGGTTAAAGTAGAGGCCGGCACCCGCATCGTGGGCCCGACCTGGATCGGCCATGGCAGCCATATCTGCGAAGGCGCGGAGATCGTGCGCAGCATACTGTTCGAATACACGCGCGTGTTGCATGATGTAACATTGAATGAAATGATTGTCTTTAAGGAATATAGTGTCGACCGAAAAGGCGAAATGAAGCACGCCTCCGAGTATTCATCGGAGGAATGGCTCAATGCACGCGACCGTCGCCGCTCCCGGCGCAAGGACGTCGTGGATCACGACACCAACGAGTTAGAGAAAGAGAAAGTCAGCGCATGAAGATCTATCCAGTCATCCTCTCCGGCGGCGCCGGCACCCGCCTGTGGCCCCTGTCGCGCAAGGTCCTGCCGAAGCAGTTGCTGCCGCTGGTGGCCGACAAGACCATGCTGCAGGAAACCGCCTTGCGCGTGGCCGGCTGGCCGGAGATGATGGCGCCGCTCGTGGTGTGCGGCAATGACCACCGTTTCATGGTGGCTGAGCAGTTGCGTGAAGTGGGTATCTCGCCGCTGGGCATCCTGCTCGAGCCGGTCGGCCGCAACACGGCGCCGGCCGTGGCCGCCGCCGCTCACCACCTGCAGGCGATCGACCCCGAGGCCGTCATGCTGGTGCTGCCGGCCGACCACGTGATCGAGAACGGCGAAGCCTTCCGTGAAGCGGTCGACCGCGCCACCCGCCTGGTGGCCAAGGGCGCCCTGGCCACCTTCGGCATCGTGCCCAAGACCCCGGAAACCGGCTACGGCTACATCCGCCGCGGCGAACCGGTGGACGAGTGCGGCGAATGCTACAAGGTGGCGCGCTTCGTCGAGAAGCCCGATGCCGCCACGGCCGAAGGCTTCCTGGCCGAGGGCAGCTACTACTGGAACAGCGGCATGTTCATGTTCGCCGCCGCGCGCTATCTGACCGAGCTGGAGCAGCACGCCCCGGCCATCGCCGGCGCCGCCAGCCAGGCCATGCATGCGGCCTACCGCGACCTCGATTTCTGCCGCCTCGACGAGAGCGCGTTCTCGGCCTGCCCGTCCGATTCGATCGACTACGCCGTGATGGAACACACCCGCGACGCCGCCGTCGTGCCGGCAGATATCGGCTGGAACGACGTCGGTTCGTGGTCGGCCCTGTGGGAAACCCAGGCCAAGGATGCCAACGGCAACGCCCAGCGCGGCGACGTCTACCTGGACGGCGTCAAGAATTCGCTGGTGCGCGCCGAGAGCCGCATCGTGGCGGTGGTGGGCCTGGAAGACGTGGTCGTGGTCGAGACCCAGGATGCGGTGCTGGTCACCTGCAAGAGCAAAGTACAGCGCGTCAAGCAGGTGGTCGAACACCTGGCTTCCAAGGAACGCACCGAGCACCTGCACCACACCCGCGTCTACCGTCCCTGGGGCCACTACGAGGGCATCGATGCGGGCGACCGTTTCCAGGTCAAGCGCATCACGGTCAAGCCGGGCGAGAAGCTGTCGCTACAGATGCACCACCACCGCGCCGAGCACTGGGTCGTGGTGTCGGGCACTGCGCGCGTGACCTGCGGCGACACGGTCAGCCTGCTGTCCGAGAACGAATCGACCTATATCCCGATCGGCATGAACCATCGCCTGGAAAACCCGGGCAAGCTGCCGCTGCACATCATTGAAGTGCAGTCGGGCAGTTACCTGGGCGAGGACGACATCGTCCGCTTCGAGGATATCTACAAGCGGGCGTAAGAGCTTCCCGGCGAGCTCCCGGCCGCGCGCCTGGAACTTGTCCTGCAACGGCCAGTCTGACGTTGCATGAACAAGATCCTGGCACGGGGCGGGGTGGCCGCCATCCTTGTTGCAGCGCTTGGCCTGGCGCCAGCGCCGGCAGTGGCGCAAAACGACACGCCGCTGCTCGATCCCAGCCTGCACGGCCAGCTCGAACGGTGGCTCGGCGCCGGCCCCCTCTATCTCGAGAACGTCTATACGCGGCAGCCGGGCGACGACGCGCTCGACTTCCATGCCGCTGCAGATGGGCGCGGCAGCAATTTCACCCTGATGCGCATCGCCAACGACAGCGGCGACAGCTGGGTGGTGGGCGGCTACAATCCGCGCAGCTGGTCTTCCACGGCCGGCTGGCACGTCTCCGAGCTTGACTGGCAACGCACCGGTTTCCTGTTCAACTACACCGATCCGGCAGTCTACCGCCAGCTCTTGCTCGACAACGTCCTGCCCAGCCAGGGCTCGCGCCAGACCTATAATTCGCCCGATCACGGCCCCACCTTCGGCGCCGGCCCCGACCTCTTCGTCGACGACCGGCTGACCACCTCCATCTCCTGGCAACTAAGCTATGGCGACCCCGCCTTCGAAGGCCGCAGCATCATCGACGGCACCTATGGCGGGCAGTTCAGGCGCATCGAGGCCCTCGAGACCTATGCCATTTCACTCGTGCCCGAGCCATCCGCCCTGGCGCTGCTGGCCGGCGGCCTTGGCGTGATCGGCTGGGCCGCGCGGCGTCGCCGGCGCTGACCTCAGCATTCCTTGATTTCCTGCGGCAATCCGACTCGCGTCTGTTGAATTGCCGCTAAGCTAGAAATTACCCATTCCGGCTAATTTCTAGTCATCATGTTGTCAATATCCGCATTTACTATCATTCTGCTAATAGAAACGGCGGGCACATCTTGTGCGATAACTAATGGGGAATCAATGACCACCTTTGCAACTTTCACTCCGCGGCGTACGCTGCTGGCAACCCTGATCGCCGGCCTGGCTGCTAGCGCACCGACGCTTGCCGCCGACGTCGTCATCAACCAGCTGTATGCCCACTCGCACAGCACCTCGAGCAACTTTGGTCACGATTTCGTCGAGCTGTATAACCGCAGTAGCGCGCCGGTGAGCCTGGCCGGCATGCGGGTGCAATACCAGTCGGCCGGCGGCAGCAGCTGGAGCAGCGTTACCGCGCTGCCGCCGGTCACGCTGGCTCCGGGCCAGTATTTCCTGCTGCGCGGCGCGCGCGACCAGGGCAAGACCCCGATCGAGCAATTCGATGTCCAGGCGCCGAGCTTCAATATGGCGGGCGGGACCGGCAAGGTCGCCATCAGCGACGGCACCCGCATCCTCGACCTGGTCGGCTACGGCAGCGCCAACCTGTCCGAAGGCGCGCCGGCGCCGTCGCCGACGCTCGAGAATTCGCTCCAGCGCGCCGCGGCCGGCTGCCAGGACAGCGACGACAACCGCGCCGACTTCGTGCTGGCGCCGGTGATCGGCCCGCGCACCACGACATCGCCGCTGCAAGCCTGTGGCGACACCGGCCCGACACCCAAGCCGATCGTGCTGGCGTGCCCGGCAACGGTGCAGGTCGAGCAGGGCCGCGGCGGATCGGCGCTGCTGTCGGCGATCGATGGCGACGCCATCGTCAACCGTGCCGCCATCGTATCGAACGGCGTCGCCGGCATCACCCTCGGCGGCTTTATCCCGGCCACCGCGGCCGGCGGCAAGGCCGAGGCGCGCCTCGACATCGCCGACACCCTGGGGGGCGGGCGCTATCCGGTGCAGGTCGAGTTCGGCAACGATGCCGACGAGACCGAGCGCTGCACCATCGATGTCGCCGTTGCCGGCCTCCTGACCATTCCGCAGATCCAGGGCTCCGGCGACAGTAGCCCGTACGCCAACACCGTGCAGACCGCACGCGGCGTGATCACCGCCAAGGTCGACGGTGGCTTCTTCATCCAGGATCCACAGGGCGATGGCGATCCGTCGACCTCGGACGGCATCTATGTCTACGGCCTTGATACCGCGCATGCGGTCGGCACCCTGGTCAGCGTGACTGGTCAGGTGGTCGAATTCCGCCCGAACGGCGCCGATCGCACCTATACCGAGTTCAAGGACGTCACCAATATCACCGCGCTGGGCGCCGGCCCGGCCATCGTGCCGGCCAATATCACGCTGCCGGGCACCGACCTGGCCAGCGTGGAAGGTATGCTGGTGCGCTTCACCAATACGCTCACCATCAACGGCAACGGCGACCTGGCCAACCGCGGCGAGCTGACCCTGTCCAACGGCCGCCGCGAGCAGCCGACCAGCCGCTACCCGCAAGGTTCGCCAGAGGCCACGGCACTCTATCGCGAGCACATGAGCAATCGCATCGTGCTGGACGACGGCCTGTTCCGCGCGCCGGCCGCCATGCCTTACCTGGCCGAGGACGGCACCGTGCGCGCCGGCGACACGATCGATAACCTGACCGGTGTGATCGACTTCGGTTCCACCGGCGCCAGCAGCGGCGCCAGCACCGGCTTCAAGCTCCAGCCGACCGAAGCCCCGGTCATCAATCGCGCCAACGAGCGCCAGGCGGCGCCGGTATTGCCGGAAGGCGTCAAGGTCGCGGCCGCCAACGTATTGAACTTCTTCACCACCTTCACGAATGGCGGCGATGCCTGGGGCAAGTCGGGTCAGGGTTGCCAACTGGGCAGCAATACATCCGCCGGCAATTGCCGTGGCGCCGACAATGCGGCCGAGTTCGTCCGCCAGCGCGACAAGATCGTCGCCTCGCTGGCCGCGCTGAACGCCGACGTGGTGGGCCTGATGGAAATCCAGAACAACGGCGATATCGCGGCCAAATACCTGGTCGACGAGATCAACCGCGTCACCGCACCGGGCACCTATGCCGTGGTGCCGGCGCCGGTCGGACTGGGCACCGATGCGATCCGCGTGGCCATGATCTACAAGCCGTCGAAGCTGACCCTGGTGGGCGGCGCGCTGTCCGACCCGCACGAGATCAACAACCGTCCGCCGATGGCGCAGACCTTCATGGCCGCCAACGGCGGCAAGTTCTCGGTCATCGCCAACCACCTGAAATCGAAGGGTTGCGGTGGCGCCAGCGGCGGCGATGCCGACCAGGGCTATGGTCAGGGTTGCTATGACGCCACCCGCGTCCTCCAGGCCCAGCGCCTGACCGGCTTCTTCATCCCGCAGGTGATCGCGGCGGCGAAGGATCCGGATGTGCTGGTGCTGGGCGACCTGAACGCCTATGCCTTCGAGAGCCCGATCAACCACCTGACGGGCGCGGCCGGCATGGTCAATGTGATCGAGCAGTTCGTGCGCCCGCATGGCATGCCGTATTCCTACGTGTTCAACGGCCTGGCCGGCTCGCTCGACCACGTCCTGGCAAGCAGCTCGCTGGCGCCGCAGGTGGTGGGCGCGGCAGAATGGCACAACAATGCCGATGAACCGAAGGACATCGACTACAACATCGAGAGCACCGGCCTTGACGTCTATCGCAAGAACGCCTACCGTGCCTCGGACCACGATCCGCTGGTGGTCAGCCTGAACCTGGCCGGCGCGTTTACCGACGTCACCGCGTCGAGCAAGATCGTGATCGGCGGCTTCAGCATCAACCGCGCGACGGGCAAGACCACGGGCAATGTCAGCATCACCAACACGAGCGCCAAGGCGCTGACCGGTCCGCTGCACCTGGTGCTGCAGGGCCTGCCGGACGGGATCACGCTCGACAATCCGGCCGGCATGCACGCAGGCGCGCCGTACCTGACCTTGTCCCAGGCGACCATCGCCCCGGGCGCCACGGTCACCGTCCCGACGGCATTCACCAATGGCGCCAAGCGCAACTTCACCTATACGCCGCAGCTGGTCTCCGGCGCGTTCTAAAGGAAAACATCATCATGTCCAATTTGTCATCCCTGTTGTTCCGCGTTCTGCTGGTGCTGTCGATCGTCGCCGGCGCCCCGGCGGCCCTGGCCGGTCCGATCTACCGCGTCTCGCTCGACACCTCGGCCCTGGCCGGCACGGTCGGCTACCTCGACCTGGGCCTGAACGGTCCGGTGGACGCGGCGCCGGTCGTGGCCAGCCTCGGCAATTTCAGCGGCGCCTTCCTGGAGGGCGGCGTCTTGCCGCCATCGGGCAATGCCAGTGGCGATGTCGTGAACGGCGTCGTCCTGCGCAACGGTCCGGACTTCAACTTCTTCGAGCAGCTCGTCACGTTTGGCGGCCTGTTCAGCTTTGACGTCGCGTTCGAGGTGGGCGAGGGCATCAACGGCAGCCTGTTCAGCGTCGCCTTCATCGACGAGGCCTTCAATTACCTGGGCGCCGCCGGCAATGTGGTCGAGATGAACCTGGTCGCGGGCCAGAGCGTCGAACTGCAACTGGTGGACGGGGAATTCGCCAGCGTGGCCGAGGTGCCGGAACCGGGCGCCTGGCTGCTGCTCGCGAGCGGCCTGTTCCTGCTGGCCACGACGCGCCGCCTGCGCCAGCGTCCTTGAGTCAAGTCTGAGGCAGGCTGGCCTCGCGCGTGGCGCGGCGCTGGGCATCGATGCGCCAGGCTTCCGCATTGCCGTCGATGATGCGCAGGCTGGCGCAGCCCTCGGCGGCGCAGTCGGGCGCCGGCATGGTGGCCGAGGCGACGGTGGCGAAGACTGGCGCGCCTGGCGCCAGCGCTGGTGCCGGGGCGGCGCTCGCCCCGGTCTCCGGCGTGCGCATGGGGGCAGGGGCACTGGCCGTCGTAGCGGTCGACGCGGTCTGGACGGTCGTGTCGATGTCGTACTGGCCGCCGCAGGCAGCCAGGATGCAGGTCAGGGAGAGGGCGAGGATGGTGCGCAGGAAGGTCATGTATGAACTCGAACAAGCTCGTCTGTAATGAAGCTATTGTAGTGAGTAAATTTTCCTGCGCACAATTTTTTACATTTGCGAACGTCCAAGTTTGCATTTGAAGAGAATGGGATGCGCGACGTTCACGTCATTTGCCTGCAAATGAGAGATATATCCGTACGGAAATTTAAGATGTTCCGATGCAAGCTTGTGGGGACTCAGGGTGTTCCGTAAGGTGTGCGCAACATGCGGTCGACACATTTGGTAACAGTCAGTTAATGTTATTTGCTTGACCAGTCATATCGTGCGCGCGAAGATGGCGGCATGAAAAAACTCCTCCTCATCCTCCTGTTCGGCGCCAACGCCGCCTGCACCACCCAGGCCAACGATCCGGCCCAGCCGCCGGTCAAGGACGGCGCGCCGCCGGTGGTCGCGCTCCAGCCCGGCGCCACCGTCTCCGAGATCAAGCGCCTGATCGGCACGCCCGGCTGCAGCGACAATGCGCAATGCCGCTCGCTCCCGGTCGGCGCGCTGGCCTGCGGCGGCCCGCAGGAATACCTGCCGTACTCGACCGCCCAGACCGACGGGAAAGCCTTGCTGGCCCTGGCCGAACGTTCGAAGACCGAGCGCCAGGCCGAGATCCAGCGCACCGGCGAAATGTCGATCTGCATCCACCGTCCCGATCCGGGCGCCGTGTGCGTCGCCGGTGCTTGCCAGCTGGGTTCGCCGGCAGCCTGATCCTTTCTTCCTTCCCAAAAGACAAAGCGCGCCGAGGCGCGCTTTGTCGTTCACATCGGGGCCAGCGGCCCCGTCCTGTCAATTACACACCGACGTCCTTCGCCTTGACGCGCTGCGGACGCTCGGCTTTCGGCACCGGCTGGTTGGTCTCGACCTGCAGCACGGTGGTCGAGCCGACCGCGCCGCTGGCGTCCAGCAGGCGCACGCCGCCCAGGAAACGCTTGCCGGCCGGCAGGCCCGACCAGCTCACCGCCACGGTTGCCTTGCCGCCGGCATACACCGTGGCCGGCACCATGGCGCGCAGGTTGCCGCCCTTGTCGCTGCTGTTCACGACCACTGCATGCAGGCCATACGAGGTGCTGCCGCCGGATGCGGTGCTATAACCCAGCGTGCAGACCTTGTAATTGCCTGCCGGCGGGGCCGCCAGGGCGATCGTCTCGTCCGAGCCGTAGGTGGCCGAGTAGGCGACCAGCTGGCCGGCGGCGTTCACCATCACCAGGTCGAGGTCGTCGCCACCATTGCCGCTGGTATCGCGGTCGAACAGCTCGAACTGCGCCGCCATGGTATCGGCGGTGAAGGTCACCGGCAGCACGCGGGTGCCGTACAGGCCGCGGTGGCAGGCGTCGGCCATCAGGTCCAGGGTGTCGAGACTGCCATCCGGCGCCGGGGCAATCGTATTCGCGGTGCGCACGATTTCCTTCAGGCCGCCGACGCTCGAGCCCATCTTGCCGGCAAAGCCCGTGGTGACGGACAGGGCCTTGCTGCCGCTGGCGCGGTCGCTCGAGAAGAACGCCGGCGCGATGATGAGCTTGCCGGAACGGGCCACGACCGGGCTGCGCACGGTATGGCCGCCACCGGTCCAGGTCAGCGTGCCGAACTGCCAGGCGTTCTCGGGCGCGTTGGTGCGGGTCAGGGTCACCGTGAACGACTTGGACTGGCCTGGCTCGATCGCCAGCGTGGCCGGGGTCACCACGGCGTCATAGCCCGGCACCGAGATCTGCGCGTTGAAGCTCGAGGCGGTGGTGCTGACGTTGGTCACCGTACGGTTGACGACCACCGAGCCGAGCACGTTGCCGACGGAGATCGACGGCAGGTTCAGGTCGTAGCCGGGGATCTGGCCGCCCGCGCACTGGCCCGCCACACCGGCGCCGCACAGGTATTTGCGGTAGTCGGCTTCGCCGATGTCGTACACCAGGCCCGGGTCGAGCGCGGCGGTCGGATTGACGTGGCCCGCGCCCTGCGCGAACGGCAGCCGGCCGCGGATGTCGCCGGTCAGCGTGTCCGGGAAGGTGTCGGTCGCGGTGGTCATCAGGGCCGACTTGATCATCGCCGGGGTCCAGGTCGGGTGTTTCTGGCGCACGAGGGCGCTGACGCCGGCCACGTGCGGCGCCGACATCGAGGTGCCCTGCATCGACACGAACTCGACCGGCGGCACCAGGGTGCCGTTGACGATGTCGGCATGCTGCGCCTCGGTCAGGCCCGGTGTGCCGCCGGCGATGATGTCCACGCCAGGCGCGGTCACGTCCGGCTTGAGCACGTTGGCGTCGGCGCGGTTCGGGCCGCGCGACGAGAAGTTGGCCATGATCGGGGCGTTCAGCTTCGAGGCGCCGACCACGAACTTGCTGATCGCGGCAGTGGCGTTGGCTGCGGCCGCATAGCTGCGGATCGCCTGTCCATCGGCCTGGGTGACGTGGACCGACGGCACCGAGTGCATGTCGGCCACCAGGCCGGTGCCATTGTCGACCTGGATCATGCCGACGCCGCCGGCTTCGCGCACCGCGCGGCTCTTGTCGACGCGGTCGTTCTCGCCGCGGTTGCAGATCACGACCTTGCCGGCCACCTTGGCCGGATCGAGCACCGCCTGGCCGCCGTTGAACGAGGCGCTGTAGCAGAAGGCGAGGCGGGCGGCGTTGGCCCCCGCCAGGCCGACGGTCGAGGCATCGACCACCGGCTCGGGCGGCAGCGGCGTGGTATTCATCGAGGCGCCGGTGTATTTCTGGTTATTGCCCAGGGTGACGGTCGCCTGGAATTCGCGGTTGTGGGTCGAAGCGCCGACCGTGGTGTGCCAAGGGCTGATGTGGGCCACCTGGTTGCCCGGGCCGTCGTTGCCGGCCGAGGCCACGGCCACGACGCCGGCATTGGCGGCGCCAAAGAACGCTTGCTCGACCGGATCGGTGAGGGTGGTGCCGCCGCTGATCGAGAAGTTGATCACGTGCACGCCGTCGGCCACGGCTTTCTCGATTGCCGCGACACTGTCGCCGACGTAGCAGCTGTTGCGGCGGCCGATGGCCACGCTCGGGTCGATAAAGGTCCAGCACACCTTGTAGGACGCGATGCGCGCGCGCGGGGCGACGCCCGACATCTCGCCGACATTGACGCCGGCCATGGTCACGTCGACCCCGTAGTTGCCGCCGGCGGTGGTCGAGGTGTGGGTGCCGTGGCTGCCTTCGCCGACGTCGCCGCCGAGCGAGTCGCGCGGCGAGGAACGGAACTCGCTCCAGTGGGTGGTGCGGCCGGAGGTCTTGTAGATGTCGTCGAAGTATTGCGCGCCGATCAGCTTGTTGTTGCAGTGGGCCGTGGTGAAGCCTTCGCCGGTTTGGCAGTCGCCCTGCCAGCGCGCAGGCGGCGCCGAATAGACCAGGCTGCCGCTGCTGTCGTGGGTCGGCTTGCCGTTGGCGTCCACGCGGTCGGCGTAGGACGTGTGCTCCGGCCAGATGCCGCCATCGACGATGCCGATGATGACGTCTTCGCCGGCCTCGGCCAGGCCGCCGAGCTTGGACCAGGCGCCGTTCGGGCCGGTCAGCTTGAGGAAATCGCGGGTCGAGACGGTGGTCAGTTCGCGCGGCACGTCGGGCGTGACCGCCAGCACGTCGGTGCGGCCGACCAGGGCGCGCACTTCGGCATCGGTCAGCATGGCCGAGAAGCCGTTGAGCACCACCTTGTAATCGTGCACCAGTGGGGCGCCGCCGATGGCGGCGCGCACGGCGGCCTTCTTCTGGGCCAGGTAGCCGCTGTAGAGCTGGACGCTGGCGCTGTTCAGGTCGAGGCGCTGGCCGGGGCGGGGCTGGGTGGCGGTGAGACCGTTGACGCCGCCGTCATAGGAGGCGATCGGCTTGTCGGTCAGTTGCACGACGTAGGGGCGGCGGACGTCGTCGGCCTGGACTGCCAGCGACATGCCGGTCAGTGCGAACAAGATGGCTGCGGAAATTGGGCGGAGTTTCATGGATGCATGTCCTTGGGTTCTGCGGGATTCGGCTGTAGGTCAGGCTGCGAGTTCAAGCTGCGTGCTCAGGCATTGCGGCGGCATTGCGGCGACGGGCGCGGGCGGCGAGGCCGAGCAGGCCGAGGCCGAACAGGGCGAGGCTGGCCGGCTCAGGCACTTCGGCCAGCGCGTCTTCCAGCACCAGGTTGTCGACCGCGAACTGGCCGCGATTGGTTTCGAATGCCGAGCAGTCGCCCGAGCTGTCGCAGGTAAAGCCGAACATGGCCATGCTCACGAAGGCAGTGTTGGCGAAGGTCTCGAAAGGCGAGTAGCGGCCGAACAGGAAGCCTTGCGAGCTGGGGCCGTCGAGCAGCAGGTCTTGCAGCAGATAGGTGCCGTCGGCCAGGAAGCCCTGCATCCGCAGCAGGCCGGAATAGATCGGATAACCGCCCAGGGCGGCGTCGAGGCCGATGAAGCTGGCGTCGATCGACTTCACCATGAAGGAAGCGCCGGCGGTCTCGGACTCGACCCAGACGATGCTGTCGTTGAACGCGCCGTAATAGCCGCCTTCGCCGTTGATCGGACACGCCATGCTGATGCAGTAACCCGGATCGCTGGTGTCGACGATGGCGCCGACCAGGCTGCCCACGTCCGCCGGATTGTAGGCTTCGAAGCTCAGCTTGTACCCTTGCTCCTGCCAGCTGTCGCCGCTGCCGAACAGCATGCCCGCGCCGGCGTCGAAATTGATCGTCGCGCCTTGGGCCGGAGCGGCGATGGCCGCGGCGCCAAGAGCCGCGGCCGCGAACTTGGCCAGCGAACTGGTCAGGGAGGGTAATGCCATGTGCGATTTCCGAGTCATGATTTGCCTTTGTGGTTGGGATTTCTCTCGCCTTGGTACGGCGGGGCACTGCGCTTGGCACCTGAGTTTCAGGTTGCCAAGAAATATATCAACGGAATTAATTAAAGTGTAAAAAAGTTTAACAAGAAATATTTTGAGTTTTCACAACTTGCATTGATTAAATTTGGTTTTAGCTATGAACAATCATTATTTCTCGCCATTTGTCACCTGTTTGAAATATGCATCATTGCAATTTAGAAAAGTTTGTTACATGTAATCAAAGTCCATGAGCCTTGCATGAGACGGTGTTTTTTTGAAAAGAAGTGTTGTCGCCGCGCTTGGCAGCGTGTTACCTTTCACCGGCAGGATTTCAAAGAAGCAATCTAGGAGTCGCTTGATGGTTTTTGCTATGAAACAGGGCGCCGTCGTCCCTGCCGGGCGCAGCGCGGGCTTCACGCTGCTGGAGCTGCTGGTGGTGATCGTCATCATCGGTCTGCTCGCCGCCTATGTCGGACCCAAGTATTTCTCGCAGCTCGGCAAATCCGAAGTCACCGCCGCCCGCGCCCAGATCGACGCCTTCGACAAGACCCTCGACACCTACCGGCTCGACGTCGGCCGCTATCCGACCACCGAGGAGGGCCTGGCCGCCCTCATGACGGCGCCGCCGAGCGCCGGCGCCAAGTGGAACGGCCCCTATCTCAAGAAAGCGATTCCGCCCGACCCGTGGGGCAATCCCTACCAGTACCGGGCGCCGGGCGCCCGTGGCGACTACGAGGTGCTGTCCCTGGGCAAGGATGGACAGCCGGGCGGAACCGGCGACAACGCCGACATTAGTTCCAACTGAACGTTTCCTTTTCGTTTCACCGCAACCTGGCCGGGCATCCCATGCAGTTCGCCGTTCGCACCCTTGCGCCCGATATGTCGATCTCGAACGTCGTCGTCGACGCGCTCGACGCCCAGGACGCGCGCCGCCAGGTCGAGGCGCGCGGCCTGTTCGTCAGCGCCGTCGAACCGGCGCGCGGGGCGGCGCTGGCGCGTCCCAAGGGCGGCAAGCTCTCGCTCGTGCTGTTCAGCCAGGAACTGCTGGCGCTGCTCAACGCCGGCCTGGGCATCGTCGAAAGCCTCGAAGCCCTGCTCGAAAAGGAAGGCGCGCCGTCTACCCGCGGCGTGCTGGAACGGCTGCTGGGCGGCCTGCGCGAAGGCAGGCGCTTTTCCAGCGTGCTGGCGGCTCAACCGGCGCTGTTCCCGCCGCTGTACGTCGGCATCGTGCGCGCCGCCGAAGGCACCAGCGACCTGCCGCGCGCGCTGGCGCGCTATATCGACTACCAGCAGCGCATCGACACCGTGCGTTCCAAGATCGTCAGCGCCTCGATCTATCCGGTGATCCTGTTGATGGTCGGCGGCGGCGTCAGCGCCTTCCTGATCGGCTACGTGGTGCCGAAGTTCGCCGAGGTCTACCACGGCGCCGGGCGCGACCTGCCGTGGATGTCGCAGCTGTTGCTGGACTGGGGCCAGTTCGCGGCCGGCCATGGCAGCGCGATCCTGGTCGCGGCGGCGCTGCTGGTCGCCGGTGCGATTGCCGGCGTGCGTCATCTGCTGCGCAGCGGCGGCATCGCGCGCCTGCTGGCGAAACTCCCCGGCATCGGCGAGCGGGCCCGCGTCTATGAGCTGTCGCGCCTGTACCTGACCCTGGGCATGCTGACCGAGGGCGGCATCACCATCGTCGGCGCGATCGAGACCGTGCAGCCGATGGTGTCGGGCCACCTGGCGCGCAACCTGGCCGCCGCGCGCGCCGCGATCGAGGCCGGCCAGCCGTTGTCGAACGCCTTCGAGGCGCATGGCCTGACCACGCCGATCTCGCTGCGCATGCTGCGCGTGGGCGAGCGCACCGGAGAAATGGGGCCGATGCTGACGCAGTCGGCCGCCTTCTACGATGGCGAGATCGGACGCTGGATCGACCGCTTCACGCGCACCTTCGAGCCGCTGCTGATGGCGGGCATCGGCCTGGTGGTGGGCGCCATCGTGGTGCTGCTGTACATGCCGATCTTCGACCTGGCGGGAGACATGTCGTGAGTGCGGAACCCTTCGACACGGCGCTGCTGGCGCGCGCTCGCGCGGCCGCCGCCGTCTCGCGGCGCGGCCTGGTGCTCGAGCTTGAGGCCCTGACCGGGCGCGATCCGCGCGAACTGGTGCGCGAGCTGGCCGCGCCGTTCGGCCTGCCGGTGATGGAGACCGGCGCCATGCTGGCGCTGGCGCCGGCCTTCGAACTCTTGCCGCTGGCCCAGGCGCTGCCGCGCCACTGTGCGCTGCTGCGTCATCCGGATGGGCGCCTGACCGGGGTGTTGTCCGATCCCTTCGACCTCGACCTGCAGACCTGGCTCGGGGCCCAGGCGCGCGCCAGCGCCAGGAATCCATTGGAGTTGTGCCTGGCGCTGCAGTCCGACATCCAGGCCTATCTGTCGAAGCAGGAAGAGTCGGCGCGCGCCGTCGACTCGCTGGTGGGCGGCGCCCAGGACGCGCGGCGCGATGGCAAGTCGGGCACCGTGCTGTCCTTCGCCTCGGTGTCGGAGGCGGGCAGCCCGGCCGTCAAGCTGGTCAACTCGACCCTGTACGATGCGTTGAAAGCCGGCGCCTCGGACATCCACCTGGAGAGCACCGCCGGCGGCCTGGCCGTCAAATACCGGGTCGACGGCGTGCTCGATCACGCCGCCACCGTGGGCGGCATCGAGCTGGCCGAGCACATCATCTCGCGCCTGAAGGTGCTGGCCGAACTCGACATCGCCGAGCGCCGCGTGCCGCAGGACGGCAGCTTCCGGGTCGAGGCGGGCGGGCGCGACATCGACCTGCGGGTCTCGATCATGCCCAGCATCCACGGCGAGGACGCGGTGATCCGTATCCTCGACAAGCGCGCCATGATCGAGGCCTATGGCGCGCTCACGCTGGAGGCGCTGGGCTTCGATGCGCCGTCATTGGTCACCTTGCGGCACCTGGCCCAGGAGGCGTATGGAATGCTGCTGGTGACCGGCCCCACCGGCTCGGGCAAGACCACGACCCTGTACGCGGCGCTGACCGAGATCCATAACGGCCGCGAGAAGATCATCACCATCGAGGACCCGGTCGAGTACCAGCTGCCGGGCATCCTGCAGATCCCGGTGAACGAAAAGAAGGGCCTGACCTTCGCCAAGGGCCTGCGTTCGATCCTGCGCCACGACCCGGATAAAATCATGGTGGGCGAGATCCGCGACCGCGAGACCGCCGAGATCGCGGTGCAGTCGGCCCTGACCGGCCACCTGGTGCTCACGACCGTCCACGCCAACAATGTGTTCGACGTGTTCGGCCGCTTCACCCACATGGGGATCGATCCGTATGCCTTCGTCTCGGCCCTGAACGGCATCTGGGCCCAGCGCCTGATCCGCATGTGCTGCCCGCGCTGCGCCGAGCGCTACGAACCGGGCGAGCAGGAGCTGGCCTCGGTGCACCTGGCGCGCCAGGAAGTGGCGGACTACGTCTTCATGCGCGGCAAGGGTTGCGGCGACTGCCGCGGCACCGGTTACAAGGGCCGCCGCTCGATCGCCGAGATCCTGACCCTGAACGACGAGATCCGCGAACTGATCGTCGACAAGCAGCCGATCCGCCAGATCAAGGCCGCGGCCCACGCCAACGGCACCCGCAGCCTGCGCCTGGCGGCGCTCGACCTGGTGCGGCGCGGCGCTACCACGATCGACGAGATCAAGCGGGTGACCCTGCATGCGTAGACTGCATTTCCCTCCCATCGGACAAGCCCTGCGCCTGGGCGTGGCCGCCAACGGCCTGGCCCTGGTCAAGCATGGCCGCCTGTTCGGCGGCGCGCCGCTGGCCTTGTCCGAGCAGCCGCTCGACCTGTTCGCTCCCGACGCGCTGGCGCCCGGGTTGCGCATGCTGCTGTCCGACCTGCCGGTCAAGGGCTGGCCGGTGAGCGTGGTGCTGGCCGACGAGCTGGTGCGCCTGTGGCAAGTGCCGCCGCCGCCCGGCGCCACGCGGATGGGCGACCTGGAGGCGGCCGCCGCGCTGCGCTTCCAGCACCTGTTCGGGGCTGCCGGCGCGGAGTGGAAGATCAGCGCCGACTGGGATGCGGTCGATCCCTTCCTGGCTGCGGCCGCACCAAGAGCCCTGCTCGACGCGCTGGCGGAGGCCGCCCGGGAACACGGCTTCCACCTGGTCGAGATCAGCCCGCAATTCGTCGCCGCCATGAACGCCTGGCGCCGCGAGCGCAGGAGCGGGGCCTGGTTCGGCCTGGTCCATGGCGGCGTGCTGTCGCTGGCGGCCTACGAAGGCCGCAAGCTGGCGGCGGTGCGGAGCGCCCCGATCCCTGCCGGGGCCGACCGCGACTGGCTCGATTCCCATATTGCGCGCGAAGCGCTGCGGGTCGGGATCGCGCGGCCCGAGCGCCTGCAGTTGAGCGGCGCCGCGCCCGCCGCCTGGGCCAGCAGCCCGGGGCGGCTGAAATTCGCCTGCAGCCTGCTCGAGCAGGCCGACGAGTGGTCGGAACTGGCGCGCCTGGCGCGCACCGGAGTGCCTGCATGAAGCGCACCCGGATCGATTTCGCGCCACCTGGCCTTCGCCGCACGCTGTTTCGCGCGCCGCCCACCCTGATCTATGCCGTGCCGGGCGTGCTGGCGCTGTGCATCCCGGCGCTGTTCATGACGCGGCACTACGTCGAGCAGCAGGAAGAAGTGCGCGACCTGCAGGCGGCGCTGGCCGCGCGCAGCGCGCCGGCGCCCGTGGCCGCGCCGCCGGCCCCGAAAGTAGCCGTGTCGCCGACCCAGGCCGGCGCCGTCAACGCCGCCATCCTGCAACTGAACCTGCCGTGGCGCGACCTGGCGGCGGCCCTGGGCGAAGCCACGCCCAACACGATCGCACTGCTGGCGCTCGAGCCGGACGCGAAACGGCGCACGGTGCGCATCAGCGCCGAGGCGCGCTCGAGCGACGAGATGCTGGCCTATATCACGCGCCTGCAGGCCGAGGAATGGTTCAGCAGCGTGGTCCTGCTGCGCCACGAGGTGATGGAGCAGGACCCGAACCGTCCGCTGCGGTTCCAGGTCAGCGTGCAGTGGGAGGCGTCATGAAGGCGGGCGCACTGTTGCTGCGCGCGCGCCTGCTGCTGGCGCGCATCGATCCGCTGGTGGCGCTGGTGCTGGCGCTGCTGCTGGCCGGCGCCGCGGCTCAGGTGGCGCTGGTGCCGGCGCGGGCGCAACTGAACGAGGAATACGAGGCGGCGCGCCAGGCGGCGCGCACGCCGCTGCCACCGCAGAGCGCTCCTGCGGCGGCGCCGCCCAGCAGCGACCAGAACCTGCAGCACTTCTATGCGACCCTGGGCGAGCGCCGTGGGGTCGAGCGCCAATTGAAGGAAGTGTTCGCGCTGGCCGAGCGCCACGGCCTGGCGCTGCGCCAGGGCGAGTACCGGGCCACCAACGACCGCAACGCGCAGCTGGTTGCCTACCAGGTCAACCTGCCGGTGAAGGGCAGTTATGGCGCGATCTGGGAATTCGCGATGGACGTGCTGCGCGCGATCCCACATGCTTCGCTGGACGACGTGGCCTTTCGCCGCGACAGCGTGGGCGAGGCCGGGGTCGAGGCGCGCCTGCGCCTGACCTTCTATCTGGCTGAAGGAAGCAAGCCGTGAAGCCGCGCCACATCGTCATGGGCGTGGCGCTGGCGCTGGCCGCCGGCCTGGTCGTGTTTGGCGACAGGACGCCAGAGGCGGAGCTGGCCGAGCCGGTCGAACGCGCGGCCGCCACGACGGCCGCCGGGCCGGTGCGCAGCGCCGCGCCATCCACCAGGAAAACCGGCGACGACGTCGCCATCGCACGCCTGATCCCGCGCGAGACCTTGATCGGCGCCAGCGGCGAGCGCTTCGGGGAAGGCGACAATAGCCTGTTCGCGCGCCATGACTGGACGCCGCCGCCACCGCCGCCGTCGAACGAGCCGCCGCCACCGCCACCGCCGCCGAGCGCGCCGCCGCTGCCGTTCACCTACATCGGCAAGTCGCTGCAGGACGGCGTGTGGCAAATCTACCTGGCGCGCGGCGACCGCACCTATCTCGTGCTCGATGGCGACACCATCGACGGCACCTACCGCGTGGACGCGATCCGTCCGCCGGTGCTGACCCTGACTTACCTGCCGCTGGAACAACGACAGCAGCTCAATATTGGAGTATTCGACTGATGGTGCGAACCCGGATTCAAGGTATGGCCCTGCTGCTCTTGCCACTGCTGCTGGCAGGGTGCGCGGCCCAGCGCGCCTACCAGGAGGGCAATGCGCTGGTGGCCCGGGACCAGGTGGGCGCCGGCTTGGCCAAGTACCAGGAAGCGCTGGCGTCCGAGCCGGACAATCCGGTCTACCGGGCGGCCTTCCTGCGCGCGCGCGACAACGCCACCGCGCGCCTGGTGGACCAGGCCGAGCGCGCGCTGGCGTCCGGCCAGGTCATTCTTGCGACCCAGGACTTTCGCCGCGTGCTGGCGATCGACCCCGTCAACGACCGCGCCCGCGCCGGCCTGCGCCAGGTCGAGGCCGAGCGCCGCCACGCGCTGGCCATCGGCGAGGCGCGCGCCGCCCTCGACAAGGACGAAGTGGAAGCGGCGCGCCAGAAGCTGGCGGCGGTGCTCACCGAACGCCCCGCGCACGAGGCGGCGCGCCAACTGATGCTGGAAGTCGACGAGAAGGCGGCGGCCGCGCCGAAAGGCCAGGCGGCGCTGGCGGCCAGCTACCGTAAACCCATCAGCCTGGAGTTCCGCGATGCTCCGCTCAAGCAGGTGTTCGAGGTCATCGCGCGCCACTCGGGCCTGAACTTCATCTTCGACAAGGACGTCAAGGCCGATACCCGCACCTCGATCTTCCTCAAGAACAGCACGGTCGAGGCGGCGGTGTATTACCTATTGATGACCAACCAGCTCGAACGCCAGGTCATGGACGGCAACACGGTCCTGATCTACCCGAACGTGGCGGCCAAGGTGCGCGAATACCAGGAGATGACGGTCAAGACCTTCTTCCTGTCCAATGCCGAAGCCAAGAGCATCGCCAACACGTTTAAAACCATCCTCAAGGCGCGCGACGTGGTGGTGGACGAGAAGCTGAACCTGGTGATTTTGCGCGACAATCCGGAAGCGATCCGCATCGCCACCCAGCTGGTGGCCCTGCAGGACGTGCCCGAGCCCGAGGTCATGCTCGACGTCGAGGTGCTCGAGATCCGGCGCAGCAGCGTGATGGACCTGGGCATCGCCTGGCCCACCAATCTGTCGTTCACGCCGTTGCAGACGCTGGACGGCTTGCCTTTGAAGATCGACGACCTGCGCAACTTCAACAGCAGCAATATCGAGGTGACCGGCGTTGCCGCGACGCTCAATGCCAACAAGACCGACGGCGACACCAATACCCTGGCCAATCCGCGCATCCGCGTGCGCAACAAGGAGAAGGCGAAGGTCGTCATCGGCGACAAGATCCCGAACATCTCGGCCACGGTATCCTCGGGCATTGGCGGTTTCGCTTCCGAGAACATCAACTACATCGACGTCGGCCTGACCCTGAACGTGGAGCCGACCATCTACCTGAATAACGAGGTGGCGATCAAGATCGGGCTCGAGGTCAGCAGCCTGGGCGAATCGGTGCGCACCACCAGCGGCACTGTGGCCTACCGTATCGGCACCCGCTCGGCCAGCACCGTGCTGCAACTGAAGGATGGCGAGAACCAGGTGCTGGCGGGCCTGATCAACCACGAAGACCGCAGCAGCGGCAGCAAGGTGCCGGGCATCGGCGACCTGCCGATCGTCGGCCGCCTGTTCGGCAGCCAGCGCGACCAGCGCGACCGCACCGAGATCGTGCTGTCGATCACGCCGCGCATCGTGCGCGCCGTGCAGCGCCCACCGGCGTCGGCGTCGGAATTCGGCGCCGGCACCGAGGCCAGCTTCCGCCGCCGTCCCGACAACGGGGTGCGGGTGCAGGTCACGGGATCGCCGATCCGCGCGCCAGCCCCGGCGCCGGCGGTCGAGACGACCCCGGTCGCGCCGCCGCCGGTCGCGCCGTCGCCCGACCCGACGCCGAGCTTCTCGATGCCGCCGTCGGCGCTGCCGGCCACGCCGCAACTGGGTTCGCCGCCATCGGCGCCGCCGGGCGCACCGGCGCCGCAGCCAGAACCGGCGCCGGCGCCCGAACCCGAAGTCGTGCCGGCCGCCTATCCGCCGGGCGTCAATCCGCCGATTCCACAGCGATGAGCGTCTCAGCGCGGCGCGCGCGTTTTGGATTTACGCTGATCGAGCTGCTGGTCACGCTGGCCATCCTCGCGCTGCTGGGAACCCTGGTGCTGCCGGTGGCCGAGGTCACGGTGCAGCGCCGCGACGAGCAAGAGCTGCGGCGCGCGCTGCGCGAGATCCGCGCCGGCCTGGATGCCTTCAAGAAGGCGGGCGACGAGGGCCGCGTCAGCAAAGCGGCGGACGCCAACGGCTACCCGGAACGCCTGGAGCTGCTGGTCGAAGGCATGCCCGATCTGCGCAGCCCGAAGCAAGCCAAAATCTACTTTTTGCGGCGCCTGCCGCGCGACCCCTTCAATCCCGATTCCGAATTGTCGGACGCCGCCACCTGGGGCAAGCGCAGCTATGCGAGCGAAGCCGACGAGCCGAAGGAGGGCGACGACGTCTACGATGTGTACTCGACCTCGCAGCGGATCGGCCTGAACGGCATCCCCTACAACAAATGGTGAACCCGATGAAAACCGCGCGCGGCTTCACGCTGATCGAACTGCTGGTGGTGCTGGGCATCGTGGCCCTGCTGCTGACGCTCGCCGTGCCGCGCTTCTTCCCCAGCATCGACGGCGCGAAGGAAACCATCCTGGCCGACAACCTGCGCAATACGCGCGCCGTGGTCGACCAGTACCGCTCCGACACCGGACGCTATCCCGAATCGCTCGAACAACTGGTCGAGCAAAAATACCTGCGCGAGATCCCGCTCGACCCGGTGACCGAAAGCCGCGAGACCTGGGTATTGGAGGCGCCGCAGGACGGCGAGCAGGGGGGCTTTTCCAACCTGCGCAGCGGCGCGCCCGGCAACGACCGGCGCGGGCGTCCCTACCTGGAATGGTGATGCGTGCGCGGCGCCAGGCCGGCTTCACCTATCTCGGCCTGATCATCTTTGTGGCCATCATCGGCCTGGTGGGCGCGGCCACGCTCAAGATCGGATCGCTCCTGCAGCGCGCCGCGGCCGAAGAAGAATTGCTGGAAATCGGCGCCGCCTTCAGCGCCGCGCTGGACAGCTACGCCGCGGCCACGCCGCGCGGCGGCTCGCCGTATCCGCCGTCGCTGGCCGAACTGCTGAAGGACCCGCGTTCGCCCGCCGTGCGGCGCCACCTGCGCAAGGTCTACGTCGATCCGCTGACCGGCAAGGCCGAGTGGGGCATCGTCTACCTGGGCGACGGCGAGACGGGCGTGGTCGCCTTCCACAGCCTGTCCAACGCCAGGCCGCTCAAGATTGCGAATTTCGACAGCCGCTTCAAGGGGCTGGACAACAAGGAGAAGATTTCGGAGTGGCGCTTCAGCGCGGGCGAGCGCAGCCTGGCGCCTGCCGTCGCAACGACGCAGTCCGGTGGGCCGGGCGCGCAGCCGGCGCCGGTCGTCCCGCAGCCGGCGCCGGTCGTGACGCCGCCGCCCGATCCCGATCCCGAGCCCGATCCAGAACCCGAGCCTGAACCCGAACCGGCGGAAGAGGCTGCGTCGCCCGCCTAGGCAACGTCAGATGAGTTCGAGCTCGATGCCGCGCAGGACCGCGCGCACGCGGTCGCGTACGCCCAGCTTGGACAGGATGCTCGACACGTGGTTCTTGACCGTGCCCTCGCTCACGCCGAGGGCTGCGCCGATCTCGGCGTTACTGAGCCCGCCGGCGATCAGGGCGAGGATCTCGATCTCGCGGCGCGTCAGGACGGCGGCATCGGCGGACGCCGGCGCCGCCTGCGCGCTCTGGTAAGAGGCGCGCACCCGTTCGGTCAGGCCGGGCCGGAACAGGGTGGCGCCGGCGGCCACGGATCGCACGCCTTCCGCCAGCCGTTCCAGCGAAATGTCCTTCAGCAGGAAGCCGCGCGCGCCCGCGCGCATTGCCTCCAGCAGCGCTTCGTCGTCGTCGAACGTCGTCAGCATGATCGTGGGCGGAAGCTGGGCGGGCGGACGGCGCAGCAATTCGAGCCCGTCGCAGCCGGGCATGCGCACGTCGAGCAGCAGCAGGTCGAGGCTGTGCATGGCCAGCATCGCGCGCGCCGCTTCGCCGTCCGCCGCTTCCGCGACCACGCGGATGTCGTCGGTCAGATCCAGCAAGCCACGGATGCCGCTGCGCACCAGGGTCTGGTCGTCGACCAGGCCGACGCGGATCATGTCTTGCTCCAGGCCTGCGGCACGCGCATCTCCAGCGCGAACCCGTCTGCGCCATGCCTGCAACTGACCGTGCCGCCCAGTTCTGCCAGGCGCTCGCGCATGCCGCGCAGGCCGTTGCCTTCCGCAGCGCCGGGCTTGCCGCAGCCGTCGTCGGACACGCTGGCCACGGTCATGCCGTCGCGCAGCTCGAGAACGATCTCCAGCCGCGTCGCTTGCGCGTGGCGCAGCGTGTTCGTGATGGCTTCCTGGATGCAGCAGAACAGCGCGTGCGCGGCCGGCGTCGGCTGGCACGCGGCTCCGGCGCCGATGCGCAGGTCGACTGTCAGGGCTGGAAGCCCCGCACACAGCATCCGCAAGGCGTGCGCGAGGTCGATCGGACGGTCGTCGCGCGTGCTGGTCACGACGCTGCGCACCTGGGCCAGCAGGTCCTGGCTGACGGTGCGCGCCGTCGGCAGGGCGGGTGGCACGGCGCTGCCGGCCTGGCGCAGCGCCAGGTCGAGATGCAGGTTCAGCGCCGTCAGGTGGTGGCCGATCGTGTCGTGCAGGTCGCGTGCGATGCGCAGCCGCTCGCTCCCACGCACGGTGTCGGCCAGCAGCGACTGGGTGGCCAGCACCTGGGCATGGGCGGCGGCCAGCGCCTGGCGCGTGCGGCGCTCGTACAGGACCAGGCGGCCCACGGCGGCGAAACCGGCGACAAGGACGGCGCGTTCGGCGCACAGGTAAGCCAGCAGCGACCATTGCGGCGGCTGCGCCTGGCGCTGCGCGAGGTCGAGCAGCAGCAGGAGATCGATGCCGGCCCCCAGCAGATACTGGATGGCCAGCCAGGCCAGCGCCGTGCGCAGCGGCAGCAGCATGCCGACCTGTACGGCCACGAGCAGGTGGAAGGGCGTGGAATCGAGCGCCAGCGCGCACGCCATCTGCAGCGCCAGCAGCGCCGCGCGCCGCCGTGGCAAGCGGGCCGCACAGGTTGCGGCGGCGGCCGCCACGGCAATGAGCGCAACCGCCGTCTTCGCGATCGCATAGCACTGGAAGACCGCCTGCCGCTGCCCACCGCCGGTCCACGCCTGCCAATCCTGGATCCCGACGACAGCCGCCAGCGCGGCCAGGCCGATCGGGTTATGCAGCGGCGCCCGGTCCACGCCGGCGCTCAGGACGGCGCCGATGTCGAGGCCCGAGAACAGCAGTGCAGCGGCGAACGCGAACGTCCAGGGAGGGATATGCGGCATGCGGTTGGCGGTGGGCGCGGGCGTCATGGTCGGCAAGGGACGGGGGAGCAGCATTGTCGCAGATGCATTGTGGAAAGTCTGCTCGTTCTTGCCGGCCGCGTCAGAAGCCGAACTGGACGCCGACTTGTGCGCGGTTCTGGACGAAGCGGCGGTTCCCTTCGCGCACGCGACCGTAGTGTTCCAGCTCGGCCGTCAGCGTCACACGGCCGGACACGCGCCAGCCGACGCCCGCCCCCAGCATCGGCTTGACGCCGGTCACGCGGAAGTCCTGTGCGCCGACGCCGGACAGTTCGAAGCGGTTGCGCGCCACGCCGAGCTTGGCGAACAGGTCGACCGATGCCCCGACGGCGACCGTGCCGCGCAGCGCCGCATAAAAGGCGCTCATGTCGGCGCGCGGATCGGTGGCGGCGCCGAAGCGCGCGCCGTCGAACCGGAGCTTGCCCGTCGTGCCGGCATAACCACCCTCGATGGCGAAGCGCCGGTTCAGTGCGTAGCCGGCATAGCCCTTGAACGCGACGACGTCGTTGTCCTGTTTGATCCGCTGGCCGTCGCCGTTCTTGATGCTGCCCTTCGAGGGCCCGAGGGCGAGGCCGATGTAGCCGCGCTCCTGGGCTTGCGCGGCGCCTGCGCCAGCGAGGATGACGATAATGGCGGCGGCATGGACGATCTTTTGCATGGTTGTTTTTCCGGTTCTGGTTGAATTGCGGCGCCCCCGAGGCGCTGCGAGTGGGGCGATTATCGGAAACCGGGCCAGGGTGCGCATGTGCCGAAAGTCAGGATGCCGCCCACTGTCTTTACAGTGTGCATGGCGATTGCCCGGGGACGCAGGAACGTGTTAGTTTTGTCACCGACCGTCGGACCTACTCATCTACCACTCATGCCCGGATCTTTTCCAACCGCCGCCTGGTCTTCCTGGCGCACCTTGATGGCAGCACTGTTGCTCGTATTGACGCCGGCGATGTCCATGGCGACCGAGAGCAATGTGCAGCAAAGCCCGCGCGCCACGGTGTCGCTGGTGAGCGAGTACGCCGCCGTGAGCCCGGGCCAGCAATTGCGCATCGGCCTGCGCCAGCGCCTGGCGCCGCACTGGCATACCTACTGGAAGAATCCGGGCGATGCCGGCTCGCCGCCGAGCATCGCGTTCAAGGCGCCGGACGGCGCCACGGTGGGCGAGATCGCCTGGCCGGGTCCAGACCGCTTCATCATCGGTCCGGTCGCCAGCTATGGCTACGAAAACGAGATCGTGTTCCCGATGGCACTGACGGTGCCGCGGGATGCGCGGCCCGGCAGCCAGCTGGTGCTCGAGGCCGATGCCGATTGGGTGGTGTGCGAGAAGGAGTGCATTCCCGAGGAAGGCAAGTTCCGCCTGTCCTTGCCGGTGGAAGCGGGCGCCCGTCCAGCCGGCGACGAGGTCCTGGCCGCGTTCAGGAGCGCCGACGCGCGCCAGCCGCAGCCATCGCCGTGGCGCGCCTCGGTGAGCGCCGGCGAAGCGACCCTGCAACTGGCGGTCGAGGGCGAAGGCATCTCGCCGGCCTCCGTTCAATCGGCCCTGTATTTCCCGGACAGCTGGGGCGTCGTCGACCATGTGGCGGACCAGGTCCTGACAGTGGAAGAGGGCAGGCTGTCGCTGGCGACGACCAGGGGCCAGGGCTACACGCCCGGGCCATCCGCCGGCCTGCTGGCGATCACCGACGGCGGCGGACAGAAGCGCTGGTTCGCGCTCGAGCTCACGCCGGCGGCCGCCAATCCCGCACCTGCCACCGGGGCGCCGGCCACGCTGCCCTTGTGGCAGATGGCCTTGTTCGCCTTCCTGGGCGGCCTGATCCTGAACCTGATGCCCTGCGTATTCCCGGTGCTGGCGATCAAGGCCACGGCGGTGGCCGGTATGTCGGGCGGCGACCGGCGCGAGGTGCGGCTGTCCGGCCTGTTCTACACCCTCGGCGTGCTGGCCGCCTTCATGGCGCTGGCAATGGCCCTGCTGGCCGTGCGTCTAGGGGGCAGCGCGGTCGGCTGGGGCTTCCAGTTCCAGTCGCCGCTGTTCGTGGCGGCGATGTCCTGGCTGATGCTGGCGATTGGCCTGAACCTGTCGGGCGTGTACGAGATCGGCGGCGCGCTGGCTGGCGCGGGCCAGGGCCTCGCGCAGAAGAAGGGCCACGCAGGCAGCTTCTTCACCGGCCTGCTGGCGGTGGTGGTGGCCACGCCGTGCACCGCGCCGTTCATGGGCGCCGCGATCGGCTCGGCGCTGGTCGCGCCCGCCTATGTCAGCCTGGTCGTGTTCGCGACGATGGGCCTCGGCCTGGCCCTGCCGTTCCTGTTACTTGGCATCTTCCCTGCCGTCGCCCGGCGCCTGCCGCGGCCCGGCGCGTGGATGGTGACCCTGCGCCAGGCGATGGCCTTCCCGATGTATGCGACCGCCGCCTGGCTGCTGTGGGTGCTGGCCCAGCAGGCGGGGGAGGCCGGCCTGCGCATGGCGCTGGCGGGGCTGGTGCTGGTAGGCCTGGTGGCCTGGCTGGTGGGTTTGGGCCAGCATGGGACCAGGAAGCGCTGGTGGCCGCGCGGCGCGGCAGTGGCCGGCGTGGCCGGGATTGCCGGCTTGATGGTCATGCTGCATGGCGCCGAGCCGCAGGCCGCCGCAGCCCCTGCGCAATCCACGCAGGCCGAACCCTATAGCGCCGAGCGCCTGGCCGTCTTGCGCGCCGAAGGCAAGCCGGTGTTCGTCAACATGACCGCCGCCTGGTGCATCACCTGCCTGGTCAACGAGCGCACGACCTTGTCGACGGCCGCCGTGCGAGAGGCGATGCGCGAACACGATGTGGTCTACATGAAGGGCGACTGGACCAACCGCGATCCCGCCATCACCGCATTTTTACAATCGTTCCAGCGCGACGGCCTGCCATTCTATGCCTTCTATCCGGCCGGGAAGGAGCCGGTGGTCCTGCCGCCGGTGCTGACCCAGGCCATCGTCACCGAGTCGTTCGAGCACTAACCATTCTTTTACAAGGAGATGTCATGAAAGCTTCCCCACGTCGCGCCATGCTGCGCACCACGGTATCGATGGCTGCCCTGTTGCTGGGCGCGGCCGTAACCGCGCCTGCGGCGCTGGCCGCGCCAGTCGTCGGCCAGCCGGCGCCCGCCTTCACGGCGATCGACAGCAAGGGCAAGCAGCACAAGCTGGCCGACTACAAGGGCAAGGTCGTGGTGCTGGAATGGACCAACCACGATTGCCCTTACGTGAAGAAGCACTACCAGGCAAACATCCCCGCCCTGCAGAAGCAGGCGCAGGATGCGGGCGTGGTCTGGTTGAGCGTGATCTCGTCGGCGCCGGGCGAGCAGGGCTTCGTCGAAGGCAAGAAGGCCGACGAGCTGACGGCCAGCCGCAATGCCGCGCCAAGCGCCGTGCTGCTCGACCCGCAAGGCACGGTCGGCAAGGCCTACGATGCGCGCACCACGCCGCATATGTACGTGATCGACGCCAAGGGCGTGCTGCGCTACGCGGGCGGCATCGACAGTATCGCCTCGGCCAAGCTGGAAGACATCGAGAAGGCCAGCCCGCTGTTCAAGACCGCAATGGAAGCGGTCGTAAAGGGCCAGAACGTGGCCCAGGCCACCACCCGTCCTTACGGCTGCAACGTCAAGTACAAGTCCTGAGCGCGGACCATCTCAGGCTGCGCGGCGCCGGAAGTCGCGCGGCCTGAAGCCCAGCACCGCCAGCACGGCGAAATAGGCGAGGGCGCAGGCGCCGATGATGCCGAGCAGGGCGCCGATGCGCAAGCCAGGGGTTGCCTTCATCGCCGCCCAGTCGAATTGCGCCTGGCCGAACCAGGCTAGAAGCCCCATCACGCCGACCGCGACGGCCAGCTTGATGAAGAATGCCAGCCAGCCCGGCTGCGGCGTGTAGATGCCGCGCCGGCGCAGGCCCACGTACAGGCAGGTGGCGTTGATGCAGGCGCCCAGGCCGATCGACAGGGCCAGGCCCGCCACGCCCAGGTCGAGCCAGAACACGAACAGCACGTTCATCAGCTGGGTGGCGAACAACACCATGATCGCGATGCGCACCGGGGTCTTGACGTCCTGGCGCGCATAGAAGGCGGGCGCCAGGATTTTGACGAGGATGATGCCGAGCAGGCCGGCGCTGTAGGCCATCAGTGGCATGGCCGAATTGGCCAGCGCCGCATCGTCGAATTTACCGTAGTGGAAGAGGGTGGCGATCATCGGCTCGGCCAGGGTCGCCATGCCCACCGCTGCCGGCAGCGCCAGCAGGAAGGTCAGGCGCAGGCCCCAGTTGAGCAGCGCCGCGTATTCCTCGGTATTGCCTTCGCTATTGGCTTTCGACAGCGATGGCAGCAGGATGGTGCCCAGCGCCACGCCCAGCATCGCGGTCGGGAATTCCATCAGGCGGTCGGCATACTGCAGGGCCGAGACGGCGCCGGCCGCGAGGCTGGCGGCGATGCCGGTATTGATCAAGAGGCTGATCTGGGCGGCCGACACCGCGAACACGGCCGGGCCCATCTTTCTCAGCATGCGCCGCACGCCGGCGTCGCGCAGGCCGTGCATCGGGTTGAGCGAAATGCGCGGCAGCATGCCGATCTTGACCAGGGACGGGATCTGGATCGCCACCTGCAGCAGGCCGCCGACGCAGACCGCGATCGCCATTGCATAGATCGGCTGCTCCAGGTAGTTGACCAGCACCAGCGAGGCGAAGATGAAGGACAGGTTGAGCAAGACAGGGGTAAAAGCAGGCACCTTGAACTGGCGCCAGGTATTGAGGATGCCGCCGGCCAGCGCCACGAAGGACATGCAGGCGATATACGGGAACATCATCTGCGTCATGATCACCGAGGCGTTGTAGGCGCCGGGTGTCTCGCGCAGGTCTCCGGCGAGCAGGGTGATCAGGAGCGGGGCGCCGACGATGCCGACGATGCTGGTCAGCACCGTGGCCCAGATCAGGGCGGTGGCGACGTGGTCGACCAGGGTCTTGGTGGCCCCTTCGCCGTGCTGGGTTTTGTATTCCGACAAGATCGGCACGAAGGCCTGCGAGAACGCGCCCTCGGCGAACAGCCGGCGCAGCAGGTTCGGCAGGCGGAAGGCGATGATGAAGGCGTCGGTATAGGCCGAGGCGCCGAAGGCGCGCGCGAACAGGCTTTCGCGCAGCAGTCCGGTGACGCGCGACAGCATGGTCATGCTGGAAATGGCGGCGAGGGTTCTGAGCAGGTTCATGGCGCAAGATTATACTTGGGCAACTGGTCGGAATCGGCGACGTTTCGACGTACTGCGCAATACTCCCGGGAGGGCGGTAAACCGACAATCTTTGAATTATGAATTGCTCGGAATTGAAACCTTCGCTATAATCGTGGGCTGTACTGAATTCTGTTAGCAGACACTAATCGTTGGGCAGGCACCGCATCGCTAACCCCGGCGCCAGTTTGACCGTCGCTAATGTTTGCAAACGCAACTTGACCCCGATTTAGGAAATTCCATGGCAAATACCGCACAAGCGCGCAAACGCGCTCGTCAAGCAGTTAAGCAAAACGCACACAACTCGTCGCAGCGTTCGACCCTGCGCACCGCAATCAAGGCCGTCCGCAAAGCCATCCAGGCTGGCGACAAGGCAGCTGCGACCACCATCTTCCAGCAATCCGTGTCGAAGATCGACAGCATCGCTGACAAGAAGATCATCCACAAGAACAAGGCAGCGCGTCACAAGAGCCGCCTGGCTGCAGCCCTGAAAGCACTGTCGGCTTAATACGCCGTTTGCGACGCGGCCTTCGGGCCGCGACGGCAAAGTTCTGTGCAGTTGGAAAGACCCGCCCGACTTCGGTCCTGGCGGGTTTTTTTGCTTGGCGCTTTATTTTCCTCGCTGCGGCCCTTCGAACTTGTCGAACGCTTAAAAACTGGTATCCCACGCAAAGCTCGGGCATAATATGGCGCGTCTTATGTCTTATAGAAGACTTCGGCGCCAGGCCGCGACGCGGGAGGGGTGGCCCTGATCACTCCTTTGCGATCTGCCCATCCCGGGTTGGGAGGGGTAGAATGTCCGGCATCAGCGCGGTGCGCCAAGGCGGAGCGCCAAGGCGGAGCGCCAAGGCGGAGCGCCAAGGCGGAGCGCCAAGGCGGAGCGCCATAGTCTTGCCTGTGGCCAATTGTCAGTTTTATACTCGCGACAGCGTTCGCGACTACCGAGGAAAATGTGCATGAGCAGTGATCAGACCATCATCTACACCCTGACCGACGAGGCGCCGCTGCTGGCGACCCACGCCTTCCTGCCTGTGGTCAGCACCTTCACCAAGCCGGCCGGCATCACGGTCGAGGCCAGCGACATCTCGGTCGCGGCCCGTATCCTGGCCGCCTTCCCGGAGAACCTGACTCCGGAACAGCGCGTGCCCGACGCGCTGGCCGAACTGGGCAAGAAGACGCTCACGCCGGAAGCCAACATCATCAAGCTGCCGAACATCAGCGCCTCGGTCACCCAGCTGACCACCGCGATCAAGGAACTGCAGGACAAGGGCTACAACATCCCCGACTACCCGGCCGATCCGAAGACGGACGAAGAAAAAACCATCAAGGCCAAGTACGGCAAGTGCATCGGCTCGGCGGTGAACCCGGTCCTGCGCGAAGGTAACTCGGACCGCCGCGCACCGCGCGCCGTCAAGGAATACGCACGCAAGAACCCGCACTCGATGCAGCCATGGTCGCAGGCCTCGCGCACCCACGTCTCGCACATGACCCACGGCGACTTCTACCACGGCGAAAAGTCGATGACCCTCGACGCGGCGCGCGAAGTCAAGATGGAACTGGTCACCAACAGCGGCCAGACCATTGTTTTGAAGCCGAAGGTCGCCCTGCAGGCCGGCGAGATCATCGATTCGATGTTCATGAGCCGCAAGGCCCTGCTGGACTTCTACGAAGCCCAGATCGAAGACGCGCACCAGACCGGCATGCTGTTCTCGCTGCACGTCAAGGCGACCATGATGAAGGTCTCGCACCCGATCGTGTTCGGCCACTGTGTGCGCATGTTCTACAAGGATGCTTTCGCCAAGCACGGCGCCCTGTTCGACAGCCTCGGCATCAATGTCAACAACGGCATGGCCGACCTGTACAACAAGATCGCCGACCTGCCGTCGTCGCAGCGCGAAGAAATCATCCGCGACCTGCACGCCTGCCAGGAACACCGTCCTGAACTGGCCATGGTCGACTCGGCCAAGGGCATCACCAACTTCCACTCGCCGAACGACGTGATCGTCGACGCGTCGATGCCGGCGATGATCCGCGCCGGCGGCAAGATGTATGGCGCCGATGGCCGCCTGAAAGAAGTGAAAGCCGTCATCCCGGAAAGCACCTTCGCCCGCATCTACCAGGAGATCATCAACTTCTGCAAATGGCATGGCGCTTTCGATCCGAAGACCATGGGCACCGTGCCGAACGTCGGCCTGATGGCCCAGCAAGCCGAAGAATACGGCTCGCACGACAAGACCTTCGAGATCCCTGAGGATGGCGTGGCCAACATCACCGACCTCGCCACCGGCGAAGTCTTGATGAGCCAGAACGTCGAGCAGGGCGATATCTGGCGCATGTGCCAGGTCAAGGACGCGCCGATCCGCGACTGGGTCAAGCTGGCCGTGACCCGCGCCCGCAACTCGGGCATGCCGACCGTGTTCTGGCTCGACCCGTACCGTCCGCACGAGAATGAGCTGATCAAGAAGGTCAAGGTCTACCTGAAGGATCACGACACCAGCGGCCTGGACATCCAGATCATGTCGCAAGTGCGCGCGATGCGCTACACCCTGGAGCGCGTCAAGCGCGGCCTGGACACCATCTCGGTGACCGGCAACATCCTGCGCGACTACCTGACCGACCTGTTCCCGATCATGGAACTGGGCACGTCCGCCAAGATGCTGTCGATCGTGCCGCTGATGGCCGGTGGCGGCATGTACGAGACCGGCGCCGGCGGTTCGGCACCGAAGCACGTGCAGCAGCTGGTCGAGGAAAACCACCTGCGCTGGGATTCGCTGGGCGAGTTCCTGGCCCTGGCCGTCTCGCTGGAAGACCTCGGCATCAAGACCGGCAACAACAAGGCCAAGGTGCTGGCCAAGACCCTGGACTCGGCCACCGGCAAGCTGCTGGACAACCGCAAGTCGCCATCGCCGAAGACCGGCGAACTCGACAACCGCGGCAGCCAGTTCTACCTGTCGATGTACTGGGCGCAAGAGCTTGCCGCGCAGACCGAGGATGCCGAACTGGCCGCCAAGTTCGCGCCGCTGGCCAAAGAGCTGGGCGAGAGCGAAGCCAAGATCGTCGCCGAACTGCTGGAAGTGCAGGGCAAGCCGGCCGACATCGGCGGCTACTACAAGCTGGACGAAGCCAAGGTGGGCGCCGTGATGCGTCCGAGCGCGACCTTCAACGCTGCGCTGCAATCGCTGGCGTAATCCGGAGCGCCAATAAAAAACCCGCCGTACCGTGAGGTCGGCGGGTTTTTTTACATCCTTACCTCGGTATATTCCCCGGGCATCAATGGGTGCGTCGCCAGCGAAAACGGCCCGATACTGCTGCGCACCAGGCGCAGGGTAGGCAAGCCCACCGCCGCCGTCATCCGCCGCACCTGCCGGTTCTTGCCTTCTTCAAGCGTGACCGCGATCCATGCGGTGGGCTTGTCCTGGCGCGCGCGGATCGGCGGATTGCGCGGCCACAGCCATTCGGGTTCGGCGATGCGCACCGCGCGACAAGGCTTGGTGACGAAGTCGCCCAGGTCGAGCGGGGCCTGCAGCCGCGCCAGCGCGGCGGCATCGGGCACGCCATCGACCTGCACCAGATAGGTCTTGGCTTCCTTGAGGTCGGGGTGGGCGATCTTGTGCTGCAGCTTGCCGTCGTCGGTCAGCAGCATCAGGCCCTCGCTGTCGGCGTCCAGCCGGCCGGCGGGATAGATGCCTGGGATGTCGAGATAATCGGCCAGCGATTCGCGGCCCTCCTGCGGCGAGAATTGGCACAGGACCTGGAATGGCTTGTTAAAGAGAATCAGGGGCATGGGAAGGCGTGTGAGCGGATGAGGATAGCTGAGGCATAATGCAGGGCACGCCGATGTCTCGTGGCGGCATGCCGGGCGTCATTGTAAGCGAGTTCGCCCCGCCGGCCGCCGCCCTAAATGGAGGAATGGATGGTCCAGCATATCACCGTCCCGGCCGCTGGCCGGAAGATCGCCGTCAACGCCGACTTCACCCTGAACGTCCCGGACAATCCGGTCATTCCCTATATCGAGGGCGACGGCACCGGCGTGGACATCACGCCGGTCATGATCAGGGTGGTCGATGCGGCGGTGGACAAGGCCTACGGTGGCGCACGCAAGATCAGCTGGATGGAAATCTTTGCCGGCGAGAAGGCGACGAAGCGCTACGGCGCCGACACCTGGCTGCCGGACGAGACGCTCGCCGTGCTGAGGGACTACGTGGTCTCGATCAAGGGTCCGTTGACGACCCCGGTGGGCGGCGGCATCCGCTCGCTCAACGTCGCGCTGCGCCAGGAACTCGACCTCTACGTCTGCCTGCGTCCGGTGCGTTACTTTGCCGGCGTGCCGTCGCCGCTCAAGCAGCCGGAAAAGACCGATATGGTCATCTTCCGCGAGAATTCCGAAGACATCTACGCCGGCATCGAATGGGAAGCCGGCTCCGAAGGCGCGAAGAAGCTGATCGCCTTCCTCTCCGAGGAAATGGGCGTGAGCAAGATCCGCTTCCCGGACACCTCGGGGCTGGGCATCAAGCCGGTCTCGCGCGAAGGGACCGAGCGCCTGGTGCGCAAGGCCATCCAATACGCCATGGACAATGACAAGCCTTCGGTGACCCTGGTCCACAAGGGCAATATCATGAAGTACACCGAGGGCGCGTTCCGCGACTGGGGTTACGCGCTGGCGCAACAGGAATTCGGCGCCGAGCTGTTCGATGGCGGGCCGTGGTGCAGGATCAAAAATCCGAAGACAGGGCGCGACATCATGATCAAGGATTCGATCGCCGACGCCTTCCTGCAGCAGATCCTGCTGCGTCCGGCGGAATACAGCGTGATCGCCACGCTGAACCTGAATGGCGACTATATCTCGGACGCGCTGGCGGCCCAGGTTGGCGGCATCGGCATCGCGCCGGGAGCGAATATGTCCGATTCCGTGGCGATGTTCGAAGCCACCCACGGCACGGCGCCCAAATACGCGGGCAAGGATTATGTGAATCCGGGTTCGCTGATCCTGTCGGCCGAGATGATGTTGCGCCATATGGGCTGGAGCGAGGCGGCCGAACTGATTATCTCGGCGATGGGCCGGGCGATCGTCTCGAAGACCGTGACCTATGATTTTGCGCGCCTGATGGAAGGGGCGACCCAGGTGTCGTGTTCGGGATTCGGCGAGGCCATGATCGACAACATGTAGGCGTCATTTGAATCGCATAAGGAGGGACTGGGAGCGAAGAATCAATCACGCAAGCCAGATACGAGAAAATCGGACGTTTTATTGATGCTTTCCAGCGGCATGCCGATCCGGAGCGCTTGCGCGCGGCGGCCGCAACCGCTGAATTGGCGCCCGACCTCGCCGAACGTGCGGCGTCGCTGGTGCGCCGTTATGACGAAGCGCTGGAGGCGCTGCAGCGCAACAGCCCGCAAACCATGCCCGATTCGGTTGACGACGATCAGCTCAATGCAATTCTCGCCGACGCGGAGGCTTTCGTACGGGAGAGTGGCTGGACGCAGGAAGATAAACCAGGCCAATAGTCGAAAAAAAACCCCGCATGCGCGGGGTTCCTTGCTTCCGGGAGGGGAGAGATTACAGACCCTGGATGTTGGAAGCTTGCTTGCCTTTAGGGCCTTGCGTGACTTCGAATTGAACTTTTTGACCTTCTTTGAGGGTCTTAAAACCGTTCATGTTGATCGCGGAGAAGTGAGCAAACAGATCCTCGCCGCCGTCATCAGGAGTGATGAAGCCAAAACCTTTGGAATCATTGAACCACTTAACAGTACCAGTTGCCATAAAAGAACTTTCAAATTTAACAAATCACACGAGCCATAAAAGCAAGAAGCTTCTTGCCCCCTCCTCAGCCTTGCTCACTTCTTATCAACAAGTACATAAGTACAATGTCAATAACTGCATTGTTGGTGGAATAATCACTGAAGTCAAGCGCTTTTACGTGCCTATTGCCAAATATTTCAGGCCTAAGCCGTCCACGCTCTTGATTTACTCAATCGGAACGCCATCTGCGCAAATATCCGAAAACGCGTAAGATGGAAACACCAGAAAACGAGCTGATGTTTACGCTTGGCACCAACCTCGGAAGTATTAGAATAACCCCATGGCAACGAAGCACGATACTGAACAGCTGCTTGAGCGGCAGACCGTCAAACCGCCTCCGCTGTACCAGGTGGCGCTACTGAACGATGACTACACGCCGATGGAGTTCGTGGTCGCCGTGATCCAGGAATACTTCAACAAGGATCGCGAAACCGCAACCCAGATCATGCTCTCTGTTCACCGTCATGGTAAGGGTGTGTGTGGGGTGTTTTCCAAAGATATAGCGTGTACCAAAGTGGAGTTTGTCTTAACGCATGCGCGCAAGGCCGGGCACCCCCTGCAGTGCGTGATGGAGGAAGTATGATTGCGCAGGAACTTGAAGTATCCCTACACATGGCCTTTGTCGAGGCTCGCCAGGCACGTCACGAGTTCATCACCGTGGAACACCTGCTGCTCGCGCTCCTCGATAATCCATCGGCCGCCGAAGTCCTGCGTGCGTGCGCGGTCAATATCGAAGACCTGCGCAAGACCTTGACTAATTTTATCGGTGATAACACCCCGACCGTGCCTGGCACGGGCGAGGTCGACACCCAGCCGACGCTCGGTTTCCAGCGCGTGATCCAGCGCGCGATCATGCACGTGCAGTCGGCCTCGAACGGCAAGAAAGAAGTGACCGGCGCGAATGTGCTGGTCGCGATCTTCGGCGAGAAGGATTCGCACGCCGTCTACTACCTGCACCAGCAGGGCGTGACCCGTCTCGACGTCGTCAACTTCATCTCGCATGGCGTGCGCAAGGACCAGCAGATGGACACCCAGAAGGCGTCCGAAGGCGTGGAAGAAGCGCAGGTCGAAGGCCAGGCCAAAGAGTCGCCGCTGGACCAGTTCACCCAGAACCTGAACAAGGCGGCCGCCGACGGCAAGATCGATCCGCTGATCGGGCGCGAGGAAGAAGTCGACCGCGTGATCCAGATCCTGTGCCGTCGCCGCAAGAACAACCCGCTGCTGGTGGGCGAAGCTGGCGTGGGCAAGACCGCGATCGCCGAAGGCCTGGCCTGGCGCATCGTGCAGGAAGACGTGCCCGAGATCCTGCAGAACGCCGTCGTGTTCTCGCTCGACATGGGCGCGCTGCTGGCCGGCACCAAGTACCGCGGCGATTTCGAGCAGCGCCTGAAGGCCGTGCTCAAGCAGATCAAGGATACGCCGAACGGCATCCTGTTCATCGACGAGATCCACACGATCATCGGCGCCGGCTCGGCCTCGGGCGGCACGCTCGACGCCTCGAACCTGCTCAAGCCGGCACTGGCCAATGGCCAACTGAAGTGCATCGGCGCGACCACGTTCACCGAATTCCGCGGCGTGTTCGAGAAAGACCATGCACTGTCGCGCCGGTTCCAGAAAGTCGACGTCAACGAACCGACGGTCGAGCAGACCGTGGCGATCCTGCGCGGCCTGAAGTCGCGCTTCGAAGAGCACCATGGCGTGAAATACTCGGCGTCGGCGCTGTCGACCGCGGCCGAGCTGGCGGCGCGCTTCATCAACGACCGTCATCTGCCAGATAAAGCGATCGACGTGATCGACGAAGCCGGCGCGGCCCAGCGCATCCTGCCGAAGTCGAAGCAGAAGAAAACCATCGGCAAGACCGAGATCGAGGACATCATCGCGAAGATCGCGCGGATTCCGCCGCAAACGGTCAACCAGGACGACCGCAGCAAGCTGCAGACGATCGACCGCGACCTGCGCAACGTCGTGTTTGGGCAAGACCCCGCGATCGAGGCGCTGTCGGCCGCGATCAAGATGGCGCGCGCTGGCCTGGGCAAGACCGACAAGCCGATCGGCTCCTTCCTGTTCTCCGGTCCGACCGGCGTCGGCAAGACCGAGGTGGCCAAGCAGCTGGCCTTCATCCTGGGCATCGAGCTGGTGCGCTTCGACATGTCCGAGTACATGGAGCGTCACGCCGTGTCGCGCCTGATCGGCGCGCCGCCGGGCTATGTCGGCTTCGACCAGGGCGGCCTGCTGACCGAGGCCATCACCAAGAAGCCGCACACCGTGCTGCTGCTGGACGAGATCGAGAAGGCCCATCCGGACATCTTCAACATCCTGTTGCAGGTGATGGACCATGGCACCCTGACCGACAACAACGGCCGCAAGGCGGATTTCCGCAACGTGATCATCGTGATGACCACCAATGCGGGCGCCGAAAGCCTGACCAAGCGTTCGCTGGGCTTCCTCGATTCGAAGGCGGCTGGCGACGAGATGGCCGACATCAAGCGCATGTTCACGCCGGAGTTCCGCAACCGCCTGGACGCGATCATCAGCTTCCGCGCGCTGGACGAGGACATCATCCTGCGCGTGGTCGACAAGTTCCTGATGCAGCTCGAAGAGCAGTTGCATGAGAAGAAGGTGGAAGCGATCTTCACCGAGAAACTGCGCAAGTTCCTCGGCACCAAGGGCTTCGACCCGGCGATGGGCGCGCGTCCGATGTCGCGCCTGATCCAGGACATGATCCGCAAGGCGCTTGCCGACGAGCTGCTGTTCGGCCGCCTGACCAACGGCGGCCGCGTGACGGTCGACCTGAACGAGAAGGACGACGTGGTCCTCGAGTTCCCGGAAGGCGACGCACTGCCGCCACCGGCGCCGGCGGAGACGGTCGAGATCGAGTAAGGACGGCGCCGCAAGGCGCTCTCGACAAGAAGCCCGCGCACCCAGTGCCGCGGGCTTTTTTTTCGCGCATCGATGCGCGATGGCGCACTTCGCTCGCTCTGAGTGGCATGCCTTTTATTTAACTTAGTTATTTTTACCTCAAAACTCTTTGCAAAGAACCATGGTAATTCTTGAAATGTGAGTTCATGACTGTGTCATATAACATTTCTAGAATGCACGCATCGTTGTCCCACCTCATCACGGACTACCCATGCGACTCCCACAGCTCAACACCTCCGCCAAGCTCATCGGCGCCTTCGGCATCCTCTCCCTCGTCATCGTGATCATTGCCGCCGTCGCGGTATGGCGCATGCACGCGGCAGATGTCATCACCTCCAACCTGGTCGACGACAAGCTGGCCAAGCAGCAGCTGGTGTCCGACCTGCTCGGCATCGAGCGCCTGAACGGTTCGCGCACCGTCTCGATCGCGCGCAGCGACAGCCTGGAACTGGCCGACTACTTCCAGGCCCAGCTGGCGGAAGGGCGCAAGAACATCGCCGCCATCGAGGAGAAACTGGCCAAGCTTCCGGTGTCGGAGCGCGAGCGCGCGATGCTGCAGGATGCGGCCCGCCATAAGGCCGCGCTGGGGACCGTCCAGGAAGCGCTGTTCAAGGCCAAGGACCTGGGACAGACCGGCCTGGTCGAGGAAATCCTGACCAGGCAATGGGAACCGGGCTACAAGGCCAAGGTCGGCGCGTTCGAATCCTTGCTCGCCTACGAGAGCAGCGAGGCGCACCGCCTGGCCGACGAAACGACCGCCGCGTCGAGCTTCAGCAAGATCCTGCTGCTGGCCCTTGGTGGCGCGGCGCTGCTGGTGGGCGCGGGCCTGGCCTGGCTTCTCAGCCGCAACCTGGTGGTGCCGCTGCAGCAGGCCGCGATGCTGGCCGAGCAAGTGGCCCACGGCGACCTGCGGCCGACCATCAGCCACCAGCGCAGCGACGAGATCGGCCGCCTGTTCGACGCCCTCAACGGCATGACCCACGGCGTCTCGAATACCGTGTCGCAGGTGCTGGTCGGCGCCCAGGCGATCGACTCGGCCTCGAACGAGATCGCCGAAGGCAACCAGGATCTGTCGAACCGTACCGAGCGCCAGGCCGACGCGCTGCGCCAGACCGTGAGCGCAATGGATGAATTGAGCGAGGCGATCGCCAGCAACAACGCCAATGCGAAGAACGCCAATGCCCTGGCCCAGACCGCGTCCGGCGTGGCCACCGAAGGCGCGCGGGCGGTCGAGCAGCTGGTGGCGCGCATGGGAGCGATCAAGGCCTCCGCCGCGCGCATCGTGGACATCACCGGCATGATCGACAGCATCGCCTTCCAGACCAATATCCTGGCGCTGAACGCGGCGGTGGAAGCGGCGCGCGCCGGCAGCGAAGGCCGCGGCTTTGCCGTCGTGGCCAGCGAGGTGCGCAACCTGGCCCAGCACTCGGCCGGGGCGGCCAAGGAAATCAAGAAGCTGATCGGCGAGTCGTCGAGCGAGATCGAGGCCGGCACCGGCATGGCCGAATCGGCCGGCTCGACCATGCGCGCCATGCTGCAGCACGTGCACGAGGTGGCCGGCATCCTCGGTCAGATCCACACCGCCAGCGCGGGCCAGGCCGATGGCGTCACCCAGGTCAGCAAGTCGATCGCCGAGATCGACATGTCGACCCAGCAGAACGCGGCGATGGTGGAAGAAGCCGCGGCGGCAGCGGCCTCGATGCGCCAGCAGGCGGCGGAGCTGTCGGCGCTGGTGGCGACGTTCAAGTTGCGCAGCGTGCTGGCCGCGCCTGCGGCTCAGCCTCTGCTGGCAGCGTAGGGTTGGCGGCTTCGCCGCCGACGCGGTGATGGTTGACTGCGCGATCATCCGGCTCGATATCGGAGCCGGTAACGATCACCGCGTCGGCGGCAGAGCCGGCTGCGCGCCCCGGCCAACCCTACGTGCTCAGATCGCCGCCAACGCGCGGCGCAGATCCTCACGCTGGTCGTCGATATGCTCGATGCCCACCGACAGGCGAATGAGTCCATCGCCGATGCCGAGTTCTGCACGCTGCTCCGGCGGAATGGTGGCGTGGGTCATCAGGGCCGGATGCTCGATCAGGCTTTCCACGCCGCCCAGGCTCTCGGCCAGGGTGAACACCTCGCAGGCCTCCAGGAAGCGGCGCGCGCCGGCGATGTCGGTGTCGAGGTCGATCGACACGATGCCGCCGTAGCCATGCATCTGGTGGCGCGCCAGCGCGTGCTGGGGATGCGATTCCAGGCCCGGGTAGTACACCTTTGCTACGCGCGGCTGCTGCTCGAGCCAGCTGGCCAGCAGCAGGGCGTTGGCGTTGCTGCGCTCGACGCGCAGGGCCAGCGTCTTGATCCCGCGTAGTACGAGGAAGCTGTCGAACGGGCCCTGGATGGCGCCCACCGCGTTCTGGATGAAGCCGAGCTTTTCGGCCAGGCCGGTCTGGGCGTCGCCGGCGCCGACCACGGCCACGCCGCCGATCACGTCCGAGTGGCCGTTCATGTATTTGGTGGTGGAGTGCACCACGATGTCGAAGCCGTGTTCCAGCGGGCGCTGGTTGATCGGGCTGGCGAAGGTGTTGTCGCACACGCTGATGATGCCGCGCGCGTGGCAGATGCCCGCGATGGCCGTCAGGTCGGCCAGCTTGAGCATCGGATTGGTCGGGGTCTCGACCCATACCATGCGCGTCTCGGGCTTGATGGCGGCGGCCAGCGCGTCGGGGTCGGACAGGTCGACGTAGCTGAACGACAGGCCGGCGCTGTCGCGGCGCACGCGCTCGAACAGGCGGTAGGTGCCGCCATACATATCGTCGCCGGCCACGATGTGCGAGCCGGCGGGCAGCAGTTCGAGCACCGCCGCAATGGCAGCCAGCCCGGAAGCGAAGGCGAAGGCGGCGCGGCCGCCCTCGATATCGGCCACGCAGCGCTCGAGCGCCCAGCGCGTCGGATTGTGCGAGCGGCCGTAGTCGAGGCCCTTGTGCACGCCCGGGCTTTCTTGCCGGAAGGTCGAGGTGGCGAAGATGGGCGGCATCACGGCGCCGGTGGCCGGTTCGGGCGACTGGCCGCCGTGGATGACGCGGGTAGCCAGGTGCCGTTTGAATTCGATTGGATGAGTCAAGACAGGGTCCTTCGCAGATGGTTGAGCAGGTCGTAGCGCGTGATCAGGCCGTAGAAGGTCGGCCCGTCGGCGATGACGGCGGTGAGGCCATGGTCGAGGATCTCGCGCAGCTGGCCCATGCTCGCCGCCGGATGCAGGGTTTGCAGTTCGGACGTCATGGTGCCGGACACCGGCGCATTGAAGCGCGCGGTATCTTGCGTCACCTGGTGCAGCAGGTCGGATTCGTCGATGAGGCCGAGCAGCCGGCCGCCGGCGTCGACCACCGGCAGCTGCTGCAGGTCGCTCGAGCGCATGCGGTTGAAGGCGGTAAGCAGGGTATCGTCGGGCGACAGGGTGATGACTTCACCCAGATCGTGGCGGCGGCCGATCAGGTCGCGCAGGTCGCCTGTCTTGGGCCGTGTGATCAGGCCCTGGTCGACCATCCAGCCGTCGCTGTACACCTTGGACAGGTAGCGGGTGCCGGTGTCGCACACGAAGGTGACCACGCGCCTGGGGCGGGTCTGGGCGCGGCAATAGCGCAGCGCGGCCGCCAGCAGGGTGCCGGTGGACGAACCGGCCAGGATGCCTTCTTGCTGCAGCAGCAGGCGCGCGGTCGAGAAACTCTCTTCGTCGCTGATGGTGTAGGCGGTCTTTACGCGCGACAGGTCGGCGATGCCGGGAATGAAGTCCTCGCCGATGCCCTCGACCGCCCACGAGCCCGCGTGTTGCGAGACGTGGCCGGTCTCGACGTACTCGGCCAGGATCGAGCCTTTCGGGTCGGCCAGGACGAATTCGAGCAGGGGCTGGGTCTTTTTAAAGTAGCGCGACAGGCCGGTGAGGGTGCCGCTCGATCCGACGCCGACCACGATGGCGTCGAGCTTGTGGTTGGTCTGGTCCCAGAGTTCGGGGCCGGTCGTCGTTTCGTGGGCGCGCGGATTGGCGGGATTGTTGAATTGGTCGGCGAACCAGGCGCCGGGGATCTCTTTCGCCAGGCGCGCCGCGTAGTCCTGGTAATACTCGGGATGGCCCTTGCCGACGTCGGAGCGGGTCAGGTGGATTTCGGCGCCGAGCGCCTTCAGGTGCAGGACTTTTTCGGCCGCCATCTTGTCGGGCACGACGAGCACCACGCGGTAGCCCTTGATGCGCGCCACCAGCGCCAGGCCCAGGCCGGTATTGCCGGCCGTGGCCTCGATCACGGTGCCGCCGGGCTGCAGCAGGCCGTCGTGCTCGGCCTGCTCGATCATGGTCTTGCCGATGCGGTCCTTGATGGAGCCGCCGGGGTTCTGCGATTCGAGCTTGAGGAACAGCTGGCAGGGGCCGGTATCGATCCGGGTGACTTCCACCAGCGGGGTATCGCCGATCAGCGAAAACAGTGCAGCTTGCGACGCATGTTGCATATTGCCTCCGTTAGGCCGGCCAGCCGGCGCGGGTAGCGCAAGGGAACCGCGGCGGGCAGGCATGCTACGACGACTGGCGCGGATCGGCGCCAGCTCTGAAGGATCATGATACGAGTTTTTGTCGAGCGCTGCTTTGGAGAAGCTTAAGGTTTTGCTAAGGCCCAGTCTTGAGGCGGCGCCACAAGGTAGTGCGGCTGATCCCGAGGTGCTGCGCGGCAAGATCGCGTTGTCCGCCGAAGCGGGCCAGCACGGCAGCCGCCGTTTCGCGCCCAGGCGCAGGGGAGGGCGCCGTGTCAGGTGATGCTACTTGCCGCCCCAGTTCCGGCGCCACCGACAGCATGAAAGCCGGCGTCAACGCCTGCAGCGGCTCGGCCGCCAGGAACAAGGCGACCCGTTCCATCAGGTTGCGCAGCTCGCGCACATTGCCCGGCCAGGCATAGGAAGCGAGCAGGGGCGCGCAAGCGTTGACCTCGGCCGCCAGGTTCGGATGCGGGCGCGCATCGAGCGCGGCCAGTGCATGCTTGAGCGACCATTCGGCCAGCGGCGCGATGTCCTGCGCGCGGGCGCGCAGCGGCGGCAAGGCCAGGCGCAGCACCGCCAGCCGATAGAACAGGTCGGCCCGAAAACGTCCCTCGCGCACCCGTGCTTCGAGGTCGCAATGGGTGGCGCTGATCACGCGCACGTCGATCGGCACCGGGCGCGTGCCGCCGACCCGCATCACCTCGCGCTCTTCCAGCACGCGCAGCAGGCGGGTCTGCAGGGCCAGCGGCATTTCTCCGATCTCGTCCAGGAACAGGGTGCCGCCGTTGGCGGCCTCGAACAGGCCGGCATGGCCGCCGCGGCGCGCGCCGGTGAACGCGCCTTCCTCGTGGCCGAACAGCTCAGATTCCAATAACGACTCGGCGATCGCGCCGCAGTTCACCGCCACGAAGGGACGGTTGGCGCCGCGGCGCGGGCTCTCGCGGTGGATCGCCTGGGCCACCAGTTCCTTGCCGCTGCCGGTCTCGCCCTCGATCAGGACGGTGCTGGGCGAACGCGCATACAGCACCACGGTCTGGCGCAGGCGCTCCATCGCGGGCGAGTCGCCGCGCAAGTCGTTCATGCCGCGGCGCGCGCGTTGCTCATTGGGCTTGCGCCGCCCGCGCCCGGCCTCGAGCCGGGTCAGGCGCGCCAGCTCCAGTGCGTCGTCGAAGGCCTGGCGGATCGAGGCCGCCGAATACAGGAATACACCGGTCAGCCCGGCTTCCTCTGCCAGGTCGGTGATCAATCCCGCGCCGACGATCACGGCGATGCCCTCGGCCTTGAGCTCGTGCACTGCGGCGCGCGCATCCTCGCGCGTGACGTAGGTGCGCTGGGCCAGGTCGAGGCCGAAGGTAGCGGCGAAGTCGCCCAGTTCCGGCAGCGGCGCCTGGTAGCTGATCACGCCGATCCGGCTCGAGACCCGGCGCGCCCGCGCCAGCGCCTTGAGCACGTCGAAGCCGCTGGCCTTGGCCGCCACCACCGGCACCGACACCCGTCCCTTGAGCCAGGCGGCATTCGAGCCGGCCGCGATGACTACGTCACAGTGCTCAGTAGCCAGGCGCTCGCGGATATGTTTCGCAGCCTCGTCAAAACCAAGATGCAGCGGTTCGATCAAAGCTAGATGGTCGTATTCGACGGTAATGTCGCGGAACAGGTCGGACAGGCGCGAGACGGAGACGGTCCAGATGACGGGCTTGTCGCCGGCGTCGAGCGGGGAGCGGGGTGCATTCATGTTTCAAGTTTAGTGCATTTTTCAGTGCGGAGTTTCAATTTGAAACGCCACGGCGTAATCGAACGAACGGTCAATTACTTTTATGCCGTAAGAATCCGGTAAGGGGCTGCCCGTAGGATGGGTCTCAGCCGCAAAGGCAACACCAGAAAAATCAGGAGACAAAAGTGGATCAAGACGTCGTACAAAGGGTCAAGAGCGACCCGAATTACCAAAAGCTCAAAGAGACCCGTTCCAAGTTCGGCTGGACGCTGACCTGGGCCATGATGATCGTGTACTACGGCTTCACGCTGCTGGTCGCCTTCAACAAGGAATTCATGGGTTCCCGCATCGGCGACGGTGTCATGACCTGGGGCATTCCCCTGGGCCTGTTCGTCATCATCTTCACCGTCGTCATCACTGGCATCTACGTGCGCCGCGCCAACCGCGATTACGATGAGCTGAGCGACGCCATCAAAGCGAAAGTGGGTGCCGCATGAGCCGCGTCCATACCTCGGTCGCGCTGGCCCTGCTGGCAGCTGCCGGCATCGCCCACGCCGCCCCCGACCTCGGCCAGGGCGTCAAGCAGGCCACCAACTGGACCGCGATCATCATGTTCGCGGTGTTCGTGGTCGGCACCCTGTTCATCACCAAATGGGCTGCCGCCAAGACCCGCTCGGCGTCCGACTTCTATACCGCCGGCGGCGGCATCACCGGTTTCCAGAACGGCCTGGCGATCGCGGGCGACTTCATGTCGGCCGCCTCCTTCCTGGGTATTTCCGCCGCCGTGTTCCTGGACGGCTTCGACGGCCTGATCTATGCGATCGGCTTCCTGGTCGGCTGGCCCGTCATCACCTTCCTGATGGCCGAGCGCCTGCGCAACCTGGGCCGCTTCACCTTCGCCGACGTGGCGTCGTACCGCTTCGCCCAGAAGCCGATCCGCGTGTTCGCGGCATCCGGCACCCTGGTCGTGGTGGCCTTCTACCTGATCGCGCAGATGGTCGGCGCCGGCCAGCTGATCAAGCTGCTGTTCGGCCTGGACTACTGGATCGCGGTGGTGCTGGTCGGCGCCCTGATGATGGTCTACGTGCTGTTCGGCGGCATGACCGCCACCACCTGGGTGCAGATCATCAAGGCCGTGCTGCTGCTGTCGGGCGCCTCGTTCATGGCGTTCTCGGTGCTGGCCCAGTACAACTTCAGCCCGTCGCAACTGTTCCAGACCGCGACCGAACTGCACGCCAAGGGCGACGCCATCATGGGCCCGGGCAGCTTCATCAAGGATCCGATTTCCGCGATATCGTTCGGCATGGCGCTGATGTTCGGCACCGCCGGCCTGCCGCACATCCTGATGCGCTTCTTCACCGTCCCGAGCGCCAAGGAAGCACGTAAATCGGTGCTGTGGGCCACCACCTGGATCGGCTACTTCTACATCCTGACCTTCATCATCGGCTTCGGCGCGATCGTGCTGGTCGGCACCAACCCGGCCTTCAAGGACGCTGCCGGTGCACTGCTGGGCGGTAACAATATGGCGGCAGTCCACCTGGCGCAAGCCGTGGGCGGCGATGTGTTCCTGGGCTTCATCTCGGCCGTGGCCTTCGCGACCATCCTGGCGGTGGTGGCCGGCCTGACCCTGTCGGGCGCCTCGGCGGTGTCGCATGACCTGTACGCCACCGTGTTCAAGAAGGGCCAGGCAACCAGCGCCAACGAGCTGAAAGTGTCGAAGATCACCACCATCTGCCTCGGCATCATCGCCGTGCTGCTGGGTATCGCCTTCGAAAAGCAGAACGTCGCCTTCATGGTGTCGCTGGCCTTTGCGATCGCCGCGTCGGCCAACTTCCCGGTGCTGTTCATGTCGGTGCTGTGGAAAGACTGCACCACCCGCGGCGCCACCGTGGGCGGCTTCCTGGGCCTGGCGACCGCTGTCATCCTGACCGTGCTGTCGAAATCGGTGTGGGTCGATGTGCTGGGCAACGGCGCCGCGATCTTCCCGTACGCTTCGCCGGCGATCTTCTCGATGGCAATCGGCTTCTTCGGTATCTGGATCTTCTCGATCACCGACAAGGGCCCACGTGCCCGCATCGACCGCGCCGGCTTCGAGGCGCAGGAAGTGCGCGCCGAGACCGGTATCGGTGCGGCGGGTGCGTCGGCGCACTAAACCGACCTTAAGCAGGTAGAAGGGGCGGCCTTTGAAAGCCGCCCTTTTTTTATTTCGCTGCCGTCGCATCCCACGGCCCGATGGAAAAGGCCGCACCTTCGATGTGGCGGACGGCGGGCTCGCCCGCGAGAAAGTCCTGCAAGCCCGCCATGAACATCTGGTGGTCGTCGCTCGTTTCGAAGTTCGGGGTGTGATCTTCCAGCGTCTGCCAGCGCACGATGAGCGTGAACTGTTGCGGCAGCTCGACCCCGGGCGCCAGCAAATGGCCCCGATAGCCCTTTGCGCGGGTGAGCAGATGAGCGACATCGGCAAATGCATGTCTGAACGCGTCGGTGCGATCGGGCCGGACGAGCAGGGTGGCGATTTCGTAAACCATGATATTCCTTTCGAAGTGAATCAATCGACTCAGGCTTGTGCGCTGGTGTGATCGGCCAACGGCCCCACCGCGATCGCGATCTTCCCCTTCAGGCCGTTGTCACGGCTTTCCAGCCGCGCGTGCGCAAGCGGGATGTCGGCTAGCGAATAGACGGCGCCGACGTGGGGTTTCAGCTGGCCGCGCTCGATCAGGGCGCTCAGTTCGTCCAGCTTGCCGCGGTTCTGGCGGGTGAAGACGAAGTGGTAGCTCGCATTCTTGCCCCAGGCCTGGATCAGGTTCTGCGGCTGTGCGATGTCCACGATCGAGACGACGCGGCCGAGTTGCGCCAGCACGTCCGGGCTGCGCGCCAGGGTGTCGCCGCCGATGGTGTCGAACACCACGTCGACGCCGTGACCGCCGGTCTCGCGCAGGATGGCGTCAACGTAATCTTCTTGCGTGTAATCGATGACGACGTCGGCGCCCAGGGAGCGTGCGAACTCGAAATTGTCCTCCTTGACCGTGGTGAACACGCGGGCGCCCATGGCTTTGGCGACCTGGATCACGACGTGGCCGACACCACCCGCGCCGCCATGGATCAGGATGCTTTCCCCGGCTTTCAGCTGGGCGCGCACAGCCAAGGCTTCCCACGCGGTTCCGCCGACGAGGGTCAGGCTGGCGGCCTCGAGATGGGTCAGCGAAGCCGGCTTCTTGCCGATGATGCTCTCGGCGGCCACATGGTATTCGGCATAGCTACCGGGGCCGTCGAAGATTTGCGGGGTGTACCAGACTTCGTCGCCTGGCGCGAACGCGGTCACGCCCGGTCCGACTTCCTCGACCACGCCCGACACGTCATGGCCGGTGATGCCCGGCAGCGGCACCAGGTCGGCATAGTCGCCGCGGCGGACCTGGTAGTCCAGGGGATTGATGGAGGTGGCCTGCACCCGGACCAGCACCTGGCCGGCCTGCGGCACGGGTTTCGGTACGTCGCGCAGTTCAAACGATTGCGGGCCGCCAAAAGAAGTGAGCACTTGAGCTTTCATGATAATTCCTCGTTTCGTTAAAAAGGGATATCGGTAATTCTCGATATATAGTGATAAAAAAATTTACAGCTCTTTCCCGATGATCTCGGCGAGGGCGCTGATGGTTGCCTCGTTCCTTTTGTAGTACGTCCACTGGCCGATACGCCGCACTTCAACCAGGCCAGCTCGCTGCAATGTTGCAAGGTAATCGGACACGGTCGACTGCGACAGGCCAACGCCTTCCTGGATACTGCTCACGCAAACACCAACCGTGTGCACGTCGCCCTCGTCTTGCGGAGGGAAATGTTTCTCCGGGTCCTTCAAGCCTTTCAGGATATCGAGGCGTGTGCGGTTAGAGAGGGCTTTGAAGATGTCTAGCAGTTCCATGACTCCTAGTATATCGGGATATCCCGATATGTCAAGACGTTCGTTTCGATCACGGCGGCACTTTAAGCAAGTCTTAATTGTTTCAAGCGTTGCATCGTATTGTTTCAGCATGAAACGACGCGGAGGGCGGCGCCAGGTGGATATGCTGGGATCATATGCGGCACTCCACGCTAAGTGACTGAATACAATAGGAATAACTGGATAAATGAAGATTGTTGGCGCGCTGGCACGAGGTTTGCAATATCAGGCTGGACATCCACCGCATCTGAAAGGACACCGCATGACCAAGCTCTCCGCCGGCGCCGCATTTCGCAAGGCAATGCAGGAAGAATCCCCATTGCAAGTGGTCGGCGCGATCAACGCCAATCACGCCCTGCTGGCCCAGCGCGCCGGCTTCAAGGCGATCTACCTGTCGGGCGGCGGCGTGGCTGCGGGTTCGCTGGGCTTGCCGGATCTTGGCATCTCGAACCTGGACGACGTCCTGATCGACGTACGCCGCATCACCGACGTGTGCGACCTGCCGCTGCTGGTCGACGTCGACACCGGTTTCGGCGCATCGGCCTTCAATGTGGCGCGCACCGTGCGCACCCTGGCCAAGGCCGGCGCCGCCGCCTGCCACATCGAAGACCAGGTCGGCGCCAAGCGCTGCGGCCACCGCCCGGGCAAGGAAATCGTCAGCAAGGACGAGATGGTCGACCGCATCAAGGCGGCCGCCGATGCCCGTCCGTACGACGAGTTCGTGATCATGGCGCGCACCGATGCGCTGGCCGTGGAAGGCCTGGACGCCGCCATCGAACGCGCCGTGGCGTGCGTGCAAGCCGGGGCCGACATGATCTTCCCCGAGGCGATGACGAGCCTGGAGATGTATAAACAGTTCGCCGACGCGGTCAAGGTGCCGGTGCTGGCCAATATCACCGAATTCGGCTCCACCCCGCTGTTTACCGTCGACGAACTGAAAAGCGCTGGTGTCGGCCTGGTGCTGTATCCGCTGTCGGCGTTCCGCGCGATGAACAAGGCGGCCGAGAACGTGTACAACGCGATCCGCCGCGACGGCACCCAGCAGAACGTGCTCGACACCATGCAGACGCGCGCGGAACTGTACGACCGCATCGACTACCATAGCTATGAACACAAGCTCGACGCGCTGTTCGCCCAGAACAAAGCGAAATAAGGAGAACCGAGGATGACGACCCAGAACAACGAGACCCCAACCTTCAAGCCGAAGAAGTCCGTGGCCCTGTCCGGCGTGGCCGCGGGCAATACCGCGCTGTGCTCGGTCGGCAAATCGGGCAACGACCTGCACTACCGCGGCTACGACATCCTGGACGTGGCCGACGCCTGCGAATTCGAGGAAATCGCCTATCTGCTGGTGCACGGCAAGCTGCCGAACGAGGCCGAGCTGCGCGGCTACAAGGCCAAGCTCAAGTCCTTGCGCGGCCTGCCGCAGGCCGTCAAGAGCGCGCTCGAGGCGCTGCCGGCCGGCGCGCATCCGATGGACGTGATGCGCACCGGCGTGTCGGTGCTGGGCTGCACCTTGCCCGAGAAGGACGACCATAACATCGCCGGCGCGCGCGACATCGCCGACCGCCTGATGGCGTCGTTCGGCTCGATGCTGCTGTACTGGCACCACTACAGCCACAATGGCAAGCGCATCGAAGTGGAAACCGACGACGATTCGATCGGCGGCCACTTCCTGCACTTGCTGCACGGCTTCAAGCCGCGCGAGTCCTGGGTGCAGGCGATGCACACCTCGCTGATCCTGTACGCCGAGCACGAATTCAACGCGTCGACCTTTACCGCGCGCGTGATCGGCGGCACCGGCTCCGACATGCACTCGGCCATCACCGGCGCCATCGGCGCGCTGCGCGGTCCGAAACACGGCGGCGCCAACGAGGTGGCGCTCGACATCCAGAAGCGTTATGAAAGCGCCGACGAAGCCGAAGCCGACATCCGCAACCGCATGGCCAACAAGGAAGTCGTGATCGGCTTCGGCCACCCGGTGTACACGATCTCGGACCCGCGCAACAAAGTGATCAAGGAAGTGGCGCGCTCGCTGTCTTCCGAGGCAGGTTCGATGAAGATGTTCGACATCGCCGAGCGCCTGGAATCGGTGATGTGGGAGGTGAAAAAGATGTTCCCGAACCTGGATTGGTTCTCGGCCGTGTCGTACCACATGATGGGCGTGCCGACCGCCATGTTCACGCCGCTGTTCGTCATCTCGCGCACCTCGGGCTGGGCCGCCCACGTCATCGAGCAGCGCATCGACAACAAGATCATCCGCCCGAGCGCGAATTACGTCGGTCCGGAAGACCTGCAGTTCGTGCCGCTGGCAGAACGCAAGTAACTCATCGTCATCCATTAGCACCACGATCATTCGCACGTCATTCCCGCGAAGGCGGGAATCCAAGTAAGCTTGCAGGCCACATAAGCGTTTGGGGTCACGCACGCAAAATTGGGTCCCCGCCTTCGCGGGGACGACGGTTTTCAGGTTAGCTAATCAATCGAGCATCGCCATGAATACCAACCACCTGAAACCCCTCCCAGGCACCGATCTGGACTACTTCGACACGCGCGCCGCGGTCGACGCCATCCAGCCCGGCGCCTACGACACCTTGCCCTACACCTCGCGCGTGCTGGCCGAGAACCTCGTGCGCCGCTGCGATCCCGCCTGCATGACCGACTCGCTCAAGCAGATCATCGAACGCAAGCGCGAGCTCGATTTCCCCTGGTTCCCGGCGCGCGTGGTCTGCCACGACATCCTGGGACAGACCGCCCTGGTCGACCTGGCCGGCCTGCGCGACGCCATTGCGCTGCAAGGGGGCGATCCGGCCCTGGTCAATCCGGTGGTGCCGACCCAGCTGGTGGTCGACCACTCGCTGGCCGTCGAATGCGGCGGCTTCGATCCCGACGCGTTCACCAAGAACCGCGCGATCGAGGATCGCCGCAACGAAGACCGCTTCCACTTCATCGACTGGACCAAGAAGGCCTTCCAGAACGTCGACGTGATCCCGCCCGGTAACGGCATCCTGCACCAGATCAACCTGGAGCGCATGTCGCCCGTGATCCAGGTGGAGAAGGGCGTGGCCTATCCGGACACGCTGGTCGGCACCGACTCGCACACGCCGATGGTCGATGCGCTGGGCGTGATCGCGATCGGCGTCGGCGGGCTGGAAGCCGAAAGCGTGATGCTGGGCCGCGCCTCGTACATGCGCCTGCCCGACATCGTCGGCGTCGAGTTGACGGGCCGGCCCGGCCCCGGTATCACCGCCACCGACACCGTGCTGGCGCTGACCGAGTTCCTGCGCAAGTCGAAAGTCGTCTCCGCCTACCTCGAGTTTTTTGGCGAGGGCGCCGCCGCACTCACCCTGGGCGACCGCGCGACCATCTCGAATATGGCGCCGGAATTCGGCGCCACCGCCGCGATGTTCTACATCGACGAGCAGACCATCAAGTACCTGCGCCTGACCGGCCGCGAGGACGAGACCGTGCACCTGGTCGAGACCTATGCGAAACAGGCCGGCCTGTGGGCCGACAGCCTGCAGAATGCCCAGTACGAACGCACCTTGTCGTTCGACCTCTCCAGCGTGGTGCGCAATATCGCCGGCCCGTCGAACCCGCACAAGCGCGTGCCGACCTCGGAACTGGCGGCGCGCGGCATCGCCGGTAAAGTGGAGAATGAGCCGGGCCTGATGCCCGACGGCGCCGTCATCATCGCCGCCATCACCAGCTGCACCAACACCAACAACCCGCGCAATATGGTCGCCGCCGGCCTGCTGGCGCGCAACGCCAACCGCGCGGGCCTGCTGCGCAAGCCCTGGGTCAAGAGCTCGCTCGCGCCGGGTTCGAAAGCCGTTGCCCTTTATCTGGACGAAGCCGGCCTCACGCCCGAGTTGGACCGGCTTGGCTTCGGCGTCGTGGCGTTTGCCTGCACCACCTGCAACGGCATGAGCGGGGCGCTCGACCCGGCCATCCAGCAAGAGATCATCGAGCGCGACCTGTATGCGACCGCCGTCCTTTCGGGCAACCGCAACTTCGACGGCCGCATCCACCCGTATGCCAAGCAGGCCTTCCTGGCGTCGCCGGCGCTGGTGGTGGCGTATGCGATCGCCGGCACCATCCGCTTCGACATCGAGAAGGACGTGCTGGGCTTGGACGCCGCCGGCAAGGAGATCCGGCTGGCCGACCTGTGGCCATCGGACGACGAGATCGACGCCGTGGTCGCCGCCAGCGTCAAGCCCGAGCAGTTCCGCAAGGTGTATACGCCGATGTTCGCGCGCGTCGTCGACGATGGCGCCGCGGTCAGCCCGCTGTACGACTGGCGTCCACAGAGCACCTATATCCGCCGCCCGCCGTACTGGGAAGGCGCGCTGGCAGGTGAACGCAGCTTGCGCGGCATGCGCCCGCTGGCGGTCCTGGGCGACAACATCACCACCGACCACCTGTCGCCGTCGAACGCGATCATGCTCGATTCGGCCGCCGGCGAATACCTGGCGAAGATGGGCTTGCCCGAAGAAGACTTCAATTCCTACGCCACCCATCGCGGCGACCACCTCACGGCGCAGCGCGCGACCTTCGCCAATCCGACGTTGAGGAACGAGATGGTCAAGGATGGCGTGGGCAATGTGATCGCCGGTTCGTTGGCGCGCATCGAGCCGTCGGGCGAGGTGACCCGCATGTGGGAAGCGATCGAGCATTACATGGAACGCAAGCAGCCGCTGATCGTGGTGGCCGGCGCCGACTATGGCCAGGGCTCGTCGCGCGATTGGGCGGCCAAGGGCGTGCGCCTGGCGGGCGTGGAAGCGATCGTGGCCGAAGGTTTCGAGCGCATCCACCGCACCAACCTGGTGGGCATGGGCGTGCTGCCGCTTGAGTTCAAGCCCGGTATGAATCGCATCACGCTCGGCATCGACGGCACCGAGACCTTCGACGTGGTGGGCGAGCGCGCGCCGCGCGCCGACCTGACGCTGGTGATCCATCGCAGGAACGGAGAACAGCTCGAGGTCGTGGTGACCTGCCGCCTCGATACGGCCGAGGAACTGGCCATCTATGAAGCGGGCGGGGTGCTGCAGCGCTTCGCGCAGGACTTCCTTGAATCGTCGGCGCCCAAGGCGGCCTGATGGAGAACCGCACCATGTCCCACGTCCCCCAAATCAGGATCCCCGCCACCTATATGCGCGGCGGCACCAGCAAAGGCGTGTTCTTCAAGCGCGAAGACCTGCCTGCAGCCGCGCGCGACGCCGGCGCCGCGCGCGACGCGCTGCTGCTGCGCGTGATCGGCAGCCCCGACCCCTACGGCAAGCAGATCGACGGCATGGGCGGCGCCACCTCCAGCACCAGCAAGGCCGTGATCGTCGAGCGCAGCACCCGGCCCGACCACGACGTCGACTACCTGTTCGGCCAGGTGGCGATCGACAAGCCCTTCGTCGACTGGAGCGGCAACTGCGGCAACCTGTCGGCTGCGGTCGGGCCGTTCGCCATCGCCAACGGCCTGGTCGACCCGGCACGGGTGCCGCAGGACGGCATCGCGGTCGTGCGCATCTGGCAGGCCAATATTGGCAAGACCATCGTCGCCCACGTGCCGATGACGGATGGCCAGGTCCGGGAGACGGGCGACTTCGAGCTCGATGGCGTGACCTTCCCGGCGGCCGAGGTGCAGCTCGAATTCATCGATCCGGCGGCCGAGGAGGAGGGCGCCGACGATGAAGCAAGTTCGGCGATGTTCCCGACCGGGAACCTGGTCGACGAACTGGACGTGCCCGGTGTCGGCACGCTGCGCGCGACCATGATCAACGCCGGCATCCCGACCATCTTCGTCGAGGCGGGTGCGGTCGGCTACGACGGCACCGAGCTGCAGGACGCGATCAATGGCGATGCGCGCGCGCTGGCCATGTTCGAGACCATCCGCGCCCACGGCGCGCTGCGCATGGGCCTGATCGCGAGCATCGAGGACGCCGGCAAGCGCCAGCACACCCCGAAGGTCGCTTACGTCGCGAAAGCGGCGGGCTATATCTCGTCCAGCGGCAAGCAGGTGGCGCAGGGCGACGTCGATCTGCTGGTGCGCGCGCTTTCGATGGGCAAGCTGCACCACGCGATGATGGGGACGGCGGCGGTGGCGATCGGCACCGCGGCGGCGATTCCCGGCACCCTGGTCAACCTCGCGGCCGGCGGCGGGGAACGCAGCGCGGTGCGTTTCGGCCATCCGTCCGGCACCCTGCGCGTGGGCGCCGAAGCGGTGCAGCGGGACGGCGCCTGGAGCGTCAGCAAAGCCATCATGAGCCGCAGCGCGCGGGTCTTGATGGAGGGGCGGGTATGCGTGCCGGGTGATGCTTTCTGATGCGCCAGGGCGGCATTCGCACGGTGTCGCTTTCTTGTCGCAAGCAGTTCAATTGCAGGCCTGTTTCGCGGTATGATTGTCTCCCTTATTGCCACTCGGCAACTCAAGGCAACCATGAGTATTGGCCGCGACTGTAACAACCGATGGATGGATTTTCGAACCTGCAATTAGCTGACGTTGCGGAGGCCGGTGTATACGATGCGGACCTGGCGCAGCTGGCGGATCTGGCCGCCTTGCGGCGCATGGTGCGCGAGCAGCGCGCCGTGTTCGAGAACGCGCCGGTCGGCATCGCCGTCACCCAGCCCGACCGGATCCGCTCGTTCAATCCGCGCGCGGGCGAGATGTTCGGCTTCGCGCCGGACGAGGTCGGAGGCATCGCGCCGGCCGAGGTCTGCGTCTCGCCCGAGGATTACGAGACCTTGATCCGGGAAGCGTTCGCGGTGCTGGCCGCGGGCGGGCTGTTCGAAAAGAGCGAGCAGCAGTTCCGCCGCCGCGACGGCAGCACCTTCTGGGCGCGCCTGCGCGGCTGCGCGGTCGAACCGGGCAACCGCGACGCCGGGACGATCTGGATCGTCGAGGACGTGACCGAGGCGCGCCAGGCCATGAGCGAGGTGCAGGCGATCATGACCAATGCCTCGATCGGCATCATGTTCACCCGCAATCGCGTGATCCGGCGCGCCAATCCCGCCTTCTGCCAGATGTTCGGCTATGCCGAGGGCGAGCCGATCGGGGTGTCCACGCGCGTGATCTACCCCGACGAAGGCGCCTATCGCCAGCTCGGCGCCGAGGCCTATCCGCAGCTGGCCGACGGCCGCCCGTTCACCACCTCGCGCACCCTGGTGCGCAAGGACGGCACGCCGGCCTGGGTCCAGATGATCGGCTACCAGGTCAATGCGAACGACCCCGACAAGGGCACGATCTGGATGCTCGAAGACCGCACCCGCGAGCGCAGCGACGAGCAATCGCTGCGCGAGGCGCTGATGGAAAACCGCGCCATCCTCGACAACGCGGTACTGGGCATTGCCGTGGTCGAGGGCGGCCGCACCCTGCACTGCAACCGCAAGATGGAAGAGCTGTTCGGCGCGCCGCCGGGCGGCATGGACGGCATCGCGGTGCGCTCGCTGTATCCCGACCACGTCAGCTGGAAGGAGGCGCGCGAGCTCTCCGGACGCCAGTTCGCGCTGGACCAGGCCCACATGGCCGAGCACGAGATGGTGCGGCGCGACGGCAGCCGCTTCTGGGCGCGCCTGTCGGGCCGCCTGTTCGACCTGGCCCAGGCGGGTGGCAGGAGCGTGTGGCTGGTGGACGACGTCACCGCCCAGCGCGAGGCGGCCGACGCCATCCTGCGCGCGCGCGACGAACTCGAGGTGCGGGTGGCCGAGCGCACCGCCGAACTGGCCGGCGCCAACGCCCTGCTGCAGGAAGAGATCAACGAGCGGCGCCAGGCCGAGGCGCGCGTGCACCACATGGCCTACCACGACAGCCTGACCGGCCTGCCCAACCGCGCCATGCTGTCCGAGCGGCTCGATGCGGCGATGCGCGCCGTGGCATCGGGCGACGCGCCGCATCAGGGGCAGCAACTGGCCCTGATGTTCATCGACCTCGACCGCTTCAAGAACATCAACGATACCCTGGGCCACATGGTCGGCGACCAGCTGCTGCGCAACGTCGCCCTGCGCCTGGTGACGGCGGTGCGGCCCAGCGACCTGGTGGCGCGCCTGGGCGGCGACGAGTTCGTGGTGCTGATGCCGGGGATCGCCGGCAAGGGCGACGCCGCCGCGGTGGCCGACCGCATCATCGCCGCGCTGTCGATGTCGTGCCAGATCGACGGCCATAGCCTGCACATCTCGCCTTCGATCGGGATCTGCCTGTATCCGGACGATGGGGTCGACGTCGAGACCCTGATGCGCCACGCCGACGCCGCGATGTACCAGGCCAAGGCGGCCGGCCGCAACAATTACCAGTTCTTCACCGAGCGCATGAACCTGGCGGCGGCGCGCCATTTCGAGCTCGAATCGAGCCTGCGCGGCGCCCTGGCGCGGGACGAGTTCGCACTCTACTTTCAGCCGATCATGTGCACCGAAACGCGCCGCCCGCGCGCACTCGAAGTGCTGCTGCGCTGGCGCCGTGACGGGGCGCTGGTGGGGCCGGACGAATTCATCCCGATCCTGGAAGAGAGCGGCATGATCATGGAAGTGGGCGATTGGGTGATCCGCAGCGCCTGCGTCCAGGTCATGCAGTGGCAGCGCGAGGGGCTGGATGTGGTGCCGCTGGCGATCAACCTGTCGGCGCGCCAGTTCACGCACCAGGGCCTGGTCGACTCGATCCGCGCCATCGTCGACGAGACGGGGATCGCACCGGGCCTGGTGGAGTTCGAGATCACCGAGACCGCGCTGATGCAGCACGGTGGCCAGACACTCGAGATCCTGCGTCAGATAAACGCGATGGGGATGTGCCTGTCGATCGACGATTTCGGCACCGGGTATTCGAGCCTGGCCTACCTGAAGCGCTTCCCGGTACGCAAGATCAAGATCGACCGCGCCTTCGTGCGCGAGCTCGAAGCCAGCACCGAGGACCGCGCCATCGTGGCGGCGGTGATGGCGCTGGCCAACAGCCTGCAATTGTCGGTGGTGGCCGAAGGGGTGGAGACGGAAGGGCAGTATGCCCTGCTGCGCTCCTTCGGGTGCCAGTATGCGCAGGGCTATCTGTTCGCGCGGCCGTTGCCGGCGGAGCAGGTGGCCAGCTTGCTGGCGGGGTGATTCAAGTGTACGCTGAACGCGTCGGCAGGGGATCTGCCGAACCTACGTAGGGTTGGCAGCTATGCTGCCGACGCGTCCAACCAGCCGATTTGTAGATGCGCTGCTGAAACGAAGGTGTCAATCCGCCAAGGTCGCCACCACCGGCGCATGATCCGAAGGCTGCTCCCACTTGCGCGTCTCGCGATCGATGTGGCACGCGGTGCAGCGATCGGCCAGTGTCTTCGACAGCAGGATATGGTCGATGCGCAGGCCGCGGTTGCGGCGGAACGCCATCTGGCGGTAGTCCCACCAGCTGTATTGCTTCTCGGGCTGCTCGAACAGGCGGAAAGCGTCCAACAGGCCGAGCGCCATCAGCTCCTGCAGCGCGGCGCGCTCGGGCAGCGAGAAGTGGATGCGGCCTTCCCATTCGGCCGGGTCGTGCACGTCGCGCGCTTCGGGCGCGATATTGTAGTCGCCCAGGATCGCGAACTGCGCGTGCGCGGCCATTTCCGCCGCCACCCAGGTGCGCAGTGCGTCCAGCCAGGCCAGCTTGTACGTATATTTGTCGGAACCCACTTCCTGACCGTTCGGCACGTAGGCGCAGATGAAGCGCACGCCTCCGATCGTGGCCGCCAGCAGGCGCTGCTGGGCGTCTTCATAATGCGGGTTGTTCCTGACCACGTCCTCGATCGGCAGCTTCGACACGATGGCCACGCCGTTATAGGTCTTCTGGCCCGAAAACGCGACCTGGTAGCCGGCGGCGTTCAGCTCGGCCAGGGGAAATTTGTCATCCGTGAGCTTGGTCTCCTGGATGCAGACCACGTCGACCGGATTGGCCTCCAGCCATTGCAGCAGGTGAGCAAGGCGTACCTTCAGGGAGTTGACGTTCCAGGTAACGATCTTCATGTGTTTTCTACTTGACTGAAAGGATGGCGCCGGCTGGCTCTGGAGAGAACGAGGGTTCGCCGGCTGATGGAAACCCGGCAGTATAGGTGTTTGCCGCGAACCTTGTACAGCAGCGGGCCAGGATCGCCGCTGCAAAAACAGACATGCCGCCAGGACGGCGGCATGATCGACCATCCGACGGGGGTCTTAGTTATTGAAAAGACCGGTTTTCTGGGTCACATCCGCTTCGCTCATGGCATAGCGGCGCACGATGTTCTGTTCGTCATACATCACCACGAGTTCCTTTTTCTTGCCGCTGGCGCTGGCGCCGAACAGGTTCACGATCGGCACATAGCTGATGGCGTCGGCGGACACATTGGAGAAATCGTAGTTCCAGACTTCAAGTCCACCATCGGTGAAGGTGGTCTTGGTCGGGGAACCGAACATGGCCCGAACTTCGGTCTTGGTGGTTTTACCTTGGACGATTTTCTGTGAGACGGACGACTCGGTTTCCTTGCGGAGCGATTCGTTGCCAACACTCTGGCAGCCGGACAGCGTCAATACGGCGAGCATGGCGCCGCTGAGCAGGAAGTTCTTTTTCATTTCAACCCTCTATTATCGTTTTCGTTGATGGCGCCAAAGCATGGCCTTTGCACCGTCACCACAATAATTGAACGCCTATAACATTTCAATATGGAAATAATAGATGTGCCTTACTAACAACGCGAATATGCATCTGGAATGTTTATCACCTGCGTATTTACGAATGTGTGCTGACGAAATTGTTACCAATGTAACCTAATGTAGAGATATCGATTAGTAGACTGTTAAAATTCCTCAAGAAGGTATGTCACGAGCACTCCAAGCGGCATGGCGACATCACTTGGTCATCTCGCGATCGTTGCCCGTGGGCAACAATAAAATTGCGCTTGTGCAACTTCCGATATACTATGGATGGCAAGATGCAGGGAGGGAAGAATTCGTTACACAGTTGGCGCCGGCTACTGAAGTGCGGTAGTGGTACTATTGTGAAATATTCGGTTTCACAAGTTAATGATCCGAACGCAGATTTGAAAAAGGACAGAAATGCGCAGTGCATTTGAAGCGTGGGCCCAGCGTGAGGGCCACATTGTTCGCCGCCGCGAAGACAAGCCCGAGGAATACCTCGTTTTTGAAACCCAGCGCCGTTGGGTGATCTGGCAGGCAGCCCTGGCGCATGGCGCCAAGGCCGCCGCCGACACGCCATCGAAGTTCGCCAAGGATGGCGCAGCGCCGGCGATCGCCCAGGACGAAGCAGCCGTGCGCAATCGCGTGCTGAACGAAGTGCTGGACGCCTTCAGCGAACTGGACGAGACCGCCGGCATGGAAGGCGTGCTCAAGGTTATCCAGGGCCTGAAGAAAAAGCAGAAGGCCGAGACCGAAAAGGTCTGATCCCGTCCGCATGCCGACGCGTTACCGCCATTACAAGGGCGGCATCTACGAGCTGGTGTGCGAAGCAGTGCTGGAAGCCGACCACACACCCCTGGTCGTCTATCGCGGCCAGGATGGTGTCGTGTGGGTAAGGCCCCGTGACGCCTTCTTCGAAACGGTGACGGTCGACGGCAAGGTCCTGCCGCGATTCACCCTGCTCGACGCCACACCCGCGTGCGCGTAGCGGGCAGGGCTTCAGTTGCGGCGCGCTGCTGCCGTTAACGAGGTATCTGCCTCTTGAAGCTCGCCATGTCGTTTCCATTCCGCTCGTTTGCCGTTGCCGCTTTTGCCTCCCTTGCCCTGGGCGGCTGCGCGACCATGTCCGAATCCCCCGTGCAGCAACTCGAGGTGCGCGCCGTGCTCGATTACCGCGAGATCGGCGGGGTCGGTTGCATCCTCAGCAATGACGTCGGTCGCTGGTATATGATCGCCCCGGGGCGGGTGACCGTCACCCGCAGCGGCGAGCCGCTGTCGATCAGCTGCAAGAAGGGTTCGGCCGCCACCGCCGCCGAAGTCGTCCAGGCCAGGCTCGATACCAGCAACCTGATGGGCAACCTGGTCATCAGCGCGGGGCTTGGCTACTTCGTCGACCGCCATTCGGGGGCGGGTTATGGCTATCCGGCCATCCTGACCGTCGTCATGCAGCCGTCCGCGCCGCCGCCCGAGGCGGCGGGGGCGAATCCGCTCGATACGCGGGTGTTCTGATTCCGAGTTACCCGGCCCAGTCTCGATTTTCGTTAGCCCAAACACGTCGTCCCCGCGAAGGCGGGGACCCAAGTTGCATGCGTAGCCACTTAAGTTAATTCCAGTGGCCGTACATGCAAACTTGGGTCCCCGCCTGCGCGGGGACGACGGTTTTAGCGCTGTTGGCAAGGTCGGGCAGCCTAGCGGCGCCCGACCAAATCCATTACACGCGATTCATCAGGAACGTGGTCAAGAGCGGCACCGGACGGCCGGTCGCGCCCTTGTTCGCGCCCGATTTCCAGGCGGTGCCGGCGATGTCCAGGTGGGCCCAGGTGTACTTGCGGGTAAAGTTCTCCAGGAAGCAGGCTGCGGTGATCGAGGCTGCGCCCGGGGTGCCGATATTGGCCAGGTCGGCGAAGTTCGACTTGAGCTGGTCGTTGTAGATATCGCCCAGCGGGAAGCGCCATGCCACGTCGCCCGCCTGCTTGCCGGCGTCGAGCAGTTCGTTCGCGAGGCCGTCGTGGGCGGCGTCGTCGCGCGTGAACAGGCCGCTGGTGTGGTGGCCCAGGGCCACGATGCAGGCGCCGGTCAGGGTCGCGATGTCGACCACGGCGGCCGGCTTGAAGCGCTCGGCGTAGGTGAGGGCGTCGCACAGGATCAGGCGGCCTTCAGCGTCGGTGTTGAGCACTTCGATGGTAGTGCCGTTCATCGCTGTGACGATGTCGCCCGGCTTGGTGGCGCGGCCCGACGGCATGTTCTCGCAGGCGGCGACGATGCCGACCACATTCAGTTTCAGGCCCATCTCGCCGATGGCGCGGAAGGTGCCGAGCACCGAGCCGGCGCCGCACATATCGTATTTCATTTCGTCCATGCCTGGACCAGGCTTGAGCGAAATGCCGCCGGTGTCGAAGGTGATGCCCTTGCCGACCAGGACCACCGGCGCGTCTTTCGACTTGCCGCCGTTGTGCTTGAGGACGATGAACTTCGGCGCTTCTTCGCTACCGCGCGTCACCGACAGGAAGCTGCCCATCTTGAGCGCTTCGAGCTGCTTGCGTTCCAGGACTTCGATGTCGAAGCCGTAGTCGTCGGCCAGCTTGCGCGCGGTATTGGCCAGGAAGGTCGGGGTGCAGACGTTCGGCGACAGGTTGCCCAGTTCCTTCGTCAGGTTCATGCCGTTGGCGATCGCCGCGGCCTGGGTCAGCGTGGCCTTGTCCAGGCCGGCGGCTGGCGCCGCAACGACGATCTTGCGCACGCCGGCGAGGGCTGGATCCTTCTTGCTCTTCTGGCCGTCGGTGCGGAATTCGGCTTCGCTGGCGCCGATCACGAGGGCACGCAGCGCCCAGTTTGCGTCGCGCTCTTTCACGCTGTCGAGCGGGAATGCGATAATGGCGTCCGCCGCGCCGAGGGTGGAGAACACTTTCAGTGCGGCGGTGACGCCGGTGGTAAAGCTTTTTTCGCTGGCGACGTCGTCGCTACCGAGGCCGACCAGCAGCACGCGCGCGGCGGCCACACCGGCCACGCCGCGCAGCAGCAGGGTCGAACCCGGCTTGCCGCTGATGTCGCCCGATTTGAGCGCCGCACTGATGTCGCCGTTCACATCGAGTGCTTTTGCCGCAGCCGACAGTTTCTTGTTCTCGTACACCGCAACCGCGATGCAGCCTGATTTCGCAGCGGCCAGGGTGTTTTTTGTGTCGAATGCTTTTATGCTAAAGTCCATTTGGTTCTCCGTTTCGATGTTTGGCGGCGGACTGCCTAATCTGCAATTATAACTACTCTATTGAATGATTTTCCGACGTTCCCTGCAACGTGAACTGGCGAGCGCCGCGGGCGCCACTTTCACGGTGCTGTTTTCCATCCTCGTCACCTGGACCCTGATCGCCATCCTGGGCCGGGCGGCGGGCGGCAAGGTGGCATCCGGCGATGTGCTGGCGCTGATCGTATTCCGCAGCGCCGAGCTGTTGCCGATCATCCTTATCCTGACGTCCTTCATCGCGGTGGTCGCGACCATCACGCGCAGCTATCGCGATTCCGAGATGGTGGTCTGGTTCGCCTCCGGTCAATCCCTCCTTGGATGGATCCGGCCGGTGCTGGTCCTCGGCCTGCCGATGGTGGCCCTGGTCGGCGCGCTGTCCTTCGTCGTCACGCCCTGGGCCAAGATGAAGAGCGCCGAATTCGTCGAGCGCTTCCAGAAACGCGAAGACCTGCAGCGCGTGGCGCCGGGCCAGTTCCGCGAGTCCAGCTCGAGCGACCGCGTGTTCTTCGTCGAACGCAGCGCCGAGGGCTCGACCGTGGTGCAGAACGTGTTCGTCGGCGGCGTCGACGGCGACAGCCACTCGGTGGTGGTGGCCAAGCAGGGCGTGATCGAATCGGACGGCAAGGGCGGCCAGTTCCTGGTGCTTTCCAATGGCCGCCGCTACGAGGGCGTGCCGGGCCAGGCCGATTTCCAGACCATGGAATTCGAGCGCTACAGCATGCGCGTGGCGACCCAGGCGCCGATGATCGGCGCCGACGTGCCGGTGTCGGCGCTGTCCACGCCGGCGCTCCTGATCGCGCCCAACCGCTTTACCCAGGCCGAACTGCTGGCCCGTATCGCGGCGCCAATCACCTGCCTGGTCCTGATGCTCTTGGCCATCCCGCTTGGATTCGTCAATCCACGCGCCGGTTCGTCGGCCAACCTGATCATCGCCTTGCTGATCTTCTTCACCTATAACAATCTGGTGCGCCTGTCCGAAGCCAGCGTCAAGCAGGGCAAGCTGGCCTTCGCCATGGGCTGGTGGCCATTGCACCTGGCCGCGCTGCTGGTGGTGGTGGGGCTGTTCGCGTGGCGCCTGAACGTGAACCACCGCTATCATCCGCTGGTCCTGATCAGCGCCTTCAAGCGCCGCCGTGTGTTGAAGACATCGCCGGCCGCCAAGCGCGAAGAGGCGCGCGCAGAATGAAAATCCTCCAACGCTATTTCGCCGTCAATATCTTCCAGGCGGTGGCCTTCGTGCTGGCCGCCTTCCTGGCCCTGGTCGCCTTCATGGACCTGACCAGCATCCTGCCGTCGGTCGGCAAGAACGACTTCGGCATGCAGCACGCCTTGCTGTACGTGTTGCTGCTGGTGCCGGGCAATGTCTATCAGGTGATGCCGGTGGCAGCCCTGATCGGCACCATCTATACGATGGCCCAGTTCGCCTCGAGCTCCGAATTTACCATCATGCGCGCCTCGTCGATGTCGACCCGCCAGGCTGCCATGATGCTGTTCAAGATCGGCGCGGTGTTCGTCCTGGTCGCCTTCGTGTTCGGCGAACTGATCACGCCGCGCACGGCGCCGATCGCCGAGCGCATGCGCCTGACCGCCAAGGGTGGCTCGGTGTCGGCGGAGTTCCGGTCGGGCATGTGGACCAAGGACAGCGTGCACGCAGAAGGTGTGCGCGGCAACATCACCGGTTCGCGCTTCTTCAATGTGCGCCGCATCGCGCCCGATGGCCAGCTCGAAGACGTGCGCCTCTACGAGTTCGACAACAATATGCGCATGCGCTCGATCGTCACGGCGGTGCGCGGCACCTATGGCGGCAACAATACCTGGCGCCTGTCCGACGTCACCGAGACCATGTTCACCAATAGCCGCGAGCTGCCGGTGCCCGGATCAAAGGTGCCGGCTGGACAGACCATCCAGAGCACCTATGGCCAGGAAACGGCCTCAGTCTCGACCCGCAAGCTCGACAGCTACGTGCTCGCTTCCGAGATCACGCCCAAGATCCTGTCGGTCTCGCGCTCCGACCCGGAACGCATGTCGGCCGCCGAACTGGCCGTGTACACGCGCCACCTGGCCGAAAACCGGCAAGAGACCGAACGCTTCAAGGTCGCGTTCTGGAAGAAGGTCGTCGACCCGTTCTCGATCTTCGTGCTGATGGCGCTGGCGCTGCCGTTCGCCTACCTGCACACGCGCAGCGGCGGCGTCAGCCTCAAGATCTTCATCGGCATCATGATCGGGGTGAGCTTCCTGCTCATCAATTCACTGTTCTCGCACCTGGGCGTGCTGACCATCCTGCCGGCCTTCCTGACGGCGGTGGCGCCGAGCCTGCTGTTCCTGCTGATGGCGCTCGGGGCGCTGTGGTGGGTGGAAAGGCATTGATGACGCAGCCAACCCAACGAGGACTGATCCTGTTCGCCCACGGTGCGCGTGCCGCCAGCTGGGCCGTGCCGTTCGAGCGGCTGCGCGACGCCACGCAGGCGCAGCTGCCCGCCTGCGAGGTGACGTTGGCCTTCCTGGAATTGATGACGCCCAACCTGCCGGACACGATGGCGGCGATGGTTGCGCGCGGGATCGACCGGGTCACCGTGGTGCCGGTATTTTTGGGGCAGGGCGGCCACCTGCTGCGCGACCTGCCGGCACTGTGCGACACCATCCGCGCCGCGCATCCCGGCCTGGACCTGAACGTGGTCGGCGCGATCGGCGAAGACCCGGGCGTGCAACGCGCCATGACCGATTACTGTGTGGCTGCGCTCGACAATTGATATTTGCCATTATCTGTTGATGTTCAAATATTGTGTTGGATATTGATCGTATTGCCGAACATAATTCATTTATCCTCTATCTGGAACAGCTAGCCTGGCGCATGATCCCCTGAAGCCACTCTTCAGGATACTTTCATGAGCACCGAACTCGACTACGCCCCGGTCGGCATCGTTGACGACCGCGACACGCTGTTCACCACCTTGCACGACGGCGACCTTGCCGCCACCTTGCGCGCCATCGACACCGGCTCGCTGACCGGCGGGCGCTGGGTCATCGACAACCAGGCGCAGCCCGGGCTGTTCCGGATCGCCTACGATCCGGCGCTCGACACCTCGGCGCGGCTGATCGTGGCGAATGCGGCCCTGCTCGAGGAAGGCCGGCCGGCCTCGGTCACCGTGCACTACTACGACCATCACCAGCTGGACGCGCGCGGCAATCCCTTGCCCGGCCACGGTATCGCCGAGACGCTGGTGTATGCGGTGGAGGCGGGTCGCACGCAGGACCTGGACGGCTTCGGCGCCGAGTTCGCGCTCGATACGGGCGGCGGCGCGGCCGATCCGGCCATGGCTACCCTGGCCGATGGCCGCCATGTGACGGTGTGGCAGTCGGACGGCACATCGCTATGGTGCCGGATCGGAGAGAACGCCTTCGAGATCGCCGGCGCGGCCGCGAACGAACCGGCCGTGACGGCGCTCGCCAACGGCGCTTGCGTGGTCGCCTATGGCATGGGTGGCGGCATCGCCTACCGCATCGTGGGCGCCGACGGCGGCATCGGAGGAGAACACCGGGCCGACACCGGCTCGCAGGTGGACGCCGCCATGCCCGACCTGGCGCTATTGCAGGACGGTTCCTTTGCCCTGGCCTGGCGCGAAGGCGGGCAGGTTGCGGTGCGCCAGTTCGACGCCGACGGATCGCCGCGCGGCGCCGTCGAGACCTTCGGCGCGCTCGGCACGGCCTACAGTCCCCAGGTCGTGGCGCACGGCGGCAGCTATGCCGTGTCCTGGGGCGAGATCGGCGATGGCAACGTCTACCTGGCGCGCAGTGGAGACACCCCGGTGGCCGTCAATGGCGACGGCATGGCGGCCATCGACAGCACCGGCGCGCCGCTGCCCGGCATGACCGCGCTGGCGGACGGCGGCTTCGTGGTCGCCTGGGACAGCTACGTCAACAACCCCTTCGGCTTTGCCAGCAGCGACGTGTTCTTCCAGCGCTACGACGCCGCCGGCCAGGCGGCGGGCGGCATCACCCAGGTCAACACCGACCACGCGATTACGGGCCGGTTCGACGCCCAGGTGACGGCGCTCGCCGGCGGCGGCTTCGTCGTGGCCTGGCAGGCGGGCGACTTCGATGGCAACGGGATCTACGGACGTCGTTTCGACGCCCGGGGCGAGGCGGTCGATGCGCGCGAATTCGCGATCAACGAACTGCGCCAGGGCGACCAGGCCGGCCCGGCGCTCACCGCGCTGGCGGATGGCGGCTTCGCCGCGGCCTGGGTCGACACCCAGGCCGATGGTACGGCGCGGATCGAGACGCGTGTGCTGGCCGGCGCGGTACCGCAGCCGCAGCCGGAAGCGCAGGCGCAGGCGCTGAGGCACGACATCGACGGCGTCGCCGGACAAGCCTACCGGCTGTATGCGGCGGCCTTCGACCGTACGCCGGACCCAAAGGGGCTGGGCTACTGGATCGACATGATGGACAAGGGCGTGAGCCTGCGCGCAGCCGCCGCCGGATTCACGGGCAGCCAGGAATTCATCGACCTGTATGGCGCCCATACGAGCGATGCGCAATTCGTCGAGCTGCTGTACCAGAACACCTTGCACCGCGCCGCGGATGCGCAAGGGAGCCAGTTCTGGGTCGATGCGATGCAGGTGCAGGGCGCGGTGCGGGAGGAATTGCTGGCGCAGTTCAGCGAGAGCCCGGAAAACCAGGCGCAGGTGATCGGGGCGATCCAGGCCGGAATCGCATTCACGCCGTGGTTGTAACGCTCAGGCCTGGTGCTCGCGTTTGGCGAGCGCCTCGCCCATCATCACCAGCACGGGCCCGTGGCCGGGTTCGAGGCCGCGCGCAAGGTCGGTGAGGGTCAGGCGAAGGATGCGCTCGTCGGCGCGGCTGCAGTTTTCGACCACCACCACCGGCAGGTCTGCACGCCGCCCTTCGGCCAGCAGGCGTTCGGCGGTGGCGGCGGCTTCGCGGCCACCCATGTACTGGACCAAGGTGTCGGTTTCAGGTAGCGCCGGATGATCGGGTTCGTCCGGCGCCGTGCTGGACGTGAAGAAGGCGACGCTGCGCGCCAGGCCACGTTTGGTGAGCGGCTGCTTGGTCGCGGCGGCGGCGGCGACGGCGGTCGTGATGCCGGGGACGACCTCGACCTCGATCCCCTCGGCCTCCAGCGCGCGCAACTCTTCATCGGCGCGGCCGAACAGCATCGGATCGCCGCCTTTCAGACGAACGACCACCGCATATTTTCGCGCGCACTCGACCAGCTGCTCGTTGATCAGGGTCTGCGCCATCGAGCGCTGGCCCGAGCGCTTGCCGACCGAGATCTTGTCTGCCCGCACGCACAGTTCCAGCATCTCGGGCGTGACGAGGGCGTCATACAGCACCACATCGGCCTGCGCCAGCAGGCGCGCACCGCGCACCGTGATGAGATCAGCCGCGCCGGGACCGGCTCCTACCAGATACACTTTGCCCAGCGCCGCCATGAAATCAACCCCGTCCTCTAGAAACGATTACTCTTCGATGCGGATCATACCCGCTGCGACGGTCTGGTGGGTGACTTCGTCGATCAGGATGAAGGCGCCGGTGGCGCGGATGTCGGCGTAGGCGTCGGCCGCCAGCGGCTGCTGCACGGTCAGCTGCACGCGCGCGATGTCGTTCAGCTTCAGGCCTTCGGCGGGATGGCGTTCTTGCGTATTCACGTCCAGGATGGTGTCCAGGCGCGTCACCTTGGCCGCGGTCTGGCGCGTGCCGTGCTTGATCCAGTACTTGCGGCGCAGGTCGAGCGGCTCGTCGGCCATCCAGCATACGTCGGCCGTCACCTGCTTGAGGAGTAGCGCCGGCTGCTCGGCACCGGCCAGCATATCGCCGCGCGAGACGTCCACGTATTCATTCAGCACCAGGGTCACCGACTGGCCGGCCACGGCCGATTCCAGCGAACCGTCGAAGGTGACGATCTCTTTCACCGTCGCGCTCTGGTTCGAGGGCTGCACGGTCAGCTTGTCGCCGACCTTGACCACGCCCGATTCGATGCGGCCCATATAGCCGCGGAAGTCGTTCGCCTCGTGGCCGTTGTGGCGCGCCACCAGCTGCACCGGGAAGCGGAACGGCGCGGCGTGCGACTGGTCATAGACCGACAGCGATTCGAGCAGCTCGATCAGGGTCGGACCTTCGTACCAGGCCAGTTTGTCCGAACGGTCCACCACGTTGTCGCCGGCCAGCGCCGACAGCGGGATCGCGGTGATGTCCTTCAGCCCCAGCGAAGCGGCAAATTTTTGATATTCGGCCACGATGCGCTCGTAGACGCTGCGGTCGTAGTCGACCAGGTCCATCTTGTTCACGGCCACCACCACGTGCTCGATCTGCAGCAGCTTGGCAATGGTCGAATGGCGCTTGGTCTGCGTCAGCAGCCCGACGCTGCCGTCGTCGCCCAACTTCACCTTCGATACGTCGATCAGGATGATCACGGCGTCGGCGGTCGAGGCGCCGGTGACCATATTGCGGGTGTACTGCTCGTGGCCCGGGGTGTCGGCGATGATGAACTTGCGCTTCGGCGTGGCGAAATAACGGTAGGCCACGTCGATCGTGATGCCCTGTTCGCGCTCGGCTTCGAGTCCGTCGGTCAGCAGCGACAGGTCGATGGTGTCGCCCACGGTGCGCTTGTGCTTGGCGCGCGAGACGGCCGCCAGCTGGTCGGCGAAGATGCCCTTGCTGTCGAACAGCAGGCGGCCGATCAGGGTGCTCTTGCCATCGTCCACCGAGCCGGCGGTGATGAAGCGCAGCAGGGTCGAGCCTGCCTGTTGGTTCAGTTTGTCTGTCATGGCGTTCATCAGAAATATCCCGCTTTTTTACGTTTTTCCATCGAGGCTTCGGAAGTCTGGTCGTCCATCCGGGTCGCGCCGCGCTCGGTCACATCGGTGACGGCCGTCTCGGCGATGATGCTGGCCACGGTGTCGGCCTCGGACGCCACCGGGCAGGTGCACGAGATGTCGCCCACGGTCCGGAAGCGCACGGTGCGCGTTTCGACGGTCTCGCCTTCGCGCGCCGGGGTCAATGGGGTCAGCGGCACCAGCAGGCCGTTACGCGGAATCACTTCGCGCTGGTGGGCAAAATAGATCGGCGGCAGCGCCAGTTTTTCGCGCGCGATGTACTGCCACACGTCCAGCTCGGTCCAGTTCGAGATCGGGAATACGCGCATGTTCTCGCCCGGGTGCACGCGGGTGTTATACAGGTCCCACAGCTCGGGGCGCTGGGCTTTCGGATCCCACTGGCCGAACTCGTCGCGGAAGGAGAAGATGCGTTCCTTGGCGCGCGCTTTTTCTTCGTCGCGGCGGGCGCCGCCGATGCAGGCGTCGAAGCCGTGTTCGGCGATGGTTTCCAGCAGGGTCACGGCCTGGGCCGCATTGCGCGAATCCGTCTGCGGATTGCGCAGGCGCACGGTGCCGCGCTTGATCGAGTCTTCGACGCTGCCGACGATCAGGCGCTCGCCCAGCTCGGCGGCGCGCGCATCGCGGAAGGCGATCACTTCGTCGAAGTTGTGGCCGGTGTCGATATGCACCAGCGGGAAGGGGAATTTGCCCGGGCGGAAAGCCTTCTCGGCCAGGCGCAGCAGGACCACCGAGTCCTTGCCGCCCGAGAACAGCAGGGCGGGATTGCTGCATTCGGCCGCCACTTCGCGCAGGATGTGGATCGCTTCCGATTCCAGCGCGTCCAGGTGGGCGGCGTTCACGTCGCTCAGTACTACATTGTCGCTAACAGTTGTCATCGCTATGCCTGTTCTTTTCTCGGTTCGTGGCTCAAGCGGCCACGGATTTGATGCGAATAAGTTTGCCGTCCACCACGTGCAAGCCGCATTCCTTGGACTCCGGGTTTTCCCACCACCAGCGTCCGGCGCGCACGTCCTCGCCCGGCTGGATGGCCCGGGTGCAGGGTTCGCAGCCGATCGACGGGTAGCCGCGGTCATGCAGGGCATTGTAGGGCACGTTGTTGCTGCGCAGGTAGTCCCAGACGTTCTGCTCGCTCCAGTCGGTCAGCGGATTGAACTTCTGCATGCCGTGTGCATGGTCGTCTTCCTGCGCCGCCAGTTCGGCGCGCGTGCTGGACTGGGCGCGGCGCTGGCCGGTAATCCAGGCGCGCTTGCCGGCCAGGGCGCGGCCCAGCGGCTCGACCTTGCGGATACGGCAGCATTCCTTGCGCATCTCGACGCTGTCATAGAAGGCGTTCAGGCCATGGTCCGCCACGTAGCGCTCGACCGCCGCGGGCTGCGGGCGGTACAGGGCGATGTCGTAGTCGTACGTTTCTTTGACGCGCTCGATCATCGACAGCGTCTCGGCATGCAGGCGGCCGGTCTCGAGCGAGAAGATCGCGATCGGCAGTCTGGCCTTCAGGATCAGGTCGGTCAGCACCATGTCTTCGGCCGCCAGGCTCGATGCGAACACGGCGGGCGTGAAATCGCGGGCAATACGGGTCAGTATCGCGTGGGTTTCATCCACGCGATGATGCAGGTCGCTCATGCTGAAGCTCCTAGATGCCGGCGCCGATGTCGCGGTGCTCCGCCGGCGTATCTCGCGGGACCCTGCGGAATAGCGGGATCGGATTGTCGACCGTCGCCTGGTAGGTTTCCGAGAACACCGACAGGCCCTTGAGCGCATCGTGGATGCTGCGATCTTGCCGAGTGGCGTAGGCGTCGAAGCCGCAGCGCGCCATCTGGAACAGCTGGTCGCGCAGCACGTCGCCGATCGCGCGCAATTCTCCGGTCCAGCCCAGGCGCTTGCGCAGGTTGTAGGCGATCGAATAGCCGCGGCCATCGGTGAATTTCGGGAAGTCGATGGCGATCACGGCAAAGCGCTGCAGGTCGTCCTTGATGGCGGCGGCGCTTTCGTCCGGCGCCAGCCAGACACCCAGCTCGGCGCGCCCGAGCAGCGCATCGCGCTGGGCCTGCCACACGGTCAGCGGCACGATGATCTTGCCGGCCGGGACTTCGACGGTGTCAGCCGCCTGTCCTTCGTCCAGCTTCAGTACGCTCCAGTCGTCATTGACCACTTCGCGACCCTTGATGATCTGTGGGTGTTGATTAAGCATAGTGGTCCTCTCCAACCAGTTCTTCCGCCGCGATCGGCGTGGCATACACGTGTTCCTTGAATGGGGCGATGCCCAGGCGCTGCGCGGTGTCGACGAAGCGCTCACCGTCGATGCGACAGCGGACATAGACTTCGAGCAGGCGTCCGATGACTTCAGGCATCTGCACCGCCGAGAACGACGGGCCGATGATCTTGCCGATGGCGGACTCGTTGCCCTGGGCGCCGCCGATCGACACCTGGTACCACTCGCTGCCGTCCTTGTCCACGCCCAGCACGCCGATATTGCCGACGTGGTGGTGGCCGCAGGCGTTGATGCAGCCCGAGATATTCAGTTCGATATCGCCGATATCGTGCTGGAAGTCGAGGTCGTCGAAACGCTCGGCGATGGCGGCGGCGATCGGGAGCGATTTCGCGTTCGCCAGCGAGCAATAGTCGCCGCCGGGGCAGGCGATGATGTCGGTCAAGAGGCCGATATTCGGCGTCGCCATGCCTTTCGACTTGGCCAGCTGCCAGACCTCGAACAGTTTACCTTGCTCGACGTCGGCCAGCACCAGGTTCTGCTCGTGGGTCACGCGCACCTGGCCGAAGCTGAAGCGGTCGGCCAGTTCGGCCACGAAGTCCATCTGCTCGGCGGTAGCGTCGCCCGGAGGTACGCCGGTCTTCTTGAGCGACAGCACGACGGCGGCATAGCCCGGCACCTTGTGCGGCTTGACGTTGCGGTTGAGCCAGTTGGCGAAGGCGCGGTTGTCTGGCTGTGAAGCGGCGACGTCGGTATCGGGCAGCTCGCGGTAGGCATGCGGCTGGAACCACTTGGCGACGCGGTCGAATTCTTCCTGGGTGAGCGTTTCGGGACCATCCTTCAGGTCGGCCCATTCCTGTTCCACCTGGCGGGTAAACTCTTCGACGCCGAGGGCCTTGAGCAGGATCTTGATGCGGGCCTTGTACTTGTTGTCGCGGCGGCCGTGGGTGTTATATACGCGCATCACGGCTTCGGTATAGGTCAGCAGGTGCTGCCATGGCAGGAAGTCGCGGATCACGCTGCCCAGGATCGGGGTGCGGCCCATGCCGCCGCCGGCCATGAACTTGAAGCCTACCTCTCCCGCCTCGTTATGGACCACGGTCAGGCCGATATCGTGCACGGCGATCGCGGCGCGGTCTTCCAGGGCGCCGTTGATGGCCACCTTGAACTTGCGCGGCAGGGCCAGGAATTCGGGGTGGAAGGTACTCCACTGGCGCAGGATTTCGGCGAAGGGACGCGGATCGATGATCTCGTCGGCCGCCACACCGGCGAACTCGTCAGTGGTAATGTTGCGGATGCAATTGCCCGAGGTTTGGATGGCATGCATTTCGACCGAGGCCAGGTCGGTCAGGATGTCCGGCGTCTGCTCCAGCTCGATCCAGTTGTACTGGATGTTCTGGCGCGTGGTGAAGTGGCCATAGCCGCGGTCATACTTGCGGGCGATATGGGCGAACATGCGCACCTGGTTCGACGACAGCAGGCCATACGGCACGGCGACGCGCAGCATATAGGCGTGGCGCTGCATGTACAGGCCATTCTGCAGGCGCAGGGGCAGGAATTCTTCTTCCAGCAGCTCGCCGGAAAGGCGGCGGGCGACCTGGTCGCGATACTGGGCGATGCGCTCGCGCACGATGAGGTGGTCGTAGTGGTCGTAGCGGTACATGTGCAGGGTCCGTAGGCAGAGGCGGATGGTGTTCGCCCATTAAATAATGTCCCGATGATACGGAGCTAAGCTTATATTCCAAACTACGGATAATTTATTTGCTTATATACGTAACCCGAATAAGCATCTTAGAATGTCGTTCGTACCCGGCTTGCTGTCTATTTAACAACAATAATTACCAAATGAATCTCCATCAACTACGCTTCGTGCGCGAGGCCGTTCGCCAGAACTACAATCTGACCGATGCCGCCAAGGCATTGTTCACTTCCCAGCCCGGGGTCTCGAAGGCCATCATCGAGCTGGAAGAAGAGCTTGGCGTCGACATCTTCACCCGCCATGGCAAGCGCATCCGCGGCCTGACCGAGCCGGGACGGCTGGTGCTGCAATCGGTCGAGCTGATCATGCAGGAGATCGACAGCCTGAAACGCATCGGCAAGGAGTACGCCGCCCACGACAGCGGCAGCTTCACCATCGCCACCACCCACACCCAGGCACGCTATATGCTGCCGAAGGTGGTGCAGGGCTTCATGCAGAAGTATCCGAAGGTGCGCCTGTCGCTGCTGCAGGGTAACCCGAAGCAGATCGCCGACATGGTCAAGAACGACCAGGCCGACCTGGCCATCGCCACCGAATCGATCGCGGCCGTCGACGGCCTGATCACCTTGCCCGCCTACCAGTGGGAGCACGTCGTGGTGGCGCCGCCGGACCACCCGCTGTTCAAGTCGCGCGCCATCTCACTGGAAGAGATCGCTACTTACCCCGTGATCACGTATGATGCGGCCTTCGCCGGCCGCAGCAAGATCGACCACGCCTTCTCCTTACGCAACCTGAAGCCGGACGTGCTGCTCGAAGCAATCGACGCCGACGTGATCAAGACCTATGTCGAGCTGGGCATGGGCGTCGGCATCATCGCCGGCATGGCCTTCGACCCCGAGCGCGACCGCAACCTGCGCGCGCTGCCGGTCGGCCACCTGTTCGGCATGAACACCTCGCGCGTGGCGATCAAGCAGGGCGCCTACCTGCGCAGCTATATCTATACCTTCATCGAGCTGCTGACGCCGACGCTCAACCGCAAGATGGTCGAGTCGGCGATGCGCGGTGGGGAAAACTACGAACTTTGATGGTCAGGGAATTAAAGATGGACAATAATCGTGCCGACAACGCGGTCGTCGCCTACTACGACAGCATCGCCGCCCACTACGACAACGCGTCCGCCGAGTATTCGGAAGAGCAGCAGGAAGACCTGGACGAGGCGCGCGAACAGATCGCCACCTTGCTCAGTGGCCACCGCATCCTGGAGCTGGGTTGCGGCAGCGGCGCCTGGACCGACGTGCTGGCTGAAACCGCCGAATCGGTGCTGGCCACCGACGCCAGCCCATTCATGCTCGACCTGGCGCGCATGCATGGCGAAGACCTGGACAATATCGAATATCGCCTGGTGGACGCGCTGGCGCTGCCGGATGATCTCGGCAGCGGCGACGAAAAATTCACCGCCGTGTTCATGGGCGGCCTGTGGGCCCACCTGACGCGCGAGCAGGGCGACACGCTGTTGTTGTCTCTGAAGAAGAAGTTGGGCAAGGACGTGCTGCTGGTGATCTTCGACGACGCCTATGTGGAAGGCGAGAGCGCCACGATCGTGCGCACCGACCTGCTGGGCAATACCCATGAGTTCCAGCTCGACGCCGACGGCACGCGCCACGAACTGGTCAAGAACTACCCGACCGACAGCACGCTGCGCAAGCGCCTGGACAAGGTCGGCCGCGAAATCAAGATCGCACGCTGGGAGTTCTATTGGGTGAGCACTTGCCGGTTGAAGTGATGCCCGCCTTTTCGATCGAGCGCGCGGTCGTGGCCGAGCGCCCACTGCTGTGTCGCTTGCTGCAGCTGTACTTCTTCGAGGCCACACGCTGGAGCGGCGAGGATATCCTCGACGACGGCCTTTACGATTGCGACGAGGATGGTCTGCAGGGCTATTTCGATGAGCAGGGCGGGGACGCGGCTTACATCCTGAGGGTCGATGGCAAACCGGCGGGCTTCGCCCTGGTCGAATGGATCCCGTACGAGGGCGGGCAGATCCGGGAGTTTGCCGATCTGTTCGTGCTGCCGAAATATCGCCGCCTTGGCCTGGCCGAGGCGACGACGCGCCGGGTCGTGCTCGAGACCGAAGGCCCGTGGCTGATCGCGGTATTTCGAAAGGATGAAGCCGCCCTGAGCCACTGGCAGAACGCCTTCGTGCGCCTGCCGTTCCGCTCGGTCCGGCACGGCCCGAAGGACGATGTATTTCATCAGTTCATCGCCAACGACACTTCTGCCGCATAATCCGGCAATCACTTCATACATTTCTATTTCCATGCACATCTGGGTCGACGCCGACGCCTGTCCCGCTGTCATCAAGGACATCCTGTTTCGGGTAGCCGAACGTTTGCAGCTCGATGTCACGCTGGTCGCGAACCAGCTGATCCGGGTGCCGGGCTCGCGCTTCATCCGCGCGCTGCAGGTGCCGGCCGGGCCCGACGTTGCCGATGCCGAGATCGTCGAACGCGTGAATCCGGGCGACATCGTCGTCACCGGCGACATCCCGCTGGCGGCGCTGGTGCTGGACAAGGGCGGCCTGCCGCTCAATCCGCGCGGCGAGTGGTACACCAAGGACACCATCGCCCAGCAACTGACGATGCGCGCCTTCATGGAAGAGTTGCGCGGCAGCGGCGTCGATACCGGCGGGCCGGCCGCGTTCAGCCAGGCCGACCGCCAGCAGTTTGCCAACGCACTGGACCGCGAGCTGGCGCGCCGTCGACGGCCGGCTTAGAGCGCCTGACAAAACGCTCTAGTTGCTCAGCGGGCAACAGCCGAGAACACTCGGCTGTGCCGACCGTCTGCTATCGGCCCAGGCTGTGTAAAAACGCAAGCCGATCAGCATGCCGGCGACACTCGGCCTCTCAGAACCCTCTATAAGGCGGTTTCTCGAGGTCAGGAATGGTAAAGGTACCCCTGAAAACACGCGGATCTCGCGTTTTACACAGCCTGGGCCAGGAGCGGACCTCCGCTGAGTCGTAATATTTTGGCACGAGATGAGCGATCGATACATCTTTTCACGCTTTATGACGAAGCGCGAGACCATAAGAATCACTTTACATTGCTCCCGCCCCCAACGTTTGCTGCACTGAACCGACTCATGGCAAGATTGCAGCATGACTACCAAACCTGATTACGAGTCTCTGTTCAGAGCATCGCCTTATCAGTCATTGGTGCTGGATACGACGCTTACTATCCTTGACGCTAATCATGCCTACCTTAAAGCAGTTGACAGACTCGCTGAAGATTTGCTGGGGAGGTCCCACTTCGATGCCTTTCCTAACAATCCCACTGACCCTTCATCGACGACGAACTCCAAACAGGTGAAATCGTCGATGGAGCGTGCTATCGCGAGCGGTGAGCCGGATATAACACCCGTGCTTCGTTACGCTATTCCGGTCGGTGGCAGCGACAACGCTGAATTTGTAGATAGGTACTGGAACGCCGTTCATACACCTGTATTTGGAGACAATGGCAAGGTCACTATTGTTATTCATAACCCAATTGACGTCACCTCCCTTTACGTCTTCGACCGGGATTCAAAAGGAAATCCCGATAGTGCATATTCTGACGAAGAGTCCAGAGCAAACGCGTTGAGTCGTGCGCAGCTACACGAGGCCATGACGAGGGTATTGAAGGACGAGCGCAGTCACCTGCGTAACCTGTTCAATCAGTCGCCAGGCTTCGTTGCAGTAACTATGGGACCAACTCATGTCTTTGAAATGGTCAACAATGCGTACGAAAAGTTGGTGGGTCGCGGCGACCTGCTCGGCAAGCCTGCGCTCGAGGCGATACCGGAACTTTTCGACCAAAGATTAAAGGCAGGCCTTGATAGCGCGTATGAGACTGGTAAACCCTGGGTCCGGCATGGCATCAAAGTAGATATTCGTTCGAAAGCCGACGGCAATATGATCGAACATTACATTGACCTGATTTATCAGCCGTTTTACAGTCCTGACAATAAGGTTGTCGGGGTATTTGCGCAGGGGCATGATGTTACAGAAGCTTATGAGGCGAGTATTGCTCTACAGGATGCCGACCGGCGCAAGGACGAGTTTCTCGCGATGCTGGCACATGAGCTCAGAAATCCGCTAGCGCCTATCGGCGCGGCTGCTGAACTTCTGCAGCGGGTCAAGCTTGACGAGGATCGGGTTAAAAAAACTAGCGCTGTCATCGGGCGCCAAGTGAAGCACATGACTGGGCTCATTGATGACATGCTTGACGTCTCACGCGTGACGCGTGGCCTAATCAAATTAGAGAACGGAGTAGTAGATATCCACCAAGTGGTCTCCGAGGCGGTTGAGCAGGTCAGTCCTCTGATCCGGTCGAGAAGACACGAGCTGACACTGCGCCTTGCGTCGCAGACGGCTTTGATTCAAGGTGACAAGAAGCGCCTTGTCCAGGTACTGGCCAACATCCTCAACAATGCCGCCAAGTACACTGCCGAGGGCGGCCATCTTGTGCTGTGTACTTCGGTCGAAGACCAGCAAGTCCTGGTTGAAGTGACCGATGATGGGATCGGCATGACGCCGCAGACCGTGACACATGCTTTCGATCTCTTTGCGCAGGCTGAGCGCTCATCTGACCGGTCTTCTGGCGGCCTGGGGCTAGGGTTGGCGTTGGTGAAGAGTCTGGTAGAGCTGCATGGGGGTGATATTTCCTGCAAGAGTAAAGGGCTTGGCCACGGCAGTACCTTCTCTATCCATATACCGCGGCTAGGCGAGCCGGAACAGACTGCATTATCCACTGGTAGCGAAGACGTAACTCCGCCAGTCCCAACTGCGTCGTTAAGAATTCTCGTGGTAGACGACAACATAGATGCGGCGGAGATGCTCAAACTACTGTTGGAGGCGACGGGCCATGAAGTGCTCGTCGAACATGGAGCGCTTCAAGCACTGGAGAAGGCCAAGCGCTATGCACCGCAAGTCTGCCTGATCGACATCGGCCTCCCGGAGATCGACGGCAATGAAGTCGCTCGGCGTTTGAGGAACCAATCAGAAAACGCCACCGCAGTGCTCGTTGCCGTCACCGGCTATGGACAGGAGAGTGATCGCGTTAGCGCCTTCGGTGCTGGGTTCGATCATCACTTGGTCAAGCCGGTTGATACTTCGGCGCTTACCTCAGTTCTCTCTGCAATCGGTAAGCACTAAACGGCCACTTTGGGTCGGTTGCGGTCCTTCGTGACAGTCTGCGATTTTTCGTCCCTTGCAACCTGCTATGCTGAGTTCAATGGCCGCCTTCGACAAGAAGCGGACTTTGGTGGCCGCATCTGGACTTCAACGTTTGCGACAGAAGAATGCTTACCAAAGGAAAACAGGGAATGAACGACCTACGCAATGGACTGTACGGCACGGTATTGGTGTTGGCGGCAGCAGCGCTGGGCGGCTGCGCCTCCTCGGCCGCCATTACGGGTGAGCCAGGGGTACACATGGGCGACAGCTATGAAAAGGTGCTCGCAGTGGTCAGCCGCGACAATACCGTGACCAAAAAGGTTGATGGCAAAGGCTTCCGGGCGGAGGGTTACTCGACAATGTTCAAGGATTGTCGCGCCAAGTACTTTGTGTTCCAAGGTGCCGATGGTTTGCAGGGCGTGAAATATGAGCCAGCGCCGTATCTGTCGGTTAACCAGAACTGCCGCCGGCCTTGACTTCCCCCTGCGATGAATTTCCGCTGTCGGCCAGAAGCGGACATCAGTGAATCATTCTCGCGCGATTTAACCAGGAAGATTCAAGTTGCAAGATGTCCCAAGAAATCAAGCAACTGGCTGGCATCCACGGGCTTGACAAGATGGAGTGCGAAACCAGCCTCGCGCGTCTGTCTACGATCCTGTTCTTGTCCATACCCCGTGATCGCGATCATTACAGATTCTGCAGTGCCGGCCTTGTGGCGAAGGCGCCGGGCAAGTTCGTTCCCATCAATTTCAGGAAGACCAATATCCAGAAGACAGACGTCGAACGCTTCCTTTTCCGCACGTGCAAGCGCGTCTATAGGGTGGTGAACGACTGAAGCTGTATGTCCTGATGCGTCAAGAAACATCGCTAGCGTTAGTGCCCCGTCAAGATTGTCGTCGACTACGAGGACGCGCAAGGAGTGCGCTTTGTCAGGCAGGCCGGGCCGATTGTCGCTTGCGGACTCCAGCTCGTCAGGCGAGTTCAGGCGGGGTAGGCACACGGTAAACGTGCTCCCTTTTCCCGAACCATCGCTTTCACACTTAACAGTGCCCTGGTGAAGTTCGACTAAACTCTTGACTAATGCCAGGCCCAGTCCAAGTCCGCCCGAGGTCCTGTCGGAGGTGACCTCCGCTTGGGAAAACAGGTCGAACACGCGACGCACCAGATCCGGTTCTATACCAATGCCGTTATCGATGATGGACACCAGAACATTGTTGTCGTCAGCCTTTGCGTGCACCTCGATCTCGCCACCTTCCGGAGTGTATTTCGCAGCGTTATTGAGCAGGTTCGTCACAACTTGCACAAGCCGCTTGCGATCGCCATTAACGGTTGTACCCGGTGCAAGGTCGACGCGAAGGTGATGGCGTTTCCCCTCTACGAGCGGAGTCACCTGTTCGACGGCTTCCCCTATAACCTGCCTGATGTCCACGGGCATGCTTTCCAGCTTGACCAAGCCGCGGCTGACCCGCGATACATCCATCAAATCGTCGACCAAACTCGTCATATGCCGAATTTGTCGGCTGATGATTTCACTCGACTGCAATACCCGGTTCCTATCGAAAGCAGCAATTCTCAAAAGTTCGGCCGCAGAGCTGATCGGTGCCAGCGGATTGCGCAGCTCATGCGCCAGCATAGCGAGGAACTCATCCTTTCGCCGCTCGCTATCCTTCAATTGTTCTTCTACCAGCTTGCGTTTCGTGATATCGCTGGCAGCGCCAATCCACTCGACAATCTCTCCGTCGGGGTCGAGCCTGGGAGCGGCCCTAGAGTAGGTCCAACCGTAGCTACCGTCCGCGCGTAGTACGCGATGTTCCAGTTCAAAAACGCTTTTATCATGGATAGCTTTTTCGATGGCAGCCCGACTTCGCTCGAGTTCGTCCGGGTGAACGTATTCTTCCATTCGCCACTCTGCCCAGCTTGTCGTCGTCTTCAAAAAGCCGCGCCCTTCGAGGCTATCCATGTATTTCCAGTCCGGACTCATGCGGTAGACAATGTCGGCCGTGGCCATGATGTAAGCACGCAGGCGTCCTTCGCTCTCGACGAGTGCCTTCTCCGCCAGAACGCGATCCGTGATGTCCGCCGTCGTGTGCTCAATGCAAACCAACCTGTTGTTGTCGTCGAAAATCGGCGTATTCCGAGCGCTCCAGTATCGTTCCTCAAACGCGAGCTCGCCACTCTCCTGCCGTATTTGGATCGGATAGCGCTGCATCGGCATTGATTGAGCTACCCCAGTTTCAAGGACTTTAGCTAAGGAACTCTTTAACGCTTGGCTCCCCGTGTCCGCAGAGTCGGGAAACGGATCTGGAAAAACGTCGAATAGACGTTTTCCAACAAAGTCATGACGGCGGCGTGAAGCGGACCGTATGAATGTGTCGTTCACTGCGAGAATCGTCGGGTCGAGTGAAGTGGTCAACAAGCAGGTTCCCACTGAACTCCTGTTGAAAGCGGACTCGTAAAGGGTTGAAGGAGACATAGTGGACGAAGGAAAGAGATGCCAGCGCGACGTGGGTTTGAAATTTCCCTAGCCCAATGACTAAGATGAATTTGTTGCGCTACTCTACCCTAAAGTTGACATTGAAAGTCGATCAGAGAGCTTCGAGCAATGTCTGCTACGGGTCGGTGCTGCCGTCCGTCCTCACAGGATGAGTACGCCAGAATGAGGTCCGATTCCAAAGGAGGACCTCATGAAACCGAACGCGCAGATGCTGCTACACCGTAGGGCTTGGAACAAGGGCAAACTGGTCGGCCAGAAGACACCGCTGAAGTTGAAGGAGATAGGGGCGATACGGATCCGCCTCCAGCTGACGGAAAAAGTCAGGGATCTTGCCCTGTTCAACTTGGCAATCGATAGTAAGCTCCGCGGCTGCGACCTGCTGAGTTTGAAAGTTAGCGACATCGCACAAGGGCGTAGCATCATGCACCGTGCGATCGTGATGCAACGTAAAACGCATCGCCCAGTACAGTTCGAAGTCACTGACGTAACAAGGCAGGCCGTGCTGGCATGGATTGATCATGCGAAGCTTGCAAGCAATGCGTTTCTCTTTCCGAGCAGGGTTGCGGCCTCGCCACATTTGTCAACGCGACAGTACGCGCGCATCGTCAGACGATGGGTGGCCTCGATCGGTCTTGATGTCGTAGCCTATGGCACACATACGATGCGCCGAACGAAAGCGACGCTGATCTATCGAAGGACCAAGAATCTTCGTGCGGTTCAGCTACTTTTGGGACATACCAAGTTGGAAAGTACAGTACGATATCTGGGCATCGAAGTCGATGATGCACTTGAGATAGCTGAGCAAACCGAGGCATAGGGAGTGCCGTCGTCGGCCTTGGTCGGCGGCCAACTGTCAGTGAAAACCTGCTTGGCAGCGGCCGGCCGATTTCGGCCACAAGCGGTCGTTGGCTCATCGAGCCTGCCAGAGCGACCGATAAACTAATTTTTGAGATGCAGCAGATGGTTCCGTATAGCTTGAATCAAGCGCAATTTCAAGAGATGTATCGGCGCACGCTTGACGGCCTATCCAAGCGTGTCATCGCTCATATCAGCAGTCTTTTATCCGTACCGTTATCACCAGACGTCGAAGCGCAGGTCGAAATCTTCCCCGGCGAGGACGGAGCGTCACCAGACGTTTGGATGTACTGGCGTGGTAAGAACAATAAGGTCGATCACGCGGACCCAAGTCTATTTGCAGGCAGATCAATGCATCTGGATCTCGGACTTGAACTCCTTGCTAAGCTGGACGAGCAATACTTTCTTGATCCAGACCAGTTTCCTGTACTTGACCTCACAGTCCCTATCTTGTCACGGTGGGTGGCCGAATGTTGGTGGAAGGCTGGAGGCTGGAGATACCCTGTGCCGGTCACATTAGCTGTCCACGACTTCGGGACTTGTAGCTCAGTATTGCTTTCCGAAGGCGGTACCTGAATCAGGTGTGCGACGTCCGGATTGGGTCGAATACAGTCGTTCGTGTCAACCTGTAGTGTTCGCGCCAGACAAGCTGCTATGCTGGGTTTTAGCAGCCCGGTTTGACCGACAACATATATTGAGAGGGCAGTCACGGAATGAACATTGCTACGCTGTACGTTCGCGGAGCCGATGAAAATCTTGATCGCCTCATCGAGCTGTTGGGTACTACTGCCACTTCAAGATGGGCGACCGGCGACCCTCGCAATCGGGGTAAAGTGCATGAAAGTGCTGGTATCCAATTCGATCTCGCCGACACGGATACACCGCATCGCCTCATCCACGACGTCCGTGACACCATTTTTAGTTGGCATGCAAAAGGGGTATCCCTCACTTGCCTTGGGCTAGACGGTGAGCTCTCAGTTGGCATCACGGTAGGAGACAGTGCGCAATTCACGGCGCATATTGAATTGTCTTCCGATGATATGGTGAAACTCGGCAGTATTGGCATTGCACTGTGCATTGCTGCTTATCCGACATCGGATGAAGCAGATGAACTAGTAGAATGATGCGGCTTCGATCGAGCAAGGGCTGCTTTGGGTCGGAAGGGGCCTGTCGTGACAGTCCGCGATTTTTTCCGCCCCAGCAACCTGCTATGCTGAACTGAAGGACCGCATTCGGCCACAAACCGGACCTTCGCTTAGCAACATCGTTCGGCTAGGGGGCGGTCCCTGGCACAGGGATTGCTCGTTCCAGGCCTATTTGGCTGTAACTGTTGTTGAGTACTGAGTGCAATGGAAAAACCTACTGACGACGATATCCAATTGATCCAGGCCATCATCCCTTGTGGCATGCTGAGATGGCGTGGGCAAAGGAACTGCTGAAACGAGCGTTCGGATTGAATGATGCGCAGGACATCCTGCGCCCGGAGTTCCGAGGCTGCCGGCAAATTCCTGGAACAACTTGGTCCTTCAGAACGCACGGAATTGGTGTCGACGTTTACCGGACTTCCGATGTAGCAGGAATCGACTTCGATTTCGATAAGCTTGATCCGGACCCGTGGCGACTTGCTATTTTCTTGGAAAAGCAGGTTAACGAAGGATCGCTTTCTTACGAAAAGTACGGCCAACTGATCGATGACGAAGATCGGTTAACAGTAGCGCTCGACGCCGTTTTCAAGAGTTAACCGGAGGGAGTCCTGGTCCGACGAACGGCTGCTTCGGGTCGACACCGGCCTGTCGCGGCCTCACAATGTACCGAAGCTTTTACCGATGTGGCGGCTAGCGTATCAAATTGTTAACGGGCCTTATCGATACTATCCAACACTTATTTGGCGGCTCTGTGGCCATAGCTGAGCACCCGTGTAATCTTCCATGTGCCGTCTGTATTTGTCCAAATCATGACAAACTCTGCGATGCCGTCGCACGTTTTCGTGTCGAACTGGCAGAACCGATGGGATCCTTGCGCGATCGCGCCGTAGTCCTTTATGGGAAAGACTCGTAGCGTACCTGGCATGATTTCGCGCGAAAATTTTCCACAGGCGTTTTTCTTAGTATTGGCGATCATGCTGTCTCGGCTCCAGGTCACACCGCCGTTGTCGTGATAGAACTCGACATCGGGAACAAAATAGCCTATGTGTTTCTGCAACTGAGCAGGGTCGTTACACTTGTTGAATGCGTCGAATACGTCCGCATCGAGGGTGGCAATGGTGTCAAACAAGGGTGTAACAAGCGTCTTGTTTTCCGCTGCAAAAACGCCACTACAAAGCAAAAGGAGGGGTGCCGCAATTATCTTACTGCACCCGGCGGCAAGTCGTTTTTTCATATGTTTTCCTGGTTGTGCTGAACTAATTCGAGTGAGCATGGCTAACGAACCTGCGCGTTTAGATATGCTAGAAAGCGTGGGTTTGCCCCCAGCTTTTCAAGCACCGGAAGTACGACTTTATGTCCGCTATCTCCGTTGGTCAGAATCACCACGCCGTCTTTTGTTGTTTTACTGAGGTAAGCAAAAGTAAATACTCCATCATCCTTGCCCGTGTGCATGAAGATAATATCCCCGGCGAAATCGAGGATTTCCCAGCCAAGGCCAAAACCAATGCGCTCGGGACAGGTCGCCGCTTTGTCTCCCGTACAGCGAAGATTGCGCAAGTCCACTTGTATGCGCCGCCGCTCACGTGCGACTTCTGAACTCAAACCTTTATCGTGTATAACCTCGATCATGAAGCTGGCATAGTCGGCCACAGTCGTATACACCAGATCCGCAGCGTTGGGTCGCTCGGCTATATGCGGTGTCATATATTTCCCCAAGACATCGCTTGGCAAGGCAATCCGCTCTCGTAGCCAGGGCTGGTCCATGAAGGTAGTATGCGACATGCCGCCGGGCTCGAAGAGCTGTGAGCGCGCCAGGACATCGAAACTTTTGCCCGTTTTTTTCTCGGAAAAACGCAATACATATTGGTATCCTTCACCCGAATAACCCCATTGTGTTCCCGGATCGAAAATGAATTTCATCCCTGTCTTGCTGTCGCGCCAGTTAGGAAAACCTGTCTGATGAGAAAGAGCAAAACGTGCCGTCAGGACCCGACTTCGGAGATCGGAACTCACGTCAGGATCAATCCAGTGGTGAAACATCGGCTCATCCAGACCGAGCATTTTTTTCGACGCCAGTCGCAATACTACTTCGGCAGTAAGTGGCTTGGTCAGTGAGGCAATGTTATAAGTCGAGCTTTCAGTGGCGGTAATGCCGGGCGACTGTTCGCCAGTCGTAGACATCTGTACGATGCGTCCACCTTTGATACTGGCAATCGCGACGCTGGGTATTTTCGCGTCAGCCATTACAGTGGCAATGTGCGATTCAAGCGATGTGTCTTGGGAAAATGCAGTTTGGGAGGTGAGCAGCATCGTCGCTAGCGCAAGCCCGGCGCTGTAGCAGGGAACGGAGCGAGAGGTTGATCGCATACAAAACCCTATTAAATATATTCGAGACCTGAGGATATGTGCTGCGAAGGACACGGGCTACTCTATTGCGACCGACGGTCGTTTTTACAGGACGAATGGTAGCGTGACAGCTTGAAAGGTCACTGGTACGGTGGGATTACCCAAAGACCTACCTGCCTTGGCGGATTGCAAGATAGCGAATCCTTTCTGACCTGTCGACCGACCGAAGCGAAACGTCGATTAGTGAGCTTCGTCGCTAGCAAGCCTTCTCGACTGTAGCAATGTCCGCTTTGGGTCGACAGCAGCCTGTCGAGATAGTCGGTGACTTTTCTAGCTCGGCAAGCTGCTAAGCTGACTCAAACGGCCGAGTTAGGTCGAAAGCAGTCCTGTATGGTGCGCTAAGGACCGAGACGACGCTGTTTCACTACGGCCAGGCCTGAACCGTCTTCGCATGGCGCGCGGCGCAGCCAGCATATTGGTGAAGCAGATCGATAGCCCAAGCCTGCCAAGCGTCGAAGCTGTCAGCTGCCGGCGCTTGCTCACGGCACGCAGTGGTGCCGGCGTGGCGGCAATTGATGGCCTGTTGACGGCGTCGGTGCTGCCCCGGCATAGTTTCCGTTTCGCATAGACCAGAGGCGCTAACTCTGTGATACTTGCCGCATGGATCAACGAACTGATCGTCTCATGGCCGTGCAGGTTAATCTGGCCGGTAGCATCGCCGCTGCGTTCGGCATGGCGGGTGGCGTGGTTTCGCTGCACGACTTCGGCCATGACTGGTTCGGCGGCGCATCTGACTAGGGACTTTGGACCAAAATATAATTCAAGGCAACCATGAAGAAGCTGACGTTCGGGCACGTTCTCCTTGGCTCCATGTGCCTCCTTTTGTCGTCCAATGTTGGTTCCGCGCAATTGAGTTCGCCGATGCCATTAGACAGAATTGGCCTAGCAGCGCCGCAACACTCCGATGGAATAGAAGCAGTGCGACATGCAGAGAAGCTCAGGGAATATGCGATGGCCCGGGGTGACGTTGAACTATTGAAAACCTTGTTCTCTGAATATTATTATCACGTCGAAAGCAATGGCCGGGTCCGATCGAAAACTCAACTCATGTTGTCAATGGAGCGAGGTGAGTTCAAATTCTTCAGCTACAAAGTCGACGAGCTGGAAGTCAAGCTTAGCGGTCTTGCTGCGGTAACAACCGGGCGCTTTACCGTCGTACGCGATGACGGGCCTAAGCAGAGACGCTACTCTGGCAGGTTCATACGCCTTTGGGAGAGTGATGGAAACCGATGGCGCAACACCATGCACCAGGCGACTGAAATAAAACCGATAGCGGTCAACACGACCGGGGTAGTGTCGACTCAATAAATTCATATGGCAAGTCTTTGAACTGCAATCGCAGGTGCCTGAGTGGTATCAGGGGAGTCCGCTTGGGGCCGACTGCTCGCCTGCAATGAACGGCCGAGATCGGCCATAAATGGACGTTGAGCCAGGTGGCCCAGTGCGCTTGTCAGAGCGTCACAGCGATTCAAAGCTGCGAGGCAGTTCCAGAGATTTACGTCGTATGAATCGCTCGAACTCTGCTATAACCTGCTCAACAGAGGGGGCAGAATCGGCATTGTCGCCATGCATTCTCGAAGTCGTGCTTAACCAATCTTGGTACGAGGACAGGGTAGCAAACTGGTGAACATGAGCTAGCAGATCTTGCCCGGAAATGCTCCCTCTTATATAACCACAAAGCATGGAGACATCGCCATCATCAATCGCGATTCCTTCAGAACTCAACACATCAAGCATCTTCGCTGCTCGCTGACCACACATGGTTCGAAACATTAATGCTCCTCAGGCAGGTCATGCGGCACATAGAAATACGACGCCAGATAGTGATTATTTGTGAGATTTTACAGTTCATCATAGATCTGGCAGAGAACAAGAACAAGGGACTAAAGTACTTGATGGAAACATCAACTTTTCACATCAAAAGCGTCGGCATTGGCACGGGACTGATCAAAGCGTGTGAATCCGAAATTTTTTTTAAGTCTCACTCCGTCGACTGGCTGGAGACAGCACAGTCAAGTCGGGCCGCAAAGTTGTATCGCCATCTTGGCTGGATGAACGAGACTGAGATTGGCGAGGGGGACATGAGGATGGAGAAACATCGGGAGTGACCGCTTTGGGTCGGTCGATGCTAGTGGTGACGATTCGTGAATTCCATCCCGGCAACCTGCTCAGCTGAAGCGACCGGCCGAATTCGGCCAAAAGCGGACGGTGACAAGAACTCCTCTGCGCCCGCAAGCTGCGTGCAACTATGCGCTTTGGTCAAGAATCTAACCGATAGGGTCTGATGCTCGAGCAGATATGAACGGGAAGTTGAGCGTACAGGTGACACGGCTCTCGAACGCACTCGAACAACAGAAATCTATCCTAGTCGCTTGATGAGATCAGGCAAGCGATATGGTTTTGCGATGACCTCAAAGTCGGTCAACGCCTCACCAAATTTTTCACGAAGAGATCCGCTCATGTAACCCGACGCGAGGACTACCTTCAGGTGCGGCATCAGTTCTTTCGCCGCAGTCGCGAGGGCCACACCATCCATGCCTGGCATGACTACATCGCTGAACAAGACCTTGATGTCCTGATTTTGCTTGAGCAAATTCAATGCCTCAGTCCCGGAATTTGCAGCGAGGGGGTCATAGCCGAGATTGGAGAAGAGGGTCACCGCCATATCCAGGACATCTGGCTGGTCATCTGCGACAAGTACCTTTTCCATTGGCTGCGCGTCCGGATGTGCGGTCACATCCGCAGTTGTTTGCGCCGCAAAGTACATTGAGATCCTCGTTCCTTCGCCGACCTCAGACTGGATATCGAGAAAGCCACCGGTCTGTTGCATGAGTCCATACACCTGGCTCAGTCCTAGTCCGGTACCTTTGCCGACAGGTTTGGTGGTGAAGAAGGGTTCCATCGCTCGCGCCTGTACCTCTGGAGACATGCCGCAACCATCGTCGGCAACAGTCACGACAACGTACTCTCCTGGCGGAATATCCTTAAGCCCAGCCTCGCTAATGACTACTCCTTGGGTCTCGAGCGTAATGAGCCCATGTTCGCCAAGCGCGTCACGCGCGTTAATCACCAGGTTCAATAGAGCAGATTCAAACTGAGAGATGTCGGTCAGCACTCTTCCGACAGGGGCCTTCTTGATCCTGAATTTTGCTGTGCTCGGAATTGCACGGCGCAGCACAGCTTCAAAAGTACCGATTACGCGATTGACGTCGTGACTCTGGACCTCGAGCGGCTGCTGGCGGGCAAAGGCAAGCAACTGGCTCGTTAGGGACGAGCCTCGCTGCGCCGCACGATCCATACTGTCGATGATCTTTCGCTGCTGCGTAGGATTGGGCGTCGTCCTCAGCAGGTCGATGCCGTTAATGATGACGCTTAAAAGGTTGTTGAAGTCGTGGGCGATACCACCAGTGAGTTTGCCTATCGCCTCAAGCTTTTGGGCCTGGTGGAGAGCCTCGCGGGTTCGGTCCAGAGCGAGCGAGGCCTCGCGCCGCTCGGTCACATCGCGTGTGATCTTGGCAAAACCAATCAGCGTGCCACCCGAATTAAATACTGGATCGATCACGACATGGGCCCAGAAGCTTGTGCCATCGCCTCGTATACGCCAACCTTCCCGCTCAAATCTCCCTTCGTCGCGTGCAATGCGAAGCGCTTGCTCCGGCAAGCCGCTGAGACGCTCTTCTTCAGTGTAGAAGCGAGAGAAATGACTACCAACTACATCTTCCAGAGACAAACGTTTGATGCGCTTAGCGCCTTCGTTCCAGTTTGTGATGAGGCCGGCTGGAGAAAGCATGTAAATTGCGTAATCGGTGACGCTCTGGACAAGCAGACGGAACTGCTCTTCGCTGGCGTGCAGCTCTTCTCGTATACGATATTGCTCACTCACGTCCCTCGTGATTTTTGTAAACCCAAGCAGCTCGCCTTCAGTACCAAATATCGGGTCGAGCACAATGTTGGCACGAAACAATGTTCCGTCCTTGCGTACTCGCCAGCCCTCATCTTCGAATCTGCCGGTAGTTAGCGCGGTGTGCAGGGCCCGCTGGGGTGCCCCGGCAACCTGGTCTTCTGAAGTGTAAAAGCGCGAAAAATGTTGACCGATAATCTCGTCAGCAGAATAGCCCTTGAATCGTTCGGCACCTGCATTCCAACTGGCCACTACGCCTTCAGGTGTGAGCATGTAGATGGCGTAGTCCGTCACCTGGGTGACGAACAATCCAAGGCGGTCGGTTTCAAAGTTTTCGTGATTCATTGGCTACCCTAATAGATGCGCTAGTGTAACCCCGTTTGCATACTTAGCAGGTTCAATTGCGGGTCGGTTCGGGCTGAGGTTCTCTATCTCATTGCAGGCAGTTAGAAGGTCGGCTTTGGGTCGATAGCGGATGTACACAGCCACGGTCCGGGCACTAACACGGTATCTGTATTTGTAGACCGACTGATGCCATAGACCAAGCGCTTCCTCCCGAAGACCTGTGGTCGCTTATATCAGCTCATCTTCCGGCCCATCGACGATCGCTGGAAGGTGGACGCCCACGTATCGATGATCGCGCGGCTCTGGCCGCGCTAACTCGGCTGCGGCTGCGGCTGCGGCAGTGGCATGACATGCTGGCGTCACCTTCACGAATGATGTTGGCCGGCGTATGGCAGTGCATTCACGATGCGGTTCTGCGACGGCTCAGAGAGGACGACTACATCATGTGGGATCGAGCTTGAGTTGATGCTGTAAGCGTACCGGCACCTGCTGGACGCGAGCATACCGGCCGAAACCCGATCGCGGCAAACTCGGCTGCAAACACCATTTGCTGGTAGATGAACGCAGGCTTCAACTAGCAGCCCTGATTTTGGGCTTTTTTACTTCTTGGGCAGGCCGCGGATTGCACGATCCTGCGGTGCGCCAGTATCCCGCTACATCGGTGGAGTTCGCTCATCAATTGAGGAGCGGACATGAAGTTCGACAAACCGGCAAGGATCAATCCGATCGACCGCCTGAAGGTAGTCGGCAAACCAACGCAGCGCATCGATGGCGCGCTCAAGGTCAGCGGCGCGGCGCCGTTTGCATACGAGCATCAGCAGACACCGGGCGCGGTCTACGGTTATATCGTCGGCGCCGGCATTGCCAAGGGCCGGATCGTCTCGATCGACCTGGAGCGGGCGCGTGCCGCGCCCGGCGTGCTCGGCATCGTGACGGCAGCCAATGCCGGCCAGCTCGGCAAGGGAGAGTTTTCCGTCGCGCGCGCGCTGGCCGGCCCGCAGGTCGAGCATTACCACCAGGCGGTGGCGATCGTGGTCGCCGAGACCTTCGAACAGGCGCGCGCGGCGGCGGGGCTGGTGGCGGTGCGCTACGAGAGCACGAAGGGCAGCTTCGACCTGGCTGCCGAGCGTGCGCGCGGTGCTGCCAAGCGACCGGCCAAGCCGAATCCAGACCTGGCGACAAGCATCGGCGACTTCGACACCGCCTTTGCCGCGGCGGAGGTAGCGCTGGACGCGACCTACACCACGCCCGACCAATCGCACGCGATGATCGAGCCGCATGCAACCATCGCAGCCTGGCAGGGCGACCGGCTGACGCTGTGGACCGCGATCCAGCTGGTGGCCTGGGGCGTGCGCGATATGGCCATGACGCTCGGAGTACCGAAGGAAAATGTGCGGATCGTGGCGCCGCACATCGGCGGCGGCTTCGGCGGCAAGGGCGGGATCATGAGCGATGCGGTGCTGGCCGCGCTGGCGGCGAAGCAGGTCGGGCGCCCGGTCAAGGTGGCGCTGCAGCGTTCGCTCATTGCCAACAACACGACGCACCGCGCCGCCACCATTCAGCGGATCCGCATCGGCGCCGGCCGGGACGGCCGGATGACGGCGATCGCCCATGACAGCTGGTCGGGCAACCTGGGCGACAAGCCCGAGGGCGCCACCGCGCCGACGCGGCTGCTGTATTGCGCCGCCCACCGCATGACAAAGCTTAGCGTGGCCCACCTGGACCTGCCCGAAGCCCACGATATGCGCGCGCCGGGCGAGGCGCCGGGCATGATGGCGCTGGAGATTGCGATGGACGAGATGGCCGAAAAGCTCGGCCTCGATCCGGTCGAATTCCGTATCCTGAACGATACCCAGGTCGATCCGGAGTCGCCCGACGTGCCGTTCTCGATACGCCGCCTGACCGAGTGCCTGCGCCTCGGGGCCGAGCGCTTCGGCTGGAGCGCGCGCAGCCCGACACCTGGCGCGCGCCGCGACGGCCGCTGGCTGGTCGGCATCGGCATGGCGGCGGGCATCCGCGGCGCGCCGGTGGTCAAGTCGGCGGCGCGCGTGCGGCTCGAGCGCAGCGGCGCCGTCACTGTCGAGACCGACATGACCGATATCGGCACCGGCAGCTACACCATCCTGGCCCAGACCGCGGCCGAAATGCTGGGTGTCGACCTGGACCAGGTGACGGTGCGCCTGGGCGACTCGGACTTCCCGGACGCCGCGGGATCGGCCGGCCAGTGGGGCGCGGCATCGTCGACCGCCGGCGTGTATGCGGCCTGCGTCAAGCTACGCGAAAAGATTGCGCAGCAACTCGGCTTGAACGGAACCAATGCCGAATTCACGGGCGGGCGGGTGCGTGCGGACGGTGCCAGCCGGCTGCTGCGCGACGCCGTCGCCAAGGGGCCGCTGAGCGGCGAGGATACGATGGAGTACGGCGACCTGGACCAGCGCTATGCCCAGCAAACCTTCGCCGCCCACTATGTCGAGGTCGGTGTGGACGCCGTGACCGGCGAGATCTGCGTGCGCCGCATGCTGGCCGTGTGCGCGGCCGGGCGCATCATCAATCCGCTGGCCGCGCGCAGCCAGATCATCGGCGGCATGACGATGGGGGCGGGCGCCGCGCTGATGGAGCATCTCGTGGTGGACAAACGCGCCGGCTTCTTCGTCAACCATGACCTGGCCGGCTACGAAGTGCCGGTGCATGCCGACATCCCGCACCAGGACGTGATCTTCCTCGATGAAGTCGATCCGACGGCCGGGCCGCTGAAAGCCAAGGGCGTTGGCGAACTCGGCATCTGCGGCGTGCCGGCCGCGATTGCGAATGCGGTCTACAACGCGACCGGGATCCGGGTGCGGGACTATCCGGTCACGCTCGACAAACTGCTGGATCGCCTGCCCGGCGTCGAGGCCTGAGCAGGGATATTTCCGCGTCGTTCGCCACCTGGCAAGACATATTGACCTGCGCACGATACTGTTGTGCTGGTGATAATAATGTTGTTCTTGTTATAATTAGTCAAGGGTGCACGCTCCATTAATGGCGTGGCAGGATGCGCGATGGTCGGGCCGCCACGCGTAACAGTTCACGCCCATGTCAACCGTACGCAAGCGTGAACGTTGAGAGCTTGCCATGCACGCCAACGTCCCACGCGATCACCGCACCGAACCACTATCGTCAGCATTCCCGAGGGTGGCCGCATGACGCGCACCCGCTACGGCCTGCGCTCGCCCGACAGCCCCGACGGCCGCAGCGGCGCCAGCCTGCTGATCGAGCGCATGTATTCCTGGCGCGGCTACCAGGGGGCAGGGCTCGAGGCCGACGACCCGCACCGCATCACCCTGACCGCGTCCGACCGGGGCGAGGTGGTGGGCACCCTGACCATCGGGATCGATGCCGGCCGCGGGCTGATGGCGGACCATATGTACAAGGAAGAACTGGATGCCTTCCGGCGCGAGGGCGGGCGCCTGGCCGAGGTCACCAAGCTGGCCTTCGACCATTCGGTCCAGTCCAAGCATGCACTGGCCAGCGTGTTTCACCTGGCCTTCATCTACGCCCGCGAGATGCACGGCTGCACCGACGCCGTCATCGAAGTCAATCCGCGCCATCGCCGCTTCTACGAACGCATGCTCGGTTTTCGCCAGGTAGGGGAGCTGAAGGTGAATGCGCGGGTGAACGCGCCGTCCTTCCTGCTGCACGTCAGCCTGGCCTATGTGGCGCAACAGGTCGAGGCGGTGGGCGGCGCGTTCAAGCGCGGCATCGACACCGGCGAACGTTCGTTCTATCCCTATTTCTTCTCGCCGGAAGAGGAGCGCGGTATTGCGGCCCGGCTGCTGCGCACCGAGGCCGTGGACGCCGATCGCTGAGCCAGGCTGTGGCAAGCGAGGACTAGGGCCGATGATTGATCGGTCGCAAGCGATGGCCCGACGCGGCTGCGGAAATCATTGTGGGCGCGATGAAAAACGCCGGCATGTGCCGGCGTCAGGCGTTCCCGCGGACACGGAAACGAAGAGGAAACCGTCACAGGCCGCCGTAGGCGACATGCGCGGCCCTGCGTGATTAGAACGAGTGACGCAGGCCGACGGTGAACACCGATGGATCGGCGCCCAGCGCGGTGGCTGGCGGGGTCACGTTGTTCGACGAAGCGTTGATGCCGAAGGCGCCGCGGCCGTTGTTGCGCAGCTGGGCGTAGGTCGTGTAGATATTGGTGCGCTTGGACAGCGAGTAGGTGTACGACACCGACACGGTGTTGCCCTTGGCATCGGTGTTGTCCAGCTTCTGCTGCTGGAAGTTCAGGAAGAACTTGTTCGCGCCGACGGCATACGATGCGCCGATGTTGGCGTTGGTGTACTCAGGGTTGACAGCGTTGCCGGCGCCTTCCAGCTCGGCCTTCATCCAGTTACCCTTGATTTCGAACGCGCCGAAGTTGTAGCCGGCGCCGAAAGCCATTTCCTTGTCGTCGCCTTCGGTCAGGCGCTCGATGGTGTGGTAGCCGGCGCCCAGGTACAGGCCGCCGTTCTTGTATTCCAGCGATGCGCCCAGCAGGTCGCCCGACGGGTCGACGGTGGTTTCACCGGTCGAGTAGGCGGCGTTGACGACGAAGCCCGACAGCGAGTTCGATTTGTAGTTGACCGAGTTTGCCAGGCGGCGGGTCAGGCGGCTGGTGCCGAAGGCCGACAGGTTCGAACCGTACAGGCCCTGGCCGTTGATGTCGGTGGCGGCGGCGACAGCGGCGATCGGCGAGTATTCGCGGCCGACGGTCAGGGTGCCGAAGTTGCCTTGCAGGCCGACCACGGCGCGGCGGCCGAACGTCTGCGAGTCGGTGGCGCCGGTGTCGAGCGACACGCCGGCTTCGATGTTGAACAGGGCTTTCAGGCCATTGCCGAGATCTTCGGTACCGCGGAAGCCCAGGCGGCTGCTCGACTGGTTGCCCGAGCTGACGGTGGTACGACGGTCTTGGCCAGGCGCATCGGTGTCTTCCAGGGCGATGGCAGCGTCCATGACGCCGTAGATCTGGACGTTGGTCTGGGCTTGGGCGAACAGTGGCAGGGACGACAGCACAGCGGCAGCCAGGAACTTATACTTCATGAAGATCTCCAGTTTAGTTTCGACAAGATGTTGAGTTAGCAAGTCAACTCAGATCGACAGCGATCTTATCGAGCCAATATGTCGAGTTCATGACATCCTGACTATGTTGTTTTTACGCAATAGCCCGAACAATATTCTTTACTTTCGGCACCCAGAGAAAATTTTAGACGACGTGTCCGCTCAGCGGCAGCACGATGTCGATGCGGGTGCCGGGCGCTTCGTCGCCGGCGATGGTGATGTCGCCATGCATGGCCCAGACCCGTTCGCGCATGCCGACCAGGCCCAGCGACTGGGCCTTTTCCATGTCCTCGGCGCGAATGCCGCGGCCGTCGTCCTGGATTGTTACCAGCAGCTCGCCATTGGTCCGGTCGAGATTGAGCAGGACGTTCCGGGCCCCCGCATGGCGCGCGATGTTGGTCAGCGCCTCTTGCACGATGCGAAACACGGCCGTGCTGGCGGCGTCGTCCAGGCGCAGCTCGGCCTCGTCGGCCAACAGGGTGCAGGCGATGCCATGGCGCTCGACGAACTCGTCGCGCAAGCCCTGCAGCGCGAAGTACAGGCCGCCTTCGTCGAGGGCGCGCGGGCGCAGGTTGGTGGCGATGCGGCGCAGCGAAGTGATGGCGGTGAGCAGATTGGCTTCCATGCCGGCGATCAGGCGCACGCTGTCGTCCGGCAGTTGATCGACCCGGGTCAGCAGGGTCAGGTCCATGCGCAGCGAGGCCAGCAACTGGCCGAGGTCGTCGTGCAGCTCACGCGCGATGTGGGTGCGCTCTTCTTCGCGGATGCTCTGCAGCGCCGAGGACAGCTGGCGCAACTGGTCGTGCGAGCGCGCCAGTTTTTGCTGCACCAGGTGGCGCTCGGAGACGTCGCGCAGGATCACCGTAAAGACAGGGTGGCCCTCGTGTTCGACGCTGGAGATCGATCCTTCGATCGGAAACAGCTGGCCGCCGGCGCGGATGCCGGTGACGGCGTAGTCGGTCGCGCGCCGTCCCGCGCGGCCGCCGCCGGCCGGGAAATAGTCGAATGGGGTGCGCGCGTCTGGCGAGGGCGGCTGGATGAAACGCGACAGGCGGCTGCCCTGCATGGCGCTCACGCTCGAATTGAACATCTGGGCCGCGGCCGGGTTGGCCAGCAGGATGGTGGCGTCTTCGTCGACCGACAGGATGGCGTCGCTGGCGCTGTGGACGATGCGGCGGCTGTCGAAGCCGCGCCCGTTGCGCTGCGGGCCGCGAGCGCGGCGCAAGGCGGCGGCCATATTGCCAGCGCAATAGCCGCTCAGGAAGCCTGCCACCAGCACGGCCGGACCAGTGCGGCGACTGCGTGCCCTGCGCTGAGATCTCATGCGGGATCGTTAGAGAGAGGAAGGCCGCGGACGCGGACCTGGTCCTCTACATTACGCGCATGGACGAGTGCGGGCGTTGAGACGAGACAAGGCGCCGGCGCTCGGAAGCGCCGGCGCTGCCTTTACATCTGTTTGAACAGGTGCAGGAAGCTGCGGCTGACCTCGAGCTTTTCCGGGCGGCCCTTGACCAGCACGAGGTGACGGCCGCGGATGTCACGCGTCACGCCTTCGATCGCATTCACATTGACCAGGGTCGCGCGGTGGATCTGCCAGAACAGCGAGGGATCGAGCTCATCGGCGAGGTCGCGCACCGGCTTGCGGATCAGGGCTTCGAAGCCGGCCGTCTGCACGGCCGTGTATTTCTCATCCGAACGGAAGAACAGGATCTCCTCGACCGGGATCATGCGCAGGTCCTGGCCGATGCTGGCCTGGATCCATTGCAGGTGTTTCTGCTTCGGCGCGGCGATCTTCTCGGCCAGCTGGCTCAGCATGGCCGACACGCTGTCGTTGACGCTGCCGGCGACCTGCGGCTTGTCCAGGCGCTCCTTGAGGCGGTCGACCGTGATCTTCAGGCGGTCTGGCTCGGTCGGCTTGAGCACGTAGTCGATCGCACCGCGTTCGAAGGCTTCCACCGCGTACTGGTCATAGGCGGTGACGAACACGATCTGGCTGCCGTCGCCGATCTCGCGCGCCGCTTCCATGCCCGTCTTGCCCGGCATGCGGATATCGAGGAAGGTGAGGTCGGGATGCAGCTCGGCGACCAGCTGCACGGCTTCTTCGCCATTCTTCGCTTCGCCGACGATCTGCAGTTCGGGCCAGGCTTCCTGCAGGCGCATGCGCAGCTGGTCGCGCATCAGTCTTTCGTCATCGGCAATAATCGCGGTAGGCATGGTGAGTCTCTTCTCAGGTTTATTATGCAATGATTATTCAATGAAACCGGGCGTCAGGCAAGCCGGGCCGCCAGCTAACAGCCTCAGGCCTGTTTCGACAGCTGATAAGGCACTTCGATCGTCGCGATCACGCCGGTCGGGCTGTTGGCGCCGATGTGCAGGCGGGCGCTGTCGCCGTGCAGCAGCTTGAGGCGGTCGCGGATCGTCTGCAAGCCCAGGCCGGTGCCGTCGCTCGGCACCACGCCGAAGCCCACGCCGTCGTCGGTCACGGTCACGCGCAGCTTGCTGTCGGCCACCTCGGCCACGATCCTGAGGGTGCCACCTTCGGGCTTGCATTCCAGGCCGTGCTTGATCGCGTTCTCGACCATCGACTGCAGCATCATCGGCGGGAAGGCCGCGCTGCGCAGCCCGTCCGGGATCTGCAAATCCACCGTCAGGCGTTCTTCCATCCGCATCTTGAGCAGGGCGAGATAGGCGCTGACCATGTCCACCTCGCGCCCGAGACCGGTGAGCACGGCGTTGTCGCGCATCTGCGGCAGCACCGCCCGCAGGTACTGGATCAGGCTGCGCTGCATGGCCGAGGCGCGCGGCGGGTCGACCCGGATCAGGTGCTCGACCGAAGCGAGCGTGTTGAACAGGAAATGCGGTTCGACCTGGGCCTGCATCATCTGCATCTTGGTTTCCGACAGCTGGCGCTGCATGGCTTCGCGCTCGGCGGCGGCGTTGGCGACCTGGGCCTCGGCATCGGCGCGCTTCTTGCCGCCGACCAGGGCCTTGGTGCCGAACAGGGCGAGCAGGAGCAGCAGCACGAAGTTCATGAACCAGGTCGAGGCCTGCTTGTGGTAGCGCGACACCTTCTGCTCGGCGGCGTCCTCGACCGCCGCTTCGATCGCGTTCGACAGTTCTTCGCCGATCTGGGGCGGCAGCTCGATGTGGACCGAGTCGTCGCCCGGGTGGATATTGATGCCGCTGCCGCCGACGGCGGGCGGTTTCGGTGGCAGCGGCGGATGCGGCGCCTCAGGCGCATCCGGATCGGCTGGCGGAACCGGCTCGGCAGGTTCCGCCGGCTCGGCCGCGCCGCTGCGCGCACGGGTGCGTGGATTGAAGCGGATGCCGCTCTCGTCGATCAGGATGCTGGCATCGCTGCGCCGCCCGGCATCGCGCTCGGCGCGGGCGATCTCTTCCTGGGCCGGGCCGTTGAACAGTTCTTCTTGCAGGATGCCGGCGGCGGTCAGGGTCAGGCAGGCGAATAGCAGGAACTTCCACCACGATAGCTGGGTCACCCAGGTCGCGACTGCGTCGAAGGCCCGGTAGAGCCGGGACAGGATGCCGGTCAAATACTGTTGTGTCGAACTGCGTGCTTGCATGGTCGTCAATCTTGTGTGTCCGCCATCACCAAGGGGGAGTCGGCGATGGAGCGTTGGAATGATGCAACTTTAACGCGCCGGACGCGTCAGGACCAGCCCCCTGCGACAGCCTGCAGGATTCGGGGAATGGACGGTGCTCATGCGCTGGAAATGATCGAACTCAACAGCTACTAATTAGAAACATTGCAAGGTATGATGCTCTTCTCCGATGGCCGTGCCATGCCGGGACCAATCACAACCGATGACGAAAGGGTGTGCCGATGTCCGCTATTCCCCACAAATTCCGCCTCGTGACCCGTAGCGATTTCGACGGTCTCGTGTGCGCCGTGCTGCTCAGGCACCTCGAACTGATCGACGACATCCTGTTTGTCCATCCCAAGGACATGCAGGACGGCAAGATCGTGATCACCGCCCGCGACATCACGACCAATCTGCCTTATGTCGCCGGCGCCCACCTGGTGTTCGACCACCACCTGTCGGAAACCATCCGCAACACCGGTCGCCGCGAAAACCACATCATCCACCCCGAAGCGCCTTCTGCGGCGCGCGTGGTGTATGACCACTACGGCGGGGCGCGCACCTTCCCGGCCGCCTGGAACACCATGATGGCGGCGGTCGATAAGGGCGATTCGGCGCGTTTTACACGCGACGAGGTGCTCGACCCACAAGGCTGGGACCTGCTGAACTTCCTGATGGATGCGCGCACCGGCCTCGGACGCTTTCACGATTTCCGCATTTCCAACTACCAGCTCATGATGGACCTGATCGGCTACTCCGCCACCCTGGACATCGCGCACCTGATGGCGCTGCCGGACGTCGTCGAGCGCAGCACGCTGTACCGCGAGCACAGCGAGCGCTGCAAGGAACAGATCCGGCGCTGCTCCAGGGTCGAAGGCAACCTGGTGGTGCTCGACCTGCGGGACGAGCCCGTGATCTATGCCGGCAACCGCTTCATCATCTATGCCCTGTTCCCCGAGACGAATATCTCGATCCACGTGCTGTGGGGCGTGAAGCAGCAAAACACCGTGTTCGCCACCGGCAAGTCGATCCTCAACCGTAGCTCGAAGACGAATATCGGCGCGCTGATGCTGGAATACGGCGGGGGCGGGCACGAAAATGCCGGTACCTGCCAGGTGGACAACGAGCTGGCCGAGGACGTGCTTGGGGCGCTAATCAGGCGGATTACCAGCGAAGGGTAAAAGGAACTGGCAGCGAGCACGTCATTCCCGCCTTCGCGCACTGGTGTCCGGAATATTTATACGCAAAGTATGCATCGTCATCCCCGCGAAGGCGGGGATCCATGCTGAATCAAAGAATGTTCATGCTTTAGCGTAGTCTTGTCGCTTGTCGAAGGCGATTTTTGAGCCGCTGGTCGGTCGAACTTAGGTTCCCGCCTGCGCGGGAACGACGTGGTTTCTCCTATGAGGCGGCCTTTTTCAAGCGCCCGAAATTATTCCGGACACCAGTGCGCCTTCGCGGGAATGCGGCCTACGCAGTATGCTGCCGCTGCGCCAGCAAATGCTGCGCCGCGTCGGCCGACAGCGGTTCGGAGAACCATTGGCCCTGCATCTGGTCGCAGCCGTGGCTGCGCAGGAACTCCACCTGGGCCTCGGTCTCGACCGCTTCGCCGACCACCGTGATGTCGAGGTTGCGGCCGATGTCGATCAGGGCCTTGGCCAGCGAGCCGCCGCGGCCGTGGTCGGCGATATTGTGGACCGCCGCCTTCGACAGCTTGACCTGGCGCACCGACAGCTGCTGCAGGAAGTTCAGGTCGGAGATGCCGCGCCCGAACTGGTCGATCGACAGCATGGCGCCGACGTCGCGTAACTGGGCCGCCAGGTCGCGTCCCAGTCCTGGATTCCTGATCAGGTCGGCCTCTGGGATCTCGATCTCGATGGTGCCGGGCGGCAGGCCGTAGCGCGACATGCGTTCGGCGATGCCGGCGATGAAGGTGGGCCGGCTGTATTCGCGGTGCGAGACGTTGACCGCCACCGGCAGCGCCGTATAGCCGGCATGGCGCAGATCGCGCGCGAAGGCGCAGGCCTGGTCGAGCACCCGGTTGCCGATCTCGACGATCTGTCCACTTTCCTCGGCCTCGCCCAGGAAGGCCGCTGGCAGCATCACCCCGTTGACCGGGTGACGCCAGCGCAGCAGCGCCTCGAAGCCACGCACCTTGCCGCTGCGCGCGTCCATGCGCGGCTGGAACAGCAGGAACAGTTCGTCGCCGTCGAGCGCGCTCTTCATACTGCCGGCCAGGGTCGCGCGCGCCTCGCTGGCCAAACGCATCTCGCTGGAATAGAAATGCACGCCGCCGCCATTGTTCTTGGCCCGGTACATGGCCATGTCGGCCGCGCGCACCAGGTCGGGCGCGGTGCGGCCGTCGTGCGGGAAGGCCGCCACGCCCAGGCTGGCGCCGACCGGGATTTCGCTGCCGCCGAAGGCAACCGGCATGGTCAGCGCGCGGCGCACGCGTTCGACCATGCGCAGCGTGAAGCGCAGGCTGGGCTGGTCGACCAGCACCATCACGAACTCGTCGCCCGACATGCGCGCCACGGTGTCGCTGTCGCGCACGCTCGCCTGCAGGCGCCGCGCCACCACCTTCAGCACCGCATCGCCGGCGTCGTGGCCGAAGGTGTCGTTGATGGCCTTGAAGTTGTCGAGGTCGATCAGCACGGCCGCCACCAGCGTCTGGTGGCGCTGGGCCAGGTGCACCGCGTGGTCGAGCCGGTCCCACATCAGGGTGCGGTTGGCCAGGCCCGTCAGGCTGTCGTGGTTGACCTCGTGCTCGAGGCGGTCGGCGCGCTGCTTGCTGGCAGTGACGTCGACCAGGATGCCGACGAAGTGCGTCACCAGGCCATTGTCATCGTGCACCGGCGTGATGTGCAGGTCGTTCCAGAATACTTCGCCGTTCTTGCGCAGGTTGCGCATCACCACGTGCACCGAGCGCTGCGCGTGCAGCGCCTGGCGCATGCGGCTGCGCTCGTCCGTGTCCATCCCGGGCGCTGCCATGAAGCGCGAGTCGCGGCCGATGACCTCGTCGGCCCCGTAGCCGGTGATGCGTTCGAAGGCCGGGTTGACGTATTCGATCGGATGGTCGGCGCCGCCGTTATGGGCGATGATCACGCCGTTGCTGGCGGCGTTCAGGGCCCGCTTGTACAGGTTCAACTGGCGCTCGTGCGCGCGGCGCTTGGAGATGTCGATCCCCATGCCGAACAGGTACTGGCCGCCGGTGCAGTCGATGCGGGCGCCCCGCAGCAGGACAGGGGTCTCGCGGCCGCTGCGCGCGATGTAGTCGACTTCCATCTCGAGTTCGGTATTGTCCTCGAACATGCGATGGACCCTGTCGGCGAATTCGACCCGGTCGCGCGCGTCGAGCATCTCGAAAGCATTGGCTGACGCGAGTTCCTCGGGCATCATTTCACAAACGCGCTCGAGGTTATCGTTCCACATCAGGATGCGGCCCTCGGGGTTCAGGATGTAGAAGGTGCCGGGCAACAGGTCGACCACGTCCCTGAGCGCGGTGGCGCCGAGGCGTTCACTTTCGGACGGCGCGCCGGCGACCGGGATGACGGTGACGCTGTAGCCGCGCGCAGCGCCGCTCGCATCGAGTTGGGCGGCCAGCGCGACGATGGCCGTGCGTGGCGACGGGGCAGGAAAGTCGACCCGGGCCGTGCCATCCTCGCGCAGGACCGGCCATGGGGGTGAACCCAGCAACTGGGCGGCGTCCCGGCCGAGGGCGTCCGCGGCGGGTAGACCGAACAGTGTGGCGCATTGGGGATTCCAAGTAATGATCGTACCTGCCTCATCGGCCAGGAAGCTGGCCTGCTCGGAGGGGTCGAACGCTGACATGTCGGTCCGCCTTTCTTGCAACGCAGCGCGTGCCGCAGCAGCTCGCGCTTGCGTGAAGCCAGCTTACACCTGTTCCAAATTCGCTTGGCAAGCGTTATGTGACGTGCGCAACAGGTACGCCATCCAGACGCTGTGGATGCGTGTAGGCCACGTGGCGGCCTGCGCGCACGAAACCGGCCAGGGTCAGCCCGGCGCGGTCCGCCAGCCGAACCGCCATCGCTGTCGGGGCGGAGATGGCGGCCAGCAAGCCAATGCCGGCGCGCGCCGCCTTCTGCACCATCTCGAAGCTGGCGCGGCTGGTGACGAGCGCGAAGCCGTCTCCGGCGTCGATGCCGGCGCGCGCCAGCGCCCCGATCAGTTTATCCAGCGCGTTGTGGCGGCCGACGTCTTCGCGCACCAGCAGCAGGCGGCCGTCGCGGTCGGCCCAGCCGGCCGCATGCATGGCGCCGGTGGCCTGGTGCAGGCGCTGCTGGCCGGCCATGGCGGCCATGGCGCGCTGCAGCGCCTGCGGTGTGAATGGGCTGCCGGTCTCGTGAGCGCCGCCGTCGCGCGGGTCGTGCAGTTCGGTTTCGCGCCCGAACCAGGCCAGGCTGTCGATGCCGCACAGGCCGCAGCCGGTCTGGCCCAGTCGCGCGCGCCGCGTCGCCTTCAGGCGCGCCATGGCGCCGGGCGCGATGTCGATGGCGAGCGCGATGCCGTGCGGGCCGGCTTCGACCTCGACTTCGCGCACGTCTTGCGCCGCGCGCACGATGCGTTCGGACAGCGAGAAGCCGATGGCGAAGTCTTCCAGGTCTTGCGGAGACGCCAGCATCACGGCATGGCTGATGCCGTTATAGACCAGGGCCACCGGCACTTCCTCGGCCAGCAGCTCGCTGCCGTGGTCGATCGCGCCGTCGCGCCAGATCGCCGCCGGCACGCTGCTGGCGAGGGCGAACGCGGCATCGCCGGTCCCCGTAAAGGGTGCGCGTGCGTTCATGGCGCGGCCACGGCGGCGCTGCGTTCGAGCAGCACGTCGATCGACTTGGCCGCCGGCACCTTGCTTTCCTTGGCGTGGTGCCATAGCGGAATCAGGGGATTGCACTCCGGGTAGTAACCGGCGATGCAGCCTGGCGGCACGTCGTAGGGCACGATCTGCAGGCCATCGACGCGGCGCTCGACGCCGTCGTCGGCTTTGGTGCGCAGCGCCACCACGTCACCCTTGTCCAGGCCGTATCTCGCCATGTCGGCCTGGCCCATGAACAGCACCATGCGGCTGCCGTGCACGCCGCGGAAGCGGTCGTCATGACTATAGATCGTGGTGTTGAACTGGCCGTCGCTGCGGATCGTGAACAGGCGCAGCACCTCGGGGCCGCCGTCCATGTCCGGGTTGCCGGGCAGCTCGTCCGGCGCCGTGAATTCGGCCTTGCCGCTTTCGGTCTTCCAGATCCGTTCGGCGGCGCCGAGGGGCTTGCGAAAGCCGCCCGGCGTCCACATGCGTGCATTGAAGTCCTGGAAGATCTCGGGGAAGGTGACGCCCATGGCGTCGCGGATCGTGGCGTAGTCCGCCACCCAGGCATCCCAGTCGATGCGCGGGTTCGGATCGAGCGTGGCCTTGGCGATGCCGGCCACGATGGCGGGCTCGGACAGCAGGGTAGGGGCGGCCGGCTCGGCCATGCCGCGCGAACCGTGCATGCACGAGGTGCTGTCCTCGACCGTCACCGCCTGCTCTCCCGTGCGCTGGCGGTCGATCTCGATCCGTCCCAGGCAGGGCAGCAGGTAGGCGGCCTTGCCGTGGATGACATGATTGCGGTTGAGCTTGGTTGCGATCTGCACCGTCAGCGGCAGTTCGCGCCAGGCCGCTTCCATCAGGCGCGTCTCCGGCACCGCGCGCAAGAAATTGCCGCCCAGGCCAATGAAGGCTTGCAGCTCGTGCTTCAGGATCGCTTCGCAGGCATCGACCGTGGTCAATCCTTCGTCGCGCGGCGGCTCGAAGCCGTACTGTTCCTTGAGTTGATCGAGCGGGGCGAGTTCGGGCTTTTCGGTGATGCCGACCGTGCGCTGGCCCTGCACGTTCGAGTGCCCGCGCACCGGGCAGATGCCCGCCCCGGGCTTGCCGATATTACCGCGCAAGAGCAGCAGGTTGACCAGCATGGTCACGTTCTGCACGCCGTTGCGGTGCTGGGTCAGGCCCATGCCATAGACGCCCATCGCGGCGCCGGCCTTGCAATAGACTTCGGCCGCCTGTTCGAGCGCGGCGCGCGGCAAGCCCGATTCGCGCTCGATCGCCTCCCAGCCGCAGGCGCGCACGGCGCGCTCGAATTCCTCGAATCCGTGGGTGTGCTCCTGGACGAAGGCAACGTCGATCACGCGCTGTGCACCGCTGTCCCTGGCGACGTCGTCCAGCGCAAAGACCACCTTGCACATGCCCATGATGGCGGCCGTGTCGCCGCCCGGCCTGATCTGGTGGTACTGGGTGCTGATCACGGTCTCGTGCCCGGTCAGCATCTCGAGCGGCGATTGCGGATTGGTAAAGCTCACCAGCCCGCGCTCGCGCAGCGGATTGAAGGTGACGATCGGCACATCGCGCTCGCGCGCTTCCTGCAGCTGGTGCAGCATGCGCGGACTGTTCACGCCCACGTTCTGGCCGAAGAACAGGATGCAGTCGGTGTGCTTGAAGTCGTTCAGTCCCACGGTGCCGACGCCGACGCCAATGGTCTTTTGCAGGCCGACCGAAGTGCTTTCGTGGCACATATTCGAGCTGTCCGGCAGGTTGTTATTGCCGTACATGCGCGCCAGCAGCTGGTACATATATGAAGTCTCCAGCGAGGCGCGGCCGGAGGCATAGAACACCACCTGCTTGCGCTCGCAGGCGCGCAGCTGGGCGCCAATCTCGGCGAACGCCGCGTCCCAGTCGACCGGGCGGTACTTGTCGCTGGCGGCGTCGTAGCGCAGCGGCACCGTCAGGCGGCCATGGTCTTCCAGCGCGTGGTCGCTCCAGCCCTCCAGTTCGGTGAGCGTGTGGCGGTCGAAGAAGTCGGGGCCGATCGCTCGGCTTGTGGTTTCCCAGGCGGTGGCCTTGGCGCCGCTGGAACAGAACTCGAAAGGATGTGGGTCGGCCGGCTTGGCCCAGGCGCAGCTGACGCAGGCAAAGCCGTCGGTCTTGTTCTGCTTGAGCAGCAGGCGCGTGTCCTTGAGCACCACATGCTGGCCGCTCAGGGCTTTCTTGACGTCATCGACCGATCCCCAGCCGCCAGCGGGCATGGTGGCGGATTCGATACGGACGGGTTTTTCTTGCTGGCTCATCGGACTCTCCCTGCAGGTGGAGGGTCTACCGTAGCCGCCACCCCGACCGACCTCGGTGCGACCGCGCACATTGGCCGGGAATCATGAACAAATGGCGGGTCATTCGGAGGGCGACATGCTCGAATGGGACACTACCGGGAGTGGCATATTCATCAAATACCTATCGGTTCTATCAAGATAATTGATTTCATAAATGACATACTCATCTATAAGATAGCTATCTCGATTTGCAATTAAATAGGTTTTGACTATGAGTCTTGCTTTACCTTCTGCCGGGCGCCTCGCCTTATGCGCCCTGACCCTGTCTGCCGGCGCCATGGCGCTGGCCCAGGGCGCCTATGCCCAGACCCTTACCAAGGACAATGGCGCCCCGGTCGGCGACAACCAGAACAGCCAGACCGCCGGTCCCGGCGGCCCGACCTTGCTGCAGGACGTGCACCTGATCCAGAAGCTGCAGCGCTTCGACCGCGAGCGCATCCCGGAACGCGTGGTGCACGCGACCGGCACCGGCGCCCACGGCAGCTTCGTCGTCACCGATGACCTGTCGGACCTGACCCGCGCAAAGATGTTCAGGCGCGATACGGTGACCCCGGTGTTCGTGCGTTTCTCGACCGTGATCCCGAGCCGCTCGGGCGCGGAAACCACGCGCGACCCGCGCGGCTTCGCCACCAAGTTCTATACCCAGGAAGGCAACTGGGACCTGGTCGGCAACAACCTTCCGATCTTCTTCATCCGCGACGCGATCAAGTTCCCGGACATGATCCACGCGCTGAAGCCGGATCCGGTCACCAATGTGCAGGAGCCGGAGCGCGTGTTCGACTTCTTCTCGCACGTGCCGGAAGCGACCGCCATGCTGACTCGCGTCTATTCGAACTACGGCACGCCGGCCAACTACCGTCAGATGGATGGCAGCAGCGTGCATGCGCTCAAGCTGGTCAATGCTAAGGGTGAGTATGTGTACGCCAAGTTCGCCTGGAAATCACGCCAGGGCGAGCGCAACCTGCGTCCGCAAGAGATCCCGCTGATTCAGGGCAAGAGCACGGCCCACGCCACCGTCGACCTGTACGAGTCGATCAAGGCCGGCCAGTTTCCGCGCTGGGACCTGACGGTGCAGGTGCTCAAGCCGCAGGAGCTGGCCAAGTTCGACTTCGACCCGCTGGACGCGACCAAGATCTGGCCCGGCATCCCGGAGCGCAAGGTCGGCACCATGACCCTGGACCGCGTGCCGGACAACTTCTTCGAGGCGACCGAACAGGTCGCGATGGCGCCGGGCAACCTGGTGCCGGGCATCGAGGCGTCGGAAGACCGCATGCTGCAGGGCCGTCTGTTCTCGTACATCGACACCCAGCACCACCGCCTGGGCGCCAACTTCCAGTCGCTGCCGATCAACAAGCCGCTGGTGCCGGTGCGTAACCACCAGCAAGACGGTCAGGGCAATATCGATGGCCGCAAGGGCAGCGTGAACTACCAGCCGAGCCGCCTGGCGCCGCTGGTCGAAGATCCGAACGCCCGCTCGAGCAATCTGCCGCTGGCCGGTAGTACCCAGCAACAGCGCATCGCCAAGACGCTGAACTTCCGCCAGGCCGGCGAGTTCTACCGCTCGCTGAGTGCCCAGGAGCGTGACGATCTGATCGTCAACCTGTCGGGCGACCTGAAGCGGGTACAGAACGTGGACAGCCGCGACACCATGCTGTCGCATTTCTGGAAGGCCGATGCCGACTACGGCAAGCGCCTGGTGAAGGCGGTGGGTGGCGATGCGTCGAAGATCGCGGCGCTGGCTGCGGCGCTGAAGGAATAATCCCGCTGAAGGAGTGATCCGCTAGCAGGCGATGTCTCCCGCTAGCGTAAAAAAGTCGTCCCCGCGCAGGCGCACTGGTGTCCGGAATAATTTCGGGCGCTTGAAAAAGGCCGCCTCATAGGAGAAACCACGTCGTTCCCGCGCAGGCGGGAACCTAAGTTCGACCGACCAGCGGCTCAAAAATCGCCTTCGACAAGCGACAAGACTACGCTAAAGCATGAACATTCTTTGATTCAGCATGGATCCCCGCCTTCGCGGGGATGACGATGCATACTTTGCGTATAAATATTCCGGACACCAGTGCGCGCAGGCGGGGACCCAAGTTAATCAGCACAGCCACTTATACAAATTCAAGTGGTGATGCTTGCAGACTTGGGTCCCCGCCTTCGCGGGGACGACGTTCTTGTGCCAGGGGCACTGATTATCGATCTGGCGGCGCTTACGCCGCTGCCACTTCCTGCTTCACCGGCAGCGCGATCTCGTTGTTCACGCTGAACTGGTAATCCTTGAACACGTGTTCCGCGCTCAGGATCTGGTAATTGCCGTCCGCCAGCAGGTGGGTGGTGTCCTTGAGGCGGTAGGTGTAGTGGCCGCAGGTCCAGCAATTGAAGTTGCGCATGTGCGTGCACAGGCAGGTCTTGTCCATCACGACCACTTTCTTCTGGTCGGGATGGGCCTGCACCTCGCGGTTGTACGAATTGATGTACGCGCAGTTGCCGGTGGCGTCGAGCAGGTAGCCGTAGGATTCGCAGCCGGGACGGATGCCCGAGCCGATCGCCGGGGTATTCTTGAGCATGCGCATCGGATAGCCGGTCGGCGACACGCCGTTGACTTCGATGTCTTCTTCGCTGGCGCGGAAGTACTCCTGCTTGACGCTGTCCGGCAGGCCGCACTCGCTGGTGACGGTGAAGCGGGTCGCCACCTGCACGCCGGCGGCGCCTTTTTCCATGAAGCCGGCCGCATCCGAACCCGTAAACACGCCGCCGGCCGCGATCACCGGGATGCCCAGTTGTTCGGCCTGCATGAAGGCGTGGATCTCGTCCATGATGGTGTGCAGGTCATGCTGCTTCCAGTCGTCGAGGCCGAAGCCCAAATGGCCGCCGGCCAGCGGGCCTTCGACGATGACGAAGTCCGGCTTGCGGTTCAGGCGCGACACCTTCTTGAGGAACAATTGCAGCGCGCGCACCGAGGACACGATGATGCCCAGGTGGGCGTCGCGGAAGCGCGGGTGGTCCTTGATCAGCTCGAACGAACCCAGGTGCAGGCCGGCCGACAGGGTGATGCCGTCGATGCCGGCGTCCAGCGCCGCGCCCAGGCGCACGCGCAGGGTTTCCTTCGGCGCGTTCATGGTCAGCTTTTCCATGCAATTGACGTAGATAAGGCCATCGCCTTTCTTCGCTTCCATGGTCGAACCGACGTGGCGACGGGTCGCCTCGGCCAGGTGATCCAGGTCGAACTGGACCACCGCCTTGTTCATATTGTTGATGTTGAACTTGTAGGTCTTCGTCTTGTCTTTAACGAAGGTGGTGTCGAACTTGCGGTCGGACACGTCCTGGGACATGGCGTCGGAGATATGACCGATCCCGCCGAGGCGGGCCGCTTCGAGGGCCAGCTCGGACGTCGAAATGTCCACGCCCATTCCGCCAATCATGATGGGCACATATTCCTTGTTGCCCATACGTAGGCGGAAATCATCAACACGTTTCATTGCTATCCTTAGACTACCTAATCTGCCCGGGGGGTGCGGCGACGCGCAGCGTCGTAAACGCGTACGTTTTCGCACGGCGCCATTCTACTCCAAGCGGGGCAAGGCGCCGCAGATCACGTCCGCGTGCGCCTCGCTTTTCAAGCCGGTCATGCCGGCCACATGCGACTCAGCGTGGCGATCAGTCGCGGAAATTATTGAAGGCCAGCGGCAGCTCTTGCACATCCTTGCGCAACATCGCCATCGCCGTTTGCAGATCATCGCGCTTAGCACCAGTAACGCGCACCGACTCGCCCTGGATGCTGGCCTGCACCTTCATTTTGCTTTCCTTGATCAGTTTGGTGATCTTTTTCGCGTCTTCGGTCTCGATACCGTTGCGCACCTTGATCACCTGCTTGACCTTGTCGCCGCCGATCTTCTCGATCTTGCCTTCGTCGAGGAAGCGTACGTCGACCTTGCGCTTCGACATCTTGTTGATGAGCACGTCCTTGACCTGGCTGAGCTGGAAATCGGAATCCGCCAGCAGCGTCAGTTCGCGCTCTTTTTGTTCGACATTGGCCGAGCTGCCCTTGAAGTCGAAGCGGGTCGTGATTTCCTTGTTCGATTGCTCGACCGCGTTCTTGACTTCGACCATGTCTGCTTCGCAGACCACATCAAACGATGGCATGGAGTGTCCTTATTTTATAAAGCATTAGAGCCTGTCCCGGTAGGTGGGAGTCGCTCCTGGCGCGCCTGGCAGGCGTGTGCTGCGTTGCTCGTCGTTGCATGGCGCGCCATGCGGCCTCCTCGCGCCTTGCCCACGCCCGCCATGCATCGCCATGAGCTTCCCCCCCACCTACCGGGACAGGCTCTTAGATTAATCCCTCTATTTTAGCGGACAACGGCCCGAATCGCGACCGTTTTGCCAGGCAGGAAAGTCGGGAATGCGTGAACCACTATAATGAAACGACATTTTTTATCCCAACCGTCATGCATCCAGACCTGCCCATCGTCCACGACCAGCCGCTCGCCGGGCTGAATACCTTCCGCATCCCCGCCACCGCCCGTCAATACCTGCGCGTAACTAGCGCCGGGCAATTGACGGCGCTGCGCGCCGATCCCGCTCTCGCCAATCTGCCACGCCTGGTGCTGGGCGGCGGCAGCAACCTGCTGTTCACCCAGGACTTCGACGGCCTGGTGCTGCACATGGCCGGCCAGGGACGGGAGATCCTGGGCGAGAAGGGCGGCAAGATCCTGGTGCGCGCCCAGGCCGGCGAGAACTGGCACGCCTTCGTCGGGTTCACCCTGGCGCAGGGGCTGGGCGGGCTGGAAAACCTGTCCCTGATCCCCGGCACGGTCGGCGCCGCACCCATCCAGAATGTGGGGGCGTATGGCGTCGAAACCAAGGATGTGTTCCACAGCCTGACTGCCTTCGACATGGCCAGCGGCCAGATCCTCACCCTGGACGCGGCCGCCTGCCGCTTCGGCTACCGCGACAGCATCTTCAAGCATGCCGAGGGGCGCGATCTGATCGTGCTGGACGTCACCTTCGCGCTGCCGGCAGCCTGGCAGCCGAACCTGCGCTATGCCGAACTGGCCAATGCGGTGCAGGAAGCGGGGCTGGCGGCGCCGACGCCGCGCGATATCGGCGCCATCGTCGAAGCGATCCGCCGCCGCAAGCTGCCCGATCCACTGGAGATCGGCAATGCCGGCAGCTTCTTCAAGAACCCGGTGGTCTCGGGCGAGGAATGCCGGCGCCTGCTCGAGATGTATCCGAACCTGGTCCACCATGCCCAGGCGGACGGCAGCGAGAAGCTGGCGGCCGGCTGGCTGATCGACCAGTGCGGCTGGAAGGGAAAGAACATCGGCCCGGCCGGTGTCTACCACAAGCAGGCGCTGGTGCTGGTGAACCTTGGCGGCGCGCTAGGGACCGATGTGGTGCGCCTGGCCCAGGCCATCCAGTCCGACGTGGCGGCCCGCTATGGCGTGGCGCTCGAACCCGAACCCGTTTTCATCTAAGGACGTACTTAAGAGGACTACAGTATGAAGAAGGCAATCGTCACCGGCCACACCCGCGGCCTCGGGGCCGCGGTCGCGGCCGAACTGCAGGCGCGCGGCATCGCCGTGCTGGGCCTGGCGCGCGGCCGCTCGCCAATGGCCGGCATCGAACAGATCGCGCTCGACATGGCCGATCCGGCCGCCCTGCAAGCCTGGCTCGCGGGCGATGCGCTGCGCGATTTTCTGCAGGACGCGGGCGACGCGCTCCTGGTGAACAATGCCGGCGTCGTCACGCCGGTCGGGCCGCTGGCCGCGCAGGATCCCGCCGAGGTGCTGCGCGCCGTCGCGCTCAACGTCGGGGCGCCGTTGGCGCTGGCCGCCGCCTTCGTGCGGGCCGCGCCAAAGGCCCAGCGCCGCATCCTGCACGTTTCGAGCGGCGCGGCGCGCAATGCCTATCCCGGCTGGGCCGTGTATTGCGCGACCAAGGCGGCGCTCGACCAGCATGCGCGCGCGGTACTGCTCGACGGCGACACGGGTGTGCGCGCCTGCAGCCTGGCGCCAGGCGTGATCGACACCGATATGCAGGCCGCGATCCGCGCCACGCCGGATGCCGATTTCCCGATGCGCGAGCGGTTCATCGCGCTGAAGGAGGGCGGCGCGCTGGATTCGCCCGAGGCATGCGCCAGGAAGCTGGTCGATTATCTGCTGGCGCCGGGCTTCGGCAGCGAGCCGGTGGATGACTTGCGTAACTAGTTGACAGCATTGCGACACTTGTCGCATCATTGTGGCTATCGTCGCAATCTGGAGTGTTGTCCATGGCCGTGCCCTCGATCACTGAACTGAGCCTGCTGAAAGCCCTGTGGCGTCGGCAGCCATTGAGCGCCCGCGAACTCCATGACGTCGTCGTCGAGGAACTGGGCTGGTCGTATTCGTCGACCCGCAAGACGCTCGAACGCATGCTCGAGAAAAACATGGTGCGCCAGGAGCTGCGCCATGGCGTGCAGGTGTACGAGGCGGTGAGCGACAAGGTCGACACCCTGGCTGCTTTCGCCCATGACTTCGGGCGGCGTGTGATGGAAATCGATACGCCGCTGCCGGTCAATATGTTCACCGGCAGCAAGCTGGTCGACGATGCGGAGCTGGCCCGCCTGGAGCAGCTCCTGAACGACTGGCCGCTGGACTCGGACGGCGCCCCATGACTGCGCTCGACCAGCTGGCCATCCGCTTCCTGTTCGCCAGCGCGGGCTGCCTGGCGGCCGGGCTGGCGGTCTGGGGCGCGACCTGGCTGGCGCGGCGCGCGCTGCCGGCGCTGGGCATGCAGCGCTCGACCTGGCTGCTGGGACAGGCCGCGATCGCGGCCACCTTCCTGCTGCTGCTGATGCCTCCTGCGCGGCAGGCGAATATGCAACCGGTGTTCGAAGTCGACGTGAGCGCGGCGGCGGCGAACCTGCCCGTTGTCGACAGGGCCTCCGAGACCGTCGCCGGCATGCTGGCGGCCGCCGTGGATGGGCGTTCCCCGCTGGCCTGGCTGGCCTGGGCCTGGGTGCTGGCCTACGCGCTTGGCCTGGCGTGGATGCTGGCCCGGCTCTGGCGCGGCCAGCGGACGCTGAACCGGCTGATGCGGGGCGGCGCGCGCCAGCCAGGTGCAAGCGGGCCGGGCATCGTCGAAGTCGACGCCCCGATCCCGCCCATGCTGGTCGGCCCGTTCAAACCGCGCCTGCTGCTACCGCTATCCTTGCGCGACATCGATCCGCTGCAGCGCGAGCTGATCGTGGCCCACGAACTGACGCACTGGCGTCGCGGCGACCTGTGGTGGCTGACGGTGGGCGCCATGCTGCAGGCGCTGTGCTGGTTCAATCCCGCCATGCGCCTGCTGCGCGAAAAACTCACTTGGGCGCAGGAACTCGGCTGCGACCGCGACGTGCTGCGCGGCCGGCCGCCGCTCGAACGCCGTGCCTATGCCGCGGCCCTGGTCGCGCAGCTGCGCATGCAGCACCATGCGCATCGTGACATGAGTGGGGCGCTGGCGTTTGGCGGCGTCGTCCCGGATACCCTGGCGGCCCGGGTCGAACTGATCCGCGCTCCCGGCGCGGCACGGCACGCCGCATGGGCGCGCGGCGCGGGATTCGCGATGCTGGCGCTGGCCTTCGGCGGCAACCTGGCGCTGCAGCCCGCGCTGGCCTGGAGCAGCCATCCGAAGACCCTCGATTGCACCCTCATGCTCGACGCCGCGAGCGGCGCGCGCCTGCTCGAGCAGGGCGATTGCGGCGTGCGCGCCACGCCGGCCTCCACGTTCAATATCGTCGTCAGCCTGATGGGCTATGACAGGGGCATCCTGGTCGACGCCCACACGCCGGCGCTGCCGTTCAAGCCAGGCTATATCGACTGGCTGCCGGCCTGGCGCACGACCACCGACCCCACGGGCTGGATCCGCAATTCGACCGTGTGGTATGCGCAGCAGGTGACTTCGCGCCTCGGTGTCGACGGCCTGCAATCGTATTTGCAGCGTTTCGACTACGGCAACCGGGATCTGTCGGGCGGCGTGACCGATGCCTGGATCGGTTCCTCGCTGCAGATTTCGCCGCAGGAGCAGGCGGCCTTCCTGCGCAAGGTCGTCAACCGCGAGCTGGGCTTGACTGCGCAGGCCTACGACACGACCTCGACCCTGCTGCGCCTGCCCACGCTGCCAAACGGCTGGGATGTGTATGCCAAGACCGGGACCGCCGTGCTGGAGCAGCCGGCCGGCATGGCGGAGCCGCCGCGTTCCTACGGCTGGTTCGTCGGCTGGGCCATCAAGGACGGCCGCACGATCGTGTTCACACGCCTGACCCTGGACCGGCAGCACCCGGAGCGCGCGGCCGGCCCGCTATTGAAAGAAGCCTTCCTGCGCGAACTGCCGTCAAGGCTGGACGCGCTCTAAACCTTATTTGAGGAACCCTTCATGAAGATCACAAGCCTGGCACTGGCCGCGGCTGGCCTCGTCGCGTGCATGCCTTTCGCATCCGCCGACGACTGGAGCACGCCGCAAGAGCCGTTCGCCTTGTCGAGCGACAGCTATTACGTCGGCACGCGCGGTCTCAGCGCGGTGCTGATCGCCTCGAAGCAGGGACACATCCTGATCGATGGCGCCATCCCCGAGGCGGCCAACCAGATCGCGGCCAACGTCCGCAAGCTCGGGTTCAAGGTCGAGGACATCCGCATCATCCTCAATTCGCACGAGCACTTCGACCACGCGGGCGGGATCGCCGAGCTGCAGCGGCTGTCCGGCGCCGAGGTCAAGGCGACTGCCGCCGCGGCGCCGGTCCTGCGCTCCGGCAAGGCCAGCCGTGGCGATCCGCAATATGCCGGCCTGCTCGAACTCGACATGGCCCCGGTGGCCAAGGTCGGCATCGTGCGCGACGGCGAAACGGTCAAGGTTGGCCCGCTGGCCGTTAGCCTGCACGCGACGCCTGGCCACACCCAGGGCGGCTCGACCTGGACCTGGGTGTCGAACGACGGGGCCAAGCGCGTGAACATGGTGTATGCCGACAGCCTGAACGCCATCGCCGCCGGCGCCTTCCGCTACAGCGGTGACCCGGCCTATCCGACCGCGCGCGGCGACGTGGAGCGCTCGATCGCGAAGGTCGCGGCGCTGCCTTGCGACGTGCTGGTGTCGGCCCATCCAGAAGGGAGCGACTTGTGGAAGCGCCACGCGCAGCGCGCCAGGCTGGGTAATGCGGCCTTCGTCGACAAGACCGCCTGCCGTACCTATGCCGACAAGGGCCGGGCGCAACTGGCAAGGACGCTCGCGGCGGAAGCGAAGACGCCGCCGATCGTCTGGCACGACAATGCGAAGATCGCCGAGATATTCGAGAAGGCGGGCGTGACCGGCACCTTCGTCGTGCACGACGTCGCCACCGGTGAATACACGGGCCACGACCGCCAGCGCGCCAGCATCCGCTACGTCCCGGCATCGACCTACAAGATCCCCAATTCGCTGATCGGCCTGGCCACCGGCGCCGTCTCCAGCGTCGACGAAGTGCTGCCGTATGGCGGCGGGCCGACCTACCTGCCGCAGTGGGCCAGGGACATGCCGCTGCGCGAGGCGATCAGGATATCGAATGTCCCGGTATACAAGGAACTCGCGCGCCGCATCGGCATGCCGCGCATGCGCGAAGGCCTGCGCCAGCTCGATTACGGCAATATGGAGACGGGATCGGTCATCGACGCCTTCTGGCTCGAGGGGCCGTTGAAGATCAGTGCGGTCGAGCAGACCCGCTTTCTGGGGCGTCTTGCGCAAGGCAAGCTGCCGTTCCCGAAAGCCGCGATGGCGGCGGTGCGCGAGATCGTGCGCCAGGAGGATAACCCGAATCTTCACGCGAAGACCGGCTGGTATATGCCCGACGATCGCAAGAACCAGATCGGCTGGTGGGTGGGCTGGGTCGAGAAGGACGGCAAGGTGTATGCGTTCGCGCTGAATGCCGACATCACTGACGATACGGTTGGCGCAAAGCGGGTGCCGCTGGGGAAGGCCGCGTTGCAGGCGCTGGGACTCTTGTGAACGAGGGTGCTAGCCGCAGATCTCGTGAAAGAGATCGCGCCAGGATGGGTTGAGTGACTGGATCAGGTTGATCTTCCAGTCGCGGTTCCAGCGTTTGAGTTGTTTTTCGCGGGTGATGGCGCAGATGATGTCGGTGTGGATCTCGTACCAGACGAGGTTCTTGATTTCATATTGTTTCGTGAAGCCCGCGACTGCGGCTTCGCGATGTTGCCAGACGCGCTTGATCAGGTCGGAGGTGACGCCGATGTATAGCGTGCCGTAGGGGCGGCTGGCTAGCATGTAGACATAAGACGGTTTGTCCATGCGGCCAGTTTGCGCGGGCGGTCATGGGTGGCGTTTGTGGCTGCTCAAGGGACTGGGGTTCCCGCCTTCGCGGGAACGACGGTTTTGAGGGGGTGGCAGAAGGATGTTCCGGCCCGCAGCTTAAGCACGTCGTTCCCGCGCAGGCGGGAACCCAAGCCCGCAGCACACCACCACCACAATTCCCGCCCACAAAAAAAGCCGCCCAAAGGCGGCTTCCCATCGCAGCCGAAACCAGCTATCAAGCCGGTTCCAACCGCCTTACTGCCCGCGCTTCGCGCGCGCCTTGGCCGCAATACGCATGCGCAGCGCGTTCAGCTTGATGAAGCCGCCCGCATCCGCCTGATTATAGGCGCCGCCGTCTTCGTCGAAGGTCGCGATGTTCATGTCGAACAGCGAATCGGTCTTCGAATCGCGCGACACGACGATCACATTGCCCTTGTACAGCTTGATGCGCACCCAGCCGTTGACGGTGGCCTGGGTGTGGTCGATCAGGGTCTGCAGCGCGACGCGTTCCGGCGCCCACCAGTAGCCGTTATAGATCAGCGAAGCGTAACGTGGCATCAGGTCGTCCTTCAGGTGCGCCACTTCGCGGTCCAGCGTGATCGATTCGATCGCGCGGTGCGCGCGCAGCATGATGGTGCCGCCCGGGGTTTCGTAGCAGCCGCGTGACTTCATGCCCACATAACGGTTTTCCACCAGGTCCAGGCGGCCGATGCCGTGCTTGCCGCCCAGGCGGTTCAGCTCGGTCAGGACGGCGGCTGGCGACAGGCGCTTGCCGTTCAGGCCGACGATGTCGCCTTTTTCGAATTCGACATCGAGGTATTCCGCCTCATCCGGCGCCTGCTCGGGCGACACGGTCCAGCGCCACATCGATTCCTCGGCTTCGGCGCTCGGGTTTTCCAGGTGCCGGCCCTCGAACGAGATGTGCAGCAGGTTGGCGTCCATCGAGTACGGCGCGCCGCCGTTCTTGTGCTTCATGTCGACCGCGATGCCGGCGTCTTCCGCGTACTTCAGCAGTTTTTCGCGCGACAGCAGGTCCCATTCGCGCCATGGGGCGATGATCTTGACGTCGGGTTTGAGCGCATAGGCGCCCAGCTCGAAGCGCACCTGGTCGTTGCCCTTGCCGGTCGCGCCGTGCGAAACGGCGTCGGCGCCGGTCTCGTTGGCGATCTCGATCAGGCGCTTGGCGATCAGCGGACGCGCGATCGAGGTGCCCAGCAGGTATTCGCCTTCATACACGGTGTTGGCGCGGAACATCGGGAACACGAAGTCGCGCACGAACTCTTCGCGCACATCGTCGATGTAGATGTTTTCTGGCTTGATGCCGAATTTCAGCGCCTTGGCGCGCGCCGGTTCGAGTTCTTCACCTTGGCCGAGGTCGGCGGTAAAGGTGACGATTTCGCAGTTGTAATTGTCTTGCAGCCATTTCAGGATGACGGAGGTGTCGAGACCGCCGGAATAGGCAAGGACTACTTTCTTGATGTCGCTCATGGGAGTTCCAGTGATGGAGGGATGGTAGAGGAGTAATGGTCAGCTGGCGCGCAAATCCATCCTGTCATTACAACAGGACGGATGGCCAACGATCAAGCTTCGGGGGTAAAAAAATTAATCTTCAATGCGACCGAGCAGCAGGTATTCGATCAGGGCTTTTTGCACGTGCAGGCGGTTCTCGGCTTCGTCCCAGACCACCGATTGCGGGCCGTCGATGACGCCGGCCGAGACTTCCTCGCCGCGGTGCGCGGGCAGGCAGTGCATGAACAGGGCGTCGCTGGCCGCGCGCGCCATCTTGGCTTCGTCGACGATGAAGCCGTCGAAGGCTTTCAGGCGCTCAGCGTTTTCCTTCTCGTAGCCCATGCTGGTCCAGACGTCGGTATTGACCAGGTGGGCACCTAGACAGGCGTCCGACGGGTTGTCGAACAGCGTATAGCGCGTGGTGTTGACCAGGCCCGGATCCATCTCGTAGCCCTTCGGCGTCGAGACGTTCAGGTGGAAGCCGAATACCTCGGCCGCCTGCAGCCACGAGTACAGCATATTGTTGGCGTCGCCGATCCAGGCCACCGTCTTGCCGGCGATCGAACCGCGATGCTCATGGAAGGTGAACACGTCGGCCAGCACCTGGCAGGGATGGTGTTCGTTGGTGAGGCCGTTGATGACCGGGACGCGCGAATTGGCGGCGAAGCGGTCGATGATGTCCTGGCCGAAGGTGCGGACCATGATGATGTCGCACATGCGGCTCATCACCTGACCGGCGTCTTCGACCGGCTCGCCGCGGCCCAGCTGGCTGTCGCGGGTGTTCAGGTAGATGGCGGCGCCGCCCAGCTGGTGCATGCCGGCCTCGAACGAGAGGCGGGTACGGGTCGAGCTCTTTTCGAACACCATCACCAGGGTGCGGTCGACCAGCGGATGATAGACCTCATAGGCCTTGAACTTGCGCTTGATGATCGCCGCGCGCTTGATGACGTATTCGAACTCGTCGCGCGTGAAGTCGGAGAATTGCAGGAAGTGCTTGATCGGAGTGGTGCCTGGCATAATCTGGTCTACTCGTTTGTTGTCCCTTGAATTATAAGGGCTTTTTCTTTCCGCTAGGGAAAGTGACGGTTTCTATTTCCTAATATAACGTCTGGGCCGACTCGTGCAGCAACTGCCCATATAGCTCGTGGCGCATGCGCGCGATCTTGCCCGCGGCCACCGCGTCCAGCACCGCGCACTGCGGCTCGGCCAGGTGGCGGCAGTTGTAGTACTTGCAGCCGCCCAGGTAGGGTTTGAACTCGACGAAGGCGCGTTCAAGCATGCCTTCCGTCAGGTGGTACAGGCCGAACTCCTGGAAGCCGGGCGAATCGATGATCGCCGAGGTCTTGCCATCGACTTCGGGCAACCAATACAGCCTGGTGAACGTCGTGGTGTGCTTGCCGGTGTCGAGGGCGGCCGAGATTTCGCGCACCGCGATGTCGGCGTCCGGCACCAAGAGGTTGATCATCGACGACTTGCCCATGCCGGACTGGCCGATGAAGATCGACGAGTGGCCTTCGAGCAGGGGGGCCAGGGTCGCCACGGTCTGTTCGGGGTTGCCGGTGGCCGATACCTCGTGCACCGGATAGCCCAGCGCGGCATACGGCGCAACGCGCTCGCGTGCGCGCGGCAGCAGGTCTTCGACGTCGGTCTTGTTCAGGATGAGGTGGGCCTCGATGCCGGCCGCCTCGCAGGCGACCAGCGCGCGCGACACCAGGTCGTCGGTAAAACCGGGCTCGGTGGCGACGACGATGAACAGGCGCGAGATGTTCGCCGCCAGCAGCTTCGATTTGTACTGGTCGGAGCGGTAGAGCAGGGTGGTGCGGTCCGCGATCTTTTCGATCACGGCCTGATCGTTCGAGGTGCGCTTGAGGTGCACCACGTCGCCTACGGCCACATTGGTCTTCTTGCCGCGCGTGACGCATTGCAGCTTTTCGCCGCCGGCGTCGGCCAGGTAGTGGCGGCCGTGGGCCGCGATGATGGTGCCGGTCAATTCATTGTTCTTGTCGCTCATGCGCTGGTCATTCCAAGGTAAAGCGCATTCACTTTCGCGGCGCAGATAAAATCGTTTTCAGTCAGGGCGCCGCCGGCCGAGTGGGTGCTCCACGTCACGCGGCAGGTGGCGTATCCGATCGTCATGTCGGGGTGGTGATCCTGCGTTTCTGCGACCTGCGCCACCGCGTTGACGAAGGCGATGGTGGCGCGGTAGTCCGGCAGCTTGAATTCGCGCGACAGGATGCCGTCGATCGCGGTCCAGCCGGGTACGTCGGCCAGCAAGGCGTCGATCACCCATGGATCGAGCGCCCTGGCGTTGTGGATGCAGTCGCGATGCTCCAGCTTCATGCGCCCGCCATCGTCAGGTGTTTCACGCGCACCGAGGCCGGCGGATGCGAATCGTAGAAGGCCGAGTGCAGCGGGTCCGGGGTGAGCGTGGAGGCGTTGTCCTCGTACATCTTGACCAGGGCCGATACCAGGTGACGGCTATCGGTATGCTGGGCGGCGAAGGCGTCGGCCTCGAATTCGTGCTTGCGCGAGGTGATCGACGACAGCGGCGCCAGCGGGAAGGTGAACACCGGCAGCACCAGCATGAACAGGATCAGGGCCATGCCGTCGTTCGAGGCGTTCATGAACGGCAGTACGCCCAACCCCGTATAGAACCAGGCCTGGCCTTTCAGGTAGCCGAGCAGGGCCAGGAAGGCCAGCGACATGGCAAACATCACACTGACGCGTTTGACGATGTGGCGCAGCTTGAAGTGGCCCAGTTCGTGCGCCAGCACGGCCTCGATCTCTTGCGGCTCGAGGCGCGACAGCAGGGTGTCGAAGAACACGATGCGCTTGGCGCGGCCGAAGCCCGAGAAATAGGCGTTGCCGTGGGCGCTGCGCTTGCTGCCGTCCATCACGAACAGGCCGCGCGACGCGAAGCCGACGCGCGCCATCAGGCCCTCGATGCGCTGCTTGAGGCTGGCGTCTTCGAGCGGGCTGAATTTATTGAACATCGGCGCGATCACGCTCGGGTAGATCGCAATCATGAGTAACTGGAAGCCGCTCCATACCAGCCAGGTATAGAACCACCACAGCTCGCCCGACTTGTCCATCAGCGTGAGTACGACCCACAGCAGCGGCAGGCCGATGACGGCGCCGACGACCGTGCTCTTGATAAGGTCGCTGAACCACAGTCCCGGGGTCATCTTGTTGAAACCGAAGCGCTGCTCCAGCACGAACTGGCGGTACCAGTCCAGCGGCAGGTCGAGCAGGCTGGAAATCACGCCGAAGGCCACCACCAGCGCCATCTGGTGCCACAGGCCGGGGCCGGTCAGCGGCAGCAGGGCCAGCGACAGCAGTTGAAGGCCGCCCAGCAGGGTGAAGCCGATCAGGACGGCGCCGCCACACAGCATGCCCACCAGGCCGAGGCGGGTCTTGGCAACGGTATAGTCGGCCGCTTTCTGGTGCGCCGCCAGCGGCACCTTTGGCGCAAACTCGGCCGGCACGCTGGCGCGATGGCGCGCGATGTGCCGGATGTGGCGCGCGGCCAGCCAGGTGCGCAGCACCATGGTGAGCACGAAGAAAACGACGAACAAAACCGAAAACCCGAATGATGACATTCTGTGCCTGTGAGAAAATGCAGGATTAAGTGTAAAACACGACTAGGCAAAGAGAGAATTATGTCACAAGCTACACCAACCACCGAGTCCGTCGCAGCCCAGCGTCCAAACGAGTTCAACCTGGTCTGGGTCGACATGGAAATGACCGGCCTGGACCCGGACAACGACCGCATCATCGAAGTGGCGGTGGTCGTTACCGATCCCGAGCTGAACATCATCGCCGAAGGCCCGGTGTTCGCCATCCACCAGTCGGACGCGACGCTGGACAAGATGGACAACTGGAACAAGGGCACCCATGGCAAGTCGGGCCTGATCGACCGCGTGAAGGCGTCGACCGTGACCGAAGCCCAGGCCGAGCAGGAACTGATCGCCTTCCTCAAGCAGTACGTACCGTCGAACAAATCGCCGATGTGCGGCAACTCGATCTGCCAGGACCGCCGCTTCATGGCGCGCGGCATGCCCAAGCTGGAGGCGTTCTTCCACTACCGTAACCTGGACGTGTCGACCCTGAAGGAACTGTGCCGCCGCTGGAAGCCCGAGGTTGCCACCGGCTTCAAGAAGCACCAGAAGCACACGGCCCTGGCCGACATCACCGAATCGATCGAAGAACTGCGCTATTACCGCGAGCACTTCATCCAGAAATGATTCGGTAAAAGCAGTACAAAAAACGCTCAGTATTGACAAGAAGGTATGCGAGAATGGCCGGTATGGTTCCGTTCACGCATACCGCCTTCCTTGGTGACAGCCAAACGGCCGCGCGCTTGCGTGACCACGACTGGACTGCTTCACCGCTCGGCCCGCCGGAGGGCTGGCCGCCAGCCCTGCGGATGGCGGTCGACATGATGCTGCACTCATCGTTCCCCACGTTTATCGCCTGGGGACCGCAGCTTGCTTTCCTGCACAACGACGCCTATATTCCGATCCTCGGCGAGCGCCATCCAGCCGTGCCAGCCGTGCCGTTTGCGCAGCTCTGGGCCGAAGTCATGCCCGACCTGTCTCACTTGATCGAGCGCACGCTGGCGGGCAACTCGGTCTTTCTCCAGGATATGGAGCTCAATCTCCTGCGTAACGGCTACCCCGAGCGCGCCTGGTTCACGTTTTCGTATGCGCCGCTGCATGACGCCCGTGGCGATGTCGCTGGGCTGACTTGCACCGTCATGGAAACCACCGGCCATGTGCTGGCCGCGCGCCGGGCGGCGTTTCAGCTGAAAGTGTCGGATGCGCTTGCACCGCTGGAAGACCCGGGCGAAGTCATCGCGACCGCAAGCGCGTTGCTGGGCGTGGAGCTCGGCGCCGGCCGCGTGCTGTATGCCGAGATCGATCCGCTTAGCGGACGCCTCGAGGTACCGCGATTGTGGACGTCTGCGGGTGCGGTGCGGCCGGCGTCGGGATTGCCGCTTTCCGACTTCAGTCCCGCCATCGTCGCCGAGCTGGGCGGCGGAGCGGTGGTACGGATCCACGATGCCGCCAACGATGCACGCACCGCAGACTTGCGCGCCAGCCGCATCGACGAGCGTATCGGCGCCGTGCTGGTGGTGCCGATCGTCAAATCGGGCCGCCTGACTGCCTGTCTTGGCGTCGATACGCCGACGCCGCGCTCGTGGAGCGAGTACGACGTCCAGCTCGCGCGCGATGTGGCCGAGCGCACCTGGGCCGCAGCAGAGACCGCGCGCGCCCAGGCGCTGCTGCGCGAAGAGCGCGACCGTAGTCGCGACATCTTCGACAATATCTCCGAAGGCTTCGCGCTGTTCGACCGCAACTGGATCATGCAGCGCATGAACGCCGAGGGCCTGCGCATCTGCGCCGTCACGCGCGAGGAAGTCATCGGCCGCAACCATTGGGAAGTGTTCACCGCCATGGCCGACAGCGAGGCCGGCCGCATGTACCACCGCGTGATGGACACGCGCCGCGCCGGCGCCGCCGAGCAGTGCCACACCTTCCCCGACGGGCGCCGCATCTGGACCGATATCCGCGCCTATCCGACCCAGGACGGCGGCATCGCCAGCTTCTTCCGCGACATCACTGACCGCAAGCTGGCCGAAGAAAAACTGATGGACGCCGACCGCCGCAAGGACGAATTCCTGGCGATGCTGGCGCACGAGTTGCGCAACCCGCTGGCGCCGATCAGCGCCGCCGCCGAGCTGCTCCGGATGGGCAATATGGACGAGCGCCGGGTGCACCAGAGCAGCACCATCATCGGACGCCAGGTGCGCCACATGACGCGCCTGGTGGACGACCTGCTCGACGTGTCGCGCGTCACGCGCGGCCTGATCACGCTGGGCCAGGCGCGGGTGCCGGCGCGCGCCGTGGTTGAAGAAGCGGTGGAGCAGGTGCGCCCGACGATCGACGCGCGCTCGCAGCAGCTGGGCGTGCGCCTGCCGCCCGAGCACGCTGCGGTGCGCGGCGACAAGGCGCGCCTGGTGCAGGTGGTGGCCAATGTGCTGGGCAACGCCGCCAAGTACACGCCGCCGGGGCGTGGCATCGACCTGCGCGCCGAGGTGCTGGGCTCGCGCCTGGTGCTCAGTGTGCGCGACGAGGGGATCGGCATGGACCGCGAGCTCACGGGACGCGTGTTCGACTTGTTTACCCAGGCCGAGCGTTCGTCGGACCGCTCGCAGGGCGGGCTTGGGTTGGGGCTGGCCCTGGTCAAGCACCTGGTCGAGCTACACGGCGGCACGGTGGGTTGTTCCAGCCCGGGCCTGGGCAAGGGCAGCACCTTCGTGATCAGCCTGCCGCTGCTGCAGGAAGAAGAAACGCCGGCGCCTGCGCCGGGGGCCGCTTGCCCGGCCGGCGCCGCGCCCTTGCGCGTGCTGGTGGTGGATGACAATCACGACGCCGCCGAGACGCTGGGGCTGCTGCTGTCGTCCCAGGGCCACGAGGTGGCGATCGAGCATGCGTCGCTGCCGGCGCTCGAGCGCGCGCGTGGCATGCGGCCCGACGTGTGTCTGCTGGATATCGGCCTGCCGGAGATGGATGGGCGCGAACTGGCGCGCCGGTTGAAGGCCGATCCGGTGACGCGCGACGCAACCCTGATCGCCGTCACCGGCTATGGCCAGCAGCAGGACCGCGACGCCGCGCTGGCGGCCGGCTTCGCGCATCATCTGGTCAAGCCGGTCAATGTCGATGTGCTGCTGCGCGTGCTGGACGGCGTGCGCACAAAAGAACATGCCAATCAGTCAGAGACGTTTGCCGACGTCGTTCCCGCGCAGGCGGGAACCTAAGCACCTGGAGCCGCCACAATAACAATCGAAGGAGACTAGATGAAAACAAAACGTACTGTCATCGCAAAATCACTGGCACTTGTATTACTCTCCACCCTGGGCGTTGCTTCCTACGCCGCCAACCCGATCGTCCCCGGCTGGTACGCCGACCCCGAAATCCGCATCTACGGCAACAAGTACTGGATCTATCCCACCTATTCGGACCACTACGGCACCCCGCGCAAGTCGCGCGCCTTCACCCCGGAGCAGGAGCGCATGCGCGCCAAGTCCGACCTGATTTGGGAACCCTACCTGAAGCAGACCTTCCTCGATGCGTTCTCGTCAACCGACCTGGTCAACTGGACAAAGCACACCCACGTGCTCGACGTCGAGAACGTCTCGTGGGCGGCGTATGCGGTGTGGGCGCCTTCCGCCATCGAACACAACGGCAAGTACTACCTGTTCTTCGGCGCCAACGACATCAAGGCTAATGGCCAGTTAGGTGGTATCGGCGTGGCGGTCAGCGACCGTCCCGAAGGCCCGTTCAAGGATGCGCTCGGCCGCCCGCTGATCGACAAGATCCACAACGGCGCCCAGCCGATCGACCAGATGGTATTCAAGGACGACGACGGCCAGGTGTATATGTATTACGGCGGCTGGAAGCACGCCAACGTCGTCAAGCTGGCGCCGGACCTACTGAGCGTCGTGCCGTTCCCAGACGGGACCACCTACAAGGAGATCACGCCCGACCCGGCCTATGTGGAGGGCTCGTTCATGGCCAAGCGCAATGGCGTGTACTACTTCATGTGGTCGGAAGGGGGGTGGACGCGGCCGGATTATCGTGTCGCCTACGCCATGAGCAAGTCGCCGTTTGGACCGTTCAAGCGTATCGGCACGATTCTGCAGCAGGATACGACCATTGCCAATGGGGCGGGGCACCACTCGGTGGCTAATATTCCGGGTACGGATGATTGGTACATCGTCTATCACCGCCGGCCGTTGGGCGACAAGGACGGTCACCACCGCGAGACGGCGATCGAGCACTTGTACTTTAATGCGGATGGCACGATCAAGCCGGTGGTCATGACTACTGAGGGAGTGGCGCCGCGACAGATTCATCACGGCGGATGAAGGTGTCGAGCGATTAGCAAGACCGTTAGACGGTTTTGCGGGACGTGACAAACTAGCCGAGCAATGGCGCCAGTCCAGCCAGAACATATTGGTGTAAGGCGTCTTGTATGACGGCTTTCGACCCGAAGCGGACATTCGAGCTGATACGCTTACCTATCAATAGTAAGAATAGACCAGTGCTCCTCTAGGATACATTTTTGCTTAGGTCGAGATAGTGGATGTTTAGTCCTGGCTTCGCATCAGACGAGATCCAATGATTCGCTCGATTGCGACAGCCATTTCCAGCAAAAACCGATCGCTACCTGGCATCCCGAATACCGTGATCCCGAAAGGATGGTGCTCCTGATCTTGTCCAACTGGAATTGCGACCACTGGCGCTCCAGCTTTACCCGTGCACTTTGCAGCCGCACACATTGGTGTCAACAATACGTCAGTGGATTTTTCCGCCATTGCGGTAGCGATGCCGCTATCTAAGCTCAGTGCGAGGTCGCGACGACGATCTGCGATATAGTCGTTTGATTGCATGTCCGATGATGCATTGGCCGCTTCCAGGAGGGACTGACCATATGGAATTGCTTCGCTGCAGGCTTTGTTCCATTCGATGATAGCAGCTAGCGACGACATGCCGCATGGCTGCAAGGTTTCGAGGAAACTGTTCAGGCTTTCCCTGAACTCGGTTCGGAAGACGCAAGAGCGAACCTCGTGCAACTGTTCTGCGCTCGGTAGATCGCACGGATCGATAATAACTGCGCCAGCTTGCGCCAGAGTACGCAACGCACCCTCGAATGCCGCACGGCGAACGTCGCTCATCACATTGTCCGCAATGAACCGGCGTGGTACACCGATGCGCAATCCTTGCAGGGTTGGGAAGCCTGCTGCTGCGTCCGGAATTCGGGCCAGCGTCGCCACGTCCTTAACGTCCGCACCTGCAACCGCCTCGTAGACCAGGATTGCGTCGTCCACGGTCCTCGTCAGTGGTCCGGGAGAGTCCTGGCTTGGAACGAGCGGTATGATGCCGTGTCGGCTGACGGCGCCAACCGTTGGTTTGAATCCGACGATACTGGTGTGGGTAGCCGGCCCCTGGATGGAATTCTGAGTTTCAGTACCGATCGCAAATGCGCACAAGTCAGCAGCAACCGCTGCGGCAGAACCGACGCTCGATCCCATGCCGCGTCCATAGCGCAGCCCAAGTGGATGGCGCACCACGCCGCCGGCGCCGCTGAACTCGGAAGGCATCGTGTCCGAGACGAAGTCGGCGAACTCCGTAAGGTTGGTCTTCCCTAGAAGCACCGCACCTGCATCGCGCAGCCTTTTGACCAGAGTTGCCTCGTATGGCGGCACGAACTCCGCCAATGCCCGGCTCCCGGCCGAGGCAGGACTGCCGTCTACAGTAAATATATTATCTTTCAGGAGATAAGGCACCCCGTGCAACGGCCCCCGATGACGACCTTCGGCAAGCTCGGCATCGGCGCGGCGTGCCTCATCCAGCGCCAGCGGCGATATGCTGCGAACGCAATTCAGGCCAGCCCCACTGCGGCCAAAGCGCTGTATGCGGTCGAGGTACCATTCTGTGACTTCGACAGATGACACTTTTCGGGCAGCGATCGCAGCCCCAATCGCTCTTGCGGTACCCGATGTGAGGAGAGCGGAGGTAGTGTGCATGCGTCTATCCATATAGCAAAACTAAGATGCTACAAATTATTACAGGTTGGTATGATGATGCCTTGAATAAATGAACCTATTTCTCAGGTAGCAACTTCCAATACCGATGCGTCTCCCGCATCCTCCCGCTTGCCATCATTTCAACCATCGTATCGACGACTGCGCCATCCTATGCGCTCAATGTAGACACGCCGATGGCGGCTTACCGGCATGATGTATTCGACACCCGCGTCGGCGCGCCGCGCAATGCCCTGGCGATGGCACAAACAGCTGACGGTTGGTTATGGTTCGGCACACCGACAGGGCTATATCGCTTTGACGGTGTCCGGTTCGAGCGTTTCCATCCCCTGCTGGGCGAGCATTTGCAGGGACAATACATCACGGCATTGCTGGCGCATCCCAATGGCGATCTCTGGATTTCGTATCTGTACGGCGGGGTCAGCGTTCTAACTGACGGTCGCCTGCATCATTTACCATATCGAAACGGCTTGCCGGTCAGACAAGTGACGAGTTTCGCGGTAGACGGCAATCACGTATGGCTGGCCCCATCCTCAGGCCTGCTCCGTTATCGAGGCGATCGCTGGCAGCACTTTGATGCCAGCATGAGATTTGCAGGCGACATTGCAACTTCGGTTTACCGTGATCCTTACGGCCGGGTTTGGGCTGCGGATAGTGCGAATGTCTATCTGCTTGATCGAACCAATGATCGCTTCCATCGTATGTTTGGTGTCACCGGAGACACAGTATTTGCTGCTTCGCCGGATGGCCGAGTATGGGCTGCCGACGGTACGACCGTACGCTTGATGCCGATGCCAACCGACGGCTGGCATCGAGCAGAGCCCACCCCGGTACGCCAGAACACGCACCAGACCTTATTCGACCGAAACGGAAACTATTGGTCTGGCAACTGCCCTGACGGCATCTGCGTGCTGCGACCTTCAAATCAGCGACTGTCTCTGGGGAACTTTCCCGACTTGACGAGCGCAGGCAGACGCAACGATGGCCGTATCGGCAACCCATCGGTGACGGTCACCAGCATGCTGGAGGACCGAGAAGGTAATCTATGGACCGCAACGACGGCAGGGGTCGAGCGTTTGCGCGATACCCGTCTGCTGCCGCTTGTATTGCCCCCTGCATCTGGATGGCCTTCGATGGCGCTTGATATGACGGGAACTGTGTGGATTGCTTCGACCATTCTGGCGGAGAACGGACGCCTTTGGAAAGTCGAGCGAGCAGACCCGGTCGAGGAGCAGTCAGGACAGGCCAGCGCCCTAGTCGCGGAAGGACGAGGAGGAACCGTCTTGGTCGGAGGATCGCGTTGGATCGAACGCCGGTTTGGTCCCCGGGTAATCGCACGTTACCCGATGCCTTTCAGCGCTGAAGGCACGACGGCGCGTGACAAGGTGCTCTTGCTGGCAGAAGACCGCGATGGTATCTGGCTATACCAAGGAGGTCGCGGCCTTATGCGGCTGCGCGACGGAACCTGGACACAAGTGCCGGCCGAGACAGGGCTGGGGCGTGCAATTTACGCCTTTGTAGACGCTGACGGGCGCACCTGGTTCGGCACGCGCGATAGTCGCGTCGTGATGTTCGATGGCCAGCAACGTACCGAATACGGGGCCAACGATGGTATCGACCTTGGCGCTGTTACATTCGTGCACGCCGGCGGCGATCGCATTGTCAGCGGTGACAACGGCACCGCTGTATGGAGCGGCCAGCGATTCCGCCCCCTGCATGCCCCAAGCTGTCGACCTCGCAAACGTCTCCGGCTTCGGCACCAGTGAAGATGGCGATCGATGGCTTAACACGACGCGCGGGCTACTTTACGTGAAACTGGGAGATTGGCAACGGAGTATGGCCGATCCGGCCTTGCCATTGCACGGCGCCCTGCTGGACGAACTCGATGGCTTTCCCGGCATGGGACACGGCGTCTCGCCGGTGCCCACCTTGCGGCTGGGTGGCGATGGCCGGCTGTGGGTTAGTGGAGCCGATGGCGTCGCGGTACTCGACCGCGAGCGCATGGCGGTCAACAGAGTCGCTCCGACTGCGTTCACGTTCGCCCTGAGCGCGGATACCCGACACCACACTGAAGGCATGCCGTCAATACTACCTGCAGGTATCGAACGCCTTCGGTTCGACTTCACTGCCCCCAGCATGACGATGCCTGAACGAGTGCGATTCCGCTACCGCCTTGTCGGCTTCGATCACGGATGGCTCGATAGCGGAACGATGCGTTCGGCCTCATACACGAATTTGGGACCGGGCAAATACCATCTGGCAGGCCTGGGTTATCGATCTGCTGCACCAGCTTGCTGGCTGCGCGACGCGTCATGCTAAGACGGTTCAGGTATGGTCGAAATAGATTCGCCGCATGCGCGCAGTCGATTAGCACTTGCTCGTCGACTGCCGACTCGCCCTCGCCAAGTGCGGAATGCGCACGCCTACGGTCAGGCCGAGGACGGTCGCAAAATCGATGGCGAGGTCCATCCGAACTGATGCCAGCCGATCAGTTCGTTTAGACGTTCGGGATCATACCTGCTGAGCTGGTCTAAGCACCAGCAGCGAGTGTTGCCGGTAGGCGCAGGGTTGGCGGCGCGTTGAGACATCCGCCATTTCCCAACCCGATCCGCGTAACTATCGTTCCGTGCCGCCTGCTGCAACCACCGGGTAAAACGGACTCTCTGGCGGTCCCAGGTAGCTCGGTTGCAAGCCACCAGTATTGATCACGAGACGTTGCAGCACTATCGCCGGGTCTAGCGCCCAGAACTTGACAGTATGGCGTCCCGGACGCTTCACTACATGCTTAGTGCTGAACTTCGCCACCCCATCCGAAACAAGTTTGCGCCAGTATTGTTCGGACTCGTCCGCATGTATATTGACTTCCTGCGGCGCGGCATCGTCGATTGATACAGCAAACCGGAATCCTTCACCCGGCTGGAACTTCAGCGTAGGGCTCAGTACAACCTGGAGTTCGATCTCGCCTGCTGTAAACAGATTGACGTCGTACTCGAGCTTCATGCCATCGGCGAGCGACATGGCGGCCCCAGTCGAGGGTATCGTCGTCATGCCCGATAGCGTGTGGCCGTGATCTGGAATCCTCAGCCATTGCCGACCTGCCGGAGCTTCGGCCCGGCTATAGCGTTCGGCTTCCATCGCCACCACGCCCTGCGTTTCCACATAACCCTTCATCGACGCAAGCGCGCTGTCGGCAAGCTTGTGCACCGGGACCTTGATTGTGACCTTCGCCTTGGCCGGCCCACGGACGGTCAGTTGCGCATGAGTCGTCCCGACCGGAACGGCTTCCCAGTCGACATCAACGCGGATGCGCCGCTCCGTCTCGACGCGCCCGGTCTTGGCGTCGAGCCGGATCCACGGGTGGCTCGTTTCGATCGAATAGCTGAAAGGCTCGCTGCTACGGTTGAACAACTCGAAGTGACCCATCTGTTTTTGAAACACGTCCAGGGCAGGTAGAATCAGCTCGCGGATCGGGAACACCGGCCAGGCAGTTGGATTGCCCTGCACGGCAATTCCCATCTGATCCGAAGGGTGGATGCCATTGGGCGCCGCAAGTTCGCCATCCGGCGGCAGTCGCAGTTCTGACACGGCCGGCATGACGTCGCGATAGGGCTGATCCCAGTTATGGTAGCCGAAACGAGTTTGCGACATCATGTGACTCCACTTGCCCTGCTTGATGTCGTGCTGATACTGGCGCGCCAGATCGGCGTCGCGCTTGAACAGCTTGCGCACCCTGACCGCCATATCGTTCGTCGTGACTCGCCCCTGGCGCGCATACAGGCGGTTGCGGCCAGCCGACACATACATGTCGAGGGCATTCGCGGAGGCGAGTACTGGATATTCGACAAGCTGGAAATAGGCGTCATGCATCGAGGCCGGGAGCTTGCGTTTCAGGCTCTGTGCTTCTCCGGCAAGCGCATTGAACTGATCAACGACGCGCTCCGCCTCGTCATAGCTTGTAAGGCTGTAGGTGTCCGGCTCGACCTGCTCAGGCTTGCGGCGAGCGTTATAGCGCGTATAGCGATCGACGATCGATGCAATCTGCTTGGCATGGGCGGGACCAAACTCGCGCGCTGCCCAGTTGCGCAGGTAGTCGGGCAGGCGCTCGGCCGGCCATGCGGATGGATTCCACGCGTAATTCATGAAGAACTCGACTGGGACTTCCATCGGCTTGAGGTCGCCGACGTTGACAACCCACAGCCGGTTGGCGCCGAACTGGTTCGCCAGATTCATCTGCTCCCAGATCTTGCTGATCTGGATAACGTTCAGCCATTTATAAGATCGGGGGACACCGACATAATCGAAGTGATAGTAGACGCCCGCGCCACCGCTGCGTTTGCGTTCCTCTTCCGTCGGCAAACGACGGATATTGCCGAAATTGTCATCGCACCATAGCAGCAGCATGTCGTCGGGCACGCGCATGCCTTTCTCGTAGTATTCCTGTACCTCTTTGTACAGCGCCCACAGCTGCGGTACTTTTTCCGGTTCCTGACCCAGTTCCTTGCGAATCAATGTGCGCTGGTCCTTGACGATCTGCTCCAGGAGCGCGACGTTCGCCCCTTCGGACATCGGCTCGTCGCCGTCGCCGCGCATCGCCATCGTGATCACCTTCTCGTAGTCGCGGGTGTTGCGCATTCCCTGCGCCCAGAACTCGCGCAAGCCCGCTCCATTGCGTTCATAGTCCCACGGCCCCTTGCCGTAGCGATGCCATTCCTGCTGCGCACGCATCATCGGCTCGTGGTGCGACGTTCCCATCACGATGCCCATCATATCGGCCAGCTTGCCATTCTCCTTGTCGTCGTCATGGAACGACGAATACCACATCGCCGGCCACAGAAAATTGGCACGCATTCGCAGCATCAGCTCGAACAGCTTTTCGTGGAATTCCCGGCTGAAGCCACCAAAGTGCTTCTTGGCCCAATTGGTCAGCGCCGGCGCCTCGTCATTCAAGAAGATGCCCCGATATTGGACGGTCGGTTTTTCCATCACGCGCGTAGTCAGCGCAACGTTGATCACCTTGTTTTCCACGATCGGCACGTCGGCCCACCAATACCAGGGCGAGACGCCGATCTGCTCGGAGACGGTATAGGTGCCGAAAATGGTCCCACGCTTGTCACTTCCAACTACAACGAGTGCACGTTTGATGCTGGGAGTTGGATTGGCAACTGCCTGGATTACGAAGCCCTCCCATTGTCCCGCCAATCCCTGCGCATTGACTTTTCCCTCAGCCACGAGCTGGTCGATCAGTGCATGCCGGCCCAAGGTGCCGATAATGATAGCGTCATCCGAGTGAACAGCAGCGCCGACCTTCCATTGCGGCTCCCTTCCACTCACACTAAGAATGTCCCGTTGCAGGTCCCGGGCGGCGCGGACCACCCCAGGATATTCATCCGATCCCACAATAATCGGAGCAGCGCCGCGATCACTACTGAGTGCCACCCCGGAATCACCAGCGAAATCCACGAACTTCGGCGTGCCTAGCGCAGATGCATGCGCAGGGCTGATCACACAGAGAATGACAATCGACATTCGTGCGCTAGCAACCATCTGTCGCTGTCGAGATCGGCACATGTATCCGGACACTGCAGTGCTAAACCGAGCGGCAGTCCTCTTGAACAATCCCATCTATCTCCTCCTGTGTTCTTAGCGTCAAATGTTATATAACATTGAAATCGACATTTTTTGTTAGCGAAATCATTTGAGTCTAGTGGTATTGTCGAGCTGAGTCAAACTGGTGCATTGCGTCTCAGTCTTCGGCAGTCGAAGCTCGACAGCAGACACGAAAATTTTACAAGAGGGGGGGGAGTCGCCGAGAATGCTAAGCGCAGCAATCAAAGGCCGCCGACAAAAGCATCCTTTGGTAGCACTCTAGCGGTGCCGTGTTAGCTGGTCGAACACGCAGTTGCCGTTGATTATGACGCGTAGGGGTCCGGAGCCACGAAGCTGTTGGGCCGGTTCTTGGTCGTATCGACGAGCGAGTCAGAAGTTTCTGGCGCCATAATTGTTAGATGCACGGCTGGATTGCCGCTATTACTGACCGTCCGGTTATTGGCCGGCAGCAGTCTGTTATCGAGCGTCATCGTCTCGTAGCCGACGATAGCGCGTCCGTAACGCTGGATATGTGACGAGCAAACTGCATTGGAAATTTGGTCTTTAGTCAGAAGCGCTTTTTCTTGTTTAGAAAGCTGATGCCGAGCGCAACGATAAATGATCGAAGTGAAAGGCCTTTATTTTCACCGCGCAAGTCGAGTGTGAGCTTCCGGCGCCAACACAAAGACGATGAGCTACCCAATAAGTCACCCGATATAGGACAAGCGCATCCAACGAGGTGCGCAGCTAGGTAGACCGTGCCAAACACCCGATAGATAATAGTAAAATCCCCTTGGCGCTCAACAAATTAAGTCCTGCCCATTGTCAAACTGGGTCCTGGTCCCGAAATGGCGCGAGCTCGTGCTTTTCCGCACACGTATTAATAATTGAAACTAGGTTTCATAAGTTACGGACTCAACTCTGCTCCATGACCGCTATTGGCGATAGCAACTTTTCTGATAGGCAACGTATGTAGTTGTTGGTCTGGAAGCAACTTTCACTAGAGCCATGCGCTCCGGGCTTGAAAGCCTGCACCACTTTTGTATGACTTTGCACTTAATTCGTGCAAATGTGCTGTAATAACGCTCTTTGCGCTCATCCTTGGTGCAATGCCATCTTTTCTTCTTTCTATCTTGCGGCGCCCGCACCCGGTCGCCTTGCCACCGATCGGCCAGGCGCGGGCCGCGTTCGGTGCATTGTTCGGCCTGGCCCTGTCCGGCGTGCTGAGCCAGGTCGTGCTGGCCTGGAGCGCTCCCGGCGCCCACGTCGCCTGGCTGGTCGCCCCCATGGCCGCCTCCGCCGTGCTGCTGTTCTGCGTCCCCGCCAGCCCCCTGGCCCAGCCCTGGCCAGTCATTGGCGGCAATGTGGTCTCGGCCCTGGTCGGCGTCAGCTGCGCCCAACTGCTGCCCGACCCGATGTTCGCTGCGCCACTGGCCGGGGGGCTGTCGATCGCCATGATGTTCCTGCTGCGCTGCCTGCATCCGCCGGGAGGGGCGGTGGCGATGACGGCGGTGTTGGGCGGGCCGGCGGTGCACGAGGCTGGCCTGTCGTTCGCGCTGGCGCCGGTGGGCCTGAACACCGTGCTGCTGGTGCTGGCGGCGCTGCTGTACAACCGCGTGACGGGCGCGCATCACGTGCACAAGGCCGCTCCGGCGCCGTCCGACGTGGCGGCCGAGGACATCGACGCCGCGCTCGAACACTTCGGTGAAGCGCTCGACGTCTCGCGCGAGGACCTGGCCGTCATCGTCAACGATGCCGAGCACCATGCGGCCGAGCGGCGCGTGCGTCACCTGCATGCCGGCGACGTCGTGGTGCCGCCGCTGGCGCTGCTCGAACCCGACATGCCGCTGGCGACGGCGCGTGCGATCCTGCTCGAACATGGCTTGCCTTCGCTGCCGGTGGTGGATGGAGGAGGGCGGCTGCTTGGCGTGCTGACCTTGAAATCCCTGCTGCGGGCGGCTGCCGAGGCGGAGGCGTGGAGCATCAAGGCGCGAGCGCTGATCATACTGCGTGGCCGCAAGGAGGCCGAGCGGGTGACCGAGTTGATGATCGTCGGGATCGCAGTGCAGGCGGGGCAGCCGGCGAGCGATGTGGCCGCGCTGGCGGGCCGTCATGGCCTGGCGCGGGTGCCGGTGGTCGATGCGGCGGGGATGCTGGTGGGGATGGCAGGGCCGGTCGAAGTGCTCGATGCCCTGCATGGGGTGGCGTTGGCGACGCAAGGGTGGCGGCTGCGGCGCCGGCGCGGGGATTGATGCTGGTTCGGCGCCGATGTCGTACGCGATGATCGCGCTGCCAACGATCACCGCGTCGGCGGCATAGCCGCCGACCCTACAGGTGGATCAGATCGACAAAGTGAATCGGGCCGACACAGGTAAATCAAGCCGATTCAGCCCCGCAGCACTTCTTGTACTTCTTGCCGCTGCCGCAAGGGCAATCGTCGTTGCGGCCGACTTTCGCCTCCTCGCGCACCACGGTCTCGACCGCGGGCTTGCGCAACGGCAGCCAGAAGCGATAGATGGCCGGCACATTCGCTTCGATCTCCAGCGCCAGGGCGTGGATCTTGTGCGGGTTGTCGACCAGGGCCAGTTCTTCTTCCTCGATCTCGTCGGCGCCGAGCAGGTAGATCGGGCGGATCAGTTCGGCCACGTCGGAAGTCCAGATCGGATCCCAGGAATCGGCGCGCAGTTCGACGCCTTCCCAGAAGCCCCAGCACCAGGCTTCCGGATCGATCAGGGTCTTGCCCTCGAAGTCATGTTCGACGAACAGCGGTTCGAACTCCTTCGGCGAGACTTCGAAGGTGATCAGCACTTCGTTCATGAAGCGCATGATCAGGTTGACGATCTTTTCTTCTTCGCGCTTGTTCTTCCACTTCGGCGCGGCCGCCTCGTCCTGGCCCCAGACCAGCGGCAGCCATTCGGCCGGCATGATGGTTTCCGGACCGATCGCGATCGCGGTCAGGTAGCCGTGCAGGGTGTCCATCGTCATCGCTTCGTCGGAGCAACGGTCGGACAAGAGGAACTGGTCGAGTTCGTCGAATTCTTTTTCGGAGAGGGGCTGTTCGAGATGCATGGGAGTGTCTGGTGATGGCGCGCGGGCGCCGGTTTTGCGTAAAGGCGCCAGTGTAACGCCTGCGCCGCCGGGCGGCAGCAAAAACCTCGATTGCAGACGGGAGATGGCGCCGCGGCGCAACGGCCGCGGCGCCGGGACGGCATCAACGCTTGGCGTTGAAGGCCTTGGTCAGCTCGTCGGCCGCGAACTGCTGCGCTTCCTTGGCTTTCGGCACCACCGCGCCCATGCCGAAGAATTCGTGGGTCACGCCGGTGTAGTGGCGGTAGTTGACGGTCACGCCTTCCTTCTTGAGGCGGTCGGCGTAGGCCTTACCCTCGGTCATCAGCGGGTCGATCTCGGCGGTGATCACGGTGGCCGGCGGCAGGCCCTTGAGCGAGGTGGCCTTCAGCGGCAGGGCGTACGGGCTCTTCGGATCGGCGCCGTAGTGCTTGAAGAACCAGCCCATCATCGCCTTGTTCAGCGGCTTGGCGTTGGCGTTCTTCTTGTACGACTCGTTGTTCATGTCGTTGTCGACCACTGGATACACCAGCAGCTGGTGCACCGGCAACTGGGCTTTCTGGTCGCGCGCCATCATCGAGACCACGGTCGCCAGGTTACCGCCAGCCGATTCGCCGGCCACCGCCACGCGGGTGGCGTCGCCATTGAAGCTCTTGGCGTTTTCGATCGCCCATTTGTAGGCGGCGAAAGCGTCTTCCGGCTGGGTCGGGAACTTGTGTTCCGGCGCCAGGCGGTAGTCGGCCGAGACCACGATCGCCTTGGCCCCCTTGGCCAGCGCGCGCACCGACGCTTCATAGACCTTGGTGTCGGCGATCACGAAGCCGCCGCCGTGGTAGTACACGATGATGGGGAACGGGCCCTTGCCTTCAGGGGTGAAGATATGGACCGGGAAGCTGCCGCCTTTGCCCTGGACCGTCTGGGTCTTCATAGTGACGCCCGGCTCCGGCGCCGTGCTCTGGCCGGCATCGGACAGCACTTTTTTCACCGCATCGGCGGCCGACGGCTGCTTGCGCGCTTCTTCCGGGCTCAGGGTGTCGATCGGCTTTGGTTTCAGCGATGCCATCGCGTCGAGCACCTTCTGCATGCTCGGTTCGGCCTTCGGCGGCTGGGCGGCGGTCTGGGCAATCGCGGTGCCGGCCAGCATGCCGGCGGCCAATGCAACCATGGTCAGGGTCAGTTTCTTCATATTTTTCCTTATCGGGTTTCTCGCCCGGCGCGACATGCGCCAGGGGTGTTTCTGACATGAGGCCTTGTAACAATGTCGCTCACTGTGCGTGAACGAACTCAGCGCGGGTGAAATGCGGTCCATTTCCGCTTCGCGGTGCGCCGCCGTACAATAGGGACATGGATAACTTAACCACCGACAACGAAACGCCCGAGAATCCGTATGCGCGCCTCGATCCAGCCCTGGTGCTGGACGCGCTCGACAGTGTCGGCATGCACGGCGATGGCCGCCTGCTGGCCCTGAACAGCTACGAGAACCGCGTGTACCAGGTCGGCCGCGAGGAGGGCGGGCCGGTGGTGGTCAAGTTCTATCGTCCCGAACGCTGGAGCGATGCCGCCATCCTCGAAGAACACGCTTTCGTGGCCGAGCTGGTGGAGCGCGAAATCCCGGTCGTGCCCGCGCTGCAGATCGATGGCAAGACCCTGCATAGCTTCGAGGGCTTCCGTTTTTCGGTCTTCCCGAGCCGCGGCGGACGCGCGCCCGAGCTGGGCGACCCGGCGGTGCTGGAGTGGATCGGCCGTTTCATCGGCCGTATCCACGCCCAGGGCGCGGTCAAGGCCTATGAGCACCGGCCGGCGCTCGATCCGGTCACGTTCGGCCGTCAGCCTTATGACTGGCTGCGCAGCCATGATTTCATCCCGCCCGAGCTGATGGCAGCGTGGTCGAGCGTCGTGGAGCAGGCGCTGGACGGCGTGGCGCGCTGCTACGAGCGCGCCGGAGAACTGCCGCTGCTGCGCCTGCACGGCGACTGCCATGGCGGCAACGTGCTGTGGACGCCGGACGGCCCCCATTTCGTCGATTTCGACGATAGCCGCATGGGCCCGGCGGTGCAGGATATGTGGATGCTGCTCTCGGGCGAGCGCCACGAGATGGTCGGCCAGATGGCCGACGTGCTGGCCGGCTACGAGGACTTCTGCGATTTCCACCCGCGCCAGCTATACCTGGTCGAGGCGCTGCGCACCCTGCGCCTGATCCATTATGCGGCGTGGCTGGCGATGCGCTGGAGCGATCCGGCTTTCCCGGCCGCCTTCCCCTGGTTTAATACCCAGCGCTATTGGCAGGACCGGATTCTGGAGCTGCGCGAGCAGGTGGCCCTGATGGACGAGCCGCCCCTGTGGCCGGTGTGAGGGGCCGAATGGATGAGCTGAGCCAATATTGCCGTCCAGTTCCGCGTAGCATACTGAACGGATTTGCCGGATAATCGAACCGACCGCCGCCATTGAGACCTCGCATGGAACCAAACCCAGCCAAGCAAGACGAAGCCGACTTCTCGATCGACCTGTCGCAGGCCGCCGGGATGGCGCCGCCCGAAACGCCTCCCGAGGCCGCACCCGAAGTCCCTGCAGCCGCTCCGGCGCCAGCCGCGCGCAAGCCGCTCGAGATGCGCGAAATCCAGGAAGCGATCGCGCGCGTGGAAGCGGAGGCCAAGGCCAACGTCGCCTCTGAAAACCGCCAGACCGCCGAGTCGCGCGCACGCACGCTGGCCGACGAGCGCGCCGCCATCGATGTGGCCGCCGCCGCCGCCGCAGTAGCCAATTCGCAGGCATCCGAAGAGGCGATCGCGGCCAACCGCGACCGCCTGGAGTCCCTGCGCGCCGCCTCCAAGGCATCCGCCGAGCGCCTGGAAGCGATCCGGCAAGAGACCGCGGAGCTGCGCGCGCGCGTCAAGAGCGATACCGAGATCCGGCTGGCGCTGGAGGCCCGTTCGCGTTCCGAAGAAGAAGCGCGGCGCCGCGCCGCGGTCCAGATGGAAGCCGAGGCCGAGCTGGCGGCCAAGGCCGCCCGCGCCGCCGACGAGCTGGTGGCGCATACCGAACAGGCCAGGCTGCAGGCCGCCGAGCGCATGGCGGCGGTGGAGGCGGCCAAGGAAGAAGTGCTGCATAACGCCAGCGCCGACGCCCGCATCGCAATCCTGGCGCGCGAGCGCGAGCGCGCCGAAAAGGCCGCGCGCCAGACCGCCGAGAAACTGGCCGAGGCCGAGGCCGAGGCGCTCGACCTGACCCAGCAGCGCGAACGCGCCGACCAGGTGGCCCTGGCCTCGGCGTTCGCGCGCGCAGCAGCCGAAGCGCGCGCGCTGGAAGAAGCGCGCGCCATGGCCCACATCGAACAGGAGCGCGAGGCGATCGCGCTGGCCCAGGCCGAGTCCGAGCGCGTCGCGGCCCAGTCGCTGCGCATGCGCCTGCAGACAGAGAAGGAATTGCGCGACGCCGCCACCCACCGCGAGCGCCTGGAGCAAATGGCGGCCGCCAGCGCCGAGGCGCGGCGCGAGGCCGAGACCCGCATCCTGGCCGCGACCGAGGCCCGGATCGAGACCGACCGCAAGCTGCGCCTGGTGGCCGAAGACCGCGTCCGCGCCGAGGAAGAAGCGGACGAGCAGGTGCAAGCCCGGCTCGAGGCCGAGGCCGAGGCGGCGCTGGACGCGCGCGCGCGCGCCGCGGCCGACGAGGCGGCGGCAGCGGCGGCACTGCGCGAAGCCGAGGAACACCGGCGCGAGCAGGCCCTGGCCGAAGAAAAAGCGGCGCTGGCCCAGGCCGCGGCCGAGGTCCAGGCCAAGCGCAATGCCGACGAAGCGGAAGCGGTCGCATTCGAGGCCGAGCTGGTCGAACTGCAGCGCCAGGCGGCGCAGCTGGCGGCGAGTAAGCGCGAAGAAGCCGAACGCCTGGCCCAGCTCGAACGCGAGCGGGTGGCCGCCGAATCCCAGGCCCTGCTTGAGCTCGAGCAGAAAGTGGCGGCCGAGCGCGAATTGATGCTGGCGGCCCAGGCACGTAGCGAAGCCGAGGCTGCCGCAGCGGCGGCGCTGGCCGCCAAGGCGCAGGCCGAACGCCGCCTGGAAGAAGCCCAGCGCGCAACGTTCGAAGCGCAGCAGACCCAGACGGATGCGGTCGCCGAAGAAGCCACGCAAGCCGAGGCGACCCGCGACGCCCAGCAGGCGCATGCGCGCCGGGCGCAAGAACTGGCCCAGGCCCAGCAGGAACGCACCGAAGTCGAGCGCCAGCAGGTAGCACTCACCGAGCAGGCGATCGGCGCCGAGCGCGAAGCCACGCAAGCCGCGCGCGAATCGCTGGCCCTGGTCGAGCGCAAGCTGGCCGCCCAGCGCGCCCAGGCCACGGCCGACGCCCGCGCCAACGAGGCGCAGGCGGCGCGGCTGGCGTCGGAACATGCCGCCGCCCAGGCCGCCGAAGCGCGCGCCGAGGCCGAGGAAGCGCAAGCCCGGCTGGCGCGCGAGCGCGAGCTGGTCGAGCAGGCGGCGGTGCAGGCGGCGGTCGAGAAACGCGAAGCCCAGCGCGCGCTGCTGGAGCACGCCCAGGCCCACGCCGAGATGCAGCGCAAGGCGGCGCACGCCACCTTGCAGATGGCCGATGCGCGCAAGCACCTGGTGAATTTGGAAAGCAAGCGCCAGGACGAACAGGCCGCCGAACTGGCGGCGACCGAGCGCGTCATCGGCGAGCGCAAGGTCGAAGCCGGCCAGCGCTCGGTGTCGGCCGACCTGACGCGCGAGGTATTGGGACGGTTCAAGCAGTCGCAGGCCCGGGCCGGCGACACCTCGGCCGCGCAGGCGGCGGCGAGGTTGGCGGAAGTGATTGCTGCCCAGCGCGAACTGGACCGGGATCTGGATGGTAAAACGGACCGGGACTAACGGCGTGGGCTGCGCCTGCGTTTAACTGCGGCCCGCACCCCACGCACGTCGTTCCCGCGCAGGCGGGAACCCAAGTTTGCCGGCACTGATGGCACGTTCGAGGTAGCCGGCGACGCGAATAACTTGGGTTCCCGCCTTCGCGGGAAGTCGTTTCTGCCAGTGGCAGGAACGACGTAGCGGTATGCTTACTGTGCAGGCGCCGCTTGCACCGGCGCCCGATTTTCCATCCCACCCTGCGCCTGGCTCGGCGACACCGGATCCACCGGCCCCGTCACCGCACGCTTGACGAAATACTCGGTATCGCCAAAGCAGCTGGTCGGCACGCCCTTGTGCTGCTCGTACGAGATCTGCACGCGGCGGCCGATATTGCTATTGAGTTGCTGCACCACCGTCTCATCGCGCACGGTGAAGGCGAAGCGCTCGGGAATCGCTCCCGGCATGCTCGACAGCAGGATCTCGCCCTCCCAGGTCTTGCACAGCCAGCCTTTCTTGGAGAACGTCTGCAGGTAGCCGGCGCGGTCGCCCTCGGAATACGCCCAGGTCAGGGTGAACCAGGTGTACAGGGAACCGAGCACCGCCACGACGGCGACGACGGACAGCAGGATGGCGGTAGAGCGGGCTTTGGGCATGGTCGGGCAGGCGATCAAAAAGGTTGGCACGGGTTGGCACGGGTTGTCAATATGGCAGCGCATCTGCGGTGCGCGCTCATTCTGCCATGCCTTGCAGTAATCGCAAACTGCGAATCTCATCCGGGCCGCTAATTAACCGGTCCGCGCCGCCACCTCGGCTTCCTGGGCCGCGATCCTCCTGCGATAGCGTATGGACGACCACAGCGATACCAGGATGAAGGCCAGCCCCGACAGCCCGGTAAACCATTCCGGGATGTGATAGTGCACGCTGGCGAACATGATCAGGGCCAGGATGCCGATCGCGTAGTGCGCCCCGTGCTCGAGATAGACGAATTCTTGCAACGTGCCCTTGTAGACCAAAAACACCGTCATCGAGCGCACGAACATGGCGCCGATGGCCAGGCCCAGCATGATGATCACGACATCGTTGGTGATGGCGAAGGCTCCGATCACGCCGTCGAAGCTGAACGAGGCGTCCAGCACTTCCAGGTAGAGAAAGCCGCCGATGCTGCCCTGCGAGATCATGGCGCCGACCGAGGGGTCTTGTTCTTTCTCTTCGAGCAGTCCGCTCAGCCATTTGACGCCGATATAGACCAGCACCCCGGTCACGCCCGCGATCAGCACCGCCAGCTTGCGCTGCTCGGGCATCAGGCGCATGGCGCCGATCACGCACAGCAGGGTGAGCAGCACGGCTAGTCCCTCGGAGCCGTATTTACCGACCTTTTCCTCGAACCAGGTGATCCAATGCAGTTCTTTTTCCGTATCGAAGAGAAAGTTCAGGAACACCAGCATCAGGAAGGCGCCGCCGAAGGCCGCGACCTCGGCGTGGTGTTCGGTCAGGTGGCGCGAATACTCATTGGGATTGTCGATCGCCATATGCCAGACGTCGAACAGGCCGAGGCCGGTGGCGGCGGCGACGATCACCAGCGGAAACAGCAAACGCATGCCGAACACCGCCACCAGGATGCCGACGGTCAGGAACAATTTGCGCCAGAACTCGTTCCAGTGCTTGAGCACCGAGGCATTGACGACAGCATTGTCGAAAGAAAGCGACACTTCCAGCACGCCGAGGATGGCGGTGATCCACAGGGCCTGCAGCAGGCCGGGCAGTCCCCGGTGCTCGTAGCCCCACCAGCCGGCAAGCGCCATCAGGACGGCCGTGACGATGAAAGACCAGCGGAAGTGCCGCATACATACCTCTTGTCTGTATTGACTCGTTGGGTCAATATTACCGTTTCCCGGCCTGATGCATCCGTTCCAAAAGTCGCCCGTCAGGCCTTGCTTCTGAGATAATTCCGCCCAGCATTTTCACCTATAAGACATCATGGAAATTATCTACCTCGCAACGCCCATACTGACCTGGATGGTGGTCGGTCCGATCAAGTTTCTCATTTCCAGCGTCCGCCTGCGGCGTTGGGCCTTCGACCTGGTCGGCAATGGCGGCTTTCCCAGCAACCATAGTGCGGTCGTGTCCAGCATGGCCACCCTGATCGCCCTGCGCGAAGGCATGGACAATCCGGCCTTCGGCGTGGCGTGTGCGCTCGCCTTTATCGTCATGATCGACGCCAACAGCCTGCGCCAGCACGTCGGGCGCCACGCGGTGTCGATCAATCGCCTGCACGACGGCAAAGAGGACTACGTCATCCTGCGCGAACGGATGGGCCATACCAAGATCGAGATCGCTGGCGGCGTCCTGACCGGCATCGGCATGGGCTTCCTGATCAATGCCGTCTTCGGCGGCTTCTGATCATGTACATACGGCGGCGTCCACTTCCCGGACGTCCGCCTGTCCGTTTTACCCTGCATCCCGTCCTGGCAGGAATGCAGCTCATCGCCAAAAAACGCAGTTCATCCATCGAATTCGGCGTTACACAGGTTCGTCAATTGACGCCATCAGGGCCCTCCTGAATACTTCGCGCTGGCTGTATCTATTCTCATTTTTATAAAAAAGACCAAGTCCTTCTCTGGAGAACCACAATGCTGCGCAAAACCCTCCTCGTTCTAGCCATCGCTTCAAGCCTCGTCGCCTGCGGCAAGGATTCCGCCAAGGCCCCCGGCCAGGGCAAGGACAACAAGCCGACGCAGCTGACGGTGGCGCCCGAGGATGTATTGACGATCCAGAGCGATTCGATTTCGTCGGGCCCGGTGGTCACTGGCTCAATCCAGCCGGAACGCAAGGCCGACCTGCGCGCCGAAGTCTCGGCCATCGTGCTGCAGGTGCTCAAGGAGAACGGCGAGCCGGTCAAGCGCGGCGACGTGCTGGTGCGCCTCGATGAAACCTCGATCCGCGACACCCTGACGTCGGCCGAGGATGCCCAGCGCGCCGCCGGCCTGGCGCTGGAACAAGCCAACCGTCAGCTCGAGCGTCTCAAGACCCTGACCGCTTCGGGCATGACCTCGGCCAAGGCCCTGGACGACGCCGAAATGGCGCGCAATAACGCCCTGAGCGAGCTGTCGGGCGCCCGGAGCCGCGTCGCTACCGCGCGCCAGCAACTGGCCCGCACCACCGTCCGCGCCCCGTTCGACGGCATCGTCTCCGAGCGCAAGGTCTCCAACGGCGACACCGCCAATATCGGCAAGGAGCTGGTGAAAGTCATCGACCCGACCAGCATGCGCTTCGAAGGCGCGGTGTCGGCCGATTCGGTCAGCACCGTCAAGGTCGGCCAGAAGGTTAATTTCCGCGTCAACGGCTATGGCGAGCAGCAGTTTGCCGGCATCGTCAAGCGCATCGACCCCGCAGCCAACCCGGTCACCCGCCAGGTCGAGGTGCTGGTGGGCTTCGCCGACAAGGCCCAGCCGCGCGTGGCCGGGCTGTACGCCGAAGGCCGCGTCGATGCTTCCTCGAGCGATGCGCTGACCCTGCCCGAGTCCGCCCTCGTGCGGGTGGGCGACAACAACCATACCTGGCGCATCAAGGACAAGACGCTGTCGAAGGTCGCCCTGGTGGTCGGCGCGCGCGACCCGCGCACCGGCAACGTCGAGATCAAGCAGGGCCTGGCCGCTGGCGACATCGTGCTGCGCTCACCGACGTCGAACCTGAAGGACGGCCAGAAGGTCGACATGCCGGCCGCCCGTGTGGCCAGCGCCACCGCCCCGGCCCAAGGCAAGTAACGCAGGAAAAGAATAAGGAAAACAACGATGTTCCTGTCTAATTTCAGTGTCAAGAATCCGATCCCGACGGTCGTCATCATCGTCGCGATGATGGCGATCGGCCTCCTGGCCTTGTCCAAGTTGAAGGTCAATCAAGAGCCCGATGTCGAGATCCCGATCATCGTGGTCCAGATTCCCTATCCGGGCGCGTCGCCCGAGACCGCCGAGCGCGAGATCGTCAACCGCCTCGAGAAGCAGATGCTCGCGATCCAGGGCGTCAATGACGTCAATTCCGAATCGTACGAAGGCGGCGCCTCGATCTGGATGGAATTCGACTTCGACCGCAACCTGATCGAGGCGTCCGACGACGTTCGTAACGCGATCGCCGCGGTGCGCTACAAGCTGCCGATCGAGATGCGCGAACCGGTGCTGCGCCGGGTCGATCCCTCGGCCCAGCCTGTGATGTCGCTGGCGCTGTCCTCGAGCAGCCAGAGTCACGCCGAAATCTCGCGCTATGCCGAAGACGTGCTGGCCGACGAGTTCCGTGCCATCGACGGCGTCTCGACCGTCAACGTCAATGGCGCGCTGCGGCGCGAGCTGTCGGTGCTGCTCCGCTCGGAAAAACTGCGCGAATTTAACGTCTCGGCGTCGGACGTCACCAACGCCCTGCGCACCGGCAACACCAATGCCCCGGTGGGCAAGCTGCGCAGCGAACTCGACGAGAAAGGCATCCGCCTGATCGGCCGCATCGAGCGTCCGGAAGATTTCTCGCAGATTGTCGTCAAGCGCAATGGCGAACAGATCGTGCGTCTGAACCAGGTTGCCGAAATCCAGGACGGCTTTGCCGACATCAATACGCTGTCGATGCGCAGCGGCAAGCCGAATGTCGGCCTGCAGATTTCGCGTTCGCGTGACGCCTCGACCGTTTCGCTGGCCAAGAAGGTGCGCGAAGTGGTGGAGCGCGAGAATGCGCGGCTGCCGCAAGGCACCAAGCTCGAAGTGGTGCGCGACGGCGGCAAGGACGCCCAGTCGAGCCTGAACAACGTGATCGAAGCGCTGGTGCTCGGCGCCATCCTCACCGTGTTCGTGGTGTACGCCTTCCTCAATTCCTGGCGCTCGACGCTGATCACGGCGCTGGCGCTGCCCACCTCGGTGCTGGCCGCCTTCATCGCCGTGTGGTTGTGCGGCTTCACGCTCAACTTCATGACCCTGCTGGGGCTGTCGCTGGCGATCGGCGTGCTGATCGACGATGCGATCGTGGTGCGCGAAAACATCGTGCGCCACATGGAAATGGGTTCCGACCGCCGCACCGCCGCCCTCGAGGGCACCGCCGAAATCGGCCTGGCGGTGGCTGCCACCACGTTCTCGATCATGGCCGTGTTCGTGCCGGTGGCGTTCATGCCGGGCGTGTCCGGCGAGTGGTTCCGGCCGTTCGCCCTGACCGTGACGTGTTCGGTGATCGTGTCGCTGTTCATCTCGTTCACGCTCGACCCGATGATGTCGGCCTACTGGGGCGATCCTCCGGGCCACCACAGCGCGCCCAAGAAGGGCATCGGCGGCATGCTCGACAAGTTCAACGCCTGGTTCGATCACCAGGCCGACCGCTACGGCAACGTGATCGCCTGGGCGCTGCACCACCGTCGTTCGATGGCCGTGCTGGCGGTGGCGAGCCTGGTCGGCGCGATGGTCCTGCACCACTTCTTTGGCGGCTCGAGCTTCCTGCCCAAACAGGATTCGGGCAACCTGCAGATCGAGGTGCGTACGCCGGCGTCGTCGTCGATCGAGTATTCGCGCCGCAAGCTGGAAGCGGCCGCCGAGCTGGCGCGCACGCTGCCGGAAACCAAGGATACCAACAGCAACGTGAAGCTGTCTGGCGGGTCGATCTATGTCGACATCGGCAAGCGCGGCGAGCGCAAACGCAGCGCCAGCGAGATCGCGGTGGAATTGCGCGCCAAGATCAGCCGCCTGGTGGGCGCCGAATACACGGTCCTCGATGACCTGAACGGCAACGGCAAGCCGGTGCAGGTCGAATTCACCGGCCCGGATTCGCGCAAGCTCATGGAGCTGACCACCGCCTATATGGAGAAGCTGCGCGAAGTGCCGGGCGCGGTCGACGTCGCCCTGTCCGAGCAGGATCCGAAGAACGAGCTGCAGATCGTGCTCGACCGCGGCCTGGCCAATGCCATGGGCATCTCGGTCAACGACGCCGCCCAATCGCTGCGCGTGGCCTTCGCCGGTATCGAGGTGGGCGACTGGGTCGATCCGACCAGCGAGACGCGCGACGTGGCCGTGCGCCTGCATCCGGACGACCGTGTCAATACCGAAAGCATCGAGCGCCTGCCGATTTCGGTCACCGGCACCGGCATGATGGTGCCGCTCGAGCAGATCGCCACCATCACCATGGGCAAGGGCCCATCGGCGATCCGCCACAAGAACGGCGAGCGCATGATCACGGTCTCGGCCAATGCACAGGGCCGTTCGCCCGGCGAAGTCACGGCCGACGCCATGAAACTGGCGCGCACCTTCGACTTCCCGCCGGGCTACGGGCTGGCGCTGGGCGGCTCCGGCGAAGACCAGGCCGAACTGTTCAACCAGATGCTCATCGCGCTGTTCTCGGGCATCGCCCTGATGTACCTGATCCTGGTGATGCAGTTCGGTTCGTTCACCGCACCGATCGGCGTGATGCTGTCGCTGCCCTTGTCGCTCATCGGCGTGGTGCTGGCGCTGATCGTGACCGGCAACACGCTCAATCTGATGAGCATGATCGGCATCCTGATGCTCATGGGACTGGTGGCCAAGAATGCGATCCTGCTGCTCGACGCTGCCCGCGCCCTGGAACGCGAAGGCGTGGACCGCGAAGAAGCCCTGATGGCGGCCGGCCGCAAACGCCTGCGTCCGATCCTGATGACGACCTTCGCCCTGATCGCCGGCATGCTGCCGGTGGCGCTTGCCCTGGGCGACTCGGGCGAGTTCTACCAGCCGCTGGCGATCGCCATCATCGGCGGCACGATCACCTCGACCGTGCTGACCCTGCTGGTGGTGCCGACCTTCTACGACAGCATCGAGATCGCCCGCGACCGCATGGTGGCCAAGTATGGCCGCCGTGCCGAGCGCTGGAATACGCTGCCGGCCTTCCTGATGACCTTCGTGGAAGCGATCCTGACCCTGACCCTGGTGCGTCTGGTCTACCGCGTGATCGTGCGCATCGGCCGCCTCGTAACCGGCCGCGGCAAGGCCTTGCCGGCCTGATCGTTCCCTGAGTGCGGCGCCAGCCGTCTTTTGTCCCGACAAGGCCAGCCACGCGCTGGCCTTGTCGTTCCGGCGCTGCGCTGTGGGCGCCTGCTGCGGAATCGGCGGTATTGCGCCAGTGTTTCCTGTTGTTATGGTCTAATATCGGGCGCCGTGTGGGCAATTCGATACTGAACTGCTTGCTTTGCAGTACGCAGTTTCTTAAGAATCCCGTCTTCTGTCCCTTGCCGTAAGGTCTTCTCCATGTCCGTACTCCCATCATCCTCCACTCTGGCCGCTTCCGACCTGAACTGGCTCGCCGGCGGCGGCGAGATGGGTGAGCTGATCCGCAGCATGGACTGGTCTAAGACGCCGCTCGGACCGCTGTCCGATTGGCCGCAAAGCCTGCGCACTTCGGTCAGCCTGTGCCTGTCCTCGACCTTCCCGATCCTGGTGTGCTGGGGACCGGACGACATCCAGATCTATAACGACGCCTACCGCCCGATCTGCGGCGACCTGCATCCGGCGTCGATGGGGGCGCCGTTCAAGGTGGTGTGGGCCTCGGCCCTGCCGGTGGTGGGCGCGGCCTTCGAGCGTGCGCACCAGGGGGAGGGCGCCTATATCAAGGACCAGCAGATGTTCCTGGATCGCAGCGGCTACCTTGAGGAGGCGAATATGACCTTCTCGTTCTCGCCGATCCGCGACGAGTCGGGGACGGTGGGCGGGGTGTTCCACCCGATCACCGAGACCACGGCCCAGGTGCTGGGCGCGCGCCGTGCCCAGGGACTGCGCGACCTGACGGCCAGCCTGGCCTCGACCCGCTCGATGGCCGAGATCGGCCAGCAGTTGACGATCCACGTCGAGCGCATGAAGGCCGACGTGCCGTTCCTGCTGTTCTACCAGATCGACCAGGACAGCGGGACGCTGGAACTGCGCGGCGGCGGCGGCCTGCCGCCGCACTGCGCTTTGGCGCCAGGTTCGGCGCCCCTGGACGACGCCTGCTGGCCATTCGCGCGCTGCGCCTCCACCCATGCGGCCGCGCAGGTGGACGACGTCGCAGCGCGCCTGGCCGGGCTCACTTGCGGACCTTACGAGGATCCGCCGCGCTCGGCCCTGGTGCTGCCGCTGTCGCTGCCGGGCCAGCAGGAGCTGTTCGGCTTCGTGGTCGCCGGCGTGAGCGTGCGCCGCGCGCTCGATGCCGACTACCGTAACTTCTACGAATTACTGGGCGCGGCCGTGAATACGGCGGTCGGCAATGTGCTCGCCTACGAGCAGGAACAGCGCCGCGCCGAAGAACTGGCCAAGATCGACCGCGCCAAGACCGCCTTCTTCTCGAACGTGTCCCATGAGTTCCGTACCCCGCTGACCTTGATCCTGGGCCCGCTCGACGACGCCCTGGCCGACGACGCGGACAGCATGAGCGCGGCGCAGCGTAAGCGCATTGAGGTCACCCACCGTAATGCGCTGCGCCTGCTCAAGCTGGTCAATTCGCTGCTCGACTTCTCGCGCATCGAGGCCGGCCGGGTGCAGGCGAGCTACGTGCCGGTGGACCTGGCGCAGTTGACGCTGGACCTGGCCGGTGTGTTCGAATCGGCCATGGCCAAGGGCGGCCTGGCCTACCAGGTCGAGCTGCAGGACCTGGCGCAGCCGGTCTACGTCGACCGCGACATGTGGGAAAAAATCGTCTTCAACCTGCTGTCGAACGCCTTCAAGTTTACCCTGCGCGGCAGCGTCACGATCAGCCTGCGCGAGCATGCCGGGATGGCGCGGCTCTCGGTGCAAGACACCGGCACCGGCATCCCCGAACACGAGCTGCCGCGCATGTTCGAGCGCTTCCACCGCATCGAGGGCGCACCGGGACGCACCTATGAAGGCACCGGCATCGGCCTAGCCCTGATCCAGGAACTGGTGCGCCTGCACGGCGGCGCCATCGCCGTCTCCAGCACGTTCGGTGAAGGCACGCGCTTCGATGTCGACCTGCCGTTCGGCGATGCGCACCTGCCGCAGGACCGGATCCTGCGTGCGCCGGATGGCATGGAAGACCGCCAGCGCATGGGGGCCGCCTTCGTCGAGGAAGCGCTGCGCTGGCTGCCGGATGCCGAAGCCGCACCGCACGAGGAAGGGCCCGCGGCGCTGGTCGACATGGCCGGCCAGGCGCGCCCGCGCATCCTGATCGCCGACGACAACAATGACATGCGCGCCTACCTGAAGGCGCTGCTCGAGCCGCATGCCGAGGTGCGCGTGTGCGCCGACGGCCAGGCTGCCTTCGAGCTCGCGCTGGCCGACCCGCCCGACCTGCTGCTGAGCGACGTGATGATGCCGAAGCTCGATGGCTTCGGCCTGATCGCGCAGATCCGCGCCAGCGAGGCGCTGCGCCTGCTGCCGGTGATGCTGCTGTCGGCGCGCGCCGGCGAGGAGGCCAAGGTGGAAGGCCTGCAGGCCGGCGCCGACGACTACCTGGTCAAGCCGTTTTCGGCCAACGAGCTGCTGGCCCGGGTGCGCACCCAGGTGGAGATGGGGCGCGAGCGGCGCCAGATGGAGCGCGATGCGCGCGCGCGCGAAGCCCACGTGCGGGCGCTGATCGACGCTTCGCCGGCCATGTTCTGGACCACCGACAGCGACGGCCTGTGCACCTACCTCAGCCGGCGCTGGTACGACTATACCGGCCGCACGCCGCAACAGGACCTGGGCCTGGGCTGGCTCGAGAATACGCATCCCGACGACCGCCAGCGTGCGGGAGAGATCTTCCTGGCCGCGAACGCGGCGCATGAGCCGTTCTCGATCGACTACCGCTTGCGTTGCCACGATGGCAGCTACCGTTGGTTCATCGACTCCGGTCTGCCGCGCGTGAATGCGCAGGGAGAGCCGGATGGCTATGTCGGAACGGTGATCGACGTTCATGCGCGCAAGATGTTGCAGGAGCGCTTCGAGCGAGTGTCCGAGGCGGGCGACATCGGTGTCTGGTACGCCGATGCGCCGTTTACCGAGTTCCAGCTCAATGCCGAAATGGCCGTGCACTTCGGCCTCGGTGGCGCGCGCCCGGCCTCGGTCGACACGCTGCTGGCGGCGGTCGATCCGGAAGACCGGGAACGGCTGGCCGCCAGCGTGGCGCACGCGGTAGGTGCCGGCGCGCCGCTCGACCTGGAGTTTCGTACCGTGGCGTGTGGCGCGCCGCGCTGGCTGCGGGCGATCGGCTGGTGCGGCCTGGACAAGCACGGCCAGCCGGAGCGCTTCGACGGCGTGACCCTCGATATCGACAGCCAGAAATACGCCGAGCAGGAGCTGCAGCGCCTGGCCAGCGAGCTGGGACAGAAGAACCGCGCGCAAAGCGACTTCCTGTTCACCCTGGCGCACGAGCTGCGCAACCCGCTGGCCCCGATCCGTTCGGGGCTGGAGCTGATGCGCATCGGCGCCGCCGGCGGCGACGTCCAGACGATCATGCGGCGCCAGGTCGACCACATGGTGCACCTGGTCGACGACCTGCTCGACATGGCGCGCCTGGCCGAAGGCAAGGTCACGCTCAAGCTCGAGTGGGTGCTGCTGGCGGATGTCGTGCGTGAGGCTGTCGACATGAGCATGCCGCTGATGGAGGCCCGCAAACATGCACTGACCGTCCGTGCACCCGACGCGTCGCTGGCGCTCTATGCCGACCGCCACCGTGTGTCGCAGGTGCTGAGCAACCTGCTCAACAATGCCGCCAAATACACGCCGCAGGGCGGCGCGATCGAGATCGCGGCCCGGATCGCGGCGCAGGAAGTGGCGATTACCGTATCGGATAACGGCATCGGCATCGCCGCGCCGGCGCTCGGGACGGTGTTCGACATGTATGCCCAGGCCCATCTCGGCACCGAGATGGCGCAGGGCGGGCTGGGCGTCGGCCTGAACCTGGTCCAGCGCCTGGTCAAGCTGCACGGCGGCCGGGTGACGGCCAGCAGCGCCGGCGCCGGCATGGGCAGCCAGTTCACGGTGTGGCTACCGTTGCCGCAGGATGCGCTGGCTGGGCTGCCCGTCGACGCCGCACCTGAACCGGCGACCGCGCCGGTGTCCGCCACGCCGGGCGGCGTGCTGCGCATCCTGGTGGTGGACGACAATGTCGACGCGGCCGAGACCTTGCAGGCCCTGCTCGAAATGAACGACCACACCGTCAGCGTCGCCAACGACGGCGCCGCGGCCTTGCGCCGCGCGGGCGAAGACCTGCCGCAGGTGGTGTTCCTGGATATCGGCCTGCCCGATATGAGCGGCTACGATGCGGCCGAGGCGATGCGCCGCATTCCGGGCATGGAAGACGCCACACTGGTGGCGCTGACGGGATGGGGGGCGGAGCAGGACCGGCGACGTTCGAGCGAGGCGGGGTTCGATCATCACCTGACCAAGCCGGCCGATTTTACGATGGTGGAGAATCTGATTCGCGACGTTGCGGCGAACATGCGCAGGACGGACTAGCCGACTGCGGCAGGTGTGGGCCTGAAAAAAACAACCCGGCCGTGAGGGGCCGGGTGCTGGTATGGCGTAGGGTGCTACCCGAGCGCTACCCCGAGCGCGCCCCGCGAGCAGGGCGGCGTTCGGTGGCGGGCCAATATTACTGGCCGGTGGTGCCGGTCGGCGGCGTGGTGGTGGTCGCCGGATCGGTGGTGGTGGTGCCGGTGGCGCCTTCCGCGGTGCCGGTGCCGGTGGTGCCGGTGGTGCCCGTTGCGCCGCTGGTGTCGCCTGCGGTGCCGGTCGCGCCGGTGGTGCCGCTGGTGCCCATGTCGGTGGTGCCGGTGCCGGTGGTGCCGGTGCCGGTTGCGCCGGTGCCGACGTCACCCGTGGTGCCGGTGGCGCCCGAGGTGCTGCTTGGCATGGTCGCCGAGGTGTCGGCCGGGGTGGTGGTGGTCGCTGCGTCGTCCTTCTTGCAGGCGCCCAGCAGGGTGGCCAGGACGGCGGCGGTCAGCAGGATTTTTGGTGCTTTGGTCATTGCATTCATTGTTAACTCCTCGTTTACGTCTATCTTTGTGCCGCAGTTTCCAGCTCATTGTGGTGAGGCGCTGGAAGGTCTGCGGCGCCAGTTAGTTCCACCCCTTTGCAATTCAAGGGCGGAACACTCAGGGAACCGACGCAATACGCGGCCCCGGTGCGTACTTCAATCCAACTGTGCCCATTAGACCGGAAGCCCGGCTGCCGGTTCGTTAGATACCGCACTCTTGCGAAACTCCGTAACATTTTTTACAGAGTTTTCTTTCGCCGGGCGTCAGGAACCCAGCTGTTCGTCTCCCGGTACCGGCCGGATGTTCCTGTCATCGGCGTTGCGCTTGATGTGATCGTTGCAGGCGATCTCCTCCAGCAGCGCCGGCACTTCCATAGAAATTTCTCGTGCCAAATATCCCAAGGTGCCCAGGCGCTCTGCCAGGCGGTCGCCGGCGCGTGCGTGCAAGGCCACGCCCCAGCAAGCCGCCTGTTCCGGCGCGGCGCCGCGCGCCAGCAGGCCGGCGATGATGCCGGCCAGGACGTCGCCCGAGCCCGAAATGGCCAGGCCAATATTGCCCGCGCCTTCGTGTTGCCATAGCGTGCCGTCCGGCGTCGCGATCACCGTGCGCGCGCCCTTGAGCGCGATCACCGCATTCCAGTCGCGCGCGGCCTGCAGCGCCGGGGTGTCGGGCTGGCCGACGATGCATTCTTTCTCGAGGCCGGTCAGGTGCGCCATTTCGCCGCAGTGTGGGGTCATGATCACGGGCCGCTCGAAGCGCATCGGCTTGCCCTCGGGCCAGTCGTGCGGCATGTGCAGCATGACGTCCATGGCGCAGGCATCGAGCACCAGGCCGACGCCCGATTCGCCCAGGCGCGGCAGCAGCGCGTGCACCAGGCGCGCGGTGCATGGGGCGTCGCGCATGCCGGGGCCGATCAGCACCGCGTCGACCTTGTCGGCCAGCGGGTCCAGGCTTTCCAGGGCGTCGAGGTGGAAACCGTCGGTGTCGTTTTCAGCCAGGCCGATCACGCGCGCCTCGGGCATCGCCAGCGCTACCAGCTGGGCCACGCTGGCCCCGGTGGCGATGGTCAGCTTGCCGGCGCCGGCGCGCAGGGCCGCGGTGGCGGCCAGGATGATGGCGCCCGGCATTTCGCGCGAGCCGCCCAGCACCAGCACGTGGCCGCGCAATTCCTTGTCGCCCTCGGCCTGGGGCTGGGGCAGCGGCCATGCCGCCAGGCAGGCGGCATCGACGTCATGCACGGTTTGATTGCTGGAATTCATGGTGGGGCGTCAAGCCTTGGGTGAGGTCGGCAAGTCCTTGGCGACGGTGACCGGGGTGCCGGTGGCTTCCAGCGGCGCCACGAAGTTCACCAGGCGCAGGGCCAGGTCGCCGCGCTTGCCGTGGTTGGGATCGAATTCGTAGGATGTGACCGAGCAGTTCGGCACGTCGCCGGCGCGGTCGAATTCCAGGATCTTCGCTTCGTCGAGATGCTCGAACAGGTAGCGGAAGCAATTGACGGTGACTTGGTGCGCGACGATCAGCACGCGCTCGCCGCAAAAGTCGCGCTCGAGGGTATCCATCACGCTGCGCAGGCGCAGGATGACGTCGCACCAGCTTTCGCCGCCGGGCGGGCGAAAATAAAACTTGCCCACGTGCTGGCGTTGCTCGTACAGGTCGGGGAAATGGTGGGCGATGCCATGCGTGGTGAGACGGTCGAGCACGCCAAATTCTTTCTCGCGCAGGCGCTCGTCGGCCAGCACGCAGAGCAATTCGTCGCGCTCCAGGCGCTGCATCAGGATGTTGGCGGTCTCGGCCGCGCGGACGTAGGGTGAATGCAGCACCACGTTGGGACGCTGGTGCGGCGGCAGGGCGGCGAACCAGGCGCCGAGGGCTTCGGACTGGCGCTCGCCCAGCTCGGACAGCGGCACGTCGACGTCGCGATCGGCGATGTCGATGCGGTGCCCGGCGGCGGCTTCGGCGAGGTCACGCGCGACATTGCCCGCGCTTTGTCCATGCCTGACCAGCCATATTTCTTGTGGCCACTTCTGCTCCATCGTCGTCCGCCGAAAAGTTAACATGGCGTCATCTTGACGGATTCGGCAAGGCGTCAGCGCACGATTGCAGCCGCCCGCGACGATGTTTGCAGGTGTTTACACGGCCTGTTCTTCGCCGTCGAGGTTGACGTCGGCGTCGTTCTGGAACACCCGCATATCGGTCTGGCCCAGCACCCGGCTGGTGACGCTGCCGGCCGCGATCGAGCCGCTGACGTTGAGCGCCGTGCGGCCCATGTCGATCAGCGGTTCGACCGAGATCAGCAGGCCGGCCAGCGCCACCGGCAAGTCCATCGCCGACAGCACGATCAGGGCCGCGAAGGTGGCGCCGCCGCCGACGCCGGCCACGCCGATCGAACCGAAGGCGACGATCGCCAGCAGTGGCAGCAAGAAGCTTGCCGTGAACGGATCGATGCCGACCGTCGGCGCGATCATCACGGCCAGCATCGCCGGATAGATGCCGGCGCAGCCGTTTTGCCCGATGGTGGCGCCGAACGAGGCGGCGAAGTTGGCCGTGCCTTCCGGCGTGCCCAGGCGCGCGGTCTGGGTCGCCACGCTCATCGGGATCGAGCCGGCGCTGGTGCGCGAGGTGAAGGCGAACACCAGCACCGGGAAGATCTTTTTCAGGTAGCGCAGCGGGTTGAGTCCGACGCCGGCCACCATCGCCAGGTGTACGCAGAACATCAGCGCCAGCGCCGCATACGAGGCGACCACGAAATTGAGCAGGCCGAGGATGTCCTGCAGGCTGGAACCGGCCACCATCTTTGCCATCAGCGCGAACACGCCGAACGGGGTCAGGCGCAGCACCAGGGTCACCATCCGCATCACGATCACGTGGGCCACGTGCACGAAGCCGCTGAAGGACTGGAACACTTCCGGCTTCTTGCCGGCGATGCCGACCGCCGAGATGCCGATGAAGATCGCGAACACCACTACCGCGATGGTCGAGGTCTTGCGCGCGCCCGTCATGTCGAGGAAGGGATTGGCCGGGATGAAGGACAGCAGCAGCGACGGCAGCGACAGTTGCTGCGCCGTGGCCAGGTTGCCTTGCAGGTATTCGCCGCGCGCGACTTCGGCGCTCGACGCGGTCAGGCCGACGGCCGACAGGCCGAACAGCTTGGCCATCGCGATGCCGATGATGGCCGCGACCACGGTCGTGACGAGCAGGATGCCGATGGTGAGGGTGCTGATCTTGCCGAGCGACGCGGCGTCGCGCAGCTTGAGGATTGCCTGCACGATCGAGACCATGATCAGGGGGATGACGATCATCTGCAACAACTTGACGTAGCCGCTGCCGATCACATCCAGCCAGGCATTGGTCGCCACGATTTCGCTCGCTCCCGCGCCATACACGGCCTGCAGCCCGGCGCCGAGCACGACGCCCAGGCCGAGGCCGGCGAACACGCGCTTGGTGAACGATGCATGGCGGGCCTGCATGCCATACAGGAGTGCGCAGATGGCCAGCGCAAGGGCCAGGTTCAGGAGAACGGGGAAGGTCATAAAAACTTGGGTTGAAGCAGGGAATCGCGCCATTCTATCGGCAAAGTTGCCTTGCCGTAGTGTTAATGTCACATTTGCTTATGCGCTCAGCGCATATTGACTGAGCAATATCGTGTCATACCGTATCTGTTGCTGCACTGCGACGGAAGACGAGTCATAACGCAAGGAAATACTCAATGCTTCCCATAAAGGGAACAATGTTTCTATAATCCAATGGATACCACATTTTTTATCCATGGGCTTAAGGCCAGCGAATCATGTTCAAACATCTCAGCATCAAGTCGCGCCTCATCTTCGTCATCGCCTTCCTGGCGGTCGAACTGGTCGCTGGCGCGGTCATCGGCATCTATAACCTCGGCATCGCGAATACCGAGCTCAAGCAGATGTACGACCACCGACTGGTGGGCCTGGGGCAGGTAGGCCAGGTCACCCAGCTGATCACGACCAACCAGCTGACAGTGGCCAAGGCGGTCAATATGGAGGATGCCGGTGCGCGCAATGCCGCGCTCGAGTCGGTCGACGCTAACATCGTGGTGATCAGCAAGATCCTGGACAGCTACCGCCAGATGCCGATGACCGCCGCTGAGCAGGCCCTGTACGAACAATTTACCGAGGCGCGCAAGGTCTTCGTCGAGCAGGGCATTCGCCCGGCCATGGCCGCGATCCGTGCCGGCGACAATGCCGGCGCCATCGCCCTGCTCAACGGCCAGATGACCAGGCTGTACCTGCCGGTGGCCGATCTCGGCGCCAAGCTGGTCAAGGAGCAGCAGGGCGCCGCGCTGAAGGAATACCAGGCTTCGCAATCGACCTTCGAGATCGTGCGCGCGGTCTGCCTGGCCGGCCTGGTGTTCGGCCTGATCATGGCGGCCTTCGTCGGCTGGGTGCTGGTGCGCGCCATCGTGCGTCCGCTGGAGCAGGCGGTCGCGATCGCCGGCGCCGTGGCCAAGGGCGACCTGACCCAGACCATCGAAGTGACCTCGAACGACGAGACCGGACGCTTGCTCAAGGCGCTGAAAGAGATGAACGATTCGCTGGTGACGATCGTGAGCCAGGTCCGCACCGGCACCGACAACATCGCCACCGCCTCGAGCCAGATCGCGGCCGGCAACCTGGACCTGTCCTCGCGCACCGAGCAGCAGGCCGGTTCGCTGGAAGAAACCGCTTCGTCGATGGAAGAACTGACCTCGACCGTCAAGCAGAACGCGGACAACGCACGCCAGGCCAACGCCCTGGCCACCTCGGCCTCGGAAGTGGCGGGCAAGGGCGGCGCGGTGGTCGAGCAGGTGGTGCAGACGATGGGCGCGATCAACGCCTCGTCGACCCGCATCGTGGACATCATCGCCGTCATCGACGGCATCGCCTTCCAGACCAATATCCTGGCGCTGAACGCGGCGGTCGAAGCGGCGCGCGCCGGCGAGCAGGGCCGCGGCTTCGCGGTCGTGGCGGGCGAGGTGCGCAGTCTGGCGCAACGTTCTGCGGCAGCGGCCAAGGAAATCAAGCTCTTGATCGACGACTCGGTGGACAAGGTGCACCACGGCTCGGAGCTGGTCGAACGGGCGGGCGCCACGATGCAGGAAATCGTGCAGAGCGTGAACCGCGTGACCGACATCATGTCCGAGATCACCGCCGCCAGCCAGGAACAGACCGCCGGCATCGAACAGATCAACGGCGCCGTGGCCCAGATGGACCAGGTGACCACGCAGAACGCGGCGCTGGTGGAAGAAGCATCGGCCGCGGCGGCCTCGCTGCAGGAAGAAGCGACCGCGCTGGCGCACACGGTGGGCGCGTTCAAGCTGAATCAGGCAGGCACCAGCCGCGCCAGTGCCGCCATGGCCCCAGCGCCGCGCGTGACCACGACCTTGCCGGCGGTGGTGGCGAAGGCGCCGGTGAAGGCGGCGAAACCTGCTGCTGCTGCCAAGCCGGCCAAGGCCGCACCAGTTCAGCCGAAGTCGGAAGCCGCTGCCAAGTCGAAGAAAGCCGAAACCGCGGACGTCGGCGACGGTTGGGAAGAGTTCTGATGCAGTAAGGAGGTCGGCTAGCCAGCAGCCTCCAACATTTTAGTTAGCCATACCACGTCGTCGCCGCCATTGGCGACGCCGACTCCCCGCGCAGGCGGGGATCCAAGTTAATATGCACAGCCACCTGGATTTGCTTAAGTGGCGTGCGGAGAAACTTGGGTCCCCGCCTTCGCGGGGACGACGTTTTGGGGGTAACGAAAAAATGGCGTTAGCGTGGGGCGCGCAGCTTGCGTAGCCCGATCGCGACCAATGCGAACGCCAGCACCGCCAGCGCCAGCAACTGGCCCACCGGCAGGCCGCCCGGCACCGCCACATGCTCATACTGCGGCAGCTTCGCCAGATCGTCCTGCGTCATCGCGCGCTCCCCGAACAGATACGGATAGAAAAAGCGCCGTAGCTGCGTGTGATAGGCCGCGATGCGGTCCTGGTACGCCAGCTGCGCCAAGAGGTCGGTATCGGCCAGGCGATGCAGCAGCACCTGCACATTCACCGACGCCAGCACCAGTCCGACGCGCGCCGTCCAGCTTTCCCTCGCCTGCATGCTGGCGCGGTATTGCGCGACGTCGGCGGCCACGGCATCGTCGCCCGCCTGGTGCATCGCGTAATACCATTTCCAGTGAAAGCGTCCTTCGACCGGCGGCGTGTCCTTCCACTCGGGGTGGCTGCGGAAGAATTTTTCGAACGTCTCTGGCTTCGGGATATCCCATCCGGAGTGCACGGCCTGGCGCTGCGCCAGCGCCAGCTCGACGCCTTTGGAGACCGGCGACAGGCGCGCGATCGCGGCATCGGCCAGCGTCGGCAGGATCATCGTCAGGCCGACCAGGCAGGCCAGCAGGATCGCGGCGCTGCTGCTCGATGTGCGGGCGCGCGCGGCGACCCAGCTGGCCAGGCCAAACCAGAAGGCGAGATAGAGCGTGGCCACCAGCGCGATCGCCGCGAAGCCTGTCAGGGTGGCGCCGGCGACCAGCGCGCCGCAGGCCAGCGGCAGCAGGGTGGCCAGCCACACCAGGCCATAGCGCAAGCCGACCCGGCGGCGCCAGGTGTTGGCGGCAGCCGCGGGGAGCGAGGCCAGCAGCCGCAGGCGGCCCGCTTCGCGCTCGCTCGAGACCAGGTCGTGCATCAGCGCGATCACGAACAGCGGCGCCAGGAATACCAGCACGAAGGCGAAGTCGAAGCGGCCCGGCATGGCCAGCTCGGGGTTGATGGTCTCGGATTCATACAGCTGCGAGTGCAGGCCGAGCAGGCGCACGCGCAGGGCCTGCGGCTGCAGGTCGCGCTGGCCGATCGCCACGAAGGCCAGCGGCGATGGCGGGTTCACCGTCAGGTGCGGCAGGTAGTAGCCGACCGAGCCGGCTTCGGCCGCGCCACCCTTGAGCTGCTTGGCGGCGATGGCGGCGTAGTCCTGCGCGTGGCTGGCGGCGATGCGCTCGAGCGCGGCGCGCTGCTGGCCCACGGCTTGCAGGCCGGTCCAGACCGACAGCGCGCACAAGAGCGCCAGCAGCACGACGGCGCCGACGGCCAGCCTGGAATGCGCCACCTGGCGCAGTTCAAATTTCAGCGTAGTCATTTGGCCTTCCTTTCGAGGCGTTTCGCGATCGGGTAAGCGGCGCCGAACAGGGCCAGCAGCCACCCGCCCAGCACGGCGAAGGCCGGCCAGGCATGGCGTGCGGCGACTTCGGCAAAGGGTGGGGGCGGGTAGCCGAAGCGCGGCGTGTCGTCCCAGTGATGCTTGGCGATGCGTTCGTCGCCGGCGCCTTGCGGCGAGACGACGTTGGCATGCAGGCCGTTGAGCGACTGGACGAAGGCGTAGCGGTATTTTTCTCCCTCGACCAGGAAGCGCGCGTGGCTGTCGAGATTGGTGCCGGCCAGCGCGGTCGACATGCGGCGCAGCGCGATCACGGGGCTGAACAGGCTGGCCGAGTGCACGATCGCGTTTTCCTGGCGCTGGCGCGCGAAGTCGGCGCGCATGAACTCGTCGAACAGTTCGCTCGTCATGCGTTCGCCTTCGGCCATCAGCAGTCCGCCGTAGTTCACCGGCAGGTCTTCGACCCGCTGCACGCCGTATTTCCCTAGCGTGCGCGCGCGGAAGGCATTGAAATAAGGGTCGTCAGGATTGTGGCTGTCGCCGATCGCCGCCAGGCGTTCGTGGATCGCGACCTCGGTTTCGATGCGGCTCGGCCGGGCGACGTCGTCGGCGGCGAAGTCGGGCATCACGCGCGGCAGCAGGATTGCAGTGACGATCCAGCCGGCCACCAGGGCCAGCAAGGCGTCGCGCGCACGCGGCAGGCTGCTCGACACCAGCACCGCCGCGACCACCCACAGCAGCAGATAGAGCGCATACCCGAGCAGCATCGTCAGCGCCTGCGGCGCGACGGCCGCATGCAGCAGCGCGATCGCGATCAGCGCGATGAAGGCGGGCGCGCCGAGCAGCAGCGCCACGCCGGCATGCGCGGCCAGCTTGCCGAGCAACAGGGTCGCGCCGGGGATGCCCTGCACGATCTGCAGGCGCAACTGGCCGCGCTCGCGCTCGCGCGCCACGCTGCCGAAGGCCAGGAACACGATCAGCAAGGGCGTGAGCACCTGCAGCACGAAGGCCGGGGTGAGCTGGCCGAAGCGCAGCAGCACCGAGGACTGGCCGGCGTCGCTGAAGTTGGCGCTGTTCTGGCGATGGCCTTCGAGGAACAGCGTGTTGCCGGTGAAGGGATCGACGCCGAAATCGAAGAAGGCCAGGGGGCTCAATGGACGGAACACGTAATGCCCGTAGTGCACGACGCGGTGCGGGTGGCGGTCGGGTTGGTTGTCCCATTGTTCGTCGGCCGTGCCTTGAAAGCGCGCGCGCTCGGCGTTCACCGCGTCCACGCGTTCATGGCTGACCAGGATCGCGGCCAGCGTCAGCACCAGCATCAGGATGCCGGCGGCCACCGCCACCTGGTTGCGCAGCATGGCGCGCCATTCGCTGCGGGCGATGGCGGGCAGCGCCTGCATCAGGGTGGCGCTCATGCCGCATCCTTTGCCTGGCTCGTTCCCGCATATCGCCGGTACAGGTCGCGCACGTCGTAGCGTTCCTCCCCGCTGGCCGCGACTTCGTGGCTGATGTGGCCGCGCTCGAGAAAGCCGATGCGGTCGGCCACTTCGGCCACCCCCAATAGATCGTGGGTGACCATGAAGATCGCGCTGGCGCGTGCACGCAGGCTTTGCAGCAGGGCGTTGAATTCGCTGGTGGCTTGCGGATCGAGGCCGGTGGTGGGTTCGTCCAGCAGCAGCACCGGCACCTGGCGCGCCACGGCCAGCGCGATCGCGACCTTCTGGCGCATGCCTTTCGAATAGCCGCCCAGACGACGCTGCCAGGCCGAGGCATCGAGGCGCACGGCGTCCAGGGCCTCGTCGATGGTGGCGTCGGTCCAGCTGCTGCCTGCCAGGCGCAGGAAGTATTCGATATTCTCGCGCGCGTCCAGGTGTTCGTACAGGGCGACGTTCTCCGGCACATAGGCCAGTTGGCCGCGCGCCGCAAGCGGGTCGGCGGCGACGTCGATGCCGCACACGCGCACGCTGCCGGAGCGGGGCACCGTGAAGCCGAGGAAGGTGTTCATGGTGGTCGATTTGCCGGCGCCGTTGCCGCCCAGGAGGGCGTAGATCTCGCCGCGTGCGACGCGCAGTGACAGCTCGTTGAGCACGGGCGTGGACTGGTAGGCGACGGTCACGCCGTTCGCTTCCAGGGCAGGGGTAGTCATGGTCATCGTGGTCCTTTGTGGTGAAGCTGAAGCAGTGGGCGCACGCAGTGCGCGAATGCGCATGCGCGCCCGCAGGCCGGTTTGACGCGGCCCGCGAGGGATTCAAAGGCGGATCAGTGGCGCGGAGGCGCCTGGCGGGAAGGAATCAGGTAGCGGCGCAGGACGACCGGCGCGGGGCGCGGCAGGCGGGCAAGGACGAAGGCGATGACGAGGAAGAACGCCAGCAGTTGTGGCGATGCCGCGGGAACGTCGGCGGTGGAATGGGAAGCGATCTGGCAGCTGACGCAGTCGGACAGCTGTTCGGACAGGTCATGGTCGTGGAACGAGGCGCCCACGAGCTGCAGGGCAAGGATCAGCGCACACAGGCAGGCCAGCACCCGGCGCAGGGGTGCGCTCGCTGCACAATAAGGTGCGTGCTGACGTGTGGCCTGGAACTGCATGCGATCCCGATCGACGATGATGCGGGGCAGTATAGCCCAGCCGGCATCGAGCCGACAACCGGGCCGCACGCGGCACGGTGTACTTACTCGAAGGCGATCAGCAGCGCGGTCAGGCCGATGCAGGCGGCTGCGATGACGCCGATGCGGGTGCGCAGGCGGCGGCCGCTGGAGACGATGTCCTTGGCGATGCCGCGCTTCGGTGCGCGTGGGTTGCTGCGGTCGACCGCGGTGGCGGCATGGATCGAAGAATGGTGGCGTTCGGTATGTTCGGTGTTCATGGCTGACTCCAGCGCCGTCTCGAATGGAGACTGGCAATTAATGAATGGCCGGCGTGAGCCGGGCGAAATGTGAAGATGGTTCGCCGGTCAGGCGCGTGGTGCGCGCTCGGCGGAAGCGGATTTACTGACAACTGCGCCGGCCCGCCAAGTCGGTCTGGAGACGCTGGCTGGAGTGAGGCGGGCGGTGGATGCGTGACATGCGGATGCCAGTACAAAAGCTTCGAAATCGGGATCCGGGACGGGAGCAAGACCTGCAAGTCTGGCTGCGTTCAGGACGTTATTTATTTTACATGTGTGCCCGGTATATACAAGGGGCGCACGATTGAGACAACGGATGTTTTCTCAGTGCAACAACCAATCCTAGCATGCCATGTGCGGTAGCAGAAGGGCGTATTTGCAGGTTCTCTGCACTGACGCAACAGCTCGTCCAAAATGATGCGCTGCGCAATCGCAGTGCGCCATTTCCGCCATCGCGCGGTGCGCCGGTGGTGCGAAGTGACGGCGCGTCACTCTGCGTACTCGCTGGCATGAAGATTGCGTAATCATCATCAGCGCAATGAAGCGCTGCGTGCGCCGCCAACGAAGGCAGCGCCCACCAAGACAACGACGTCTACCGGAACATGAATGCGTTCATGTCGGGTACGCGTCTTTTTTTTTGCCTGACTACATTGGGATTGCGATGAAAAATCAGAAGCTTGAAGCGAAGAGCGTAGCGACGGCGGATGTCGGCGAAGTCGACGTCACGCGCAGGAAGGTCATTCATGGCGCAGGTCTGGTAGCGGGAGGAAGCTTGATGGGGCTGGCAACGGGCGGCGTGTGGGCGGCGGGTTCGGACAAGCCGGAGAAGACCGAGATCAAGATCGGGTTCATCCCACTGACCGATTGCGCGTCGGTGGTGATGGCGTCGGTACTGGGCTTCGACATGAAGTACGGCGTGAAGTTCGTGCTGAGCAAGGAAGCCTCGTGGGCCGGCGTGCGCGACAAGCTGGCCAACGGCGACCTGGATGCGGCCCACGTGCTGTACGGGCTGCTGTATGGCGTCCAGATGGGCATCGGCGGACAGCGCAAGGACATGGCGGTGCTGATGGGCCTGAACAACAACGGCCAGGCGATCACGCTCTCGAAGCAGCTGGCGACCAAGGGCGCGGTCGACGGCCAGTCGCTGGCCAAGCTGATGCGCGCCGAAAAACGCGAATTCACCTTCGCCCAGACCTTCCCGACCGGCACCCACGCGATGTGGCTGTACTACTGGCTGGCGGCCAACGGCATCAACCCGATGAAGGAAGCGAAAGTCATCACGGTGCCGCCGCCGCAGATGGTCGCCAATATGCGGGTCGGGAATATGGATGGCTTCTGCGTCGGTGAACCGTGGGGCCATCGCGCCATCATGGACGGCATCGGCATCACCGCCATCACCACCCAGGACATCTGGCGCGACCATCCCGAGAAGGTGCTGGGCTCGACGCTGGAGTTCGCGAAGAAGCACCCCAACACCTGCCGCGCCATGATGGCCGCCATCATCGAGGCCGGCCGCTGGATCGACGCCTCAATGGCAAACAAGAACAAGATGGCCGAGGTCATCGCCGCCAAGTCGTACGTCAACACCAGCAAGGACGCGATCGACCAGCGCATCATGGGCCGCTACCAGAACGGCCTTGGCAAGACCTGGGACGACCAGAACTACATGAAGTTCTACAACGACGGCGCGGTCAACTTCCCGTATCTGTCGGACGGCATGTGGTTCATGACCCAGCATCGCCGCTGGGGGCTGCTCAAGCAGGATCCCGACTACCTGGCCGTGGCCAGCGCGGTCAACCAGGTCGCGCTGTACAAGGATGCTGCGACGCTGGCCAAGGCGCCGGTGCCTGCGAGCCCGATGCGCAGCTCGAAGCTGATGGACGGCACCGTGTGGGACGGCAAGGATCCGAAAGCCTACGCAGCCTCGTTCAAGGTCAGGGTCTGATTTTCATTTGCTGTCATCTTGTCTGAATAGGGGAATGCCATGAACGCTATCCTGAAATCCGAGCACCATGCGCCTGCAGGTGGCGGCGCAACCGTTGTTACGTTGCCGCTTGCCGTCGACGCGCCAGTCGCCAGTGCCACGCCTCCTGCACGCAAGCCGGCGCCCGTCGTGCGCGGCGCGCAGCCGTTCGCCCGGGCGGTGAAGGCGGTCCTGCCGCCGGTGGTGGGCATTGCCTTCGTGGTGCTGGTGTGGCAGCTGATCGCCACCCGCAACGAGGCTTTCCCGTCGCCGCTGGTGACCTTCCAGGAAGCGCTCAAGCTGTTTGCCGATCCGTTCTATCACAACAGCCCGAACGACCAGGGCATTGGCTGGAACGTACTGGCCTCGCTCAAGCGGGTGGCGGTCGGCTTCGGGCTGGCGGCGCTGGTCGGCATTCCGCTGGGCTTCGTCATCGGCCGGGTGAAGTTCGTGAACGGCATGTTCGGCCCGATCATCAGCCTGCTGAAACCCGTGTCGCCGCTGGCCTGGCTGCCAATCGGCCTGCTGGTATTCAAGTCGGCCGATCCAGCGGCGATCTGGTCGATCTTCATCTGCTCGATCTGGCCGATGATCATCAATACGGCGGTCGGCGTGCAGCGCGTGCCGCAGGATTACATGAACGTGGCGCGCGTGCTGAACCTGTCGGAGTGGAAGATCCTGACCAAGATCCTGCTGCCGTCGGCGCTGCCGTACATCCTGACCGGCGTGCGCCTCGCCATCGGCACCGCATGGCTGGTGATCGTGGCGGCCGAGATGCTGACCGGCGGCGTGGGCATTGGCTTCTGGGTGTGGGACGAGTGGAACAACCTGAATGTGGCGAACATCATCATCGCCATCGTCGTGATTGGCGTGGTGGGGCTGCTGCTCGAGCAGGCCCTGGTGGCGCTGGCGCGGGCGCTGACCCATGAACAAGTGGCTAACTGATTAAGGAGCGCGATCATGGATGACCTTCAAACCAAATTCATCGACATCACCGGTGTTGAGATGGCGTTTCATACGAAGAAGGGCGTGTTCCAGGCGCTGCAGGGGATCGACCTTGCAGTACGCAAGGGTGAGTTCATTACGCTGATCGGGCACTCGGGCTGCGGCAAGTCGACCTTGCTGAACCTGATCGCCGGCTTGTTGAAACCGACGGCGGGCGTTCTGCTGTGCGCGAATCGCGAGATCGCCGGGCCGTCGCCGGAACGGGCGGTGGTGTTCCAGAATCACTCACTGCTGCCGTGGCTGACCTGTTACGAGAATATCCATCTCGGGGTCGAGCGGGTGTTTGGCGGTGCCGAGACGCGGGCTCAGTTGCGTGAACGGACCATGGCGGCGTTGGCGCTGGTAGGGTTGACCAGTGCCGAGGCGAAGCGGCCGCATGAGATTTCGGGCGGCATGAAGCAGCGCGTCGGCATCGCGCGGGCGCTGGCGATGGAGCCGAAGGTGTTGTTGATGGATGAGCCGTTCGGCGCGCTCGACGCGTTGACGCGGGCGCATTTGCAGGACGAGCTGCTCAAGATCGTGGCCGCGACCAAATCGACTGTCGTGATGGTGACGCACGATGTGGATGAGGCGGTGTTGCTGTCGGATCGGATCGTGATGCTGACGAATGGGCCAGCCGCCACCATCGGCGAAATCGTCGAGGTGGGGTTGGAGCGGCCGCGCGACCGGGTCGCGCTGGCGCAGGATGCGCGTTATACCGAGCATCGCAAGGCAGTGCTGGAATTCTTGTACCGCAAGCAGGCGCATCCGGCGGCCGCCTGAATACGCGTCAGGAACTGAATCAGGGCGTTTCTTCGCTGCACCAGACGCTGTTGCTGCTTGCGCTGCCTCTGGTTACGGTTCTGCTTGGCCTTGTACAGTGCCACGGCGTCCAGTTTGGCCCAGGCGACCGTGCGCAGGTCCTCCTCCTCGTCGTGGGGGACGAAGTAATCGTTGGCCTACGCATTCACCGCTAGTTTGATGGCGGTTTCGTCCTCGTGGTTGTAGCTTTCGGTGAGCAGGGCCGTTACTTCATCAACAAAAGGTGCACGACAAGAAGGGGCGGGTCCGCCATTTAGGCACGAGCTCATCCCTGACAAACGCTAATTGGTGAGCCCATATCTAGATATTAACCTGACCTCCATAAGCAGACCTCGGCCGCGCTGGTGCGGGTGGGGTTGTCGCGCGTGGAAGCCAAGCGGCCGCACGAGATCTCGGGCGGCATGAAGCAGCGGGTCGTGTCGTGCAGGTGCTTGGGATGGGGCCGAGGATGCTGTTGATGGATCAACCGCTTTGCTCAGTCGATGCGCTGACAAGGGCGAATTTGCAGGACGAGCTGCTCAAGATCGTGGCCGCGACCGAATCCACTGTGGTGATGGTGACGCACGAGTGGATGAAGCGGTGCTACTGTCGGGTTGGAACGTCGTGTTAGCCAATGGGACTGCCTCGACCATCGGCGAGATCGTCGAGGTGTCCTGGCGCGGCAACGTGATCGGGTAATACTGGCACAGGATGAGCGTTATGCCGAGCACCGCGAGGTGGCAATTGAACTCCTGTATCGAGAGCAGGCGCATTCAATGGCAATTTCGCAAACTGTGTAGTTGAGGTCACTGTTGCATAGAGTTTCACGGGCGCAGTAGGAAAGGAGTGCAAAATGCTGTTGCGTCAGGTCGTGATGCTCACTTGTTGCGTCATATAGTCTGCGAAAAGCAACACAAGGTCCGCTGTGGTTTGCAAATACGCAACGACTGCCATTACTCTACGCTAGTTCGTTATCCCTGAGTGTCAGTGCTAATCTGCAGAATTGGTTATTACTTTCACTACGTGACAGCCGTCAGCGGTCAATATTTCAGGTTACTTTCATGTGGAACTTACAACGACGTCGAAGGAAGTCGCGCCAGTGGATCAGAGGCCCAATACGCGACTGGGCTGTACCGTACAGGAGCAACGCTTGGTTCCAGCTAGGGCATGTGCTATTCGCTGCAGCAGCGATCAGTGCGCTAATTTTTTTGAAGAATAAAAGCTTCGATACGCTCGCTATCAGCTTCTCTACGCTTGTCGCTTCGGGTGTCGTAGTTGGCATGACCGAGTTTGGTCGGGGAACCGTTAGGGCATACCGTCGAACACGCGAAATCATTAAGAGCCAAGGAAGACTAAGACCGCGGCTGCAAGTCGAGTACGCTAAGAAGCTCTACTGCGTTCGCGCGGGTGTTAGAGCCGCTGCAACCGATTGCGGTGTAGCACGCGAACTGATACCGGCGCTCTCAAATAGGTGGAAACCATACTGAGCAAAAATAGTGAATACCATCGATCGGGCAGAGGAAAGTACGAGCTTGCCTTTCAATGCCTAGTCAGTCATGCGCGTTAATTCTTCGCATTTGAAGTTTAATATATTCTGCGTAAGTGATTTCGTAATTAGCAAAACGAAGGGAATCTTTCCGGGCTTGTTCGCTGATCGTCAATTCTGACAGCTCTACGTTGGCTCGTGCGGCGTCGACTGCTTTGTGTCGTCGCCGCTGTTCTTCGCTCATGCCCCGGCGCTCTTGTGTTTTTCGCGCCAGTTCTTCCTCGTACAGTACAGTACAGCACTGGCTGCGTACTCCTCAGCCATATGAGCGGAACATAAGCCTACTAAACCTCCTTAAGATATGAGTTAGGGTGGATTTGCTTCATTGCTCGACATGACGATGAATCATTTGGTCATTAACGGTAAGAATAGCTGCGATACCTTCAACAGTGATCAATGGTTCCACATCTCTCGGCAGATCAAGGCTCTGCACAAACTGACTTGGTTCAGGCGAGCTGTACGTTGTTAGGCACAGAAAGTCGTAAAATGATCGTTTGAGGCGCCTAGACCGCCCTTCTTGGTGCAAGCGCTTGCCATCAAACCACTCTTCTGCGACGACCTCGCAAAAACTTGAAATTTCGCATGGCTAAGTTTTCCTCTGAGATCCTCTGTGAATTCGTCGCGAAAATTCTGCTTGTTTGCCGTGAAGTAGTTCAAAGCATCTGTACTAAGTTCCGTGCCGTCGACAAACTTAATTTTCTCGTTATTAGGGCTACGCATCAATTGATGCACAATCTACGTGAGCGGCAACCGAAAAACGATCCATAATTGCAGCAGACTCTTGATACTTCGGCAGCAAAGACGTTGTGATGGCTGTTTTTGATTTGTTCATTATTTACTCAAAGCGTTTCAGAATCTAAATTTTTAAGATACGTCGCAAAGTTATCGAATTTAAACAATACGTCACAAGAGGAATATGCTTTCAATTGAATCTGAGGCTGCATGAGCAAATTCGCCAGCGCTTTGTCTGTGAAGAATGCGTGCGTACTTGGGACTGCAGCTTGTGCTGCGGCGAAGTCAGCAATATCGCCTCGCTGAAATTTTCGATTCTCAATATAGCGAACAAATGCGTGCAAATTTGCAAGGATACGAGCCGTCATTATGTTTCTGCTGCTTGGATTCTCTTTCCAGTGAAGCATTGCCATAGCCGCTTGTGCTTTGGCAGGTGTAAGATTATTCACTGGTGGTCCATCGGGAACATGAGACCGCATTATTCCCGCCAACTCAACGAAAAGTGCGTCAGCGAAATTTTTTATCTCATGTCGATGAGCGAATTTCCCTTTATTCATTTCATCAATGCCAGCAGTGTTATCCCAAATTGCATCTTTCCCTGCTGACATTTCGAGGATAGCCTTGAGCGGTAGCGAATAGAGGTGATCCATTAGCGCCTTTTTGAGTGCTAACTCCATCGCAGGAGGGAGCAATTTAGGCATCTCAGGTTCTAGACCACCCATAAGATCCATCGGATGACAGAAGCGATTTGGCTCCAGCCCCGCAACGCGCGTTTCCTTTCGATTGAACAATGCGAGCTCTTGTGTAATCACTTCATCTGGTGGCTTAATCGCGACATTTTTCGAATACCGGTCTACTACGACCATTAGTGATGCTGTGGTCTCCGGATCGCTCATCGATTGTAATTCCATCATCGTTGAAGTTCCAATTGGAAAAACGCAGGCGTCACGAATTTGAGGGCTGTTCATAATCCCTGCGAATTCTCGCATAGCGGTACTTAGCGTCGACTTTCCGCGCTCGTAATCACCTAAGCATTTCCAAGCATTTGTGTCGAGGTAAATTATTTTTTTTCCCGCTAAACCCTTACGAACCTTCTCCCGTTGAGATTCGCGATACTCGTTAATGGAAATATCAGGATTTTTTAGATGGGCATTGAATCTCTCATAGATTTCGCTTTTTTCGGAAATATACTTATCCAGCGGGGCAGGTTGGCTCATTGAATTTTATAAATATAAGTGGTTGCATGAATGACCGGAATTGGCTGACATCGGCCGTTCGTGGGCGCTGCATTTCCATAATGATACTGTCGCGCGCTGTTCCCGCGCGGAATGGTCTTACCAAACAGTCAAGCATCGCTTGCGCAGCGCTATGCTATTTGTTGGAGGTGATTGCACGGCGGTCCAAGGCATCGGCCAGTACAACCAAGCTAGCATCGGCCTCCAGCATGTGCCTCAGGCCGTCCAGCACCGATGCTTGACCTGAGTTTTGCGGTCGCGCACCGCACTGACATTGTTGGCAGGTGATCGTCACCTATACATCTCATCTGGTGCGGACGGAAAGGATCGACTTTCGAAGAATCGCAGCACCATCAGTGGATGCGCTGCATGCAGAAATATATACTGAATCCCTAATCTTAAAGTGAATAAGTTATCTGAATAATTTCTCTAAAGAGTTTGATTTTGTCGCGATAAGAAAAGCTTGTCAGTCAACCTAGAAATCTAAATTTTGTATTGTTGGCGCTGAATTTTCGATTTTGACTCTTCTTTCAGAATTTAAATATTCCATTGCTTCTTTGTTTTTAAGTACGGCAACATAAAAGGCATGGCTCCAGTTCTCGCTCGGTGAGTCAGGGCCGCCTTGCTCAATTAAACGTTGAGAAAATGCAATCGAAGCATCTGCCCCTGTTTTTCGAACCAAGTCAAGCCAATGGTTGAAATTTTGACGGCAATAATTGACTAATCTCTTGCGAATTTTTAATTGTTCCACATGCAGTTCTAGGCGCTGTTTTTCTGCAGTGCTTAAATAACCAGTACTTTTGAATTTAACCGAAAATTTCGGAACTGGCTTAGTGAAGGTCATCTCTACTTGAAAAGCAAGCTTCGAAATTAAATCAGAATAAAAAGGATGAATGAATTTTACTGAATTTTTAGTTTCACAGAAATAATGTTTGCCCTTTGTGGGAGCGCATCCTCTGCATTGAGGTACTAAATTATCTGCTAAAAACGCATATTCGGGCCATTCATCTTTAGGAATAAAATGGTCGAGAGTGTCTGGAATAAATGGATATCCGCAATATGGGCACTCGTGAAGACTAGGATCCGATCTACGCATCACAAGCAGTCGGGATAGTTCAGATGGCGCACCGGAATAGTAGTCAATCAATAGCGACTTCTCATTGAGGAACATACTATTAGGGACTTTTGTCCCTACGTCATAGATAATATTTTCATAGGATTCGTAGGATGTGCGAATCCTGTCTGCATGGAGTGTTAAATCTCCTACATTTTCTTTTCTGCTTCTTAGCGCTATAGTAAGCCATTCGTCAATTGGGCTGATTCGCATGTAATGCAAATATTTCATAATTCAGTGATTTCTATTTTCTGATTATCTTCATCACTTAGGACCGCTATGGCGTAAGCCAGTGCTTCATCACCGACACGTCCGGAAATTTTCTCAATTTCCTCGATCGAAATGTTTTCGTCGCGAATGAGATTTTCGATGTTCTTTTGAAATGGCTTATCTGTGTAGTAGTCATCGAAAACTTCGCCGGAGATTCTATCGGTTGACTCCCCCAAAGTCTGAAACGGTGGACGGAGCACCGTCGTTCTTCCCTCTCGTTTTCTTAAAATGGAAATTGCGTCCTTGTCGACTTCACGAACCATGACAGGAGAGTGAGTGGCGATTACTGCATAAGATTTTGTGACATCCAATATTATCTTGAGCATATCTAATAGAGCGATCTCAAGAGTAGGATGTAGATATAATTCTGGTTCGTCAATTAACACCAAGCTCTCATCTTCTATCTCGGCCATGAGTGAAGGCAACATGTAAGCATAAATGTTCTGGCCCGAACTTAGATTAATTTGTACGCCCCTTAAAAAGAAGCGAACTCCAACTTCTGCCTCGAGTTGGAAAAACTTAGCCTTAAAATTATATTGATTTTCTTTATTGATGTAGAAAAAATCTGCACCTTTTTCTTTTAGCCCAATAGCGTCGAATTCGATATGGCGATTAAGTGCCTCAAACAACTGGTCAAATTTCGATTTGCCCCGCCACCACCTATTCTCAGCGTCGTACGAAATTAGCTTGAGTAAAGAAATTACGCTATGAATTGCTGGCCACTTCAGAGAAAATTCACCGTCTTCCTTTTTAAACCCAATATATGAATAGGAATTAACATTTAATCTGCTCCTCTTTTTTTCTGCTTTTGTTTCTGTTGCGATAGACAGTCCATTAGCCTCATTTAAGGCATCTGCAATTCCACTCTTTGTGTAAAAATTCTCGAATGGTGAGTATGCAATGCAGATTATCTTATGAAAAAAAGGCAACGGCTGATCTGTCTTGTCAATTCCAGTTACGTTGCGAACTAGTGCCAATAATGTATGAGATTTCCCGACACCATTCTCGCCGACAAGTATATTAATGCGGCGTGAGTTAATGCCATTTTCTGTATTGTCGAAATTCAAAGATATCGCGTCGAAACTCTCAGGCAAATTCTTAACTGTGACTTGAAATTCCTTGTCAATCTCATAATTCCCGATGGAAATTTGATGGCCCTTTTTGATTGCAGCTTCGGAGGCACTTCCAGATCGCAATATCCCACTAGAAAACCCTGCCCAACTTCTGAACTCGTCTTGATTTTGATAATAATAGCTAGCATCACAAATTAGCTGCAAGAACTTTTCGATTTCATACGTGCTTGAGAAGATTCTTTTGATTTTCCTGTAATAATCAAGATCGCTTGATAACGATACGAATTTTTCAGGGCTTAAGATATCGGTGATATCGATAATTTTTTCATCGCTATCCTTCGATAAGATATCTGCCGTATTAATTCCTTCCTTGGATAGAATTTTGATATGCCCTACATTGTCAAGATTTTCACCTTTAATGATAAAGCACTTAAATGTAATTACATAGCCATAATCATTCCACGGACTAGTATAATTACTTCCAACATGGTCTTGAGTTATGTAGCATCCATCGCCCATTGCGCTAGAAGGCTTTACTTTGCTAAAGAATATTTTCATTTTTATACAAATTTGGAATTCGAGAGTAAAATATATGCGCTAGTTCTGAAATGATGACATCTTTGAAATTTCTCCACTGCCTATGCAAATTGCGGACGTTAAAGAATACGCTTCTTGATAAATTAGTGATTGGGCGGTATTTTGCCTGATTTGGCTGGTTAAAATTCTCTCACATTGTCACTTAAGTTATTAATGCTCGTGAATCGGATCCTTCCTCGCAAAAAATGGTCACGTCTGAAATTCGCAATCGAACTCAGCCCTAATAAGCGCTAATTGTCGAGGATTTATCTAAATAGACCTGCCCTACTGTATGTCATGTATTTGCCGGATGGCATGTGGTTCATGACCCGCTTGAAATCTGAAGACCATGCGCCGCCCGGTAGCGGCGCGCCTCCATGGTCGAGCTCCCGGTTGTTGCCGGTGCTGGCAGCGGCGCGCCCCAAGTGCGCAAACCGGTGCCCGTCATACGCGGCGCACAGCCATTCGTCCGGGCGGTCAAAGCGGTCCTGCCGCCGCTGGTGACTTTCCAGGAAGCGCTCAAGCTGTTCGCCGATCCCTTCTATCACAACAGCCCGAACTACCAGGGCATCGGCTGGAACGTGCTGGCCTCGCTCAAGCGGGTGGCGGTCGGCTTCGGGCTGGCGGCGCTGGTCGGCATTCCGCTGGGCTTCGTCATCGGCCGGGTGAAGTTCGTGAACGGCATGTTCGGCCCGATCATCAGCCTGCTGAAACCCGTGTCGCCGCTGGCCTGGCTGCCAATCGGCCTGCTGGTATTCAAGTCGGCCGATCCAGCGGCGATCTGGTCGATCTTCATCTGCTCGATCTGGCCGATGATCATCAATACGGCGGTCGGCGTGCAGCGCGTGCCGCAGGATTACATGAACGTGGCGCGCGTGCTGAATCTGTCGGAGTGGAAGATCCTGACCAAGATCCTGCTGCCGTCGGCGCTGCCGTACATCCTGACCGGCGTGCGTCTCGCCATCGGCACCGCATGGCTGGTGATCGTGGCGGCCGAGATGCTGACCGGCGGCGTGGGCATCGGCTTCTGGGTGTGGGACGAGTGGAACAACCTGAACGTGGCGAACATCATCATCGCCATCGTCGTGATTGGCGTAGTGGGGCTGCTGCTCGAGCAGGCGCTGGTGGCGCTGGCGCGGTCGCTGACGCACGAACAAGTGGCTAACTGATTAAGGAGCGCGATCATGGATGACCTTCAAACCAAATTCATTGACATCACCGGCGTGGAGATGGCGTTTCATACGAAGAAGGGCGTGTTCCAGGCGCTGCAGGGGATCGACCTTGCAGTACGCAAGGGTGAGTTCATTACGCTGATCGGGCACTCGGGCTGTGGCAAGTCGACCTTGCTGAGCCTGATCGCCGGCTTATTGAAACCGACGGCGGGTGTGCTGCTGTGCGCGAATCGCGAGATCGCCGGACCGTCGCCGGAGCGGGCGGTAGTGTTCCAGAATCACTCGCTGCTGCCGTTGCTGACCTGCTACGAGAATATCCATCTCGGGGTCGAGCGGGTGTTTGGCGGTGCCGAGACGCGGGTCCAGCTGCGCGAGCGGACCATGGCGGCGTCGGCGCTGGTGGGCCTGACCAGTGCCGAGGCGAAGCGGCCGCATGAGATTTCGGGCGGCATGAAGCAACGGGTGGGTATCGCGCGGGCGCTGGCGATGGAGCCGAAGGTGCTGTTGATGGATGAGCCGTTCGGCGCGCTCGATGCGTTGACGCGGGCGCATCTGCAGGACGAGCTGCTCAAGATCGTGGCTGCGACCAAATCGACTGTCGTGATGGTGACGCACGATGTGGATGAGGCGGTGTTGCTGTCGGATCGGATCGTGATGCTGACCAATGGGCCGGCTGCGACCATCGGTGAAATCGTCGAGGTGGGGCTGGAGCGGCCGCGCGACCGGGTCGCGCTGGCGCAGGATGCGCGCTACACCGAGCATCGCAAGGCGGTGCTGGAGTTCTTGTATCGAAAACAGGCGCATCCGGCGGCGGAGGCGGCGTAGCTAGCCAGGCGCCGGTCGCGGATAGAACTTCCACAGGAAGGAGGGTACCGACTGGCGCCATTCTTCCTCGGTCTGGTCCGGTACCGCGCGCAGGTCGAGCAGCCATTCGCGCACGACCCTGCCCGCGGCGATCTCGACGTAGATCTCGTCCGGGTAGATATTCCGAGGTGGGTAGCCGGTCCGGCGGCGCTCGCCGTGCCAGCCGCGGATGATGCCGCTGTACCAGGTCGCGGCGAGTGGTACTACATCGTCCGGAAAGAGTAGCGATAGACCGATTTGCGGGTTGAATCCGGTCAGGTACAAGATGCGCTCATAGCCGCATTCCCGGACTTCCCAAGTGCCGTAATAGCCATTCGAGCAACCGGGCCAGGGCTTGAAGCGGGGCGGCGAAGCCAGTGACTTGCGATATGGCTCGAGCGCGAAGGTGTCGATCGAATAGACGGTGCCATCGACAGTCATGCGCTCGGCGAAGTCCATCGTCATGGGCGTTCCTCCAGCTCAGATCGGGCTCAGGGGGCCTTCTTCTTCTGCACCTGGCGCTGCTGCTGCTTGCGCTGCGTCTGGTTGCGGTTCTGCTTGGCTTCGTACAGCGCGACGGCATCCAGCTTGGCCTGGGCGACCGTACGCAGTTCTTCCTTGTCGTCGTGCGCGACGAAGTACTCTGCGTCCTGCGCATCGACCACCAGTTTGATAGCCGCTTCGTCGTCGAGGTTGTAGATCTCGGTGAGCAGGGTCGTTACTTCATCGAGGAAGTCTTCGTAAGTCATGGCGCTATCGTCCTTGATCAAAAGGGAAATAATAAGGTAAAAACAAAAACGCCAGCCCGAAGGCTGGCGTTTCTGAGAATCTTTGGTAGGCCGTGCGTGGCTCGAACACGCGACCAACGGATTAAAAGTCCGCTGCTCTACCAACTGAGCTAACGACCCGAAGAAACGAGATTATAGGGCCCGCCCTCGAACCTGTCAATTGCCGAGCCCGATCAGGGCGATGCTATCGCGCGACAATCACTTCAGCGAAGCCAACCGATCGCGCGCCGTCTGCGCCGCGCTCGAGTCCGGATACTTGGACACCAGCGTCTGCAGCGACTTCTTCGCGTTCTTGTTGTCCTTCAGCAGAGCGTAGCTGCTGGCGATGTTCAGCATGGCGTCCGGCACCTTGGCGCTGTCGGCGTAGGTGGTGGTCACGACCTGCTGGGCCGCGATGGCTTTCTTGTAGTCGCCCAGTGCGTAATAAGTGTTGCCCAGCCAGTACTGCGCATTCGACGCGTAGGCCGATTGCGGATACTGCTTGACGAATTCCTGCAGCGCGACGGAAGCGCCCTTGTAGTCGCCCGACTGGAACTGGGCGGTGGCGGCCTCGTAGGCGGTCTTCTCGGTCGGCATCACTTCGGCGGTCTGGCCGTCGATGACTTCCTGGCGCGGCTCGAAGCGTTTCATGCGTGCGTCGAGGTCGGCGTACAGTTGCTTCTGGCTTTCCTGGGCCTTGGACAATTCATTCTGCAGCACTTCGATCTGGCCGCGCAGGCGCGCGATCTCGCGCATGGTCTGCTCGTGCTGGTTGAGCATCTCGATCTGGACCGTCTTGTCCGACTTGCCGTCGATGCGCGTGGTCAGGTCGCGCGTGATGTTGTCGACCTTGGTGCGCAGGTCCAGGATGGCCTTGCGCGCTTCGTCGTCATCGAACGGGCCGGCCACGGCGTGCAGCGGCATCCACAGGGCCAGGACGAGGCAGGCGAGGCGGGACGGAGACAGTTTGATCATGAACGTTGCTCTTTCTAAACCGGTTGCTGAGATAAAACGGGGCGGGTAGCAGTCTGCACTGCGTCCCGCCCCCTGTCAATCGGCTGAGTCAGCCGTATTGATTACTGGTAAACGATGTCAGCGCGGCGGTTTTCAGCCCAGGCTTCTTCGTTGCTGCCGGTTGCCTTCGGCTTTTCTTCGCCCAGCGAGACGGCTTCCATCTGACCTTCCGACACGCCCAGCGATGCCATCGAGCGACGGACGGCTTCAGCACGCTTCTGGCCCAGGGCCAGGTTGTACTCGGTGCCGCCGCGTTCGTCGGTGTTGCCTTGGATCAGGACTTTACGCGAGGTGTTCTTGGTCAGGTAGCCCGAGTGGTTCTGCACCACTGGCTGGCCGTCGGCGCGCACCACGAAGCTGTCGTAGTCGAAGTAGACGCTACGGTTGGCCAGGACGCCTTTTGGATCGTTCAGTGGATCGACGGTGCCGGTTTCCACTGGACGGATGTCACGTGCGTCAGCCACTGGTGCTGCTGGCTCTGGCGATTTTTCAACGACTGGGGTGTCTTCCAGTTTGGTTGGCGACGAGCAAGCGGCCAGCAGGGCGGCAGCGGAAGCGATGAAGGCGAGACTCTTGAAGTTGCGCATGGATTTTCTCCTGTTCTGGTTAAGGTTTTACTTCTTACTTCATGAAAGGACCCCAGCTGGGCTCCCGAATGTTTCCCGCTTTGGTCGTCAAGCGTTGCTTGACCCGTCCATCCACAGACACCACTGCAAGCGAGACGCGCCCGCCGCCCTTGGTTGCATACATGATGTACTTGCCGTTAGGCGAAAAACTCGGTTCGGTGGCCCCATCGGCCAGGCGAAGTTCCCGGCCGCTTGCCAGGTCCATCGCGTATAAGGAGAAAGCGCCGCCGCGCTGCGAAATCCAGGCCAGCGTCTTGCCGTCGGACGACACGCGTGGGCTGATGTTGTAGTTGCCGTTGAACGTCACGCGGGTGGCGTTGCCGCCCGAGACGCTCATCTTGTAGATCTGAGGACCGCCGCTGCGGTCGCTCGTGAAGTAAATGGTCTGGCCGTCGGCCGAGAACTGCGGCTCGGTATCGATGCCGGGATTATTGGTCAGGCGGCGATGGCCGCTGCCGCTCGAATTGACGGTGTAGATTTCCGTATTGCCGTCCTGTGACAGGGCGACGGCCAGGGTCGAGCCGTCCGGCGACCAGGAAGGCGCTGAATTGTTGCCCTTCTGGTTGGAGATCACGTTGCGGCGGCCGGTCATCAGGTCTTGCAGATAGACCACCGGCTTGCGGTTTTCCATCGAGACGTAGGCGACCTTCATGCCGTCCGGCGACCAGGCCGGCGAAATGATCGGTTCCTTGCCCTGGGTGGCAATGATCTCGTTCTCGCCGTCGGCGTCGGCCACGGCCAGCGCGAAGCGGCTCGCCGCGCGGTCTTCCTTCACATACGCGATGCGGGTCGAGAAGATGCCGCGCACGCCGGTCAGCTTTTCATAGACGTCGTCGGCGATGCGGTGCGCCTGCAGGCGGGTGTAGCGGGGCTGGACTTCGCCGCCCAGCTGCGAGATTTCGCCGCCCTTGACGGTGTCGAGCAGCTTGTAGCGGATCGCGAAGCGGCCGTCCGGCTGCCGCGCCACGCTGCCGACCACGAGCGCGTCTGCGCCACTGGCCTTGAATGCGCCCAGGTTGACCTTGCCGACGTCGGCGTCGCTGATCACCTGGCCGGCGTCGATGACCTTGAACACGCCGCTACGCTCGAGGTCGGCACGGATGACGGCCGAGACTTTATCGGGCGCGACGGATTCGTCGGCAAAGGCGGCGATGGCCACCGGAATCTGGTTGCTACCGACGCCGGCGATTTCGATCTGGATCTGCGCATTGGCTGTAGTCCCTATCGCCAGGGAAACGCTGAACAGCAAAATGTGAAGTTTTTTCATGGTGTCTCTAGTAAAACTGGTTCGAACCGAATCAATCGTAATCTTTCATCGAGAAATTCACGTCAAGCGTACGCTCCACGGTCCCGTCCTTCTTCTTGGGAAGTGGAGATGCTTTCTTGATACCATTTTCCACTGCTCTGTCAAATTCTGGCACACCGCTGCTTTTCACCAGGCGAACCGACATGATTTCGCCAGTTGGCAGCTGCTCGACCCGGAACGTGGCGCGCGGATTGCCGGATACATCGGTATTGCCCGGATAGGCCGTCGCGCTCTTGATCGCGGCCGTGATCGCGGCGATATAACCGCCGTCGCTGCGCGGACCGGTCGATTTCGCGGCGGTGCCACCGCTGCCCATGGCGCCAGCCATGCGCTGCAGTTCTTCCTTGCGCAGCTTGTCGAGTCGTGCGTCTTCGGCCTTGGCTGCGGCAGCGTCCTTTTTCTTCTTCTCGGCAGCAGCAGCGTCGGCCTTCTTCTTGTCGGCGGCTTCCTGCTTCTTGCGCTCGGCTTCCTCGAGTTTCTTCTTCTCGGCCTCGTCGCGCTTTTTCTTTTCCGCCTCGTCGCGTTTCTTCTGTTCCGCCTCGTCGCGCTTCTTCTGCTCGGCCTCTTCGCGCTTACGCTCCTCGGCTTCCTTGCGCTTCTTGTCTTCAGCAGCAGCCTTCTTCGCTTCTTCTTCCTTGCGCTTCTTTTCCTCGCGCAGCGCGATCTCAGGATCGGGCGTCGGCGCAGGACGCTCCACCACCGGCTCCGGTGGTGGAGGAGGCGGCGGCGGTTCCGGCGCGGGTTCCGGTTCCGGCTCAGGTTCCGGCGCCGGCTCGGGCGGCAATTCGGGCGCCGCGGCGGTCTGCACCGACATATCCCACACCTCGGCCTCGACCGATACCGGATTGACCTTTTGCCAGCTCACGCCGATCGCCAGGAAGGCCAGCAGCGCCGCGTGCACCGCCACCGCCAGCAGGAACGATGGCAGTGGTTTCGGTTCTGGCGGCACGTAGTAGGGCGCGCCGTCGTTGGCTGACTTCTTTGCGGTCATATCTTCGGCGTCACTGGGTGGCCAGGCCGACCCGGTTGATGCCCATCTTCTTGGCTTCCGAAATCAGCTGGATCACGTCGTCGTACTTGCTGTCGCGGTCGCCTGCAATCAGGACCGGAAAGTCCGGATTCTCTTCGTGTAGAGCGCGCAGGCGCTGGAGCAGGGCGGAGCGGTCGGCCACTTCGTCCTGGGCAACTTTTACCTTGCCGTGCACGCCGATCGACAGCTTGTTGCCCGGCTCGATCGAAATCTGGATATACGTGTCCGGCGGCAGCGCGGATTTCTCGGCGCGCGGCAGATTGACGACGCTCGGCGCCTCATTCGCAGGCACCGCCATGAAAATGATGAGCAGCACCAGCATCACGTCGATATACGGCACGACGTTGATCTCGGACTTGAACTTGCGGCGACGTCCGCCGCGCATGCTGCTGGAAAATGACATCCCGATGCTCTCCCGGTTCTCGTGGGCGGATCAGCGCGACTGGCGCTGGAGGATGTTCGAGAATTCTTCGACGAAGCTCTCGAAGCGGTTCGCCAGGCGGTCGATGTCGTGGGTGAAGCGGTTGTACGCGACCACGGCAGGGATGGCGGCGAACAGGCCGATCGCGGTCGCGATCAGCGCTTCGGCGATGCCGGGAGCGACCACCGCCAGGGTGGCTTGCTCGACGCTGGCCAGGCCGCGGAACGAGTTCATGATGCCCCACACGGTGCCCAAGAGACCGATGTACGGCGAGACCGAACCGACCGAAGCCAGGAAGTTCAGGTGCGAATCGAGGGTGTCGAGTTCACGCTGGAACGAGGCGCGCATGGCGCGGCGGGCGCCGTCGAGCACCGAGTTCATGTCCAGCGCTTCGCGCGACGCTTGCTTGCCCTTGATGAATTCGCCCATGCCGGCTTCGAAGATGCGGGCCAGGGGACCGCTCTGGTCGCGCTGGCTGCTGGCGCTCTGGTGCAGGGTGTGCAGGTTGCCGCCAGCCCAGAAGCTGCGCTCGAACTGTTCGGTCTGCGCGCGCGCGGCGCGGATTGCGAAGATCTTACGGAAAATATAAGTCCAGCTCACGATCGACAGCAACAGCAGCAAAGCCATGATCAGCTGCACCAGGATATGGGCATTGGCGATCAGGGAGACAAACGAAAGGTCGTGGGTTGCAGTCATCGTAAGCTTATTTGTGTAAATATTCAGGCGGCACGCATTTTAGCAGCCACGTCGTCGGGCAGGGAACGGGGGCGGGTGGTTCTGACGTCAACGCAGCCGATTTTCACGTTGGCCGAATTGAGCAGCACCTCGCCGCGCCATGCTTCCTGGAGAAACTGAACCGAAGCTCCGCCCACTTTTGCCACGCTGGTGCGGATGCAGAGTTCATCGTCGAGACGGGCGGCCGAGCGGTAATCGAGGGTCATGCTCCTGACGACGAAGGCCGTATGGCCGGCGTCGATCAGTGCTTGTTGTTCGATTCCGAGCGCGCGCAGGAACTCGGTACGGCCACGCTCGAAATACTTCAGGTAATTGGCATGATAGACAATGCCTCCGGCGTCGGTATCTTCGTAATAAACCCTGACTGGCCAGTTGTACACTGAAGGCATTCTTTGTTGCCGAATTAATGAAAACGGGAAATATTTTACGCGACTTTCCACTTTAATATGTACGCTGACGTACGTTGAAAGTGGAAAAGTTTTACGTACTGATAGCACGGTGTGGTGCTTTTGAGCAGTAGTAGACTTGAAACGTAGTTAAAAGACCAATCACTGTAACACTTTCTCACAAATGATTGGTGAGGGATTGGTCTTCATAGCCAGCTATGGGGGAGGATACAGGGTCGGTTATCCCCGCCGCACGGCAAACGGCGAAAATCCCTGGCACGTCGGCATCAGCTCGATGCTGTTGACGTTGACGTGCGGCGGCAGCGTCGCGATCCAGAAGGCGGTGTCGGCGATGTCCTTCGCTGTCAGCGGTTGCGTGCCTTCGTAGACCTTGGATGCGGCCGCGTCGTCGCCCTTGAAGCGCACGTTCGAGAATTCGGTGCCGCCGCACAGGCCGGGCGCGATATTGGTGGCGCGCACACCGGTGCCGACCAGGTCGGCGCGCAGGTTCAGCGTGAACTGCTCGACGAAGGCTTTGGTGGCGCCATACACATTGCCGCCCGGGTAAGGATAGTGGCCGGCCACCGAGCCGATATTGATCACCAGGCCACTGCCGCGCGCCACCATGTCCGGCAGCACGGCGCGGGTCATGGTCACCAGGCCCTGGCAGTTGGTCGCAATCATGGTGTCCCAGTCTTCCAGTGGCACCTCATGGGCCGGCGCCGTGTTCAGGGCCAGGCCGGCATTGTTCACCAGCACGTCGATCTGTTTCCATTCGGGCGGCAGGCCAGAGACGGCGGCCTCGATCGAGGCGCGGCTGGTGACGTCCAGGGTCACGGCCAGGGCGGCCTCGCCCAGTTCGCGCGCCAGGTCGGCGATGCGGTCGGTGCGGCGCGCGGCCAGGACGACGCGGTGGCCGTGGGAGACAAAAGTGCGCGCCATTTCGGCGCCGAAGCCGGCCGATGCGCCGGTGATGAAGACGTTCATGATGGGTCCTTGGGTGGCAACAGGGTGACAGGCGAGAGAGGCAAGGCGCACTGCCGAACCGTAAAATTGTAGCCGAAACGACTATGAGTCCGCTGATGGCCGGGCATTCTCGGCCGGCACAGCGGTTTCCTTGCCCTACGATGGGGAGTTCAGTACAATTTGGAGTCCTTACGTCTCACGTAACTGGCGAAACACCGCGTGTGCGCACCATTCGGATGCACGGCGCGGCAAAGGTGGGCACCCACCGGGGAACGTGAGACGCCATACGCCGTTCGCCTGGGCAGCCATCAACCGGTACGCGTTCGATCGCGGTTGCCTGCGCCCGTGCCTACGGCCCGCCCCGGCTCCCGCCTTCCCATGCCACCAGTTGCCTGGATTACTATCGATTGGAGTTTTACATGTTTGCCAAAGATCATACGCTCGCCAATATCGACCCGGAACTGTGGGATGCAATTCAAAAAGAAAACGTTCGCCAGCAAGACCACATCGAGCTGATCGCCTCCGAGAACTACACCTCGCCGGCCGTGATGGAAGCGCAGGGCTCGCAGCTGACGAACAAGTATGCCGAAGGCTATCCGGGCAAGCGCTACTATGGCGGTTGCGAATACGTCGACGTCGCCGAGCAGCTGGCGATCGACCGCCTCAAGGAACTGTTCGGCGCCGAAGCCGCCAACGTCCAGCCGAACTCGGGTTCGCAAGCCAACCAGGGCGTGTTCTTCGCCATGTTGAAGCCGGGCGACACCATCATGGGCATGTCGCTGGCCGAAGGCGGCCACCTGACCCACGGCATGTCGCTGAACATGTCCGGCAAATGGTTCAACGTCGTCTCGTACGGCCTGACCCCAGAAGAAGACATCGACTACGAAGCCCTCGAAAAGCAGGCGCACGAGCACAAGCCGAAGATGATCATCGCCGGCGCGTCGGCGTTCGCCCTGCGCATCGATTTCGAGCGCATCGCCAAGGTCGCCAAGGATGTCGGCGCCTACTTCATGGTCGACATGGCCCACTACGCCGGCCTGATCGCCGCCGGTGAATACCCGAACCCGGTGCCGTTCGCCGACTTCGTCACCTCGACCACCCACAAATCGCTGCGCGGCCCGCGCGGCGGCATCATCCTGATGAAGGCCGAGCACGAGAAGGCCATCAACTCGGCGATCTTCCCTGGCATCCAGGGCGGCCCGCTGATGCACGTGATCGCCGGTAAGGCCGTCGCGTTCAAGGAAGCGCTGTCGCCGGAGTTCAAGGAATACCAGAAGCAGGTCGTCAAGAATGCAAAAGCCCTGGCTGAAACCCTGATCGCGCGCGGCCTGCGCATCGTGTCGGGCCGTACCGAATCGCACGTGATGCTGGTCGACCTGCGCGCCAAGGGCCTGACCGGCAAGGAAGCGGAAGCGATCCTGGGCCAGGCTCACATGACCTGCAACAAGAACGGCATCCCGAACGACCCGCAGAAGCCATTCGTCACCTCGGGCATCCGCCTGGGCAGCCCGGCCTTCACCACCCGCGGCTTCAAGGAAGAAGACGCGGTCACCGTGGGCAACCTGATCGCCGACGTGCTGGACAACCCGCACGACGCCGCGACCATCGAGCGCGTCAAGGGCGAAGTCAAGAAGCTGACCGACAAGTACCCGGTCTACGCGCGTTAATTGCAATTCTCCCGGACCGGTTCGCCGGTTCGGTCGCATCATCCAGCAATACTGCAGCCCCGGCGCCATGAAATGTCCCTTTTGCCAGCATGAAGAAACACAAGTCCTCGATACCCGCGTATCGGAGGAAGGGGATGCCATCCGGCGCCGGCGCCGCTGCGGCAAGTGCGACAAGCGCTTCACCACCTATGAGCGCATCGAGCTGTCGATGCCGATCATCGTCAAGAAGAATGGCAGCCGCACCGAATTCGCCTCCTCCAAGCTGCGCGGCAGCCTGATGCTGGCGCTGCGCAAGCGCCCGGTCTCGGCCGAGGCGATCGACGGCGCGGTCGCCTCGATCGAGGAAAAGCTGCTCACCAGCGGCCGGCGCGAAGTCGACAGCGTGTATGTCGGCGAGCTGGTGATGGAACAGCTCAAGCGTCTCGACAAGATCGCCTACATCCGCTTCGCTTCCGTCTATAAGAATTTCGAGGACCTGGATTCCTTCCAGGCGGCGCTGGCCGAAGTCGGCCACCAGCGCAAGCTCGACAACTGACGTCGTTTCCAAGTTCCTTTTTTCGCCCTGCGCATCCTTGCGTCCACGCATGGGCGCCTGAGTCCTGTCTGATAACTTCTCTGCTCGCACATCGTTAGCGGAGGATAGGCATGCAGGCGCATCTCCCCGGCCGGCCGGGCGGTTTCACCATGATCGAAGTCCTGGTGGCCATGTTCGTGCTCGCGGTCGGCGTGGTCGGCGCCAGCGCGGCCCAGCTGGCGGCGCAACGTACGCGCCAGCATGCGGCGCTCAGTTCCGACGCGGCGCTGCTGGCCGCCTCCTTGGCCGCACGCATGCAGGCCAACACCCACGTGGCCAGCCTGCCGGAAGGCGCCAACCCTTATTTTCCGCTCGATTACAAGGCGCTCGATGCTGGCCCGCCCGCGGGTGGCGCGCCGTGTTTTGGCGCGGGCGCCTGCGATCCGCTGGCGCTGGCCGCCTACGATCTGCGCGAGACACGCCTGGCGCTGCACCGGGGTTTTCCAGCGGGTCGGATCGCGGTGTGCCGCGACGGCGCGCCGTGGGATGCGGCGCACAGCCGCTACCGATGGGCGTGCAGCGGGGATGCGACTGCCCCGGTGGCGATCAAGATCGGCTGGCATGGCACCGATGACGGCCCGGGCTACATGTTGCTGGTGGCGCGATGAGTGTCTTCAACCCGCGCGGGCGTCAGGCCGGCCTGACCATCGTCGAACTGATGGTGGCGATGGCGCTCGGCCTGGCGGTGCTGCTGGCCAGTGGCTCGCTGCTGATTACCAGCGTGCGCGCGCATGCCGCCGTGATGGAAGCGTCCGAGATGGACGATAGCGGCCGCTATGCCGTCGATGCGCTGGCGCGCGCCATCCGCCTGGCGGCGCACGTCGACTGGGCCGCGCATCCCGGCGCCGATCCGGCAGCGGCGGCGGCGGCAGCGCCGGCGCGGCTGGCCGGCCTGGATGCCAGTTCGCTGGAGCGCACCGGCGCCGGCATCGATGCGGTCCTGCCCGACGAAGCCAATGGCAGCGACGTGCTGGCCCTGCGCTTTCCCGGCAGCGGCGCACCGCCCAATGGCGATGGCGACACCCTCGATTGCGCCGGCTTCCCCGTGCATCGCGACGAAGAAGGCTGGAGCATCTTCTACGTCGCGCGCAATGCCCAGGGCGATGCCGAGCTGCGTTGCAAGTACCGGGGCGCGAGCAGCTGGTCGTCGGATGCGGTGGCGGGCGGCGTCGACGGCTTCCAGGTGCTGTACGGCCTGGATGCCGACGGCGACCGGGTTCCGGAGCGCTACGTCAATGCGACCGAGCTGGGCGCGCTCGATGCGGCGCTGGTGCTGGCCGGCGCCACGCCCGACGAACGCGCGGCTGACTTGCGCAAGCGCACGCACTGGAAGCGGGTGGCGTTGGTGCGGGTCGCGCTGCTGTTGCGTGGCCCGCGCCTCAATCCCGGCGCCGACGCCAGCATCGTCTACGACTTGTTCGGGCCAGACCATGGCGCTGCCTTTTCCACTGGCGACCACGGCACGCGGCTGACGGGAACGGCGCTCGACGAAGGCCGCGAGCCACGCATGCGCAAGGTCTACGGCGCGACCATCGCCTTGCCGGTGGCGCCGGAGTGAACTTCGCATGGATACCCTTGACTCACCTTCCCGGCGGGAAGGCGGTATTGCGCTCCTGACCGCCCTGGTGCTGATGCTGGCGGTGCTCATGACCGGCATTGCGTCCACCCGCGGCGCCTTGCAGGGGGCGCGCGCCGCCGCCCACGAACGCGACCGCGTGCTGGCGCTGCAGATGGCCGACGCCGCGCTCGTGGATGCGGAGCGGGACATCGAAGGCGGCGCCGAGCCTGGTTCGGCGCGGGCCAACGCCATCGCCGGCGGCAGCGCCGACGCTTTCGTCGCCGGCTGCGGTGGCGGACGGCCATACAGCGGCCTGTGCGCCTACGCGGCCAATCCCGACCAGCTAGCCGAACTGCTGGCCGACGACGACGGCCCGGCCATCCTGTTCGGCAGCTTTACCGGCTTGAGCATGCCGGAAGGCGAGGGCGCGCTGCCACTCGCGGCGCCGCGCTATCTGGTCGAGCTGATGCCGGCGGCGCCCGACGGTCAGCTGTACCGGATCACGGCGCGCGGCGCCGGCAGCATGCCCGGCACCCATGCCGCGCTGCAGGCCTATTACCGCAAGCCGCCCGACGGCGCCCCCGGCCGGCGCGTCGGCTGGCGTGAGCTGGGGAACTGGAGTGAAGCGTTCGCAATGCCTGCCTCTACCGCCAGCGCGGCGGGCCACCCGAAAGGAAAGGGCAGACGATGAGGCAGGGCAGCAAGGGATTCACGCTGGTCGAACTGATGGCCGTGCTGGCCGTCCTTGCCATCCTGGCCGCGCTCGTCTATCCCTCATATACGCAGCAGATCGTGAAGGCGCGCCGCATCGAGGCCCAGCTGGCGCTGCTGGACCTCATGCAGCGCCAGGAGCAATACCGCGCGCTGCACCATTCCTATCTGGCGTTCTCGATCGATACGGAGGACGCCGACACCGCCCAATTCCCGGCCTGGACCGGCAACAGCGCCGCCACCAGCGCCTATGAGCTGGACGGCGACGCCTGCCCCGGCCAGGATATCGCCCACTGCATCGAGTTGCGCGCCCGGCCGGGCACCGCCAATGTCGATGCCGGTTTCGCCGATCCCGACTGCGGCGTCCTGACGCTCGACAGTGCCGGCCGGCAAGCGGCCAGCGGTCCGTCGTCGCGCTGTTGGCCATGAGGCCAACAATGCGACTGCGCTGCTCCGCCGGCCTGTCCCTGGCCGAGCTGGTGGTGGTGCTGGGCATGGTCGCGGTGACGGCGGCGGTGGCCGCGCCCGACCTGCGTGCGCTGGTGCGCAGCCAGCAGCTGCGCACCGCCTCGGGCGACCTGCATGGGGCGATCCAGCTCACCCGTTCGCAGGCGATTGCGCGCAACGAGCGGGTCAAGCTCACGCCCAACGACGAGGCGGGCCGCGACTGGTCGCGCGGCTGGACCGTCTACGTCGATCGCGACGGCGACCGCCGGCCGGGGGAGGGCGACGAGATCCTGGCCGTGCGCTCGCCTCTGCCGAACGGAATGCAGGTCAGCTATTCCTTCACCAGCCCTGCGCCGCCGCAATACATCGCCTACAATGGCGCGGGACGCAGCTGCAGCGACACCAACAGCGCCGCATCGCGCCTTGGCACGCTGTCGCTATTCCATGGCGGCCAGGTGCGCCGTATTAAAATCAATATGCTCGGGCGCGCACGCCTGTGCAACCCCGCCCGCGAAGACGGGTGCGACGGCGCCGCGGCGCCGCCCTGAAGGAAAGACATGCCGACAAGCTACAGCGAACTGATCCTGAACGATACCGACGGCATGGCCCTGGCCCTGGACTGGGCGGCGCGTGGCATGTACATCACCGCGCCGAACCCGCGCATTGGGTGCGTGATCGTCAAGGACGGCATCGTGATCGGCGCCGGACACACCCAGCCCGCCGGCCAGGCGCATGCCGAGATCCAGGCGCTGCGCGACGCCGCGGCGCGCGGCAACGACGTGCGCGGCGCCACCGCCTACGTCACCTTGGAACCGTGCAGCCACCATGGCCGCACGCCGCCATGCTCGGACGCCCTGGTGCAGGCCGGGTTGAAGCGGGTGGTGGCGGCCATGGTCGATCCGAATCCGCTGGTGGCCGGCCGCGGCCTGGCCCAGCTCGAAGCCGCCGGTATCGAGGTCAAGGCCGGCGTGCTGGCCGAGGCGGCGCAAGAGCTGAACGTCGGCTTCTTCTCGCGCATGGTGCGTGGCCTGCCGTGGGTGCGCCTGAAGGTGGCGGCCAGCCTGGATGGCGCCACCGCGCTGGCCGGTGGCGAGAGCCAGTGGATCACGGGAGAGGCGGCGCGCGCCGACGGCCATGCCTGGCGCGCGCGCGCCAGCGCGATCGTGACCGGCATCGGGACCGTCAAGGCCGATGATCCGCAGTTGACCGTGCGCGGCGTCGAGACGCCCTTGCAGCCGCGTCGCGTGATCGTCGACAGCCGCCTGGAGATCGACCCCGGCGCCCGCATCCTGCAGGGCGAACCGTGCTGGATCGTCGCTGCCGTCGAGAACACGGAAAAAGCCGCTGCCCTGACGGCGGCCGGCCATGTGGTTTTGACGCTGCCGAACGCGCGCGGCAAGGTCGACCTGCCGGCCTTGATGCGCGAGCTGGGCCGGCGCGAGATCAACGAAGTGCACGTCGAGGCGGGTTCAAAACTGAACGCCTCGATGGTGCGCGAAGGCTGCGTCGACGAGCTGCTGGCCTACCTGGCGCCGAGCCTCATCGGACCGGGGCAGGGCATGTTCGACCTGCCAGCGCTCGAGCGCCTGGCGGACCGCCGCCAGCTGCGCTTTTACGACGTGGCGCGCGTGGGCGACGACCTGCGCATCCTGGCCCGCTTCGTCGAGCCGGCCGCCTGAAACTGAATTTGATTTAACACGAAGGAATCATATGTTTACTGGAATCGTCGCCGCCGTCGGCAACATCACTTCCGTCGCGCCGCTGGCGGGCGGCCTGGACGCCGGCGTGCGCCTGGTCGTCGATGCCGGCCCCTTGCCACTGGCCGACGTCGCCCTGGGCGACTCGATCGCCATCAACGGCGCCTGCATGACCGTGGTCGAAAAGACCGACAAGGCCTTCACGGTCGACGTCTCGCGCGAGAGCCTGAACAAGACGGTCGGCCTGGAAGCCCAGGGTGAAGTGAACCTGGAAAAGGCCCTGACGCTGGCCGAGCGCCTGGGCGGCCACCTCGTATCGGGCCATGTCGATGGCCTGGGCGTGGTACATAGCTTCGAGCCGGTCGGCGAGTCGTTCGAACTGATCGTCGACGCGCCGCAGGAGCTGGCCAAGTTCCTGGCCTACAAGGGCTCGGTCGTGATCAATGGCGTGTCGCTCACCGTGAATCGGGTCGAGGACCTCGACGCGCGCGCCAACAAGGTGTGCCGCTTTTCGATCAACCTGATTCCGCACACGATCGAGGTCACGACCCTCAAGCACCTGAAGGCCGGATCGCAGGTCAATCTGGAGATCGACCTGATCGCGCGCTACGTCGAGCGCATGCTGGCAAGATCCGGCGGCGTCCCGTTGTAAGAACCGCGGTGCGCATCGACCGTCGTCAGGCCCGTCAGTCCTGCAATGTGCACCGGCTGTCAGGCGCGGGAGACTCGAGGTCGATGAGATAGTCCGCGACGATTCCATCGACACACGCATTCCCGCCGATCAGGGCCACGCCGTGCTGTTCGCCTTCGACGGTGAGCAGGCTGGCGCCAAGCGTCCTGGCCAGGCTGATCCCCCCTTCGTGCGGAGTCGCCGGGTCGCGGGTGACTGACACGACCAGTGTTTTCGGAAGTCCCTCGATATTGACGGCATAGGGATAGCCAAGCGTCGGCTTTACTGGCCACGCCTCACAGATATCACGGGCCTGGACGGGCCGGCCTGTGGCCAGGAAGGGCGCAACTTCAAAAACCGCGCGCTTCATCGCGCTCTCCTCCTCGGGAGTATGGCGTTCTTCGTCGAGACATTCGATCGCGATTTGCGCCTCGTTGGCGTTGCCGTAGCTGCCATCGGCATGACGCGACTGGGCCAGGTCACGCAGGAGCATCAGAGGTTCGCCACGCCCGGCTTTCAGTGCGCCGATGCCCTGGATGACGGCTGGCCAGCCCGACTCGCTGTACAGGGGCAGGACCAGGCCGTTGAGTGCGGCAGTGTAGGTCAGCTTGCGCCCGGGGGCGGTGACGATCGGTTTGTCGATCAGCGCTTGCAAGAGCTGCTGGAAGGCGGCGGTCGCCTGCGCGGGATCGGTACCGAGCGGACAGTCTGGCGACCTGGCGCAGAAGGCCGCCATATTGTCGAAGCCGCGTTGAAAGCCCGCGAACTGAACCAGCCGACGCGCGGCGGTGCCGGTCAGAGGGTCGACTGCACCGTCGAGCACCAGCGCCCGCACGTTTTGAGGGAACATTTCGGCATACACGGCGCCCAGCCGCGTGCCGTAACTGGCGCCGGCGAATGTCAGCTTGTCGTCGCCCAGCACGGCGCGCAGTACGTCCATGTCGCGGACCACATCGCGGGTGCCGACGTTGGCCAGCACGTCCTCGCCGCCAGAACGCGCGGCGCACTTGCTGTAGACCTGGCGGGTCTCGTCTTCGGTGTAGTCGGCGACCCCGGAGTTGAGCGTGGAGAGTGTCACGTCGGCCTCGCGCTCGGCATCTGTAAAACAGTCCAATGCCGGTATCGACGCTCCGACCCCGCGCGGGTCGAACCCGATCAGGTCGAACCGTCGCGTGATCGGACTATCGGCCAGGGCGTCCGCCACTGTCGCCGCATAGCCCATGCCAGAAAAGCCGGGGCCGCCCGGGTTGAGCAGGATCGAGCCGATCCGGTTGCCCGGCTCGCCCTTCGCCGCCACCCGCAGCAGTGCGATCTGCGCCGTTCTTCCCTCCGGATTTTGATAGTCGAGCGGCACCTGGAGCCGGGCGCATGTCAAGGTCTTGTCGGCGAATTCCTTGGCTTGCGCCTCCGTGGCGGCGTAGCTGTCGCAGGGGCCGAACGTCAGCTGCTGGTCGTAGAAGCGCGCCAACCCTGGCGAGACATCGCCAGGCGTCGGCGTCTGACCCGGGCCGGAGTTGCCGCCACAGGCGCCAAGCATCAGGCTCAGCGCCACGAGTTTTGCTATCCCGGCCATGTGCCAACGCCGACCGCAAGCCTTGCGCGTATTTGATGTTTTCATCCAAGCAGCTTCCTTTCTATCTGATTGACTGAAGTATTGCTTCAGGAATACAAATTAGCGGAGCAGAGCGGTTAAGTGGACGACCGCTCAGAAGTGCCTAGTTTCAGCCTTGAGCATTGTGGGAACATGGCGGCGTGGCCGCGGAGGGATGCAGGGGGAAGTCAGCGCATCGCGCGCCAGGTGAGGGTGAAGGCGACCGCCAGCGCCGCCGCCGAGATCAGCACCGTCCACAGGAGGCTGCCGAAGCTGATGCCGTCGCGCCAGACGCACAGGCCGTAGGCCAGCGCCAGCAGGCCCAGGCCGGCGGGACGCAGCCAGCGCCACGCGGCGGCGCGCGGCGACCCGCCGCCGCATTGTTCCCAATGCTCCGGCATGGCCAGCGCCAGACAGGCAAAGCCGCCATAGCTGGCCAGGCAGGCGGCGACCAGCAACAGCGCCGTCATGCCCGCACCCCGGCCTGGCGGGCGCCGCCTCGGACCGGTTTGACGGCCAGGCGGCGTGCACACCACGCCGCCAGCACTGCCAGTGCCAGCAGCAGCAAGTCCACGCCCGCCACCGCCCAGCTTCCGCTTGCGAGCGCCTGGAGCGGATGGTCGCCGGTGGTGACTGCATTGAGCAGCACGCACACCACGGCCAGCAGGCAGATGGCCCAGGCCTGGTCGCGCCAGGCCGCGCGGCCACGCCACCACGCATGGCCGAAGCCGGCCACCCACACCAGATAGAACGTCCAGACCTCGAGCGCCGCCCGCGCTTCGCCGCCCAGTCCCTGCGCGGGCGGCAGCAAGCGGTTGGTGGCCATGAATGCCAGCGTGGCGATCACGATCCCGGTGACGCTGCCGACCGTCAGACCTTCCACCACGCGCACCCCGGCCAGTCCCTTTGCGGCATGGCGCGCGCGGCGCGCCTCGAGCCAGAACAGGAAGCCGGTGGCGATCAGCACGCAGCCCGCCAGCCCGGCCAGGAAGTACAACCAGCGCAGCGTCCAGTGCTCGAACTGGATGAAGTGGATGCCCGAGATGAAGCGCTGGGCCGACATCACGGGCGCCGCCTGGAAGCGGTGCAGCACCTGGCCGCTGGCCGCGTCGAAGAAGATCTGGTCCACGTTCATCGTGACCTCGCGCGCGTAGGAGCGGCGCAGTTCGACGTAGCTGTTGGCGTCGCCCGGGTGCCAGACCCGCACGAAATATGGCTGAGATTCGGGCTGCCTGCCGCCCCACTCGCGCCGGGCCGTGTCGGCCATCGCATCGAGCGAGGCCAGGGCGCCGGGTGCGTTGGCCCTGGGCCGGCTGTACTTGCCATAGGCATCGGCGAAGAACGCGGCCTTGGCCGCCTTGCCTTCACCGTAGGCGCCGGTGTACGCCTGGGGAAAATAAATCATCATGAAGATGACCATGCCCGACAGCGTAATGATGAAGTGGAAGGGCAGGCCCAGCACGCCGACCAGGTTGTGAAGGTCCAGGCTGCTGCGCTGCAGGGATTTGCGGGGCCGGAAGGTGAAGAACTGGGCGAATATCTTGCGGTGGACGATGACGCCCGAGACCAGCAACAGCAGCATGGCCATGCCCGCCACGCCGACGATCCACTTGCCGACCTCTTTCCATTGCAGGTGCAGGCCGTAGTGAAATGGGAAGAAAAAGCCGCTGCCGCCCAGCGTGCCTTGCTCAGGCAGGAAGGCAAGCCGCTGCGGATCCAGCTGGCGCGGCGCCGGCTCGTCATCCCCGGCCTTGTAGGTCAAGCGCAGCACCGGGGTGCGCTGGGTCGGCAGGTCGACCCGCCACTGGCTGGCGCCAGCGGGCACCGCCGGCTGCACGGTGCGCGCGACGGCGTCGAGCGAGATCGGCGCGGTTGCGGGCGCGAGCCGGGTGGCCGGCATCATCCAGCGGTCGATCTCGCGATCGAACACGCTCAGGGTGCCCATCCAGAACACGGCGAACAGCACGCTGCCCAGCACGACGCCGGCCCAGGTGTGGAGCCAGGCCATCGATTTGCGCAAGGTGTCTTCCATGGCGCCCTCCTAGTCAACCACGTGGATGACGGCGACTGTCAAGACCACCCCGGCTACCAGCACGATCCACAGCCGCGCCGCGGGACGTACGCTGAACGCCCAGACCAGCAGCGCGAGATAGAACACGAAGCCCAGCATCGAGGACAGCGCGACGGCTTCCGAGCGCGCCATGCCGAGGCGGGCCAGCACGGCGCCGGCCGCGATCACCGTCAACACGGTGAGCAGATAGCCGCCCACCACCGCGCCGACGATCCGGAGGCCGCGCTCAGAAGCCGAGCGCATAACCCACGGTCACGGTGCGGCCGCGGCCGGCGAAGTAGCGGGCCGGCTCGACCAGCGCGCTCTGCGAGTAGTACGTGATGTAGTCCTTGTCCAGCAGGTTGGCGAAGCCCAGGCGCAGGTCGCCCTTGCGCAGCTTGTAGGTCAGCGCCGCGTCGACCAGGGTATAGCCCGAAAAGCGTTTTGCCGGATCGTCAAAGTCCTGCGAGAACGCATGCTGGGCCTGCACCAGCGACGACAGGCGGTCGCTCCAGTTCGCGGTCCAGCTGGCCAGCACGCGGTCCGGAGAGACGTTCAGGCCGTCGAGCTTCGCATCCAGGCTGCCGTCGTTATTGCTGTCGTAGCGGCCCTTGGTACGCGCATACGAGACGCTGGCGCGGTGGGCGGCATTGAAGCGGTGCGCGACCTTGGCCTCGACGCCTTCGAGCCGCGTCTTTTCGCGCGCCATCATGAACACGCCGCCGACCGAGACGACGCGCGCGCCGAAGTCCGAATCGGAACGGTAATAGCTGGCGTCGAATTCCCAGTCGCCCTTGCGCACGCGGGCGCCGGCTTCCACGCCATCGGTCAGGATCGGCTCGAGGTTGCGCAGGCTGCCGATGCTCTGGCCCGGCGTGTTGATCGAGCGGAGCGTGCGGCCGATGTCCGGCAGGCCGAAGCCTTCCGAATAATTGGCGTACAGGGTGACGTCCTTGAGCGGCTCCAGCACCAGTCCCGCATTGAGCAGCGTTTCGTTGAACTTGATTTTGCCGCCTTCGACGAAGGTGTTGTTGTAGGCGGCCAGCGTGCGATAGCTGTCGACTTCGAGGTCGGCATTCTCGCGCCGCGCGCCGGCGTGCAGCGTCAGCTTATCGAGCAGCCTGAATTCGCCCTGGGTGAACAGCGACAGGTTGCTGTACTTTGATTCGGGCACGAAGGTGCGCCCGGTGCCGTACATATCCTGCTTGCCCTCGTCGACCAGCGTGTCAAAGCCGACGGTGAGCTTCACGCGCCCATCGAGCAGGCCTTCTTTCGTCAGGCCGACCTTGCTGCCGTACTTCGAGGCGACCGAACGCGACTGGTCGTACAGGGTCCCGCGCGGCGCAATCGTCACGTCCTGGAAGGTGGCCGAATTGTCGGCGCCGAACAGGCCGACGAATTCCTGGCTGTAGACAATAGCCGACAATTCCATGCCGGCCAGGCTGGTGTGGGTGTAGCTGGCGCTGGTGGTCCAGACATCGTTCCAGGCCGGTGTGCCGGGCGGCGTGCCCTCGACCGAGGTGGACGGGATGCCGCGCGCGCGGTCGCCCGGCACGCCGAGGTAGCTGGCCTTCGACTTGATGCGGTAGCGGTTGACCGAGAACTGCAGGCGCTGGTGTTCGTCCGGCCGGTAGCCGATCTTGGCCAGCACGTCGTAGCTGCGCGAGTCCATCAGGTCGCCCTGGGTCACATCGACCCCGATCGAACGGCCGGCTCCGTCCAGGTACAGCCCCTGGTCCTCGTAGCCTACCGAGAACAGATATTCGAGCTTGTCGCCGCGGCCGTCGAGCCGGTAGGTGGTCTTGTAGCCGAGCAGGTCGCCGTTCACCTCGGAGGTGGGCGTCGTCACCTGCACGTCGACGTGCTGGTTGAAGCTGCCCGGGGCAGGGCGGCGCGTGATGATGTTGATGGTGCCGCCGGTCGCGCCGAGGCCGTTGATGGCGTTCGGGCCCTGCACGATCTCGATGCGGTCGACCATCGCATAATCGATGGTGTGGGCCTCGCGCCCGGTGGGGCGCACCGGATTCGATTGCGGCACGCCGTCGACCAGGATCAGCGGGGTGCGTCCGCGCAGCGTCTCGCCCGAGCCGTTCATCTTGCCGCGGCTGGGCGTGTACGAGGGCAGCAGGTTGCTCAGGACGTCGGACGTGTTGGTGGAAATGGTCAGCTGGCGGGCGATGTCTTCCTTGCGGATCACGACCACCGTTTGCGGCGCCTTGTCCACTTCGACGTTGGAGCGGGAGGCCGCGATGACGACCACGGCACCGTCGCCATCGGCCGACTGGGCCTGGGCCTGGGCGGAGACCGCCAGTATGGTGAGTGAAATGAGCGTCGCGAGTGGACGACGCGTGAAGGGAAAGGCCTGCGATGACTGCACGAACTGCTCCGATCTAATCGATAATGAGAACTATTATCAATTAGATCGGAGGGCGATGTCAATCCACCATCGGCTGTCGGTCGATGGCCGGAGATCAGCTCCCTGCGGCGCCCGTCTTGCCGGCCTTGGCCACCTTGGACGCCGCCTGCGTTTCCGGATTGAGCATCACTTGCACGTAGTTGTTCGTGTTGAAGTAACGGCGCGCCGCCGTCTTGATGTCGTCCGCCGTCAGGGCCTGCACCTGCTTCTCCACGGCGAGGATCGACGCCGGATCGGTGCCCTCGGTCAGCGCCGATTGCAGGTTCGCCACCCAGTAGCCGTTCTCGCGCAGCGAGCGCCGGTGGTTCTGGATCCAGCCGGTCTTGACCTTGTCCAGCTCCGCCGCGTCCGGTCCGTGTTCCTGCAGGCGCGCGATCTCGGCGAAGGTTGCGGCGATCACCTTGTCCACGTGTTCCGGTCCGGTCGGCAGGCTGATGCCGACCGAGTAGTTCCCGTACGGGATCTTGCTCAGGGTGCCGCTGGCGCCGCCGCCGTAGATCATCGCCATCTTCTCGCGCAGCACCTCGATGATGCGCAGATTGGTCACTTCGATCAGCGCCGACAGGCGCAGCTGCTCGGCTTCGGTGAATTCGGCCGGGCCGGTGAAGTTGAGCGCGATGCTGCTCTTCGGTTCGGAGCCGCTGCGGACTTCGCGCTTGACGATGCCGGTCGCCGGACGCAGGCCAACGTCGCGGAAGGCGACCGGGATGTCGGGCGTGGGCAGGGTGCCGAGGTAGGTCGCCAGCAGCGGCCGGATCTTCTGTTCGTCGAAGCTGCCGACCAGGATGAAGGTCAGGTCCTTGGCGCTCGAGAAGCGCTGGCGGAAGATGTCGATGCTGCGGTCCAGGTCGATCTTGGAGAATTCCTCGGCGTCGAGCGTGCGCGGTGCGCGCGGGTGGTTGTTGTACAGGGCCGCCACCAGCGCGTCGTTGAAGTAGCGTCCCGGCAGGCCGCTCTGGTTGCGCGCGATCTCGGCCTGCTTGTCGATGTAGGCGTGGAACAGCCCTTCGTCGCGGCGCACGTCGGCGAACTTCAGCCACAAGAGCTGCAGCATGGTCTCGATGTCGGTGGCGCCCGAAGCGCCCGCGATCACGTCGCTATAGCTGCCCAGGCCCACGGTCACGCCGGCCGCCTTGCCGGCCAGGATCTTGCGCATGTCGAGCGGGGAAAAGTCTTTCACGCCCATGCTGGCCACGATCGCGTTCGAGAAGCGCGCATTGAGGATGTCGCCGTCCGGGAACAGGCTCTGGCCGCCGGGACGGGCCGCGCTCAGCATCACCTGGTCGTTGCGGAAGTCCGTGGGCTTGAGGATCACCTTGACCCCGTTCGACAGGGTCAGGCGCGTCAGGCCCAGCGCCTTGTCGTGCTGCTCGGCGGTGATCTTGCCCGGCTGCGCCGGCCGTTCCATCAGGCGCGTCGCCAGAAGTTTTTCGTCGTGCCGCTCCACCGGCTGGCGCGCGGCCTCACTGACCGCCGCCAGCAGCTGCGCGCCGGTCGGCGCGTCGCCTTGCTGGTCGCCTTTGCTGACGCCCGTATACAACACCAGCTTGCCCGAATCCGCCGGGATCGTGCGCTTCGCATAATCGTTCATCTCGGCGACCGAAATGCCCGGCACCAGCTGCTGCACGTAGCGCCACTCGGTCTCGATGCCGGGGATCGCCTCATCTTGCAGGAAGTTGCGGATGTACTCGGCGGCGTAGGTCGCCGAGTCGCTCTTGGCGCGCTCGAGCCAAGCTTGCTCGTAGGTGCGCATCAGGTTTTTCTTGGCCCGCTCGAGTTCCTGCTCGCCGAAGCCGTGCTGGCGCGCGCGCTCGTTTTCCTGGACCAGGGCTGCGATCGCCGGCAAGGCGCCGCGCGGGCCGATGGCGGCCGACGAATTATAGGAGTGGTAGCGCGGCGTCAGCTTGCCGAGCGAGCTGCCCGCGCCCAGGTAGGGCGCGTCGGGCAGCTGGGCCAGTTCCGCCAGGCGCTGGTTGAGCATGGTCCCGAACAGCGATTGCACCAGTTCTTCGCGGTAGGCGCCGATGGTGCCCAGCTCGCGCACCGGCTGCACCGGGTAGCGGATCAGGACCGCGTTGCCGTTGGCTTCCGGGTCGGTCACGACCAGCGCCTCGGTATCGGCGCGCGCCGGAATGGCGGCGTAGTCGCGTGGGCGCGGATTGGCCGGGTTCTTCAGGCGCGCGAAATGCTGCTTGACGAGTTTCTCGGCGCGCGCCGGATCGACGTCGCCGACCACCACCACCGCCATCAGGTCGGGGCGGTACCAGTCGCGGTAGAAGCGTTTGACGGTCTCTGGCTTGAAATTACGTAGAACGTCTTCGCGGCCGATCGGCAACCGCTCGGCATATTTCGAGCCGTTGAACAGGCGCGGATAGATCTGCTTGCCCATGCGGTCCGATGCGCCTTTGCCGAGGCGCAGCTCTTCCAGCACGATGCCGCGCTCCTTCTCGATGGCATCGGCATCAAAGCGCACGCCGTGGGCCCAGTCTTCGAGCACCTGGAAGGCCTTGCTGACGTGTTCCGGCTTGTCGGTCGGGATCGGGAGGATGTAGACGGTTTCGTCGAACGAGGTGTAGGCGTTCAAGTCGGCGCCGAAGCCCACGCCGATCGACTGCAGATAGGACACCAGCTCGTGCTTGCGGAAGTTGGTGGTGCCGTTGAAGGCCATGTGCTCGACGAAGTGGGCCAGGCCGCGCTGGTCTTCATCCTCGAGGATCGAGCCGGCCTTGACCACCAGCCGCAGTTCGAGCTTGCGTTCGGGGCGCGCATTGCGCTGGATGTAGTAAGTGAGACCGTTGTCCAGTTTCCCGACCTTGACCTGCGGGCCGACCGGGATGGGCGATTCCATCTGCAGCGCCGGCGCCTGGGCCGCCTGCGGCGCGCTCTGCGCCAGCGGGGACAGACCCAGTATCGCGGCCAGCGCCATCAACGGCAGGCCGCGTACGAAGTTGTTGCTCATTCAATGGTTCCCGGAAGACTTGGTTATTGCATTCTACATGGCGCGAGGGCCTGCACGGATGAGCTTAAGGCTGCCCTAAACCTGTCAGAGCACGACCCGTCCTTTCGCCAGCAACTGGGCCATTTCGAAGGCCGGCACCGGCCGCCCGTACAGATAGCCCTGCAACACGTCACAGCCGAGGGAGCCGAGAAAATCGCGCTGGCCGACCGTTTCCACGCCTTCGGCCACCACCGCCAGCGACAGGCCCTGGGCCAGGGCGATCGTGGCCTGGGCGATGGCGGCGCTGCGCTGCTCGGTGGCGATATTGCGGACAAACGTCTGGTCGATCTTGAGTTTATCGAGCGGGAAGCGCGACAGGTAGCCCAGCGACGAGTAGCCGGTGCCGAAGTCGTCCAGCGACAGCGAGACCCCCATCGCGCGCAGCTCGGCCATCTGGGCTTCGGCCGCGGCGCTGTCGCCCATCATCACGCTCTCGGTCAGTTCGACTTCGAGCCATTGCGCTTCAAGGCCGCTGTCCCGCAACGCGGTGCGCACCACCTGGGCCACGCTGCCGGCCTTGAACTGGCTGGCCGAGACGTTGACCGCCACCCGCACCGGCCCCAGGCCGGCGTTTTGCCAGGCCTTGTTCTGGAAGCAGGCCTGGCGGATCACCCATTCGCCGATCGGGTGGATCAGGCCCGTGTCCTCGGCCAGCGGGATGAAGTCGGCGGGCGAGACCGACCCGATCTCGTCGCTGCGCCAACGCAGCAGCGCTTCCATGCCGACCACGCGCCCATCCAGGCGCGAGACCTGCGGCTGATAGTGCAGCGTCAGCTCGTCGCGCTCGATCGCGCGCCGCAGGCGCGTCTCCAGGGCCAGCCAGCGCAGCGCTTCGGCGTTCATCTCGCCCTTGAAGAACCTGAAGCCGTTGCGGCCAGATTCCTTCACCAGGGTCAGCGCGGCGTCGGCTGCTTTCAGCAGGTCGCCCGGGACGTCGCCGTCGCGCGGATAGACGCTGATGCCGATGCTGCCGGTGACCACCACGTCGTGCTCGCCGACCAGCAGCGGCTGGGACACGGCTTCCATCAGGCGCTGGGCGCAATAGATCACGTCGTCGGTGTCGTCGAAACTGGTCAGCAGCAGCACGAATTCGTCGCCCGACAGGCGCGCCACGGTATCGGTCGCGCCGGCCACCGCGCCGGCGCGGTGCGCCACCTCGCGCAGCACGGCGTCGCCGGCCGCATGGCCCAGGCTATCGTTGATGCGCGACAGGCGGTCGACGTTAAACAGCAGCAGCGCCACCTGGGTCGCGTCCTTGCGCGCGGCAGCCAGCGCCTGCTGCATGCGGTCGTTGAACAGCGAGCGGTTCGGCAGCAGGGTCAGTGCGTCGTGGTTCGACAGGAAATCCAGCTGGTGATGGGCCGCCTTGAGCGCCGACAGGTCGGTCGACACCGATACATAGGCGGTGATCCTGCCATGGTCGTCGCGCACCGCGCTCAGGCTGGTGCGCTCGGGGTAGATCTCGCCGTTCTTGCGGCGGTTCCAGACCTCGCCGCGCCACTGGCCCTCGTGTTCCAGGCAGTCCCACATCGCGCGGTAGAAGGCGGGATCGTGGCGTCCCGAGCGCAGCATGGCCGGGCTGCGGCCGAGCACCTCGGCTTCGCGATAGCCCGTGATTTCCTCGAAGGCGGGATTGACGGCGACGATCCTGGCGTCGGCGTCGGTCATCAGGATCGCCTCCTGCGTGCTGTCGAACACCTGGCGCGCCAGTTCCAGCCGGTGCTCGCTGTCGCGCAGCGCGGCGTCGGAATCGGCGCGCGCCAGCGCCTCGAGCTGCAGCTGGGCGGCGTGACGCTGCACGACTTCGTACAGGTTCAGGTTTTCGTAGGCCACCGCCAGCTGGGCCGCCAGCGCCGTGGCCCAGCGCTCCTCTTCGTCCGAGAACGGCGCCGTGCCGACCCGGCGCGTGCAATACAGCCAGCCGAGCGGATGCTGCAGGTCGTGCACCTGCAGGCCGAGCAGGTGGCCGACCTCGGGGTGGTGTTGGGGCAGGGTGGCCAGCAGGGCGTCGTCGCCGTCCAGGCGCAGCGGGGCGCGGGCACGCAGCAGCACGCCGGGCAGGTCTCGCTCGTTGAGCGCATAGGACTCGAGCAGGCAGCCTTCGACGCCATGGGTGGCCAGGTGGCGCACCGTGCGCTCGGTGCTGGCCAGCAGGCACAGGGCGACGCAGTCGGCGTTGAGCACGCGCCGCGCGGCGTCCACGAAGGCATCGGCCAGGGCCTCGACGCGGCGCTCGCCCACCAGCATCATGCACATGCGCTCCAGCTCGGACAGGCGCGCGCACAGGTCGAACGGCAGGTCGCGGTCGTTCTCGCGTTCGGAAGGCAGCGCCGGCGCCGGCGCGCCGTGCATCACGCCCAGTTCGGCGGCCACCGCGTCGAGGATGCGCTGCGGCTCGGAAGGCTTGCCCAATACCGTGGTCACGCCGCAGCGCGCTGCCATCGCCATCGTCTCGCGCTCCGAATAGACGGCCGAGAAGAAGATGACGCGGGTCGCGTGCAGGGCGGGATCGGCGCGCAGCTGCTGGACGAATTCGTAGCCGTCCATGGTCGGCATCAGGATGTCGGTGATGATCAGCTCGGGCCGCTCGGCGCGCGTGATGGCGAGCGCGCGGGCGCCGTCCTCGGCTTCGAGGATCCGGTGCCCGGTGTAGCCGAGCAGGGCGCCGAGATAGCTGCGGTTGCTCGGACGGTCGTCGACGATCAGGATCGTGGCCATCAGCACCGCCCTCCGCATGGGGCGGCGCCTGGATGGCTGACTGGGACGGCTACCGGCATGGCAACTCCGAAAAATGGGCCGCACCGCCTGGATGGGTGCGGTAAAGATGTCTTAATAATAATCCAGTTGTGTGTGGACACAGTACGATGTTGCACGTGAAAACATCGAGCTTAACAATTTAAAGCCGTAAAATCACTAGTTGTTGCTCAATCGTAACGCCAGTTGACGCGACAAGGCGGCTGTGCTGCCGAATTGGGGAGAGGGAGGGGCCGACAATGCAGTTGAAAGCCTGTAAATCCATTAAAATAGCGGATTACGCATAACTCTCCCGTTTCAAGGAATCCCGTATGTCTATTTCCAGCACCGAGGACATCGTTGCCGAACTGCGCGCCGGCCGCATGGTCATCCTGGTCGACGAGGAAGATCGCGAGAACGAAGGCGACCTCGTGCTTGCAGCCGACTTCGTCACGCCCGAGGCGATCAACTTCATGATCCGCCATGCGCGCGGCCTGGTCTGCCTGACCCTGTCCGAGGAAATCTGCGACCGCCTGGCGCTGCCGATGATGACGTCGCGTAACGGCACCTCGTTCGGCACCAATTTCACCGTGTCGATCGAAGCGGCCGAAGGCGTCACCACCGGCATCTCGGCGGCCGACCGCGCGCGCACCATCCAGGTGGCGGTGAACAAGGGCACGACGCCGGACGACCTCGTGCAGCCGGGCCACATCTTCCCGCTGCGCGCCCAGAAGGGCGGCGTCCTGATGCGCGCCGGGCATACCGAAGCGGGTTGCGACCTGACCCAGATGGCGGGCCTGACCCCGGCCTCGGTGATCTGCGAGATCATCAAGGAAGACGGCACCATGGCGCGCCTGCCCGACCTGATCGAGTTCGCAAAAGAGCACAAGCTCAAGATCGGCACCATCGCCGACCTGATCCACTACCGCAGCCAGAACGAGTGCCTGGTCGAGCGCGTGGCCGAGCGTACGCTGTCGACCGAGGCCGGGCAATTCCAGCTGATCGCCTTCCGCGACGCGCCGAGCGGCTGCGCCCACCTGGCCCTGGTCCACGGCGAGCTGTCGCCTGAGAAGGAAGCGCTGGTGCGCGTGCACCAGCCGGTGTCGATCCTCGACCTGCTCGAGAACCGCGCCACCACCCACTCGTGGGACATGGCCTCGGCCATGAAGACGATCAAGGCAAGCGATGCCGGCGTGATCGTGCTGCTCAACTGCGGCGAAAGCGCAGACCAATTGTTCGCCCAGCTGGCGCCGCAGGACGGCAAGACCAGCCGCGCCGGCGCACGCGCCGCGTCGATGGACTTGCGCACCTACGGCATCGGCGCCCAGATCCTGCGCGCCCTTGGCGTGGGCAAGATGCAGCTGCTGGCCAATCCGCGCAAGATGCCGTCGATGACCGGTTTCGACCTGGAAGTCACCGGTTACGTGCCGCGCCCGGAAGCCTGAACAATCAACCAATCAACAAGAAGAGGTCAGCCATGACGGTAGGAACTTTTGAAAGCAATCTGCAGGGCGAAGACCTGCGTATCGGTATCGTGCAGGCCCGTTTCAACGCCGACGTGGGCCACGGCCTGCTGTCGTCCTGCCTGGCCGAACTCAAGCGCCTGGGCGTGGCCGACGAAGACATCCTGCACGTGACCGTGCCGGGCGCGCTCGAAGTGCCGCTGGCGCTGCAGCGCATGGCCGTGACCGAGCAGTTCGACGCGCTGATCGCCCTGGGCGCGGTGATCCGCGGCGAAACCTACCACTTCGAGCTGGTGTCGAACGAATCGGGCGCCGGCATCACCCGCATCGGCCTCGATTACGGCATCCCGATCGCCAACGCGATCCTGACCACCGAGACCGACGAGCAGGCCGAAGTCCGCATGGCCGAGAAGGGCGGCGACGCCGCACGCGTCGCGGTCGAGATGGCCAACCTCCTGATGGCGCTGGACGAGCTGGTGCCAGAGGACGAATAACAGTAAAGGCAAGAAAACAATGACTGACAAGAGTACGCACGCCAACCCGAGCAAGAACCGCACGCCGCGCCACCGCGCGCGCGAGTTCGCGCTCCAGGGTCTGTACCAATGGCTGCTGAATAATGAACCGGCGCGGGTGGTTTCGACCAATATCCGCAGCGCCCACGGCTTCGACAAGGCCGACAGCGAGTTCTTCTCGGCGCTGCTCAATGGCGCGATCGGCACTTCGGTCGAGCTGCGCGAGTCGATCGCCCCGCTGATCGACCGTTCGATCGCCGAACTGTCGCCGATCGAGCACGCGGTGCTGCTGTTGGGCGCCTACGAGCTGAAGAACCACCCCGAGATTCCGTATCGCGTCGTGATCAACGAGGCGGTCGAATTGACCAAGTCGTTCGGCGGGATCGATGGGCACAAGTATGTCAATGGCGTGCTGGATAAATTGGCGTCCCGCCTGCGGCCGGATGAAGTGGCGGCGAACGAGCGTCGTTGATTGGTCTACTTCTAGATCGACGAAAAAAGCCACCGTGCGCGAGCCGGTGGCTTTTTTGTTGGGGGTGTGGTCTGTTGGGGCCTTGGGTGCCCGCCTGCGCGGGCACGACGTGCTTACCTACGTGTTCGAAGTCGCGTTAATGGCAGTTCGATCGACCAAATCAACGTCGTTCCCGCGCAGGCGGGAACCCAAGCCACACGCGCAGCCCGAAACAACATATATATAGCAGACGCAAAAAAGCCACCGCCGCAGCGGTGGCATCGAAGGATTCCCCTCGTGAGATCTTACAGCCCGGCCAGCGGCTCCACATTCGGCACGTGCGCGCCGGTGGTGGAGGCGGTGGTGGTTTCCTGCAGCGGCTTGGCTTCCGGCTTGACCGTGTCGGACTCGGTCTGCTTGGCGGCGACGATGGTCACCGGCGCCGGCGTCACGCGCGGGGTGCGCACCGGGACATTCTGGCCTTTCGAGACCTTCTTGAGCAAACGGTACTCGGTCAGCACCTTGTGGCCATAGCCCGAGTCGGTGTCGAAGTTGGCTGCGCCGACGTAGGTTTTCAGGCCGCCTTCGACCGAGCCGGTGCGCTTGACGTAGTCCTTCAGGATCAGGGCGCCGACACGGATGTTGGCGACCGGATTCAGGGCCGCCTGCGGGCCGCCCACGTCCTCGAACTTGTCGTGGTGGACCTTGGCCATCACCTGCATCAGGCCCTTGGCGCCCATCGCGCTTTCGGCGAACGGGTTCAGGCCCGATTCGATCGCCATCACCGCCAGGATCAGCAGTGGATCGAGTTTCAGTTCGTGCGCCGTCAGGTAAGCGGTCGAGACCAGCATATTGGCGGCATCGCCGGCGACGCGGTAACGCTTCGACAGCCAGGTGGTGACGTATTGCTGCTGCTTGCTGTCACCCAGCATGGCATGCGAATCGCGCAGGTGCGTCGTTTCGACGGCAACTGCTTCGGCCACGGCCTTTGGCGTGGGCGCGACGATTGCCACCGGCTCTGCAGCGGCGACGACGACTGGCTGCGGATGCAGCATTTCAGAGACGCGCTTGGCGAAACTGTCATTGGTGTACAGCAGCGCCAGCATGGCCACTGCGGTCAGACCGAATACGGTCAGGGTAGTGCGTGCGGTTTTCATGAAACCGCTTGCCGTTTTGCTCACGGAAGACCACGTGATTGGCTGGCTCGCCATGGATTGCACGAGCCTTGCGCTCGTGGTTAAACGATGAAACATCGAATTTTCCCCTTGTCGCGGCGAAAAGAATCCCGTCGTGTCGCTGTGAGCGAAACGCAGAATGTGTTTGCCGTGCATCAGAAAATCGTTTGTCGCCGCGACGCGGCCGACTAACGCCGTCATTGCTTTGCTTCAGCTGGCTGCTAACCCGTAGGGCAGGGACCAGTGGCTCAACAACTGTCTCGGGGGGTATGGGCAGACGCCCAAAAAGAAAACACTCCTTAAAATGTCGTGTGGGGCCCCGACCCCGTGAATGCATGAGAACAGCTAAAATTGTGGCAAAAAAAGTAAGGCCGTCTCATCAAGTAGGACGGATTGTAGGGGCGGAGCTTATATCAAGTCAACCCTAGCACGCCTGCCTCTTATTACTTTTGGTTCTGATGACGTGGCCTTCCAAATAGAAATACTTGACGAATCAATCACTTGGCTCCACCCTCTCACTTACGTTCTGCAATCGAAGAAATGCTCAAAACTTGATGAAATATACAGACTTGCGAGATTTTATGGCCCAGCTCGAACGCATGGGCGAGCTCAAACATGTTGACATTCCGGTGTCAGCGAACCTCGAAATGACCGAAATCTGCGACCGCACCCTGCGCGCCGAAGGTCCCGCGCTGCTGTTCCGGCAGCCGACCGGGCACACGATCCCGGTCCTCGGCAACCTGTTCGGCACCCCGAAGCGGGTGGCGCTGGGCATGGGAGCGCAGGACTTGAGTGAGCTGCGCCAGATTGGCCACGTGCTGGCGCGCCTGAAGGAGCCCGAGCCGCCCAAGGGTTTCAAGGACATCATGGGCATGGGCTCGCTCGTCAAGGCGGTATGGGATATGGCGCCGAAAGAAGTAAAAGGCGCTCCCTGCCAGGAAATCGTCTGGGAGGGCAAGGACGTCGACCTCGCCCGCCTGCCGATCCAGCACTGCTGGCCGGGCGACGTCGCGCCCCTGATCACCTGGGGCCTGGTGATCACCAAGGGTCCGAACAAGAAACGCCAGAATCTCGGTATCTACCGCCAGCAGGTGCTGGGACCCAATAAAGTGATCATGCGCTGGCTGGCGCACCGCGGCGGCGCGCTCGATTTCCGCGAGCACGCGCTGGCCAATCCGGGCAAGCCGTATCCGATCGCGGTGGCGCTGGGCGCCGACCCGGCCACCATCCTGGGCGCCGTGACGCCGGTGCCGGACACGCTGTCCGAATACCAGTTCGCCGGCCTGCTGCGCGGCAGCCGCACCTCGCTCACCAAGGCGATCGGCAGTGAACTGATGGTGCCGGCCTCAGCCGAGATCGTGCTCGAAGGGCATATCTACCCGGACGAGAACCACCCATCCGGCTTCGAGCATGCGCTCGAGGGGCCATATGGCGACCACACCGGCTACTATAATGAACAGGACAGTTTTCCGGTGTTCACGATCGACCGCATCACGATGCGGCGCGATCCGATCTATCACTCGACCTATACCGGCAAGCCGCCGGACGAGCCGGCAGTGCTGGGCGTGGCGCTGAACGAAGTCTTCATCCCGCTGCTGCAGAAGCAGTTCACCGAGATCACCGATTTCTACCTGCCGCCGGAAGGCTGCAGCTACCGCATGGCGGTGGTGCAGATGAAGAAGCAGTACGCGGGCCACGCCAAGCGGGTGATGTTCGGCGTCTGGAGTTTCCTGCGCCAGTTCATGTATACCAAGTTCATCGTCGTGGTCGACGAGGACGTCAATGTGCGCGACTGGAAAGAGGTGATCTGGGCCATCACGACCCGCGTCGATCCGACCCGCGACACGGTCATGGTCGACAACACCCCGATCGACTACCTCGACTTCGCTTCGCCGATCAGCGGCCTGGGAAGCAAGATGGGAATCGATGCCACTAATAAGTGGCCGGGTGAGACCAATCGCGAGTGGGGCACGCCGATCGTGATGGCGCCGGAGGTCAAGAAGAAGGTGGATGAGATCTGGGGGCAGTTGGGCATCTGATCGCTTCAGGCGGGGGCGTCCTGTGCGACACCCCCGCCATTTCCCCAAACCGCATACCCTGGGGTATAATGATCGCTGGCGGGCCCCTGCGCATTGTGGCATGGTTTACCTGGTCAGGTCGGGAACGAAGCAGCCAAAGCCGTTCACCGCAAGTGCCGCAGATCAGGCTCGCCTCTTATCTCCTCTCCGTAGTATCTTCCCGTAGTACCTTCCCTCATATCTGTTCCCAAGCAGTAAGCAGCGCCCGCACGTCCATCTCTCGCATTTTTCATGCCAGTTGCACAAGAGCCCGACCGTTGAATATTCGCGACGACCGCCATCTGCGGTAAAATCGTGGCATGTCCTATCAAGTCCTCGCCCGCAAATACCGTCCCAAGAACTTCGAAACGCTGGTTGGCCAGGAGCACGTCGTCCGTGCGCTGACCCATGCCTTGCGCACGGAGCGGCTGCACCATGCCTATCTGTTCACGGGCACGCGCGGGGTCGGCAAGACCACCCTGTCGCGCATCCTGGCCAAGTCGCTCAATTGCACCGGGCCGGACGGGCAGGGCGGCATCACCGCCGAGCCGTGCGGACAATGCGAGGCTTGCCGCGCGATCGATGCCGGCCGCTTCGTCGACTATATCGAGATGGATGCGGCGTCCAACCGCGGCGTGGACGAGATGGCCCAGCTGCTGGAGCAGGCGGTTTACGCGCCGAGCAATGCGCGCTTCAAGGTCTATATGATCGATGAGGTGCACATGCTCACCAATCACGCGTTCAATTCGATGCTCAAGACGCTCGAAGAACCGCCGCCGCACGTCAAGTTCATCCTGGCGACCACGGATCCGCAAAAGATTCCCGTGACGGTGCTGTCGCGCTGCCTCCAGTTCAATCTCAAGCAAATGCCGCCGGGCCATATCGTCGGCCACCTCGAGAACATCCTGGGCCAGGAAGGCGTGAGCTTCGAGCAACCGGCGCTGCGCCTGCTGGCGCAAGGCGCCCACGGCTCGATGCGCGACGCGCTGTCGCTCACCGACCAGGCGATCGCCTATGCGGCCGGCCAGGTCACGCTCGATGCGGTGCAGGGCATGCTCGGCGCGCTCGACCAATCCTACCTGGTGCGCCTGCTCGACGCCCTGGCGGCGCAGGACGGCGCCGACCTGATGGCGGTGGCCGACGAGATGGCCAGCCGCAGCCTGTCGTACAACGGCGCGCTGCAAGACCTGGGCACCCTGCTGCACCGGATCGCGCTGGCGCAGTCGGTGCCCGGCGCCGTGCCGCAAGACTTGCCCGAGCTGGCCGACATCATGCGCCTGGCCGGCTCCTTCGAGCCGCAGGAAGTGCAGCTGTACTACCAGATCGCCGTGCACGGACGCAACGAGATCGGCCTGGCGCCGGACGAATATGCCGGCTTCACCATGACCCTGCTGCGCATGCTGGCCTTTCGTCCCGGACAGGGTGGGGCAGAAGCATCGGCTGCGCCGCCCGCAGCCGCTCCGGTAGGCGCATCGCCTGCGCGCGCCGCCGCGGCCGCCGCGGCCAGCCATGCGGCGGTGACGCCACGTTCGGCCGCACCGTCGGCCGCGCCGCCTGCACCCCCGGCGCCTGCGCCTGCGCAGCCAAGTGCGCCGACCGCCGCCGCAGCCCCCGGCGCGCCGGCAATGACGTCGGCGCGGGCCGCGATCAATGCCGCGCTGGAAGCGGCGCGCGCCGCGTCGGGCATCCGCACCCCACCCAAGCGTCCAGGGGCCGAGCCGGTCGCGCCGGCGCCAGCGGCGCCACCGCCCGCAGCGCCGCCACCAGCGGCGCCCGGACCGTCGGCCGCGCTGCCGTCCGATGGCGTCGGCATGCAGGCACGCGCCGCGACCGCGCCACCGCCATGGGAGGGTGGACAGCCGCAAGCCACGGCCCAGCCGCAACCGGCCATGCAGGCCCGCCAACAGTCGCAGTCACAGCAGCCGCAGCAGCAAATGGACGACGACGTGCCGTCGTGGGTCACCGATTTTTCCGACGACACCGCCGTCGCCGCCGAGGCGCCGGCCGTGGTCGCGCCCGCGCCCCAGGTGCGGGCCCTGGCCGCACCGCCGCACGCCTATGTCGTCACGCCGGTGCCAGAGATCGCCTGGGACGGCAACTGGCCGGCGCTGGCGGGCAGCCTGCCGCTGCGCGGCGTGGCCCAGCAACTGGCGCTGCAGACCGAACTGGTCGCCTGCGTCGTGCACGACGGCGCGGCCACCTTCAAGCTGCGCGTGCCGGTCGATACGCTGCGCGCCAGTGGCAATAGCGAGAAGCTGGCGGCTGCGCTGCAAGAACATTTCCCCGACTTCCGCGTGAATGTGGAGTCCGAGATCGGCCCGGTGTGGTATACAGCCGGGGCCGAACAAAAAGCGGCGCGCGAAGAGCGCCAGCGCCTGGCCGAGTCCATCGTCGCCGCCGATCCTTTCGTGCAGGAGCTCGAGCGACGCTTCGACGCGTTCGTCGTGCCCGGCTCGGTCAAGGTCGCCTGAGCGCGTCGCTGCCGATCAATCACCCATCCGACTTTTGGAGAAACCCACCATGATGAAAAACCAGCTCGCAGGCTTGATGAAACAGGCGCAAGCCATGCAGGACAATATGAAGAAGGCGCAGGAGCAGCTGGCCCTGGTCGAAGTCGAAGGCCAGTCGGGCGCCGGCCTGGTGAAGGTCGTCATGACCTGCAAGAACGACGTCAAGCGCGTCACCATCGACCCGTCGCTGCTGGGCGACGACCGCGACATGCTGGAAGACCTGGTCGCGGCCGCGTTCAACGACGCCGTGCGCAAGGCCGAGGCGACCGCCGCCGAGAAGATGAGCGGCCTGACCGCCGGCATGCCGGGCCTGCCGCCTGGCTTCAAGATGCCTTTCTGACCCATTGAAAGCAGTCCCGGCCGGCGCCTTGCCGGCGGGACGCCCCACATGTCGACCTCGCTCGAATTTCTCATCGAATCGCTGCGCCGCCTGCCGGGCGTGGGCCCCAAGTCGGCCCAGCGCATGGCATTCCACCTGCTGCAGCACGACCGCGAGGGCGCCGCGCAACTGTCGCGCGCGCTCTACCAGGCGGTCGATACGGTGCACCACTGCGTCAAGTGCAATACCTTCTCCGACATTGAAATCTGCGAGCTGTGCGCCGACCCGGAGCGTGACCACACCTTGTTGTGCGTGGTCGAGACCCCGGCCGACCAGATCATGATCGAGCAGACGCTCACCTGGCGCGGCCTGTACTTCGTGCTGATGGGCCGGTTGTCGCCGCTGGACGGCATCGGCCCGCGTGACATCGCCCTGGACAAGCTCGTCAACCGCGCCACCGATGGCCTCGTCGGCGAAGTGGTGCTGGCGACCAATTTCACCAACGAGGGCGAAGCCACCGCCCACTACATCAGCGAGATGCTCAAGGCGCGCGGCCTGAAGGTCAGCCGCCTGGCGCGCGGCGTGCCGGTGGGTGGAGAGCTCGAGTACGTCGATGCCGGCACGATCGCGCGCGCGATGCTCGATCGCCGCAGCGCTTGATGTTCCGCCTCTAAGCGCGGTCCAGGCCACCAGCGCACGCCCTGCGTGCGCGCAAGCCTGATGGCCGGGCCGCTGCTATCGTGGATTTTTCTGCGAGCCGGCCATGCACCTCGTCGACCTCACGATGTTCTATGCCGCCGAGGGCGGTGGCGTCAGTACCTACCTGAACGCCAAGTCGGCGTGGCTGGCGCGCCAGGGCCGCGTGCGGCACACGATCCTGAGTCCGAACCGCGATGTGGATACAGACGTCGCGCGTGCCAAGCGCGCCGCGTCGGCCTGCCTGCGCGTTCCCAGCCTGGCCTTGCCCGGCTTTCACGGCTACCGCATGCCGCTGTCGGTGGCCATCGTCGCTCGCCGCCTGCGCCGCTTGCGGCCCGACCTGGTCGAAGTGGGCGACGCCGGCCACTGCGCCTGGGCCGCGCTGCGCGCGCGTGACCGGCTGCGCATCCCGGTCGTGGCCTTCTACCATTCCGACCTGCCGCGCCTGGTCGAGAACCGTTTCGGCCTGCATGCCGCCCAGCTGACCCGGCGCTACCTGGCGCAGCTGTACAGCCAGTTCGACCTGGTGCTGGCCCCAAGCCGGCTGATGGTGGCGCAATTGCAGGCGATGGGGGTACAAGGCGCGCTGCACCAGCCGCTCGGCATCGATTGCACCATTTTTCACCCCGCCCGTCGCGACGCCGCCGTGCGCGCCGAACTGGACGTGGCGCCCGGGGCATGCCTGCTGGTGTATGCCGGACGCTTTACGGCCGACAAGAAACTGGACGTGCTGCTGGCGGCGATGGGCCGGCTCGGCGCCGGCTTCCATCTGCTGATGGTGGGGCCGGGCGAGGCCGCGTTCGACGTCCCGGTGGGCGTCCGGATCAGCCGCCTGCCGTTCCAGCGCGATCAGCGCGCGCTGGCGCGCCTGCTGGCCAGCTGCGATTTGCTGGTGCATCCGGGCGATTGCGAAACCTTTGGCCTGATCGTGCTCGAGGCCATGGGGTGCGGCCTGCCGGTGGTGGTGGCGGGCGCCGGCGGTCTTGCCGAACTGGTCGACGACGACACGGGCGTGCTGGCGCGCCCCAATTGCCCCGACAGCCTGGCCGACGCGATCAGGCATGCGGCTACCCGCGACCTGGCCGCCCTCGGCGCCAATGCGCGGCGCAAGGTCGAATCGTCGTTCGACTGGGAGGCGGTGTTTGACGGGTTACTGATGCACTACTGCAAGCTGCTGCCGCAGGATGCAGCAGGCTGCGCCGCCGTGGGCCGCGCGCTCGACGAACAATCCTATGCCCAGGCCGGGTTTTACCAGTAAGGGCCCCAATAGCCGCCGCGATAGCGTGGCCCCCAGGCGCCGTATGCCCCGGCGCCATTGCCCATGCGCTGCAATTCCTCGCGCGTACCCAGGTGCAGCACGCATTCGCGCCAGGGATCGGTGTTCGCGCCATAACCGAGCTGGGTGCATGCCGGACCATAGATATTCATGAGTTCTGCCATCTCGGACTGCGCGCGCGCCGATTTTTCTTGCGGCGTCGAACAGGCCGCGGCCAGCAGGGCCAGGCCGATGGCGGCGGATGTGCGCACGATGGCAGGCATTCTTGCGCCCTTGGTGACGTTTTGCATGACAGTTCCTCCCGCCGCATCGCGCGGCATGATTCCAGAATAGCATCGCCCGCACGCGCCGCGTGTGCGATGGCAAACGAATAGTGAGATTTCTTCACATTCCTCATTATCGGATATTGGGGCGGATGTGTCCGCCTTCAACGATATCAGCAGCTACGGCGCAGGAGGCGTAGCGGATGCGCTTATGACGCTCTATGCAATGAGGTATTTTTCTCGCGCCAAATCGTATCGGGCGTGAATTTTCTGGCAAGATACGCTCCCAAAACAAGGAGGGAGACGGATGGACAAATCCTTGGGCAAGTCCCGATGGAAGACCTGGACCCTGCGCGGGACCGGGGCGCTGCTGGCGCTCGTGCTGCTGGCAGCGCTGGCCACCTGGCTGTTCCTGCGCGCCAGTCTGGCCCAGCTCGACGGTGAGCGCCGGGTGGCCGGCCTGGCGGGCGAAGTCAGGGTCGAGCGCGACGCCGGTGGGGTGCCCCTGATCAGCGGCGCCAGCCGGCTCGACGTCGCCTATGCGACCGGCTTCGTGCATGGCCAGGAACGCTTCTTCCAGATGGATTTGTTGCGCCGCACGGCGGCCGGCGAGCTGGCCGAGCTGTTCGGCGCGGCAGCGCTGCCCACCGACCGTACGCACCGCCTGCACCGCTTCCGCGCCCGCGCGCTGGACACGCTGGCCCGTCTGCCGGCGCCGGAACGCGCACTGCTGGAACGCTATGCGCAAGGCGTCAACGAGGGCCTCGATGCGCTCGGCGCGCGGCCTTTCGAATACGCGCTGACCGGCGTGGCGCCGCGGCCGTGGACGGCGCCCGACTCGCTGCTGGTGGTGTGGGCCATGTACATCGACCTGCAGGGCGCCCAGCAGGCGCGCGAACTGGCGCGCGGCTGGCTGCGCGCGCACAGCGACGAGGCGCAGCTGGCTTTCCTGCTGCCCGAGGCGACAGCTTTTGATGCGACGCTGGACCAGGGCGCGGCAAAGGTGGCTAGCGCGTTGCCGCCACAGGCCCCGGCCTGGTGGGGCGCCGCGCCGGAGGCGCCCGGCGCGCCGGTCACGCTGGCCGGCCTGGACGTCACCGATTCGGTCGGCAGCAACAACTATGCGCTGGCCGGCAGCCGTAGCAGCACCGGCGCGGCCATCGTGGCCGACGATATGCACCTGGGCCTGCGGCTGCCGAACATCTGGTATCGCCTCGCGCTACGCTTTCCCGATCCGGGCGCGCCCGGCGGGCAGCGCCGCCTGGCCGGCGTCAGCCTGCCCGGGGCGCCGCCGTCCGTCATCGTCGGCAGCAATGGCCAGGTGGCCTGGGCCTTCACCAACAGCTATGCCGATTCGCTCGACCTGGTCGAACTGCGGGTCGATCCGACGCGCCCGAACCAGGTCGGCCTGCCTGGCGGCTGGGAGACGCCGCGCGAGCACATCGAGGCGATTGCCGTGAAAGGCGCCGCGGCCGAACGCATGGTCGTGCGCGAGACTTCGCTCGGCCCGATCCGCGAGGTGGCGGGACGCAGCTATGCGCTGCACTGGATCGCCCACGATCCGGCCGCGCTGAACATGAATCACCTGAAGCTCGAGACGGTGGCCAATGTCGAGCAAGCGCTGGCCGCCGCCGCCGGCAACGGCATCCCGGCCCAGAACTTCGTCGCCGGCGACGTGCACGGAAATATCGGCTGGACCATCGCCGGCCTGCTGCCGCGGCGCGCCGCGGACGCTCAGGCGGCCGGCCTGGCAGCCGGATTTCCGCTCGCCGCCGGCAGCGGGGCCCATACCTGGAGCGAGGCGCTGCCCTACGCCGAGTATCCGCGCATCCTGAATCCCGCCGATGGCCAGATCACGACCGCCAATAGCCGCCAGTTGTCCGGCGCCGGATACGCGCTGCTGGGCGACGGCGGCTACGACTTGGGCCAGCGCAACCGCCAGCTGCACGAGGGCTTGCAGGCCATGGGCGACAAGGTCGACGTGCGCCGCGCCTTCGACGGCGCCCTGGACGATCGCGCGATCCTGGTCGGCCAATGGCGCCAGCGCGCGCTGGTCGCGCTCGATGCGCAGGCGCTCGCCGGCCACCCGCAGCGCGCCGAGTTCCGGCGCCTGCTCGAGACCAGCTGGAGCGGGCGCGCCAGCGTGGAGTCGATCGGCTATCGCCTGGGGCGCGACTTCATGTGGGCCGTGCACGGCCTGCTGTACGGCGGCGTCAATGCGGCCCTGAAGGAGATCGATCCGAAGGCCAGCGCTGCCGCGGCCAGCACGCGCTGGCCGGCGGTGGCGGCGCGCCTGCTGGACGAGAAGCCGCCGGGCTGGCTGCCGGCAGGTCACGCCTCGTGGCGCGACCTGGAGCTGGCGGCGGTGGACCGCGCCATCGCGGCCCTGGTCGATGCCGGCACGCCGCTGGCCGAGGCCACCTGGGGCCGGCGCAACACCGCCGACATCGCGCATCCGATCAGCATGGCCGTGCCCGCGCTGCGCCCCTGGCTCGCCGCGCCGGGCCAGCCGCTGGCGGGCGACGCCCACATGCCGCGCGTGGCCGGACCGAAGTTCGGCCAGTCGGAGCGGCTGACCGTGTCGCCGGGGCGTGAAGAAGAGGGTTTATATAATATGCCGGGCGGGCAGAGCGGGCATCCCTTGTCGCCGTTCTTCCTGCTGGACCACGCGGCCTGGGTCGAGGGCAAACCGGCGCCGTTGTTGCCGGGGGCGGTGAAGCATACGTTGAGGTTTGTGCCGTGAGCGCACGGTCGGCGTCTTTCGCCTGCTAGCCAACGCACGTCGTTCCCGCGAAGGCGGGAACCTAAGGTTGCTCGCACCCAGGCTGCGTTCGATGCAAATGGCAGCGGTACGGAATTAGGTTCCCGCCTGCGCGGGAACGACGTGCTGGGGCTGCGGGCTGGCGGTATGGATCCTGGCCACCACTACTTCGCCGGCAATGCCTGCTGCGCATGCTGGAGCATCTCGGTGATCTTCTCGGCGCTCGAGGGGTGGCCGAGGTAGTAGCCTTGCACCATGTCGCAGCCCAGCTCCTCGAGCAGCAGCAGCTGCTCGCCGGTCTCGACGCCCTCGGCCACCACCACCATCTTGAGGCCGTGGGCCATGGCGATGATGGCGCGCGTGATGGCCGCGTTCTCCGAATCCTGGGGCAGGCCGGCGATGAAGCTGCGGTCGATCTTGAGGGCCCGCACGTCGAAGCGCTTCAGGTAATTCATCGATGAGTATCCCGTGCCGAAGTCGTCGATCGACAGGTGCACGCCGATGCCGCGCAGCTGCTCGAGCGTGACCAGCGTGGCGCGCGCATCGTCCATCAGGGTGCCTTCGGTCAGCTCCAGTTCCAGCAGGCGCGGTTCGAGCCCGGTCTCGGTCAGGGCCGACAGCACGATCTGCGACAGGTTCTCGTCCTTGAACTGCTTGGCCGACAGGTTGACCGCGATGCGCAGCAGGCGCCGCGTCAGGCGCTGCCAGGCACGGGCCTGGCGGCAGGCGGTGCGCAGCACCCATTCGCCGATCGGGACGATCAGGCCGGTCTCCTCGGCCAGCGGGATGAACTCGGTCGGCGGCACCAGCCCGCGCTCGGGATGGCGCCAGCGTACCAGCGCCTCGACGCCCACGATCTCGGACGTTGCTACGGCCCGCTGCGGCTGGTAGACCAGGTACAGTTCGTCGTTCTGCAGCGCGCGGCGCAGCCCGACCTCGAGCTTCACGTGGCTCATGATCTGCATCGTCAGCGAAGAGCTGTACAGCTTGGCGTTGTTCTTGCCGCAGTTCTTGGCGTGGTACATGGCCGTGTCGGCGAATTTCAGCAGCGAGCCGCAATCGTCGCCGTCCTCGGGAAATAGCGAGATGCCGATGCTGGCGGTGACGAAGATCTCGTTGCCCTCGATCAGAAAGGGACGCCGCATCGCTTCCTTGACGCGGGTGGCCACGTTCAGCGCGTGCTCGACCCGCTCCAGGTCGGGAATCAGGATGGTGAACTCGTCGCCGCCCAGGCGCGCCAGGCTGGCGGCGTCATGGGCGCTGTGCTCTACGCCTTCGCCGCGCGAGACCAGGTCGCTGGGACGGGTGGTTTCGCGCAGGCGTTCCGACACCATCTTGAGCAACTGGTCGCCGGCGTTGTGCCCCAGCGTGTCGTTGATGCGCTTGAAGGCGTCGAGGTCCATGAACAGCACCGCGAACTTCTTGTTGCCCATCTTGGCGCGCTGCAGCTCGCGTTCCAGCGTCTCGAGAAAGGCTTGCCGGTTGGGGATACCGGTCAGGCCGTCGCAATAGGCCAGGCGCCGGATCTGTTCCTCGGCGCGCTTGCGTTCGCTGATGTCGCGCACCAGGCCCAGCACCTCGGACGGGCTGGTGGCCACCAGGCGCGCCTCGAAGTGCAGCACGTCGCCGCAGTCGATCAGCTCGTACTCGACCGAGCGCACCTGCTGGGTGGCGAGTACGGTCTTCATCTGCTCGAGCATGCGCGCCGCGATCTCGGGCGGCAGCGTATCGGACAGGTGCTTGCCGATGAAGCGCGCGCTGGTCGATGGAAAGCTGGCCGCGCGTCCCGGGCACGACTGGCGTTCCTGGCCGGGTTCGTAGTCGAGATAGAAGCCGTCCGCATTCAGTCGAAAGAAGGTGTCGGGGATGGCTTCGAGCACGGCGCGGTTCTGGGCGTCGGCGATGCGCAGGCGGGCGATGGCATCGCTGGCGCGCAGCACGTACAGCACGCGGTGGCCGAGGATCGGCCAGTTGATCGGCTTGGACACGAAGTCGGTGGCGCCGACCTCGTAGGCCTGGGTCACGGCCTCGACGTCGTCGCTGCCGGTGACCATGACGATCGGGACGCAGGCGCCGTCTTTTTCGGCGGCGCGGATCATGCGGCAGGCCGTGAAGCCGTCCATGCGCGGCATGTCGACGTCCATCAGGATCAGGTCGGGCATGCGCGTGCGCGCCAGCTCGAGCGCTTCCAGGCCGTCGCCGGCCTCGACGCCTTCCATTCCGACCTGGGCCAGCATCTCGAGCATCAGGAGGCGCATGACGGGATCGTCGTCGGCGACGAGCACCGTCCCGCGCTGGGTGGAGGCAAAGGCTGGCATGTCAGGATTCCTTTTCGAGCATGGCGTGGAGCGACTGGCGCACCGACTGGAATTCGCGCTCCATGTCGGCCAGCAGGGGCGCGGCGCCGTCGACGCTGCCACCGCGGCCGAGCTGTTCGAGATCGCGGCAAGTCGCGGCCAGTCGCGCCGCGCCAATATTGGCGCTGGCCGACTTGAGGCCGTGGGCGATGCGGCGCAGGCTGTCGGCGTCGCGCGTGGTCAAGGCCTGGCGCAGCGCCTGCAGGTGGCGCGGGGCGTCTCCCACGTAGGCGTTGATCACCTTCTGCACCAGGGCGTCGCCGGCATCGCGGCTCAGCGCGCGGATATTGTCGAGGGCGGCGCGGTTGACCGGGTCACCCTGCGGCGGCGGCGCCGGCGGCGCAGGCGGTGGGGGAAGATGTGATGGCGCAGGCGGGTAGTCCAGCGCCAGCCCGGGCTCGTCGTCATGGTGGCGCTCCGCCAGCACCGGCAGCGCCACCCAGCGCCCGATCACGGCCGCCAGCTGCTGCTGGGTGAAAGGCTTGGACAGGTAGTCGTCCATGCCGGCCGCGAGGCAGGCTTCGCGGTCGCCCTGCAGCGCATTGGCGGTGATCGCGATCACGGGCAGGGCGCGCGCGCGGCCCATTTCTCGCTCATGGCGCCGGATCTCTCCGGTCGCCGCGAAGCCGTCCATCACCGGCATCTGGCAATCCATCAGCACCGCGTCCCAGCCGCCTTCGTGCACCGCATGCAGCGCTTCCTGGCCATTGGTGGCGCAGTGGGTTTCCAGGCCCAGGCCTTCCAGCATGGCCCTGGCGACTTCGACGTTGACCGGATTGTCCTCGGCCAGCAGCACGCGCCGCGCGCGCCGCATCGGCTGCTTGGACGCCATCGGCGTCGGCCGGGGAGCGTCGTACGGCGCCGCAGCGGCAGCGGCGACTGCATGATGCAGCCGCGCCGCGCGCGCCGTCAGGCAGGCATACAGGTCGGCCGCGCGCGCCGGCTTGACCAGCTGGTAGGCCACGCCCGCCTCGCGCCGCTGGACCGGATCGGCGGCGAGCCTCTCTGGGCTGAGCAATACGATGTGGGTCGAACGGGCCACCGCCTCGGCGCGCACCGAGGCCGCCAGCGCCAGGCCGCTGGTCTGGGTCAGTTCCATGTCGAGCACCGCCGCGTCATACGGGCGGCCGGCGCGCGCCGCGCTCACCAGGTGCTCGAAGGCGGCCGCGGCGCTGCCCACGCCCTCGCACGCCGCGCGCCAGGCTTCCAGCTGCTGCACCAGTTCCTTGCGGCTGGCCTCCTGTTCGTCCACCACCAGCACCCGCAGGCCTGCCAAAGTGTGCTGGCGGTGGCCGGGCGCGTCGGGATCGACGCGGCGCTTGTCGAAGCTGAGGGTGAACCAGAAGATCGAGCCCTGCCTTGGCGCGTTCTCGACGCCGATCGTGCCCTTCATGAGTTCGACCAGCTGCTTCGAGATGGCCAGCCCCAGGCCGGTGCCGCCGTACTTGCGGGTGGTGGAATCGTCGGCCTGCGAGAAGGCGTTGAAGATGCGCGCGCGCGCGTCGCGCGAGATGCCGATGCCGGTGTCGTGCACTTCGAAGCGCAGCGCCACCCGCTGCGTGTCCTCGCCGGCCACCCGCACCCGCGCCATGATGCGGCCCTCGGTGGTGAACTTGATCGCATTGCCGATCAGGTTGGCCATGATCTGGCGCAGCCGGTTCGGGTCGCCGCAGATCGCCACCGGGATGTCGTTGGCGATGTCGAAGTCGCAGCCCAGGCCCTTGGCCGCCGCCTGCGGAGTGTAGACGTTGTGGATGTCGTCCAGCAGGTCCCACAGGTTGAAGTTGATGTATTCGATGGTCAGCTTGCCGGCCTCGATCTTCGAGAAATCCAGGATGTCGTTGATGATCACCAGCAGGTGCTCGCCCGAGCGCTTGACCAGCTGCGTATAGCTGCGCTGGGCCTCGGTCAGCTCGGTGGCGAGCAGCATCTCGGTCATGCCCAGCACCCCGTTCATCGGGGTGCGGATCTCGTGGCTCATGGTGGCCAGGAAGCCGCTCTTGGCGCGGCTGGCCGCTTCGGCCGCGTTCTTGGCCTTTTCCAGCTGCTCGGTGCGCACGCCGACCTGGCGTTCCAGCTCGTCGCGGTGGTGCAGCAGGGCCGCGCCGCGATCCTCGATCTGGGCCAGCATGGTGTTGAAGCTGTCGATCAGCACGCCCAGTTCGTCGCTGCGCTTGTGCTGCACGCGCAAGGCATAGTTCTGGCTGACCGAGACCTTTTGCGCGGCCTGGATCAGCCTGGCGATCGGCTCGGCGATGCTGCGCTTGAGCGGCCGCGCCAGTCCCAGCGAGACCAGCAGCGCGGCCCCCATCGCCAGCCCGATCACGACCAGGCTGGTCATGATGTCGAGCCACATCGGCAGCAGGTCGGCCTCGATCATGACCGCGCCGACCGCCAGCTCGCCATGGCGCACCTCGTGCACCACGCGCATGTGGCGCGACAGCAGGAAGCGGCCGGCGCGGTTGGCGTCGTTCAGCGTGTCCAGCCCGAGATCGTCCAGCGACGGTAGTTCGGCGCCCAGGCGCGACGGCGCGCGGTACTCGGCCAGCGAGCGGCCGAAGCGGTCGTACAGCACCGCCGCCGAGATGTGCTGCTGTGCTTCCAGCGCCGCCAGCGTGGCGCCGGCCTGGCGCCGGTCGACCAGCATCAGGTCGCCGGACGTGGCCGCGCCGATCACGCGCGCGAAGGCGGCCAGTTGCAGGCTCTCGGCCTGGCGGTGATTGATGATGGAAGTGACGGCGAAGGCGCAGAACACGAACAGCAGCGCGGTCGCCGTCGAAAGCAGCGACAGGATGTTCAGCTTCCGGTTCAGGCTCGAGCGCTCGAAATTCTGCATCGTGGTTCCCGCAAACGGCACAGCGCAGCGGATCCGGCAACGGTGCAGATCCTCCTAGCGGGCAAGAACCCGCAGGAAAAAAATATACGCACTAGGGGAGGTGACAGCTTTGCGAATCCGCAAATGTGGCAAAGGGAACAATTCTATGTCGCAATTAGCATCGACGGGCGCAAAAAAGGGGCGCACGCGGCGCCCCTTGTCGGCTCAATTCATGCGGCCTGTCAGCAGCACGACGCCCGGCTTCCCCCATAGCGCGCCTCCTGGCGCTCGCGGAAGAATTCCTCGTACGTCATCGCCGGTTTATCCGGATGGGTACGCTCCATATGCGCCAGGTAGGTGTCGTACTCGGGCAGGCCGACCATCAGCCGCAGGCTTTGCCCGAGGTAGTTGCCGGCCTGTTTCAGGGTGCCGAACATCACTGCACCTGCGCGGCCGGCATGGCGACGTACGGCGACTCCTTGGCGGTCGGCGCGTTCGCGCGGCGCGCATCGATCACCGTGCGCACGCCGTAGAACAGCACCGCCAGCACCACGAAGATGAAGAAGCCGGCCAGGCTGGCGTTGACGTAGTCGTTGAAGATGATGCGCTCCATGTCGAGGATCGACTTGGCCGGCGCCAGGATCTCGCCCGCATCGTGCGCCGCCTGATACTTGTTGGCGTGCGCCACGAAGCCGATGCGTGGATCGCTGTGGAAGATCTTCTGCCAGCCGGCTGTGAGCGTGCAGGCCAGCAGCCACAGGGTCGGCATGATGGTCACCCACGCATATTTGGCGCGTTTCATCTTGAACAGCACGCAGGTGCCCAGCATCAGCGCGATACCGGCCAGCATCTGGTTGGCGATGCCGAACAGCGGCCACAGGGTATTGATGCCACCCAGCGGATCGACCACGCCCTGGTACAGGAAGTAGCCCCAGGCGGCGACGCACAGGCCGGTGGCCAGCAGGTTGGCCGGGAGCGAGTCGGTCTTTTTCAGCGACGGGGCGAAGGCGCCCAGCAGGTCTTGCAGCATGAAGCGGCCGGCGCGGGTGCCGGCATCGACCGCGGTCAGGATGAACAGGGCCTCGAACAGGATCGCGAAGTGGTACCAGAAGGCCATCATGGCCGGGCCGCCCACCAGGTTCGACAGGATCTCGGCCATGCCGACCGCCAGCGTCGGTGCGCCGCCGGCGCGCGAGATGATGGTGTGCTCGCCGACGTTGCGCGCCATCTGCTCCAGCGCTTCCGGCGTGATCACGAAGCCCATCTGCGAGACCGCCTGCGCCGCCGATTGCGCGGTGGTGCCGAGCAGCGCGGCCGGGCTGTTCATGGCGAAGTAGATGCCGGGGTCGATGGTCGACGCGGCGATCAGCGCCATGATCGCCACGAAGCTTTCCATCAGCATGCCGCCGTAGCCGATGAAGCGCGCCTGGGTTTCATTCTCGAGCATCTTGGGCGTGGTGCCGGACGAGATCAGCGCGTGGAAGCCCGACACCGCGCCGCAGGCGATCGTGATGAACAGGAAGGGGAAGATATTGCCGGACCATACCGGGCCGCTGCCGTCGATGAACTTGGTCATGGCCGGCATTTTGAGGTCAGGGGCGACCACGATGATGCCGATCGCGAGACCCAGGATGGTGCCGATCTTGAGGAAGGTGGACAGATAATCGCGCGGCGCCAGCAGCAGCCACACGGGAATCACCGCCGCCACGAAGCCGTAGCCGATCAGCATCCAGGTCAGTTCGGTGCCGGTGAAGGTGAACATCGGGCCCCAGGTCGGCGAATCGTGCACCCACTGGCCGCCGATGATGGCGAGCATGAGCAGGACAAAACCGATCAGCGATATCTCGCCGATGCGGCCGACCCGCACGTAGCGCGAATAAATCCCCATGAACAGCGCGATCGGGATCGTCGCCATCACGGTGAAGGTGCCCCACGGCGAACCGGTGAGCGCCTTCACGACGATCAGCGCCAGCACGGCGAGAATGATCACCATGATCATGAAGGTGCCGAGCAGCGCGATCAGGCCGGGGATCTCGCCCATCTCGGATTTGATCAGGTCACCGAGCGAGCGGCCGTCGCGGCGGGTCGACATGAACAGCACCATGAAATCCTGCACCGCGCCGGCGAACACGACGCCGGCCAGGATCCACATCATGCCGGGCAGGTAGCCCATTTGCGCCGCCAGCACGGGGCCGACCAGCGGGCCGGCGCCGGCGATCGCGGCGAAGTGGTGGCCGAACAGGACGTTCTTGTTGGTCGGGACGTAGTCGAGGCCATCGTTGAACTTGTAGGCCGGGGTCTGGCGCGTGGGGTCGAGCCCCATCACCTTGGTGGCGATGAACAGCGAGTAGAAGCGGTAGGCGATCAGGTAGACGCAACCGGCGGCTGCGACGATCCAGATGGCGTTGATGGTTTCACCGCGCTTGAGCGCGATGTAGCCGAGCGAGAACGCGCCCAGGATGGACAAGGCGATCCATCCGAGCATGCTCGAGAGACGTTTCATGGGTGACTCCTCCGAAGTGGATTGATGCTTTTGCGTCAGTACGTGCCGACGCCATTATTTACAGCATGCTGTTGAGTATCTTGCACTATTGTCAGTACCGCAAGCGCATGATTACGCAGTCTCTACGTAATGCTACGTAGATCGACCCCTGCCATCGGACGTAGAATGCAGGCCTTCGAATCGAACCATGCGGAAAAAGCATATGCGGCTGAGGCAAAAAGTGATCGTGCTGGCCGTCGTGCCACTGGTGGTGGCGCTGTGCGCGATCGCGCTCTACGTGCGCCAGCAGGGGGTGACCCTGGCGGCCGAGCAGCGCGCCACCATCCAGCGCGCCTACCTGGCGAGCAAGGAGGCCGAGCTGCGCCACTACGTCGAGCTGGCGGCGCGCTCGATCGCGCACCTCACGCGCACCGGCGACAGCGACCCGGCCACCCAGCGGGAAGCGATCCGCATCCTGTCGAGCCTGAGCTACGGCGAGGATGGCTACTTCTTCGTCTACGACACCCGGGGCAAGAACCTGATGCACCCGCGCCAGCCGGAGCTGGTCGGCACCGATATGTGGCAATGGCGCGACTCGACCGGCGCGCCGACGATCCAGCGCCTGATCGCGCTGGCCAGTGGGGGCGGGGGCTTTTTGCGCTATACCTGGGCCAAGCCTTCGAGCAACCGGCCGGCGCCCAAGCTGGGCTACGTTGTGCCGATCGCACACTGGAACTGGGTGATGGGCACCGGCATCTACCTCGACGACGTCGAATCGGCGCTGGCGCTGGTCGACGCCCAGCAGTCGCGCAATATCGAAGAGACGTTGCTGTGGATGGCGGTGCTGGCCACGGTGGCGGCGGTGGGCGTGGCCGGCGGCGGCCTGGCCCTGAACATCAGCGAGGGACGCGTGGCCGACGCCAAACTGAAGGCGCTGGCCCAGCGCGTGGTGGAATCGCAGGAAGAAGAACGGGCGCGCCTGTCGCGCGACCTGCACGACGGGATCAGCCAGGCACTGGTCTCGGTCAAGCTGCAGCTGGAGGCCGGCATCATCCGCATCGACGGCGATGAAGCGCGGCGCGAGCAGGGCCGCGCGGGGCTGGAGCGCACCGTCGAGCAGGTGAAAACGCTGCTGGGCGAGGTGCGCCGCATCTCGCACGACCTGCGCCCGACCCTGCTGGACGATATGGGCCTGGCGCCGGCGCTGGACCACCTGGCGAGCGAATTCGGCGAGCACGCGGGCGCGCCGGTGCGCTTCCGCGCGGCCGGCGCGGTGGACGCGCTGCCCGAGATCGTGGGCACGGTGCTGTTTCGCATCGCGCAAGAGGCGCTAACCAACGTCGAGCGCCACGCCCAGGCGCGGCATATCGAGATGGTGCTCGAACGCGTGGGCGACATGGTGAGCCTGTGCATCGCCGACGACGGCGTGGGCTTCGACATGGATGGCGTGGCCGTGCATCCCAAGCGCGGCATCGGGCTAAGGAATATGATGGAGCGCATGGAGGCGATCGGCGGGCGGTTCTCGATCGCGTCGTCCTCCACGGGCACCCGGGTGGTGGCCAGCATCGATTTGAAGGAGCAAGGCAGTGAGTGGTGAAGTAAGCGATAAAGTAAATGAGGTAAAAATCCTGTTGGTTGACGACCACCCGCTGGTGCGCGACGGCCTGCGCGCGCGGCTCGAGTCGGCGCCGCACCTGACCGTGGTGGCCGAAGCCGGCTCGGGCGAGGAAGCCCTGGCGCGGGCGGGTGAATTCCATCCCGACCTGGTGCTGATGGACGTGAACATGCGCGGCGGGAGCGGCATCGAGGCGACGCACCAGCTCACCGCGCGCTATCCCGGCATCGCGGTGCTGATGTTGTCGATGCACGACAAGCCCGAGTACGTGAGCCAGGCCATGGCGGCCGGCGCGCGCGGCTATGTGCTCAAGGATGCGCCGGGCAAGGACATCGTGCTGGCCATCGAAACCGTGATGGGCGGCGGCATCTACTACAGCGCCGCGCTGGCGCGCCAGCTGGCCAATCCGGCCACGCCGAGCGACCAGCTGACGGCGCGCGAGCACGAAGTGCTCAAGCATATCGCGGCCGGCCAGTCGAACAAGCAGATCGCGCGCGACCTCGATCTGTCGGTGCGCACGGTAGAGACCCACCGCCTGAATATCAAGCGCAAACTCGGCATCGAAGGGCAGGCGGAACTGATCCGTTTCGCGGTCCAGCGCGCCGGCAGTAACTGAGAGTGAACTCCCAATATCCACTAGGAAACATTGCTGTTGCTTTAAAGTATTCGGTGCAATAAGATTGACTGAATATTATTGAGAAACATCACATGGCCGAGCAGGGACATTTTCCGCTGGTAGCAATCGACCCGGTCGCCAATGCGCAGAACGAATGGGTGGCGCTGAGCCTGCGGCTGGCGCCAGGCGCCGACCTGGCGCAACGGCTGCAGGCGGTGTTCGCCGGCGCCGACCTGCTCACGGCGATCGCGCCGCTCGACTGCCTGCTGCACCTGGATGGCCCCGAGGCCCTGACGGTGCCGGTGCTGGCGCTGCTGCCGGCCAACCGCGTCGGTCTGGTGATCGAGGCCGCGGCTCTCGCGTCGAATGGCGCCACGCGCCAGCTGGCCGAGCTGCATGCGATCGGTTACCGCATCTGGCTCGACGGCGAGGTCCCCGAGGGCGCGAAGGCGCCGCCGGCCCTGCGCTCGGCGGCGCGCGACTGCCGAGCCCATCGCGACACTGCGCTGCCGCCGGGCCGCCTGGTCGCGCTGTTCGGACCGCACCTGGCGCACGGCGTCGACGGCGCGCGCCGCTTTTCAGAGTGCGAGAACGCGGGCTTCGACTGGTTCAGCGGCGACTATCCCTGCGACCCCGACGCGGCGCCATCGACGGACGACGATGGTAGCTCGCGCCGCCGCATCCTGACCCTGCTGGGCCTGTTGGCGCGCGACGCCGAATCGCGCGAGCTGGAAGACCAGATCAAGCAGGATCCGGCGCTGGCCTACCACCTGCTCAAGCTCGTGAACTCGGCCGCCTTCGCGGTGAGCACCCAGATCACGAGCTTCTCCCACGCGATCACGGTGCTCGGCCGGCGCCAGCTGCAGCGCTGGCTGCAACTGCTGCTGTACGCGCGGCAGCAGCCGGACGGGCTGCCGAACCTGCTGCTGCCGCTGGCGGCGCGCCGCGCCGCGCAGCTGGAAGCCTTGAGCCGGGAGGCGGGCGGCGACCGCGACGCGCAAGACCTGGCTTTCATGACCGGCGTGTTCTCGCTGCTCGACCGCCTGCTGCACATGTCGATGGCGGCGATCGCGGCCGACCTGTACCTGCCCGACGACGTCGCCGGCGCGCTGATCGACCGGCGCGGCCAGTTGGGCGCTTGGCTGCGGCTGACCGAGACGCATCCGGACGAGGCGCTGCTCGAGGAGGCGGGTGTGAGCCCGGCGGCCTGGTGGGGCAGCCAGCTGCACGCCTGGCACTGGGCGATCCAGGTGGGCCGGAATGTCTGACCTGCGCGAACTGGCTTCGTTCGACTTCGTCGGCGGCACGACCGCCGTCTGCGACGCCATCCTCCGCCTGCGCGGCGAAGCCCTGACCCTGGGGCTGGGGCGCCTGGCGGCCCTGCTCACGGGCAGTCCGGAGGGCCGCTTCGTGCCGGGCGCCGGCCTGATCGACCCCAATCCGCCGGGCGCGCGCATCCTGCGTCATGCGGTGGCGGCCGGCATCGAGCAGTTCGGCTGGTATGAGGTCAGCGGCGGAGAGGGGTATTGTCCCGAGACCGGGCGCAAACTGGAGGCGCTGGCCCACCTGACGGCCAGCCTGATGCAGATGCACGCGCTGGCGCAGCGCTCCACCCACGCCTATGCGCAGATGGAGGCGCAACTGGCGCACCAGTCGCAGATCCTCGACCAGATCCATGAGTCGGTGCTGACGATGGACCAGATGGGCTACATCACCAGCTGGAACCGCGGCGCCGAGCAGCTGTTCGGCTACACGGCGCTGGAAGCGGTCGGGCGCAACATCCTGTTCTTGTATGCCGACGAAGGCGACGGCGCCGATGGCAAGGACACCCAGCCCGACCTGTTCGCGGAGCAGGGCGGGCGCATGATGGAAGTGCGGCGCCGGAAAAAATCGGGCGAGGTGTTCTGGGCCAGCCTGTCGCTGTCTCCGCTGCGCGACCTGGCCGAGCGGCCGACGGGGCTGATCGCCTATCTCACCGACATCACCGAACGCAAGCAGGCCGAGGAACAGCTGCACCACCTGGCCTATTACGACGAGCTGACCGGCCTGCCGAACCGCACGCTGTTCGCGCGCCTGGTCGACCAGGCGCTGGCGGTTTCGCAGCGCAACGAGACGGCGGGCAGCGTGCTGTTCGTGGACCTGAACCGCTTCAAGCGCATCAACGACACGCTCGGGCGCCGCATCGGCGACGAGCTGCTGCGCCAGGTCGCGCAGCGCTTCAAGGACGCCCTGCGCGATGAAGACGTGGTTGCGCGCCTCTCAGGCGACGAATTCGCCGTGGGGCTGTCGGACATCCGCCAGCACTTCGAGGCCACCACGGTGGCGCAAAAGCTGCAGGCCTCGCTCGATGCGCCGTTCTTCATCGCCGGGCACGACCTGCGCGTGGGCGCCAGCATCGGCATCAGCGTGTATCCGCAGGACGGCAACGATGCCGAGACCCTGCTCGGACTGGCCGACATCGCGATGGAGCGGGCCAAGCGGGCCGAGGCCAATCCGGACCGCAGCGTGGCGTTCTACAGCCAGGACATGAACAAGGGCATGCAGGAGCGCATGCGCATCGAATCGGGCCTGCGCCATGCGCTGGGCAACGGCGAACTGATCCTGTATTACCAGCCCAAGTTCGAGATCGCCAGCGGGCGCATCGTCGGCGCCGAGGCCCTGGTGCGCTGGGTGCATCCGCAGCGCGGTATCGTGCCGCCATCGGAATTCATTCCGCTGGCCGAAACCACGGGCCTGATCGTGCAGGTTGGCGAGTGGGTGCTGGAACAGGCTTGCGCCCAGGCGGCGATCTGGCAGAGATCCGGGATTTCGCCGTTCAGGCTGGCGGTGAACGTGTCGGCGCGGGAGTTTACGCCGTCGCTGCCTTCGCGGGTGGCCGATACCTTGCGGCGCTATCAGCTCGATCCGTCGTGGCTGGAGCTGGAAATCACCGAGAGCACGCTGATGCACGACTTCGAGCGCGTGACGGCCATCATGGACCGGATCACGGCGCTGGGGGTGTCGCTGTCGCTGGACGATTTCGGGACGGGGTATTCGAGTTTGTCGTATCTGAAGCGCTTCCCGATCCAGACGCTCAAGATCGACCGCTCGTTCACGACCGGGATTCCGCGCGATGCGAGCGATTGCGCGATCGCGGGGACCATCGTCAGCATGGCGCGGCAACTGTGCCTGCGCGTGATCGCGGAAGGGGTGGAGACGCTGGATCAGCTGGAGTTCCTGCGCGAGGCGGGGTGCGATGAGGTGCAGGGGTATCTGTATGCGGCGCCGTTGCCGGCGTATGAGTTCGAGCGGTGTTTGCGGGATAACTGGTTGTTGATTGCGTGAGCTGCGCGCCTGTGCAGGCCGGCTTCGTCCGCTTTAAGCACTAACGTCCGCACGTCGTTCCCGCGAAGGCGGGAACCCAAGGTGGTTTGCGTCACCGCGACGCGTGAACAACCTAACCTGACCAGCCCAGATGATTTATGTATAATGCCGGTTCCTCAGGGAAGCGTGGCCGAGTGGTTGAAGGCAGCAGTCTTGAAAACTGCCGACGGGGGAACCCGTTCGTGAGTTCGAATCTCACCGCTTCCGCCAAGCATACTGAACAAGAGCCCCACGAGTTGGGGCTTTTTTTCGTCACATACGGTCAATTCCTGCCCGAATAGCCAGCAAGCTGCGCCCTCCGCGCAACTGGCGACGATTTCAAACGACAAGAAAATACATGGACCAATCCCGTCACGAGCGCAATAATCGTGTCGGGACCATCCATCATTTTTCGCCACATGACCGATATCGACGTTAGCCAGCCAGCCTCGCCACTGAGCGCCGAACACCGCAGCGAACTGGAGTCGCTTCTCCACCCGATCAGGGAAGACCTGCCCACCGGACCGCCGATCCGCTTCGCCCCCATTTTCGACGCATTACGCGAGGCACGCCGGGAAGACGATCCGAGTCTGCCGATGGGCGCGTGGGATAAGCCTCGGAGGCGCGCCGATTGGGCCAGAGTCGAGATGCTCTGCAAGACGACCTTGAGCGGTCACGCCAAGGATCTGCAGATCGCCGCCTGGCTCACCGAAGCCTGGACGCACCGGCATGGTTTCGAAGGGCTCTTGCGCGGTCTGCTGCTTGTAGAGGGCCTGCTCGTGCGTTTCTGGGAGACCGTGCATCCGCAGGTGGACGAAGATGGCGACCCCGGATTTCGCGTGGCGCCGCTGGAGTGGATGAACAGCTCGTTGGCGGCGACGATCAGGATGCACGTCCCAGTGCTGGGCCAATCCGGCCAGCAGCTCGGGCAATTCAGCCTGGCCGACTGGGAACGTATGTCGAGCGACGCTTCGTTGCCGGCAGCGCGAGAGAGGGCGCGCAGGGAAGCGGACGAAAGCGGCCAGCCGCTGCAGGCGCGTGCCGACGTCATCGACTATGCCAGGGCTCGTCGGAGAGCGGACGCCGAGCGCAGCCTTCAGGAGGTTCGCCATTGCGTGGCCGCCGTGCTGTCGATCGCCAGCGTGACCGAAGCGCGCCTGGGCGAGGATGCGCCGGATATGTCGAGGCTGTGCGAAACACTGCGCGCGGTCGAGCGTGTATTGCTGCAACTTGGGGCCACTGGCGAAGCCGGCGCTGTCCCTCGGGATGCGATGCAGGCGCAGCCCGTCGCGGTCGCGGGCACGGTCCTGCACGAGCAAGCAATGCCTGACGATGCTGCCCGGACGAGCCACACATCGGCCGGCGAAGCCTCGCCGCCGGATGCGTCGGAACTGCTCGGCCGGCGCATTGACGCTATCTGCAAGGTGGCGGGTATCCATGCGCCAGGCAATGCCGAGCGCCTGATGGCGATGCAGATCGGACTGCTGCACGATCAGAATACGATCCTGCAAGGCGCCAAGTGGGACGCGACAGATGCCGCTTGCGGTGATTTTACCGCGCTCGTTGGCGCCGTGTTGTCCAGCAAGGTGACGACCCGCTAGAGCGGGGCCGTCCGCCGATGGGAGGAAGCTGGCACGTTCACCGGGTGGCCGGTATGGCCGTCTCCGGTTTCCACACATAGATGCCGCCATCAGCCATCAAGCTCAAGGACAGCATGTCGCCCTGCATCGTGTAGGAGCGAACATACCCCATGTCCCTGGCGATGCGGCTGTCGAGCGACCCTGGCGGGCACATCGCCCGCGTCATCGCCACGTTGCTGAACGTAAGTGCGCCCCGGCCTGGCTCGCTGGTCCCGATGGTGTACGACGTCGAGCCCCGGTTGCAGTCGAGCTGGAACGCGGCGCGGCCGTCCGGCATCAGCTGCATGGAATAGACCCGGTCAGGCGGCGGCCGCGTGTTGCCAGTGGCGTCGTCCATTGACTGGATTTCGTGCAGGCGCCAGGTCGTGCCGGTCAAGGCGATGGTCTGGGTGTCCCGTGCGGCGGGGTTGGTCGATGGCGCCGTGCCGGTGCTGCAGGCGGCGCACAGGACTGTCGCGAGCGCGACGGCGATGCTCGATGGTGTCGACATGGTTGGTTTCCTCATGCGTGTCCGGGTCCGTCCGGTGGTTTTCCTGGGCTTTGCATTGTCATCATCATCCCATGCCGGAGTCGACGACAGGTGCACAGTTGCGTCATCCGATGAGCGCATGCGTGGGCCGCGTCGACCAAGTGCCGGAACGCGTTCCCGGAGCTGCGAACGCCGCCAGCTTGTCTATGTCGCCTTGCGCTTCTTGCCCCCGGCCGCGAACATCTCGATCTTCTTGGTCGGTCCCGAAACGATCAGCAGGTCGGCCGAGCGGATCGTGGTGTCCGCCAGCGCGTGCTGGAAGTCTTCGTTGGCGCGCTTGACGCCCACTACGGTCACGCCGAAGCGGCTGCGCACATGCGCTTCGGCCAGGGTGCGGTTGTGGGTCTCTGGCGGCGCATTGATCTTGGCGATCGCAAACCCGTCTTCGAACTCGATGAAATCCATCATGCGTCCCGTGATCAGGTGCGCCACGCGCGCGCCCATGTCGGCCTCGGGATAGATCACGTGGTGGGCGCCGATGCGCTGGGCGATCTGCCCGTGCTCCGGCGTCATCGCCTTGACCCAGATGTCCTTGATGCCCAGCTCGGTCAAGACCATCAGGGTCATCAGGCTGGCCGCCAGGTCCGAGCCAATGCCGACGATCGCATGCGAGAAATCGGCCACGCCCAGCTGCAGCATCACGTTTTCGTTGGTCGAGTCGGCCTGTACGGCATGGGTCAGGCGGTCGCCCCACACCTGCACCAGGTCTTCGCGCGTGTCGATGCCCATCACGTCGTGGCCCAGGCGCATCAGCGATTGCGCCACGGCGCCGCCGAAGCGTCCGAGGCCGATGACGACCACGCTGTCGCCGGACGAGAACGCGAACTGCTCTGTGAAAATTCTACCCAACAATTGGATGCTCCTCAGGATAACGGTAAGGCATGCGCCGCTCGCTCAGCACCAGCGAGGTCGCGAAGGTGATCGTGCCGACCCGGCCCACGAACATGAGCAGGGCCAGCACCAGCTGGCCGGACACGGGGAGCTCGGCGGTGATGCCGGTCGACAGGCCGGCGCTGCCGAAGGCCGCGATCACCTCGAAAATCACCTGGTCGGTCGGGAAATGCGATAGGCGCAGCAGGGCCACCGTGCCGAGGGCGACGACGACGCTGCCCAGCACCAGCACGGTAATCGCCTGGCGCTGGGCGGACGAGCCGACCCGGCGTCCGAAGGCCTCGGTATCGGTGTGGCCCTTGGCTTCGGCGATCACCAGCAGCACCAGCACCGCCACGGTGCCCACCTTGACCCCGCCCGCGGTGCCCGCGCTGCCGCCGCCGATGAACATCAAAAAATAATGCAGGGCCCAGGTTTCACGGGTCAGCGCCGCCACCTCGACCGTGTTGAAGCCCGAGGTACGCGCCGCCGCCGACATGAACATCCCGTTCATCAGCTTGTCGACCAGACCGAAGGCGCCCAGGGTCTGCGGATTCTTCCATTCGAACAGCAAAATGGCGACATAGCCCAGCAATAGCAGGATCAGGGTACCGGACAGGGTCAGCTTGGTGTGCAGCGACCAGTGGCGCGGATCGCGCAAGCGGTGGCGCAGGTCGTGCAGCACCGGGAATCCCACGCCGCCGATGATGGCGGCCAGCATGATCGGCACCAGGATGCCGGCGTCGCCCGCATAGCGGATCATGCTGTCCGGGTGGATCGAGAACCCGGCGTTGTTGAAGGCCGACACGGCGTGGAACAGCCCCACCCAGCTGGCCTCGCCCCAGGCCATGCCGTAGTCGGACTGCAGCCTGAGCGTCAGCACCGCCGCGATCGCCAGCTGGAACAGCACCGACACCACCAGCACCACCCGCGCCACGCTCGAGATGTCGCCCATGCCGATCGAACGCGTCTCGGTCTGGGTCATCAGGCGGGTGCGCAGCTTGGGCGAGCGGTTGACCATCAGGCCGAGCAGGGTGGCGGCCGTCATCATGCCCAGGCCGCCCAGCTGGAACAGTACCATGATCGTCGACTGGCCGAAGCCGGACCAGTAGGTGCCGGTATCGACCAGGACCAGTCCGGTCACGCATACGGCCGACACCGAGGTGAAGAAGGCCACCATCAGCGGCGCGGCGCCGCCGTCGGCGCGCGCCAGCGGCAGCATGAGCAGCGCGGTGCCCGCGAGGATCGCCAGCAGGAAGCCCAGGGCGACCGCGCGCGCGGGGTGGATGACCTTGTTCATCGGCAGTGTCGTTTATTTCGTTGGCGTTGGCGGATCTTGGTCGAAGTCCATGGTGTCGGGGTCATGGTCGGAGGCCAGTGGCGCGCCCATGAGCTTGAGCCAGGTGAAGCCGATCGTGCCGGCGATCACCGACGCGGCCAGGATCGCCATCTTCGAGGCGTTGATGATATCCGCATGTCCCACGAATGCCAGGTTCGTGATGAAGATCGACATCGTGAAGCCGATGCCGCCCAGCATGCCGGCGCCGAGCACATGGCGCCAGGCCAGGTCGAGCGGCAGGCGGCACACGCCGATCGCGACAGCGGCAAAGCTGAACAGCAGGATGCCGACCGGCTTGCCGAGCACCAGGCCGACCAGGATGCCGAGGCTGTTGAGCGAGGCCAGCTCGCCGGCCCAGTCGGCGCCGATCACGATGCCGGTATTGGCCAGCGCGAAGATCGGCAGGATCAGGAAGGCCACCGGCTTGTGCAGCGCGTGTTCCAGGCGGTGCGACGGAGAATTGGCATCGTCTTCCAGCGCCGAATAGGGAATGGTGAAGGCCAGCAGCACGCCGGCGATGGTGGCGTGCACGCCCGACTTGAGCATCAGGAACCACATCAGCGCCCCGCCCAGCAGATAGGGCCACATGGCCAGCACGCGCAGGTACTTGTTCATCACGCGCAGCGCCACGAAGACCGCTAGGGCGCCCGCCAGGTAAGCCACCGACAGCTGGGCTGTATAGAACACGGCGATGACGATGATGGCGCCCAGGTCGTCCATCACGGCCAGTGCGGTCAGGAACACCTTGAGCGAGGCCGGCACTCGGTTGCCCAGCAGCGCCAGCACGCCCAGGGCGAAGGCGATGTCGGTGGCCATCGGGATGCCGACGCCGGGCTGGGTCGGCGTGCCGCCGTTGAGGGCGAAGTGGATCCCGGCCGGCACAACGATGCCGCCGGCCGCCGCCAGGATCGGCAGCATGGCGTTGCGCAGGTCGGACAATTCGCCGTTGTACATCTCGCGCTTGAGTTCGAGGCCGACGAGCAGGAAGAACACCGCCATCAGCAAGTCGTTGATCCACAGTTCGACGGTGAGGCCGCCGAGCGGGATGTGCCAGAAGCCCAGGTAGGAAGAGCCCCAGGCCGAATTGGCGATGGCCAGGGAAACGAGGGTGCACAGGATCAGGACGGCGCCGCCGGCCTTGCCCGATGCAATGAATTCTTGGAATGTTTTAGAAACTCGTCGTTCGATGCGCATAAAGGATTTCCAGCCGCGACGGCGCAGATGCCGTCCGGTATGTTTCATGAATTGGCAGCCCACGGTCCGGCATGGCCGGGAACGGGCCAGCGGGAGGTGGGTGAAGGCGGGACGCGATGCGGCCAGGAGGTGGCCGGGATGGTGCAACAATACAGGGTGAGTGTCATGGTTGACGTGCGTAGCCGAGCTGCGTGGCGGCCCGACCAGCGCAAATCCTGTCATACCCGCAGCGGTATGATCACCCAGACAATATTATAGGCGATCACCGGCCGTCCCGGCGACGTCTCGTCTGCGTTGCGCAGGTTCAACGACGGGTCGCGGCCGCGGCGTCGATCTCGGCGCCCCACGGATCCTTGTGCGCCACCGGCTTGCCGTCCGCCGAGAAATCCATCAGCTGGTCGCCCCCGCGCGCATAGCGCGGCCATGCCGGCAAGCCCGCGCCGTTCGGATCGCCGCGCTTGGCGAAGTTCACCAAATACGTGCTCATCGCCTTGCCGACGGCGACGTCCTTGCCCGTCGCCTGCTCGCCGTACTTGACCGCCACCGTATCGAAGAAGAAGGGGATGTCGGTCGCATGGCCGGCGCCGGCGCCCGGCTTGGCGTTCGATTCCGCCACGTACGAGAAGCGGTAGGCGTAGACCGGCACCCCATGGTCGGCCAGGGTCGCCGCCAGGCTGCGCGCGCCGGCCACCATATAGCCGGTCTTGCCGCCGATGTCGGCGCTGGTGGCGCCGATCATCACCGGCACCTTGTGCATGCGGCCGGCGGCGAAGGCGGCGCCTGAATCGATCGCCAGCCTGCCGTCGGCGAACGGCCCGTGGTAGGTCGGCATCCCCTGCATCCTGAAGTTGGCCAGGTTCAGGCCATCGACCACGCTGTCGGCCGGCAGCGCGCGCAGTTTTTCCAGGGACTTCGGATCGTCGGCGGCGATGCCCTTGCCGGTCGCGAAATTCAGGCCGATCTTCTCGGCGTCGGCGGGCGGCGTCGGCGCCGTGCCGCCATCGCCGCCCGACATCACGACGGCCTTGGCAAACAGGCCCCGGCTCTGTGGCGACGTAAGCAGGAAATTGACCGACATGCCGCCCGCCGATTCGCCGCTGATGGTCACATTGGCCGGGTCGCCGCCAAAGGACGCGGCGTTGCGCTTGACCCATTCCAGCGCCGCGATCTGGTCCATGAAGCCATAGTTGCCGGGCGCGGCTTCTTGGCCGACCTTCTGGCCGGCTTCCTGCGTCAGTTGCGGATGGGCGAAGAAGCCGAAGCGGCCGATGCGGTAATTGAAGCTGACCACCACCACGCCCTGTTTCGCCAGCTCGGCGCCGGAATACGTCGGCGGCGACGAGCCGCCGTTGACGAAGCCGCCGCCATAGATCCAGACCAGCACCGGGAGCTTGCCTTGGGCAGCGGCCGGCTTCCAGATATTGAGGTACAGGCAGTCCTCATCGGGTTTGGTGCCGAGCGGCGCGGCGTCGCTGGGGAAGGGCAGTTGCATGCAGTCCGCCGCATAGCTGCTTGCCTGGCGCACCCCGGTCCAGGGCTGGACCGCTTGTGGCGCGCGCCAGCGCAGGGCGCCCACCGGCGGGGCGGCAAAGGGGATGCCTTTCCAGCTGGCGACGCCGGCGTCGACCTTGCCCTCTATCTTGCCGCTGTCGATCGAGACCACCGGGCCGGCGAGCGACAGTGGTGCGGCGATGGCCAGGGCGGCGGCGAGCAGGGGGTAGAAGGGGGAACGCGGCATCGGGGTCTCCTTATTGAATATGTAATCGTATCTTCATGGTAACCGACGCGCTCAGCCGAAGCCGGCGAACGCGTCCTTCAGGAAATCGACGAACACCCGCACCCGCGGCGACAGCTGGCGGCTCTGCGGATACAGCACATACACGGGAAGGGCTGGTGGCGCGAGGTCGGGCAGCAAGACCTCGAGTTCGCCCTGGGCCAGCGCGCGTTCGACGCGGTAGCGCGGCACCTGCACCAGCCCCAGGCCGGCCAGCGCGCCGGCCGTGTACATATCGGCGCCGGTGACCGACACCGGGCCGGGCAAGGTCAGCTGGCGCAGGGCGCCGTCGACCATGAATTCGAGCGGATACGGCTTACCGGTGGCAGAGGAAATGAAGTTGACGGCCTGGTGCGGCTGCAAGCCGTCGAGCGAGGTTGGCCGGCCGTGGCGTTCGAGGTAGGCCGGGCTGGCGCAAGTAACCTGCGCGATCTGCGTGATCTGCTGGGCCACCATCGACGAATCCTGCAGATTACCGACGCGCAGCACGCAATCGATACCCTCGCGCACCAGGTCGACCAGCCGGTCGCCTTCGCCGATCTGCAGTTCGATGCCCGGATAGCGCGCCAGGAAGGCCGGCAGGCGCGGCGCCACGACCCGGCGCGCCAGCGTGGCCTGCAGGTTCACACGCAGCAAGCCGGTCGGCGCTGCACGGGTGAAGACGCTTTCCATTTCTCCGAGGTCGGCCAGCAGGCGCACGCAGCGCTCGTAATACGCCTGGCCGTCGAGTGTCGGCGCGACCACCCGCGTGGTGCGGTCCAGCAGGCGCGTGCCGAGCCGCGCTTCCAGGCGCTTGATCGCGTTCGTCACGGTCGCGCGCGGCAGCGACAAGTCTTCGGCCGCGAGTGTGAAACTGCGCCGCTCCACGATGCGCGTAAAAATCTGCATCTCCTGGAAGCGGTCCATGTGGGTGGTCATCTATACCGTCCTTGTGGCAGTCGGCAAAAACGAATAGTGACATGGTCGAATGTCTTATTCCCCATATTCGATTTTTCCGAAAATGCTTGTTCTAGAATGGTGAGAAATGAATACAATTTTTTGCTAAAAGAAATGCTACAGCGACTTCTGCTTGCGTTAAAGTGTTGCGTTCTGTCCAAAATCCTCGGGGACTAATAAATTTCCTCGGTGCATTGTTTCCAAGGATGAACTCACCCTTGGTTTCAGCGCTATGATGACGGGTTATTACGTTTACGCAAATCTCTTATGCAAGGTCTGCTCTGCAAATTCCGCCTGTCCACCCTGATGACGTTGGCAGTGTGCATCACCGTGGCATTGACCGTGGCCTTGCAACTGGCGGTGGTGAACCATTTCGCCGTCCGCCAGGCGAATGCTGAAGCCGAGTTGCGCCTGCAACAACTGTCGTGGCAGATGCGCGATGCGCTCAATCGCGTCGTGGAGCAGGCTGTCGGCGATGCGCGCCTGCTGGCCGCGTTGCCGTCGGTGCGCCAGGCACGCAATCCCGCAGTGGCGCGCGTTACGCTCGAGAGCCTGCAGCAGACCTTTCCCGACTACGCCTGGATCGGCATGGCCGACAACTCGGGCAAGGTGGTCGCCTCGACCATGGGGCTGCTGGAGGGGAACGACGTCAGCATGCGTCCCTGGTTCCAGGTCGGCCGCGATGGCGTACGCGCCACCGACTACCATCCGGCGCTGCTGCTGGAAAAACTGATGCCGCAAAGGCCCGACCCCTGGCGCTTCGTCGACGTGTCGACGCCCGTGTTCAGCCAGGAGGGCGAGCTGTTCGCCGTGCTGGGCCTGCACCTGAGCTGGGAATGGGCGCGCCGCCAGGCGCAGATGCTGCTCACGCCGGCGCTGCGCGAGTATGGCGCCGAGATCCTGGTGGTGCGCGCCGACGGCACCGTGATGCTGGGGCCGCAGGAGCTGGTCGAACAGAAAATCGATACCGCAAGCCTGCGCCGCGCCAACCTGGGCGACACCGGCGCCCTGCGCGAAGCATGGCCGGGCGGGCGCACCTATCTCACCGGATTCAGCCAGACCGGTCACGCCGGAAATCCGGCGACGCTGCAGTGGTCGGTGCTGGTGCGGCAGGATGAAGAAAAAGCCTTGCAGGGAGCAAGCGAGCTGAAACGCCGTATGCTGGCCTGGAGCACATTACTGGGCTTGCTGCTGGTGCTCGTGGCCGCGCTGCTGGCGCGCCGCCTGGCGCAGCCGATGGCCCAGCTGGGCCAGGCGATCGAACGGGTGACGGAGGCCACGGCGAGCGGGAAAGACTTGCCGCCGATCCCGCAGATCAGTGGCTTCCACGAAGCGAACATGTTGTCGGGCACGATGCGCGACCTGGTCAGCAGCGAAGCGCAGTACCGGCGCGCGCTGCAGCAGATGAACGAGCATCTTGAAACGGCAGTGGCCGAACGCACCGCCGAGCTCAATGCGCTGCTGTTGCGCGACGTGCTGACCGGCTTGCCAAATCGGCGCGCGCTGATGGAGGCCTTGCCCGAAGCCATGGCGCGGGCCTCGCGCAGCACGATGCCGGCGGCGCTGCTGTTCATCGACATGGATGGATTCAAGGCGGTCAACGACACCCACGGCCACGAGGAGGGCGACGAGCTGCTGCGCCAGTTCGGCGCGCGCCTGGCCGAGTCCGTGCGCAAGACCGACCTGGTGGCGCGCCTGGCCGGCGACGAATTCGTGGTGGTGCTCGAGATGCTGACCAGCCCGGGCGACGCGGAAGACACCGCGCGCAAGCTGCTTGCCTGCATCCGCGAGCCCTACACCTTGCGCACCACCGACGTCACGGTGGGCGCCAGCATCGGCGTGGCGCTGTTCGCGCCCGGCGACAAGCCCGACCTGGACGCCTGGCTGGCACGCGCCGACCACGCCATGTACGCAGCCAAGCGCGGCGGCAAGAACGCCGTCAGGCTGGCCGCGGTGCCGGTCTGGCATGCAGCGGCGACCGGTACCGTTTCCTGATCGTTCCCCGAGTTCCCACCATGACCCAAATCAGCCAGATCATCGCCACCCTCAAGCGCCAGCTGAAGCTGCAAGGCTTGACCTACCGCGACGTCGCCGTCGCGCTCGACCTGTCCGAGCCAAGCATCAAGCGCCTGTTCGCCAGCGAGCAGTTCACGCTCGAGCGCATCGTGGAAATCTGCAGCCTGCTCGGCTTTACCCTGGCCGAGATTGCGCAGGAAGCCCAGAACGGCCAGCGCCGCCTGCGCACCCTGAGCGCCGAGCAGGAGGGCGAACTGGTGCAGGATGACAAGCTGCTGCTGGTGGCGGTGTGCGCGCTGAACCATTGGCGCATGCTCGACATGCTCAATGTCTACCGGCTGAGCGAGGCCGAGTGCCTGCAATACCTGCTGCGCCTGGACCGCCTGCAACTGATCACGCTCCTGCCCGGCAACCGCATCCGCGTCAACGTGGCGCGCGACTTCGACTGGCTGGCCGACGGCCCGATCCGGCGCTACTTCAATGGCCAGGGCATGCCCGAGTTCGTGGCGGGCGGCTTCGATGGCGCCAGCGAGACCCTCGACTTCGCGCATGGCATGCTCACCGACAGCGCGCGCGCCAAGCTGCAGCACGAGCTGCGCCTGATGCGCGCCCGCTTCGCCCAGCTGCACGAGGAAAGCCTGGCCGCGCCCCTGGCGCAGCGGCGCGGCAGCGGCCTGCTGCTGGCGCTGCGCGAATGGGAGCCGGCCGCCTTCGCCGCATTGCGCCGTTAAGGCCGATATTTCTGGAAATCTCGTAAAGATTGCACCGGCTCACCATTCGGTGTACGGTGGACATCAATGCACGAGCCGTGCGACAGATCAAGGCAGGCCATAGGGTGCTGCGCTGGCGCATGAGCAATACGAAACTGTCGGTTATGTGAGGTATTAGACAGATCAGGTTGCCATAACAGGCGGATAGTAGGTGTCAGGGAGAGATTGACGCCATGAGAATGTCCATCGTCGCATTGGCCGTGCTCGGAGGGAGCGCGGCGTGCGCTTCGGCGCAAAACAACCCGGCGCTTTCGCAAGGCGCCGGCGCCGGGGCGATTCAGGAAGCCGTCTGCGCAGCAGACTGCCTGGCAGAACTGCAGCTGGCCGCACGCGCCGATGCGGTGCCGGCAGCGTCGTCCATCTTCACGCTCGAGAGCGCGGCGGACGTCGAGAGCGTGCGCGAGCGCGCACGCCAGGGCACGGTCACCGTCGGACGCCAGTACAACCTCGACTACACTACCCTGAACGACGTCGGCGACCCATTCCAGGGCGGCCTGGCGGCCCAGTCGGCGCCGCGCGGCGTGCACGCCGACGACAGCGTTGGCTACGAAGGCCGCTATGCCGGCATCAGCACCGGCGCCAAATGGCGCAAGGGCGACGTCGACGGCTCGCCCTCGGGACGCGCCTGGGGCATGACGGTCGGCGTCAACCTGGGACCGCTGAACATCCGCGCCGCCCACCAGAACCGCAACGTGGCCAAGGTCACGCGCTACAACGAGATCGACATCACGATGGCGGCCAGGAATTCCATCGTCGCCGCCAATATGCGTTTCGACTGGGGCACGGCCTACACCGCCTATAGCGCCAACCGCGGCTGGGGCAATTCGCCGCTGTTCAATCCGGACAATCCCTATGGCGCCAGCGTCGCCGCCACACGCTCGACCGACAGCCGCGACGTGCTGATGGGCGTGGCGGTGCCGATATCGCGCCAGACCACGCTGCTGGCATCGTACGTGCGCCGCAACGACCGCGATCCGGCCAACAACGACGCGCGCCAGCTCGCCGTCGGCGCCACCTATGCGGTATCGCGCCGGCTGGATTTCTATGCCGCCTACTCGCGCATCCAGCACCTGGCCGGCACCCGCATGGTCGAGCCGGGCAGCGGCTCCTCGATGAACGTGGGGATGCGGCGCGCGTTCTGAGTTCCGACGTGCGGCCCTGCGCTGCGACACCAGGCAGCGAAATTCAGTACTCTGTCTCCATGGTTCATCAACACTTATGGAGGCAATATGACTGGCACCAGCACACTTGACCCGGACAACTTCCCGGAACGCCCTGACCGCAACCTGGGCAAGGGCCATGGCATCGACGCGCTCGGCCCGAGCGATATCTCGGACACCGGCAGCGACGTCGTCGGCGGCCCCGGTTTCGCCGGCAATCTCGACCCTGAGCAGATGCTCGACTTCGACGAAGGCACGACGTCCGACCTCGAGGCCAGCCACGCCGGCGACACCGCCGGGCCCGACGTCGGCGACGCCGATTTCTCGGGCGACAGCGATGTAGGCGGCACCGGCGAACGCGCCGCGGCCGGGCGCGACGCCGTGTCCCGGGACGGCGCCGACATCGATACCGACCGCATCGAGTCCATCCCCGATCTTCCGCTGACCGAGGAGGACACCGAGTTCTTAACGAGCCGTCCGCCGACTCAGGGCGAAGGCCGCTAGCAGGGCGCCGCCGCCCAGCAGGGCGGTGGTGATCTGCTTCGAGCGCAGCTGGGCCGCGGTGTACGGGCTGCGCTCATGGGTCTGGTAAATGCCCTGGCGCTCGCGCAGCTCGCGCGTGTGGTCGGGCTTGTGCAGCGCGTCGCGGCGGCCCGGATCGGCCGGCGCATCCGATTTCTGGTTCCTGAACATGGTTGCCGTCACATATTTGTCGAAGGCGCGCGGCAGGAAGCGGGCGCCCGACGAATTCATCTTGGCCGCGCCGCCGACGAACACGTCGCGCTTCGGATGCTGGGCCGCGTACAGGATGGCGTCGGCCACCAGTTCCGGCGCATACACCGGCGACGGCAGCTTCGGTTCTTTTTCCATATAGTTCTTGGCGTGCACCGCGAACATGGTGTCGATGCCCGACGGTTTGACCAGCGTGACCGACATCGGCGCGCCTTCCTTTTCCAGTTCCATGCGCAGCGAATCGGTGAAGCCTTTCACCGCGTGCTTGGACGCTGCGTACATGCCCTGCAGCGGGATGCCGTGGTCGGACAGTTCGCTGCCCAGGTTGATCAGGGCGCCGCCGCCGCGTAGCTTCATGCGCTTGACCGCTTCCAGCGAGCCGTTCACGACGCCCCAGAAATTGGTCTGGAACAGGCGGTGGTGGTCTTCGGGCGAGACGTCTTCGATGCGGCCGAAGATCGAGATGCCGGCATTGTTGACCCAGGTGTCGATGCGGCCGAATTCGCGAATGGCGGCATCGCCGATACGCTCGACGTCGTCGATCTTGCCGACGTCGGCGGTGACGGCGATGACGTCGGCGCCGCGCGCGCGCAGTTCGCGGACCAGTTCGTCCAGCGCATCGTCGGCGCGCGCCGCCAGCACCAGGCGGGCGCCGCGCTCGGCGGCCATGCGCGCGGTCGACAGGCCGATGCCGCTGGTGGCGCCGGTGATGACCATGACTTGCTCGTTGATCTTGCGGAGTTTGACTGACATTGGTGATCCTTTCCGTGTTCGGGTTATGCGGGGAAGGACCGCCGCGTTCGCGATAGCGATGCGCGGCAGGCCACGAGTTAGTGAATTGTTCACTTCGTGACCGAGTTTGCTATTTCAAGGGATTTTTTGGCGCGCGGGTGAAACGGGACACCAATGACGGCCCGCAATGCAAAAACGTCGTTACCTCCACTGGAGGTAACGACTTCCCTCGGAGGCGGGAACCCAAGTCTTCAGCGCCGCCACCATGATGGACTTCAGTGGCAATGCATCGGTCTTGGGTTCCCGCCTCCGCGGGAACGACGTGCTTATAGCGTTGGCCGGATCAGTAGCCGCGCGCTGCGCTTACTTCTTGGTGTAGATCTGGTCGAAGATGCCGCCGTCGGCGAAGTGGTTCTTCTGGGCCGCGGTCCAGCCGCCAAGCTCGTTGATCTGGAACAGCTTGATCTGCGGGAACTGCGACGCATACTTCTTGGCGAACTTGTCGACCGCCGGGCGATAGTAGTTCTTGGCGATGATGTCCTGGCCTTCGTCGCTGTACAGGTATTCGAGGTAGGCCTGGGCCACCTTGCGGGTGCCTTTCTTGTCGACGTTCTTGTCGACCACGGCGACCGGCGGTTCGGCCAGGATGCTCAGCGACGGGGCGACGATCTCGAATTTATCGGGGCCGAGTTCGCGCAGCGCCAGCAGCGCCTCGTTTTCCCAGGCCAGCAGCACGTCGCCGATGCCGCGCTCGACGAAGGTGGTGGTGGAGCCGCGCGCGCCCGAATCGAGCACCGGCACGTTCTTGTACAGGGCGCCCAGGAATTCGGCCGCCTTCTGCGGATTGCCGCCCGGCTGGCGCAGTGCATAGCCATAGGCCGCGAGGTGATTCCAGCGCGCGCCGCCCGAGGTCTTTGGATTCGGCGTGATCACCGAGACGCCCGGCTTGACCAGGTCGTTCCAGTCCTTGATCTGCTTCGGATTGCCCTTGCGCACCAGGAACACGATCGTCGAGGTATATGGCGCGCTATGGTATTGCAGCTTCTTTTCCCAGCCCGGATTGATCAGGCCCTTGTCGCGGATGGCGTCGATGTCGTAGGCCAGCGCCAGGGTGACGACGTCGGCCTGCAGGCCGTCGATCACCGAACGCGCCTGCTTGCCCGAACCGCCGTGCGATTGCTTCACGGTGACGTTGTCGCCCGTCTTGGCTTTCCAGTGCTTGGCGAAGGCCGCATCGAACTCGTGGTACAGCTCGCGGGTCGGGTCATACGACACGTTGAGCAGGTTGACGTCGGCGGCGAATGCCGAGGTCTGCACCAGCAGGGTCAGTGCCGCCAGCGAACGGATGAAGGTTTTGCGAAGCATTTATTATCTTTCTGGAGGGTGGGAAACCGTAGCGTACGGTCTCAGCCCATAGAAAGAAAAGGAATAAATTCAAGCATCCATATGAATTTTTCCAACGTAGATCAGCTTACGCAGCGCCGTCAGTTAGTGCGCCTTGGAAAGAATGAGCAGCCAGCGGCGGAACAGCAGGATCTCGACGTGGCCGGCCTCGACGCCGGTATCGCACTCGATAACCGGGTTGACGGCATAGAAGCGCTTGCGGAAATCACGGGTGATGAGAATTTCGCGGCGGCCAATGCGCGCCAGGAAAGGGACAGGTGCGTGTTCCAGGCCGAAGGAGCTGTTCAGAGTCGTCATGTTCGTTTCCTTTAATCGTAGTGGTTGTGCAGTGAGGAAAGAATATCACAACTACTGTACAAATACACAGCTACTGTTCGGATATACAGTAAATTTTTGCGTGTGTGGTTTTTTCGCCAAGTCAGTCATAATCAATGTCATGAGCAATGTCCTGCCCCGTCTTCACCGTTTTGCCGCCGCCCGCTTCTCGCCGGAAGGCGAGTACGGCCTCCATCTCACCGTCGGGATCGCCTTCCTGGTGCTGGCGATGGCGGGCTTTGCCCACCTGGCCGGGGCCGTTGTCGCCGGCGCCCCGATCACCCAGCTCGACGTGGTGGTGGCCGACTGGCTGCACTCGCACGCGAGCCAGGGCGGCCTGTTGCGCGATGCGCTGCTGGTGCTGACCCACATCCACAGCACGCCGGGCGTGCTCACGATCGCCTTCGGCGTCGGCGTCTGGCTGTACCGCCGCGGGCAGCGCTACTGGATCGTGGCACTGATCTCGAGCGTGCCGGGCGGGATGCTGCTCAATGTGGCGCTCAAGCATACCTTCGAGCGCGCGCGTCCCCATTTCGAGGAACCCATCCTCACCCTCACCACGTATAGTTTCCCGAGCGGGCACACGATGGCCGCCACCGTGCTGTACGGCCTGCTGGCCTGCTACTTCGCGCGTCACGCCAGGTCGTGGATCGGGCGCCTGCTGCCCTTCGTGCTGGCGGCGCTGATGATCGGGCTGATCGCGTTCTCGCGCATGTACCTCGGCGCGCACTACCTGACCGATATCCTGGCCGCGCTGGCCGAGGGCTGCGGCTGGCTGGCGATCTGCATCGGCGGCGCGGCCACCCTCAACCGGCGCCGGGCCGCGCGCGAGCGGCGCGCGTCTGGCAGGGCGCCGCGACAAGAGATATAAGTGTCGTAAAAAAAAGGAGACTCCCCGATGCGCACCCTCGTTCACCTGTCCGACCTGCATTTCGGCCGCGTCGACCAGGCGCTGCTCGGCCCCTTGCGCGAACTGGTCGAGCGCATCGCGGCCGATGTGGTCGTGATCTCGGGCGACCTGACCCAGCGCGCGAAGGTCGAGGAATTCGAAGAGGCGCGCGCCTTCCTCGATTCGCTGCCCGGTCCGCAGATCATTGTGCCCGGCAACCACGACATCTCGCTGTACAACGTGTTCCGCCGTTTCATGCGGCCACTGGCGCGCTACAAGCGCTACATCACCGACGAGCTCGAGCCCGTGTTCATCGACGACGAGATCGCCGTGGTGGGCGTCAACACCGCGCGTTCGCTGACCATCAAGGACGGCCGCATCAGCCACGAGCAGGTGGCGGGGCTGCGCCAGCGCCTGGCCGGCCTGGGGCCGGAGGTGACGCGCATCGTCGTCACCCACCATCCCTTCGATTTGCCGGAACACTTCGAAAAGCGCGACCTCGTGGTGCGCGCGCCGTTGGCGATGGAAGTGTTCGCCGAGACCAACGTCGACATCCTGATGGCCGGCCATATGCATGCAAGTCATGCGGGCAGCACGGCGGCGCGCTACCAGATCGACGAATACGCGGCGCTCGTGATCCAGGCCGGCACCGCCACCTCCACCCGCGGGCGCGGCGAGGTCAATTCGTTCAATGTGGTGCGGGTCGAGCCGCAGCGGGTCGAGATCGACCGCTATGGCTGGGACGTAGTCGGAGGCAGGTTTGCCCTGGTCACGACCGAGAAGTTCGTGCGCGCGGGGAGCATCTGGTCGCCGCACAGCGATGGCATGCTGGCGGCCGGTCTTTGAGCCGGCCAGCAGCGCGCGCACGTCGTTCCCGCCCTCGCCGGGCGCCTTGGCGGGAACCCGATCCTTTTTAAGCCGCCACGCGATTTAACAGTAGTGGCAGCGCATGCAACCTTGGGTTCCCGCCTGCGCGGGAACGACGTTTATACGGTAGCGATCGAGTCAGACGCCGGCGTCAGATCCGGCACCGGCATCAGATCCAGTACTCCGTCAGCCGCGACATCATCTCGCGCAGCCGGTCGCCCCACGGCCGCCGCTTCCAGTCCGCCAGCTTGATCTCTTTCGAGTGCCGCAAGTCTTCCCTGAACGCCGCTTCCATATCGCGCCCGAAGTGCGGATCGAGCACCACCACATTGACCTCGTAGTTGTGGATGAAACTGCGGCGGTCGATGTTCGCCGAGCCGATCGACGACCACATGCCGTCGATCACCGTCGTCTTGGCGTGCAGCACCGCCACCTGCAGCTGGAAGATGCGCACGCCGCCTTCCAGCAGCTCGTGGTAGAACGACTCGCCCGCATACTTGATGAAGTCGTGGTCCGACACACCCGGCAGCACCAGTTGCACGTCGACCCCGCGCTTGGACGCCGCGATCAGGCCGTCGACGATCTGCTGGTCCGGCACGAAATAGGCGGCCGTCAGGTGGATCGACTTCTTCGCCTCGCCGATCGCCAGTACCAGCGATTTATAGATTTCCGAATCGCGGTCGGGCGACGTCGCCAGCACCCGCACCACTTTTTCGCCCACCGGGGCGAGCTTGGGGAAGTATTCGATCTGGGGCAGCTCGCCCGCGTCCTGGTGCACCCAGTTGTCGATGAAGGCCCATTGCAGGGCGCCGACGGCCGGTCCCTCGATCTTGATGTGGGTATCGCGCCAGCCGACGTCTTCTTCGTTGACCTTGCCGGCGCGCTTGTTCGAGCGGAACAGCGAGCTATTGGCATAGGTGCTGCTGATATTGATGCCACCGGTGAAGGCGACCTTGCCGTCGACGATCATGATCTTGCGGTGGTCGCGGTTGTTGACTGCCCACTTGCCCGGCCGCTTGGTCGGGTTCACCGGATTGAACACCAGCACGTTGATGCCGGCCTGCTGCAGGCGCTCGAAGAATTCCTTGGGCGTGGCCAACGTGCCGACGCCGTCGACGATGATGTTGACGGTCACGCCCTCGGCGCGCTTCTGTATCAGGATCTCGGCGAACTGGGCGCCGATTTCGTCGTGGTCGAAGATATAGGTCTCGAGGTTGATCGAGGTTTTCGCGTTCTTTGCCGCCTCCATCATGGCGCGCATGGTGGCCGGACCGTCGAACAGCAGCGAGACCTGGTTGCCGGCGATCAGCGGCACGCCGGTCGCCTGCTCTTCGAGCACCGCCAGTTGCTTGAGGTCGGGCGAGGCGCGCGCCCAGCGCCGCTTGAGCAGCGCCGCCGCCTGTCCGTCCTTCATCTCGCCGCGTTGGGTGGCGACGGTGGGCACGGCCTTGTCCGGCGCTCCGGCGATCGTGCTGCGGTCGGGCAGGGCCTTGCACGAGGCGACCACGCAGACGAAACCGATGAAGCCGAGCCAGGCGGCGAAGCGCTTCTTGTTCATTTTGTTCCCCTCGAGGAGACGGTATCGGGCGGCGGCAACTGGCGATGCCGCGGACCCATGAAGAATTCGACCGGCGAATAGGCGAAGCGCCGACCCAGCGCCTGCACCAGCAGGATCCAGCGCTTGAAGACGATCTTGCGTGCGCGCAGCGCCACCCACAGCGCCAGCCCGAAGCTCACCAGCAGGTTGATGGTGCCGATCATCAGCACGCCGGCGGTGGCGTTGGCGATCTGGGCCCAGCTCATGCCGTAATCCAGGGCCACCAGCGCGGTGGCGAAGTTGGCGGCCGAGAAGGTGATGTGGCGGATGTCGATCGGCAGGCCGAGCAGGAAGCCGATGGTGCCGGTGGTGCCGAGCAGGATGCCGAAGAAGAAGTTACCCATCAGGCCGCCGAGATTGTCCTCGACATAGCGGCCCAGGCGCGCCAGGCGCTCGGCGCCCAGCAGGCGGCGCAGGCCGCGGATCTGCTGCACGCGCTGGCCCATGCGCGTGTACAGCGCCTTGTTGTCGTAGTAGCCCGAGATCAGCCCGGCCACGAACAGCCAGACGCCGGCCACGGCGGCGTAGAACAGGGCCGGGCTGTGCAGCGGGTCGATGTCGTTGAGCAGGTGCAGCGCCTTGATCGGGTCGACCAGGTGGTGGCCGGTGTACCAGCGCACGCCTTCGGCGATCGCCCAGGCCACGGGGAAGGCCACCAGCACGTTGCCGAGCACCGCCACCATCTGCGTGCGGAACACTTTGTTGACCAGTTCGGCCAGCTTGTCGACGTCGATGCCGCGCCCGGTGGCGGAGCGGTGCAGCGAGGCTGCGATGCGCTGCGCCGTCATGGCCGGCTGCTTGGTGGCGACCGTGAAGTGCAGCATGTGGATCAGCACGAAGCCGAGCGAGTAGTTCATGCTGAACAGGAAAGCCTCGACCAGCGGCGGCGTCCTCAGGTAACCCAGCAGGATCTTGAACAGCGCCATGAAGCCGACGATGAAGCCGGCGCCGGACGAGGACCACAGCATCTTGCGCAAGTCCTTGCGGTCTTCGGCGATGTAGTGCTCGCCGGTGCGGCTGGCGTTCTCGGTGACGTTGCGCGCCAGCAGGTGCACGTTGTCGCGCACCAGGCCGCTGACCTGGTACTTGGTGTTGTGGGCCTCGATCAATTCTTCGGCCAGCGAGATCGCGGCGTGCTGGCGCGGGGTGAGCAGCGGCGCATCGGGCAGCGCCAGCTGGCCCGGCTTGTCGGCTTGCGGCGCTACCGGCGGCAGCACCTCGCCGTCGATGACCAGCTCGTCCATGACTTCATGGGCCGAGGGGGAGGCGGGCGAGGGCGTCGACCCCTGCTCATCGGTGACGTCGACCAGGAACAGCAGTTTTTGCAGGCGGTCGATGCTCTGCTGCACCGCCACCAGCAGGTAGGTCAGGGCGATGCTGGTGCCGTTCGACAGCGCCAGGCGCCGGATCTTGAGCACCACGTCCTCGCACTGGTCGAGCATCACCAGCAGGTGGCGCGCGTCGTCCGGACGTTCGCGCTCGCCGCTCAGGTAGCGCGCGTATTCATCGAGGTAGCGGTTGGCCTCGATGTTCTGCATCAGGAAGGGCGAATCGAAATTCTCGATCTGGCTATAGCTGTGCACCAGGCGCGGCTCGAGGCCGAGCGCGCAGATGCGGCAGGACAGGGTGCGGATCGCGTCCAAGAGGCCCTTGAGCGTGTCCACGCGCGCGCGGCCGGGCACGCTGTCGTCGGTCGGCGGGGCATTGGCGATCACGTCGAACAACTGCATCCAGTCGCCGTCGGGCACCGCGCGGATCCATTCGTAGTCGTCCTCGCGGTACAGCACCTGGTCGAGCGCGTCCGATAAATACAGATTGTCGAGCGCGGGGGGCAGTAAGCGGTAGGTGATGCGGCTCTTGAGTTCGGTGACGAAGCCGTCGTTCGAGAGGATGCCGATATCGCTGTAAAGACTGGTGTGCCGCCGCTTCTCGAGCAGGGTCGTGATGTAGCGGCGCAGCGCCCAGGCCTGGGCTGGATTGCCTTTCAGGAGCTGGGTCAGCGTGCGCACCGCCTGGGCGGGATCGTCCACGTCCTGCCACACCCAGCGCTGGCGCGGGCGCAGGTGGCAGACCAACTCGACCAAGAGGTCGATGTCGTCGCTGTAGGGATCGATCCGTTCGAGAGTAGCAAGCATGAAAACAATTTTTACTGGAAAGCCATAGTGTACGCGACGAGGCCGGTAAATATGGTGTGGCAACGAACAGTAAGTCGGCGGGTGAAGCCGCCGCTGGCAGGGATAATAAAGGGCTTGCGCTTTTACGAATTTCCTTAGAGCATGTATCGGCGGCTGCCGCGTGCATGGCAGCGCCCTGGCGCCATGGGGCAGGCCGCGACTTTTGACATAGGAGACAGCATGGCAGGTAATCTTGAGCTCGCCGAGGTCGGCTTTATCGAGCGCATCGTCGTCGGCAACAACGATCCTCGACATATGCGGAGCGAGGAAGAGATCCGCTTGCAGATGGAGCGCGTGAACCGATGCCTGAGCGGAACCCCGCGCGGTCGTATCGTCGGCATGGAAAAAAGCTTCGCCCTGCACACGATCGGCGACCAGCAGTTCGTCCTGCAGTACGTCGTGTACCACCTCGGCTTCGTGCGCAAGCCCTTGTACCTGGACGAATACGTGCTTCCGGAGCATGCCGAACCCGAGCCGGCGGCGTCCGAATCGCCCGTCCAGCCTGCGGCGGCAGTCGAGGCGCCAGTAGCCCTGGTCGCGGCGGCCAGCGCGCCGGCGCCTGCGCCGCAGGCACTGGTGGCGCGCGAGCCAGTCAGCCAGCCGTCAGGAGGCACGAACAAGGAAGCGCCTGAAAGTGGCATCACGCTTACCCAGTTACAGCAGCTGCTGACCTACCCTGGGGGAGAGGCGTACGCGGCGCAATGGCTGGAGCCCCTTAACACAGCCATGCGGGCCTGCGCCATCGATACGCCGCGTCGCCAGGCCGCCTTCCTGGCCCAGGTGCTGGTCGAGTCGAGCGAATTGCGGCGCCTCGAAGAATCGCTGAACTACCCCGCACGGCGCCTGCGCGTCGTTTGGCCGCAGCGCTTTCCAAGTGACGAAGTTGCCGCACTTTACAGCGGTAAGCCGCAAGCGCTGGCCAATCACATCTACGCCGACCGCATGGGCAACGGCGACGAAGCCAGTGGAGACGGCTGGCGCTACCATGGGCGTGGCCTCATCCAGCTGACCGGGCGCGACAACTATGCGCAATTCGCGCGCACCTCCGGTCTCGATGTGCTCGCGCAGCCCGATCTGCTGCTGGAGCCGGCCGGCGCGGCGCGCGCGGCAGCCTGGTTCTGGCAGGCGAGGGGACTCAACGAGCTTGCCGATCAGACCGCTGGCAGCGATGGTGACATGTATTTCGTGAACATTACCAGGCGCATCGACGGCGGCACCATGGGACTCGACGAGCGCAGGGCATACTGGCAACGTGCGCGCCGCGCGCTGGGCCTGGGCTGACGTCACGCGCGTCCAGCCGGCCCGCCCATCCGGCCGACTGGACGCGGGCACGCCGGTGCCGATACACTGGCGTGCTCTGCATTGGAAGAAAATCATGTACCTCACTTACTACAACGGCCAATGGGCCGAAGGTAACACCCCCCTGTATGGCGCGATGGACCACAGCCTGTGGCTCGGTTCGTCCGTGTTCGACGGCGCGCGCGCCATCCGCGGCAAGCTGCCCGACCTGCGCCCGCACCTGGAGCGCGTCATCACGTCCGCCGAAAAACTCGGCCTGCGCTGCCCGCTGACAGTCGAAGAGATGGAAGCGCTGGTGCGCGAAGGCGTGGCCAAGTTCCCCCTTGATGCCGAACTGTATATCCGTCCGCTGGTGTTCGGTTCCGAAGGCTTCCTGATTCCTGTCGCCGAGAAAAGCCAGTTCGCGCTGACCCTGTTCGATGCGCCGCTGCCGCCGTTCACCGGTTTCTCGGCCTGCCTGTCGACGATGCGCCGTCCGCAGCCGAATATGGCGCCGACCGACGCCAAGGCCTCGGCCCTGTACGCCAATTCGACCCGCGCGATGCGCGAAGCGAAAGAGCGCGGCTTCGAGCAGGCCATCATGCTCGACGCCGAAGGCCATGTGGCCGAATTCGCGGCCTCGAACCTGTTCCTGGTGACTGAAGACGGCAAGGTGGTGACGCCGGCGCTGAACGGCACCTTCCTGGCGGGGATCACCCGTGCGCGCGTGATGGCGCTGCTGGCCGAGGCCGGCGTGCAGGTCGAAGAGCGCAGCGTCAAGGCCACCGAACTGAATACCGCGCGCGAGATATTCAGCACCGGTAACTATGGCAAGGTCACGCCGTGCACCCGTTACGAGGACCGCATGCTCGAAGCGGGACCGGTCGCACGCCAGGCGCGCGAGCTGTACTTGGCGTTCACCGAAGCCGGTTGATTACCCACCGTCGTCCCCGCGAAGGCGGGGACCTAAGTCTCATGCGCAGCTACGACGATTGACGTCATCGCCGCGCACGTGAACTGGGGTTCCCGCCTGCGCGGGAACGACGGATCGAGCGCCAACAAAAAAGGCCGGCAATGCCGGCCTTTGTCATTGGTGGGAGAGGATCAGCCGCGCGCAGGTTCGGCGACGTAGATCTCGACGCGGCGGTTGCGTGCCTTGCCCGCGTTGTCGTTGTTCGAGGCGATCGGCTCGCGCGAGCCGCGGCCTTCGATGGTGATGCGGTTCGGGTTCACGCCGCGGCCGGCCAGGTAGTCGCGGGTGCGCGAGGCGCGGTCGACCGACAATGGCTGGTTGATCGAATCGCTGCCGGTGCTGTCGGTGTGGCCGATGATGACGACGTTGGTGTTCGGGTTTTCTTGCAGGGTCTGGGCGAAGCGCTGCAGGATAGGCTGGAAGTTGCCCTTGATGTCGGAGCGGCCCGTGTCGAACGAGATGTCGCTCGGGATTTCCAGCTTCAGGCGATTGTCCTGGGTCTGGGTGACTTGCACGCCGGTGCCCTGGGTGGCTTGTTCCATCTGCTGCTTCTGCGCTTCCATGCGCTTGGACCAGATGTTGCCGATCACGGCGCCCGCGGCTGCGCCGATGGCGGCGCCGCCGGCAACGCGGCCACCGCCGCCGCCGCTGGTCGTGCCGCCGATCAGGCCGCCCAGGCCGGCGCCGATGCCGGCGCCGGTCGCGGTGCCGCGCTGGGTGGTGGACATGTCGGCGCAACCGGTGGCGGTCAGGGCGACGATGGCGATGGCGGCGGTGGTTTTGATGAAGTTTTTCTGCATTGTGGAACTCCTTAAGTAAAAAATCCGTTTCGTCGTCACGCCGTTACAGGCGCGACCGCGAAACGGATTGGGGTGCTGCGACAAGTGGAACTTGTCATTCTACTGCTATATGCCGCGTCCGCTGATCAGGCGCACCAGGATCATGATGACGGCGACGACGAGCAGGATGTGGATGAAGCCGCCGATGGTGTACGAAGTCACCAGGCCGAGCAGCCAAAGAATAACGAGAACGACAGCGATGGTATATAACATGGTGGTTTCTCCTCTACTGTTTGCGCCGGTTGCGCTGTGATTCCAGTATGTAGTTGCCAACAGTCGCGTACCGTTCGATAACGTACATTAAACGCAACTTTTTTGTTTTCGCAAGCCGGGGATCCAGCCCATCACGCCCACCAGGCCGGTGCAGCCGATCAGGCAGGTGAGCAGGCCGCCCGCGATCAGGAACACGATGTCCTGCGGTTGCAGGTGTGCATTCCCATCGGGCGCCGGCCCGGCCGACAACAGGCCGAACAGAGTCAGTAAGATTCCCCAGACGATGATGCCGATCCATGCCAGGCTGTTCATGCGCTTCTCCCACGGTTGATGGTGTCCCGCTATCCGTTTTTAGCGTGCTTCGATTGTCGGGGCAGCTCATCCATACTTCCGTGCGTTGGCGCACATTGCATTCAGGAAAAAGATTGGCCGGGACGCTTGCGCAATCCCGGCCATGTGCTAGCCATGCAGCCTGAGTGAATCAGGCTATTGAATTCAGGCCACCGAGCGCAGCTTTCCCTTGACGATGCGGACCCGGTCGCCGCTGCTCCATTGCGGCTGGCTGTTCTGGCGGAAGGTGCGCAGGGTGCCGTCGTCCAGGCGCACGCGGATCTCGTAGCTGTTGGTGGCCTTCATATTGCCTTCCACCTGGTTGCCGACCACGGCGCCGCCGATTGCACCGGCGGCGGTGGCCAGGGTGCGGCCATTGCCGCCGCCGACCTGGTTGCCAAGCAGGCCGCCGATGACGGCGCCGCCGGCCGCGCCCAGGCCGCTGCCTTCGGCGCGCTGGGTGATGGTGCGGACCGATTCCACGTTGCCGCAGTTCGAGCACCAGTCGCGTTCATTGGCGGCGACCTGGGTCGGCTTGCTTTCCTTGACCGGCGTCGCCACGACTGGCGCTGCGACCGGTGCAAGCGGCTGAGCCCGCGCCGGCGCCGGCGCATAGGCTTGCTGCTGTGCCTGCTGCTCCGGCGCGAGCGGCGCGCCTGGATAGGCGGCGTAGCCCGGCGCTTGCTGGGGCACGTCCTGCGGCAGGGTGGAAGCCAGGGCCAGGCGGTCGGCTTCGGTCAGTTGGCGGTTGGCGGTGCCGCCGGTGGAGGAGGGCAGCCAGCCCATGATGGCGGCGGTGCCGACCAGGCTGAACAGGACGACCGCAGCCGCCGCCAGCAGCAGCAGGGGGTGGGTGCGGTTCTTGACAGGATTGTGTGGGGGCGTATTCATCTTTATTCCTTTCGTATGGCGTTGACGCCGCGGTACGTTGATTGTCTTCAGGAACAACCCGAGCTTCCGTGCGTCACCGTACATACTCGCTCAAGGGGCGACGGTTACGCTGACTGAATTGTTTGCAAATGTATCTGGAACAGGGCGTATCCGGCTTGCGCCGCGTACCGATCCTTACAATTTCCTGAGGAAAGAATGAACTCTGCCGTCCCCCCGCCCGTCACCGACTGCAGCAGCAACCTGTTGCTGGCCGCGCTGCCGTCGCAAGAGATGGCGCGCATGTTGCCGATGCTCGACCAGGTCAGGGTAGAGGCGGGGCAAGTGCTGTGCGAAGCCGGCGATCCGATCGAGCACATTTATTTCCCTCACGATTGCCTGCTGTCCCTGCTGGGCGTGGCCGAAGGACGCATGACGCTCGAGGTCGGCCAGGTGGGACGCGAAGGCATGCTGGGCGTGACCAGCGCACTGGGTCACGACACGACCCAGGTGCGCGCCGTGGTCCAGCGCGCCGGCAACGCCAGCCGCATGGATGGCGCGCGCTTTCGCAGCGAGGTCGAACGCAATCCGGCGCTGCAGAAGGTGCTGTACCGGTATACCGATGCGCTGCTGGCGCAGGCGATCCAGATCGCCGTCTGCAGCCGCTTCCACGTGCTCGAGGCGCGGCTGGCGCGTTCGCTGATGGTCACGCGCGACCGCCTGCAATCCGACCGATTCCACCTGACCCATGAATTCCTTGCGCACTCGCTCGGTGTGCGCCGGGTCGGCGTCACCAAGGCCGCCAGCGCGCTGCAGCAGCAGGGCCTGATCGACTACAGCCGCGGCAATATCGAGATCCTCGATCCCGACGGCCTGGCCGCGGCGGCCTGTAGCTGCTATGCGATCGTGAGGGAAGCCGGCGCCATGCCGGTCGCGAACGGCCGCGCCGATTGAGCAGGCGGCGCCGCCGCGTTCCTCTGGCCCGTCATCCCTGCGGGGGCCCCTTGAAAGTACAAACGCCCGGCAAGCCGGGCGTTTGACTGTCGGGCGAGAACGTCGATCAGTTGGTGGTCTTGACCTGGTTGCCGATCACGCCGCCGACGGCCGCGCCGCCCACGGTGCCCAGTGCGCTGCCACCGCTCACGGCGCCACCCAGCACGGCGCCGGCGCCGGCGCCGATGGCGGTGTTACGGTCCTGCTTGGACATGTTCGAGCAGCCGACCATACCGAAGGCGGCGGTTGCCAGGGTTGCGGTCACTACCAGCGATTTGATGTTTTTCATGATGATCTCCTTAGATGGGGTTACTTCAGGCGCAGGTCATTCCTGACCGATTTGACGCCCTTGACGGTTCGCGCGACCGAGGCCGCCGCGGCTACGCTGTCGGCCGAGCTGACGAAGCCGCTAAGCCGGACAATGCCTTGGTACGTGTCGACATCGAGATCGGAAACCGTCAGTTCGGGATCGAGCCTGATGGCGCTGCGCACGCCGGCACTGATGGCTTCGTCATTGACGGTTTCGACGCTGCCGAAACCGGGAATGCCTGAGGCACAACCTGCCAGCGGTCCGCAGGCCAGGAAGGCCAGCAGGACTGGAATGCTTGCGTAACGCTTGATGCTCGATCCGTTCATTCGGGTATGTCGTTTTCTCGGTGACTTGGTTCAAGACTAGAGTCCGTTGCAAATTTGATCTGTTCGGCAACACACAATCGGCGCGCCGTGTTGTTACAGGGTGTTTCAGCCGCGGCCTGTCGCGTGCACTGTTCGGCTGCCTTGGAAATCAATGTGCGTCAACGAACTGAGTGCCGGGCATAACAGGTTTATAACGTTCTCTACAACACTTCCCCAGGAGAATATGCGATGAATAAACATCAAACGATGACCGGGCTTCGCCTCAGCTGCGCCGCAGCCGTGCTGGCACTGACGGCATGCGCCAGCCCCGACCAGGCCCCTGCGACGGCCGACGTGGCGGTCTCGCGCCACGCGGTCGAGAACGCCGTGTCGGCGGGCGCAGCCGAACTGGCGCCGGCCGAGATCAGCGCCGCCCGCGACAAGATGGGCCGCGCCAACCAGGCGCTGGCCGCGCGCGACTACAAGCTGGCGCGCGAACTGGCGGTCCAGGCCCAGGCCGATGCCAAGCTGGCGCAGAGCAAGGCCGTGTCGGCCAAGGCGACCGCTGCCTCGACCCAGCTGAACGAAGACCTGCGCGTGCTGCGTGAGGAAGTCGATCGCGCCAACAGCCAGTAAGACCAACCTTTGACGTCCGCATTGAACGCATGAGTCCGCGCCGTCGAACGGCGCTCCAACAAGAAGAGGAACAAGAACATGAAAAACCGTAAATCCGCCGTCTCGATCCTGGCCGCCGCCGTGCTGGCCGCCGCCTGCGCCAGCGCCCCGGTGACCACCGCGACCCTGGACCAGGCGCGCGCCGACTTCGTCAGCGCCAATAACAATCCGCAGGTGTCGACCTATGCGCCGATGGAATTCAAGCAGGCCAGCGAGGCGCTCGACCAGGCCAACCAGGCCGCGCATCGCCGCGAAAGCCTGGAAGACGTCGACCGCCTGGCCTACGTCGCCAAGCAGCGTATCGCCACCGCGCAGGAAGTGGCCAAGGCCAAGGCCGCCGAAGCCGACATCGCCGATGCCGGGCGCCAGCGCGACCAGGTCCGTCTCGAGGCGCGCACCGCCGAAGCCGAGCGCGCCAAGCGCGATGCCGAAGCCGCCACCGCCGCCGCCCAGCAGGCCCAGGCACAGGCCCAGGCCGCCCAGCAGCAGAACGCCGCCCTGAGCGAGCGCGCCGCCCACCTGGAAGCCTTGCTGAACGACATCCAGGCCGTCAAGACCGAGCGCGGCTATGTGGTGACGATCGGCGACGTGCTGTTCGCCACCAACCAGGCGACCCTGAATCCGAACGGAATATCGACCCTGCGCAAGCTGGGCGACGTGATGCGCGAGAACCCGGACCGTACGGTGCTGGTCGAAGGGTTTACGGACAGTACCGGCAGCGCGAGCTACAACCAGGACCTGTCGCAGCGCCGCGCCAACGCGGTCGCCAGCGCCCTGGGCGAAATGGGCGTGCCGCGCGACCGCATCTCGATGAAGGCCTATGGCCAGGCATTCCCGGTGGCGTCGAACGACAACGCATCCGGCCGCCAGCAGAACCGCCGCGTCGAGATCGTGCTGTCCAACGATGGCGCACAGATTCCACCACGTGCAGCAATGCGTTGAACCACACTGAACACTGATTAAGGAAACACCATGGAACAGACGAACAACCTGGCGCACGGCTTCGACATCGAGGCGATCCGCCGCGCGGCAGCCAATCTCGACGACGGCGCCGTCACCGAGGGCTACCAGGCCGACCGCGAAGCGGTCATCGCGATGCTCAACGACGCCCTGGCCACCGAGCTGCTGTGCGTGATGCGCTACAAGCGCCATTACTACACGGTGGCCGGCCCCAACACGGGCCACATCAAGGCCGAGTTCCTGGAGCACGCGCAGCAAGAGCAGGATCACGCCGACCGCATCGCCGAACGCATCGTGCAGCTCAACGGCTCGCCCAACTTCAACCCGTCCACGTTCGCCGCGCGCAGCCATGCCGAGTACGACGAGTCCGACGACGTGCAGGCGATGGTGCGGGCCGACCTGATCGCCGAGCGGGTGGCGATCGAGTCCTACCGCCAGATGATCGCGGCGATCGGCGACAAGGATCCGACCACGCGCAATATGCTCATCGACATCATGGCGATGGAAGAAGAGCATGCCGACGACCTGCGCGACCTGATGGCGTGAGTCGTCAGCCGTGAACAAGCCGGGCCGGGATGACGGCCCCGGCCTGTTCGCGGCCGGTTTTTCAATGATTTTTCAGTGACAGGAGTAGAACATGCTAGAAACTTCCCGCAACACCAACGGCAGCATGCACCCGATCAGCGGCAGCACCTATGCGACCCAGTCCGACATGAAGGCGCTGGTGCGCGATGCCCAGTCGATGCTGACCGCGGCCGCTTCGCTGACCGGCGAGAAGGCCGAGGAACTGCGCGCGCGTGGCATGGAGCTGCTCGACCGCGCCCTGGGTGGCGCCAGCCTGCTGCCGACCCAGGCCGTGGAGAAAGGCAAGGAACTGGCCCACACGGCCGATGTCTACGTTAAGGACAATCCGTGGCGCACGATGGCGATCGCGGCCGGCGTCGGTGTGCTGCTCGGCATCCTGCTGAGCCGCAAACATTAACGCCGGGGGAATAGACGTGGATAAACAAGAAGCGATCGTACATAACCCTGGCGTCATCAGCGGCATTTCCAGCCTGTTCAAGAGCCTGTTCGGGCTGGCGGTCTCGCGCGTTGAACTGGCGGCGCTCGAGCTGTCCGAGATCCGCAACCATGTCATCGAGCTGCTGGCCATCTTCGCGGCGGCGGTGCTGGCGGTCTGGTTCGCCATCGCCTTCGGCGCCATGACGGTGGTCGCGCTGGCCTGGGATTCGATGGGCTGGACCATCCTGCTGATCATGTTCGCGGTGTTCGCCCTGATCACGGCGGTGCTGGTGACGAAGGGACTGGCGCTGCTCAAGCAGAACAAGCTGGCCTTCCCGGCGACGATGAAAGAACTCAAGAACGACCGCGAGATGTTGCTGTAAGCGGCTGTGATGAGCGCCTGCCAGACGGGCGAACACAAGCGGTCAACAAGGGAGAAAGTATGCAGAATCAAAACGGAACGACAGGATTGGCGGGTCACCAGCACAGCCTGGATCCGGCGGTGCGCAAGGCAGAGCTACTGCGTGAAGGCGAGTTCTTCCGAGCAGGCGTGGCGCATGCCAAGGCCAGCATCCAGTACGGCATCAAGCCCGAAGTCATGCTGCACTCGGCGATGGATCACGCGACCTGGGCCTTGCGTGCCCGGGCCGACGCCATGCTCAAGCCTACCGGAACCAATGTGTCGGTGCTGCTGCCATATGCGCTGGGCGTGATCAATTTCGTGCGCCAGCGCCGGCTGGGCAAGCCGGCGGCGGGCGCCGCCCTGGTGCTTGGCGCACTGGGCTGGTACGTCAATCGCAAACGAGCGCAGCAAATACCAGAATAAGGGTAAGCTGTATTCCAGACGTTGCCGCAAGGAGGAGTTTGCGGCAACCGCCAGCCGGAACACGGGCTTGGACAGTCGGAGCATGAACATAAGCGATCGCGCCGCCATCAAGAACGACAGGGCCGATCGTGTGGTACAGAATATGGTGGGGCTTGAGCGGCGTCGCAATCGGGGATTGGGCGCCGTCTTTTTTTGTCGGCCGCCTGGCCGATACCGATCGTGAGGCGCACATGCATCCGTCTAATATCGTCCTGCTCGAGTTCCATCCCGAGCGCAATGACCTCAGCCCCGACAAGGAATTGCGCAACGGCCTGTCGGTGGCCCTGCGCATGGGCGACACCCTGTGGCTGGCCAACGACGAGTCGCTCAGCATCGAGCGCCTGACGCTGGCGCCCGAGGACCGCCGCGGCAAGACCAGTTTTGCGCGCGCGCACCACCAGTTCGCGCTGCACGACTTCTTGCAACTGCCCCTGCCGCCGCATGACGAGGAGGGCAAGCGCATCAACGAAGCCGATATCGAGGGCCTGGCCAGCGATGGTGACTATCTGTGGCTGACCGGCTCGCACAGCCTGCGCCGCAAGCGGCCGGACGGGGGTGACGGCGTACGGCGCACGCACAAGCGCCTGGCCAGCGTCAGTGCCGACGCCAACCGCTACCTGCTGGCGCGCATCCCCCTCGTCAAGCAGGACGGCGGCTTCACGCTGCAGAAGGAGGCCGCGCACAAGGGCAAGCGGCGTAGCGCGGCGCTGCTGCGCGGCGACGAGCACGGCAACGAATTGACGGGGCTGCTGCGGCAGGACGAGCACTTCGGTCCCTTCCTGGCCATCCCCGGCAAGGACAACGGCTTCGATATCGAGGGCATCGCCCTGGCCGGCAAGCATGTGCTCCTGGGTTTGCGCGGCCCGGTGCTGCGCGGCTGGGCGGCGATCGTCGAAATTGCGCCGGTCGACGATGGCGAAGAGGGCTGGCTAAGGCTGGCGCCGCTCGACGACGAGGGCACCCTGTACCGCAAGCATTTTCTTGACCTGGATGGCCTGGGCATCCGCGACCTGTGCGTGCAAGGCAAGGATCTCCTGATCCTGGCCGGGCCGTCGATGGACCTCGACGGGCCGGTGACCTTGCTGCGCTGGCCCGGCGGGGCAAGGCCCGACAAAGCCTCGGCGGTGAGCCGGGACATGCTCGAACACGTGCTGGCGCTGCCGTTCGGGCAGGGCGTCGATCATCCCGAAGGCATTTCACTGTTTTCGAGCCACGACGGGCGCGAGGAGGGGCTGCTGGTAGTGCACGACTCGGCCTCGCCAAGTCGCCAGATCGGCGACAGCACCCTGGTGGCCGATGTGTATCCGCTGCCGCCGCGGCGCAAAAAGAAATAGATGAAAAAAAGCGGCCATCGGAATGGCCGCTTCGTCGATGCGCTCGGAACCTACTGGCGCGGCATCGGCTTGCCGAGTTGCGCCGTCTCGCGCTGCCAAGTGGCGCGCGCCTCGTGCATGCACGATTTGCGTTCGGCCGTCGGCGCCTTGCGGCAGGCGTTCTGCGCTTCCTGCAGCGCCGCGCCGAGTTCCTTGCGCAGCGTTTGCTGCGCCGGATCGTCGCGGTACCAGCGCGGTGGATCGCCTTTTGCAATTTCATGGGCCTGCTGACGGGCGACGATCGGGTTGACGGTCGCGTCGGTGCCGGCTGGCGCCGCGTCCTGGGCCGATACGTGCGCCGACGCCGCGAAGGCGGCGCCGGCCAGTGCACAGGCGCAAGCGCCGCGCACGATGCGGGTGAGAGTAGCCATGGTTGTCTCCAGCTGTCTCATGCCGGTGGATCAGTAGCGGTAGACGCGGCCGTCGACGATGCGCACGCGGTTGCCCACGCGCAGATCGTAGGCACTGTCCTGGGTCACGGCGCGGTATTCGCCGTTATCCATGCGCATATTGATCTGGTACATCTCCGGGCCCGGGGCATTGCGGTTTTTCTCGACGTTGTTGCCAACGACGGCGCCAGCCAGGCCGCCTGCCACGGTGGCCGCGGTACGGCCGCCGCCGCTACCGATCTGGCTGCCGGCCAGGGCGCCGACCACGCCGCCCAGCACGCCGCCGGCGCCGCTGGTGCGGTTCTCACCCTGGACCACCTGGATCGATTCGATCACACCATAGCCGGCCGAGGCGGTGCTGCCACCCGAGCCGTATCCGGCGTTGTTGCCGTAGGGCTGGGAGCTGTTGCTGGCGCAGCCAGTGAGAAGCGCGCCGGTCGCCAGCAAGGCGACGATAAATTTACGGTTAGCATTCATGTTGTTCTCCTGACAAAATTATGAGTCCAGAATAGTCAGGTGGCCAGCGAGGGTCTGTGCGTTGCCGCACCCACCTTGCTTCGAGGGTAGAGCCGGCCGCTATCCCTATTCGGGTCGGCAGAAAGTCGGCCGATGCGGCCCGCTTTCAGTCGACTGGCTTGTTCTAGGCGCTGTCATCGTTACCTGTTGATGACCCCGAATGCGCTGCGCAGCAATTGCTCGACAGAAGTGACTCGGCCGCCATCGAGCGCCCAATGCCAGCCCAGATGGTTGGGAAGGCGGCGCGACGCCACACCATGAAAGCGCGCCAGCCATTCCTTGAAGCGCCTATGGTAGGCGTTCACGTTCTGCACATGGATGGCGCCTTCGGCGCCGTTGCGGACGCGTTCGCCGGCGCTGAGATTGACGGCCTGATGCGCAACGCCATGGGCACGGGCGAAGGCGGGATAGGCGGCGTTGGCATCGGTGACCAGCAGCGCCTGAGGATCGAGTTTCGGCAGCAGGTGCCTGACCAGTTGGGTTACCTTCAAGGCGCCGCGACCGGTCACGGCGTCGATGGTCTGGCCGCCGCGGTCGCGCGCTACCAGGATGCAGTCGAGGTGATGCGAAATGCCGCGCAGGGCGGCCCTGCCACCACGCTTGCGGGGCTTGCGATCGAGCTTGCGTGAACCCTTCTGCGACTCGAGCAGGAATGTCTCGTCGGCCTCGACGATGCCGATCAGGCGCTCCGGCCGGTCGTTCTTGACGCGGTCGAGAAAGCGATGGCGCCAGCGAAACGTGGTGTTGGGGTGCACGCCGACGCGCTTGGCCGCAGAACGGACCGTGCGCGAATCGAGCACCGTGTCCAGATAATCGAGCCACTTGCCCTTGTGCCTGAGCCGCGCAAGCGGCGTGCCTGTCAGGTCGTTAAAGGTGCGGCCGCACGCGCAACAGCGAAAGCGTTGCAGGTCGTTGGCCTGGCCATGGCGGTGGCAACGCTCGCAGGCGCAATCCGGGCAACAGCGCCCCTTTGACCGGATTTCGCCAATGAGGGCGACCACCCGGTCGAGTCCGGCTGCCGGATGCAGGGCGGCAAGCATCTGCTGACGCTGCGGCTGGTTCAGTTGAGGCAGCTGGGCGAACAGCTTGGCGAACTTCGGCGCTTTCATGGCGCGCTCCCGATCGATGGCGACGTGGATTGGACCGCGGATTAGCTCAGCAGTTCAATGCTCATCCATATTTAACGATGACAGCGCCTTGTCCTATATCTGCTCATCTATATGTGTCCGCCAAGAGTCTGCTAGTTGTGTTCGGCACCGAACAGAAGCCGGGTACGTGGCATGTAAAGATGTCTCCAATGTTGACAAATGGAGAACAAAAATAATGAAGACGTCGCACGCACTCCTCCTGATCGGTGCAGCTTTCGGCTGGGCTGGCCAGGCTGTCGCCCAGCAGCCGGCGCCGGAGGCGAAGACCGTCTATCAACAGACAATGGATGCCGCCGAAGCCGCCTACGACGCCGCCAAGGCGCGCTGCGACGCGCTGGCCGGTGTCCCGCACGAGATCTGTGTCGCCGACGCCCGCGCCGCCCGCGTGCGCGTCGAGGAAGAAGCGGGCGCAGCCTACAAGAACACGCTGGCGGCCTACACCCAGGCGCGCATGCGCATCGCGACGGCCTATTACGAGCGCGACAAGACGCGCTGCGGCGCCGCGCTCGGGAACGACCGCGACGTGTGCCAGCGCCAGGCCAAGGCGACCCTGGTCGCCAGCCAGGCCGACGCCCGGGCCGACCGCAAAGCGATCGAGGCGCGCCTGGAAGCGCAGGGGGCAAAGATCGACGCCGAATACCGCGTCGCACTGCAAAAGTGCGATGCCTTCGCCGGTGACGTCAAGGAAGGGTGCGTCAGCACCACCCGGACGGCCTACGGCAAATGAAAAGAACCTGCGGGCCGGATTGCCGGCGCCGCCCAACCCGCCCGCAAGGGTATTGCACCACCATGATTATCAATAAGGAGCCATCATGAAAATCGCCAAGAACCTCATCTCTGCCGCTTTCGTCGCCACCGTCGCCATTACCGCCGTCGGCTGCTCGTCGACCCCTAACCAGGCGAGCACCGGTGAATACGTCGATGACGCCGTGATCACCACCAAGGTCAAGGCCGCCCTGGTCAACGACCCGAACGTGAAGGCACGCGAAGTCAACGTCGAAACCTTCAAGGGCGACGTCCAGCTGTCGGGCTTCGTGGCCGAGGCCGCCGATGCGCAGCGCGCCGTCGAGATCGCCCGTGGCGTCAAGGGCGTGACTTCGGTCAAGAACGACATCCGTGTGAAATAATATGCGCTTAGCCGGGGCGGCCCGGCATCTCGTTCAGGCATACCATGCAGCTAGCACCAACCGATCCGGCCACGCCGGCAGCATCCAACCCTTCGCCTGAACCAGCCGCCCCTCCTGGCGACGCCGCCCGCGCCGACGCGCGCGGGGCCGGCGACGACCTTGCCCTGCACATCGGCGGCATGCGCGTGCCGCTGCACGTCAATGCGCGCGGACTGTCGCTCGGCATCCTCGCCACCATCGCTTTTGTGTTCGCGCTCCAGTGGGCGCAGAAATTCTTCGTCCCGCTGCTGCTCGGCATCCTGATCGCCTACACCCTCAATCCCGTCGTGCGCTGGCTCGAACGCTGGCACATCAAGCGCATCATCGGCGCCACTCTCGTCACGGCCGTGATCGTGGGAGCGATGGCGGGCACCCTGTACCGGCTGCAGGGCGAATTCTTCAATATCCTCGACGAGTTGCCGACGCTGACCCACAAGGTCACGCGCATCCTCACCAATACCAGCGGCCAGCGCTCGACCCTGCAGCAGATGCAGGCGGCGGCGGCCGAGATCGAACGCGCCGCGAGCAATGTTGGCGCCGACGCCAAGCGCCTGGCGCAGCAGCGGCGCCAGTATCCGCCGCCGGCCGCCGCGGCCAGTTCGCCGATCCGCGTGATGGACTGGGTGCTGGCCGGCTCGATGAGCCTGGCCGCCTTCATGTCGCAGGCGACCATGGTCGTATTCCTGGTGTTCTTCCTGCTGCTGGCGGGCGACACCTTCAAGCGCAAGCTGGTCAAGCTCACCGGCCCCTCGCTCACACGCAAGAAAGTCACGGTCCACATCCTGGACGACATCAATACCTCGATCCAGAGCTATATGTTCATGCTGCTGGTGACCAATATCCTGCTTGCCCTCTTGATGTGGGGCGCGCTGCGCCTGATCGGTCTCGAGAACGCCGGCGCCTGGGCCGCCTTCGCCGGCGTGGCCCACCTGATGCCGTATTTCGGCCCCCTCGTCATCACGGTCGCGACCGGGATGGCGGCTTTCCTCCAGTACGAGACCCTGAGCATGGTGATGCTGGTGGCCGGCGCCTCGATGGCGATCGCGACCTTGGTCGGCATGGTCGTCGCCACCTGGATGACCGGCAAGATCGCGCGCATGAATCCGGCCGCGGTCTTCGTCAGCCTGCTGTTCTGGGGCTGGTTGTGGGGCGTCTGGGGCTTGCTGCTCGGTGTGCCGGTGGTGATGGTGCTGAAGGTGGTGGCCGAGCGGGTCGAGGGGATGGAAGTGGTGTCGGAGCTGCTGGGAGAATAATCCGGGTGGGGTGGAAGGCTTCGCCTCCCACCCCACAATGCCTCAGGCGGTGCTGGCCTTCGGTTCGACGCCCGTGATTTCCTTCGGCTTGTTGTGCAAGCTACCCATTTGCAGGGCGTACTGGCGCGCGAATTCGGCGCCCAGGAAGAAAATCTGCGCCGAGTAATACACCCACAGCAGCAGCGCGATCAGCGAACCGGCGGCGCCGAAGCTGTCGGTGGTGCCGCTGTTGCCGATGTACAGCCCGATCCCGAACTTACCCAGCGTGAACATCGCGGCGGTGCCGAGCGCGCCGATGGTGACGTCCTTCCACGACAACCGCACGCGCGGCAGCAGCTTGTAGATCACGCCGAACAGGGTGGCGATGACCAGGAAGCCGATGCCGGAGGCGATCCAGCCCATGACGACGGCGGCTTCCTGCCACACACCGGTGATGAACTTCTCGGCCACCGTGGTGGCGGCACTGACCACCAGGGACACCATCAGCAGGAAACCCAGCACCAGCACCATGCCGAACGACAGCAGGCGGGTGCGGATCGTATTCCAGATGCCGGCATCCGGCGGCGTCGGGAGACCCCAGATCTCGTCCAGGCTGTCCTTCAGCTCGGAAAACACGGTGGTGGCGCCGACGATCAGCAGCACGGTGGCGACGATCGTGGCGAAGCGGCCCGATTCCTTGTTCTGGGCGCCGGCCAGGATGGCCTGGATCGTGTCCGCCCCCTGCGCACCCAGCAGTCCGCGCAGCTCGGCCAGCAACTGGCCCTGCGCGGCTTCCTCGCCGTAGAAGAAACCGGCGACGGCGATCACCAGCACCAGGATCGGCGCCAGCGAAAACAGGGTGTAGAAGGCCAGTGCTGCGCCCTTGCTGGAGGCACGGTGGTCGAGCCATTCCGTTACCGCGCAGCGCAGGACTTTCAGGATCTGGTGCGTGTAAGGGAACCATTTCTTAACTGCCATATCCCATCCTCCAAATAAAAAGGGGGCCGAAGCCCCCTCGAACAAGCGTTGCCGCCTAAGGTATTACTGCTGAACTGGCACTTCGACCGTGATCTGGTCGACTTCGACGCGACGGTTCGGTTCCAGGCAAGCGATCAGCTGGGCACGGTTCTTCTGCTGGCACTCGACCAGCGGGTTGGCTTCGCCCTTGCCGATGGCGCGCAGGCGGTTGCCGTCGATGCCTTTGCCGACCAGGTAATCACGCACGGCGTTGGCGCGGCGCTCCGACAGCTTCTGGTTGTAGGACTCTTTACCCAGACGGTCGGTGTAACCGGTGATTTCGACATTGGTGACCGAGGTGTCGGCCTGCAGGGCAGCGGCGATCTCGTCCAGCTTAGGCGCCGGGGTGATCACTTCAGCCTTGTCGAAGGCGAACAGCTTGGTGGCTTCCAGGGTCACTTTCTGGAAGCGCGGTGCTGGTGGTGGTGGCGGTTCGACTGGCGCCGGTGCTGGAGGCGGAGCCTCGACCACTGGGGCTGGAGCCGGTGCCGGTGGTGCTGGCGGCGGGTTGAACGCGTAGTTCAGGCCGACGGTCAGCATCTTGTTGTTGCTGCGCTTGAAGCCGAATTCTTCGTCATCACGCAGGAAGCCGCGCACGGTGCGCAGGTCGGCTTGCAGCGACCATTGCGGGGTCAGGCTGGCCTGGAAACCGATACCGACGGTGGCGTACGGCGAGTTTTTCTCGACGTTGCGCAGTGGGTTGTTGACCTTGTCACGCTCGGCGCCCAGGCCGAACAGGACGAACGGACGGAAGCGATCGCGGCTCAGCATCAGCAGGGCATCGACGCCCAGCAGGGTCTGGCGATACTCGCTTTGGCCTTGCTCGAAGCGGGTCTGGCTGGCGCCGATCTGGATGTCCCAGTTCTGGTGCACCGCCTTACCGAACTTCAGGCCGCCACCGGTATCGCGGTCGTCCACGCCGAAGTCGGCATCCGGCTTCACGTGGTTGACGCTTGGCTGGATGTACCACGACGGGTTGAGCTCTTGGGCGAGGGTGGCGCCGGATGCGCACAGCAGTGCAGCAGCCAGGGCGATCTTCTTGGTATTGTTCACAGGTAACTCCCGTAGGTTAAAAGTTGATGACAACGCATACGTCAGCAGCGATGTTGGATAAAGAATAACAGTGCAAGTTCCGTATGCTCGGTGCGGTAGCGCACCCAACGTGGAATGGCAGTGCGATTTTACAACAGTGGTAAAAACTCCACATTTCCAATATGAAACGAACTGTAACGACGTTGTCATGTACAGAGCGGGCGTGCGACGCGCGCGCGCCGTCACCCCGCTGTCATGTCGACATATTCATATTAGATATGTGACATGACATTCTGACATCGTTACGTCATGCGCGCATGTTCGCCAAAAGGAGGGGGCAGTTTCTGCAGCGGCGGGCGGCGGAAGGGGAGGCGGGGGAAAAATGCTTTTGGGAATGTTGTCGAATGTTGGATGGCGCACAGACCATGATGTCTGATGCAGGCAATCTTGAGTCCAGTTAAGCGGAACCGAGATGTTGTCAGGGTGTCATACGACACACAGCGACCCGGACCACACAGTCTCACTCTCTATATTGGAGCTCATCGATATGCATGCAACGACTCAGCACAACGCGGTACCAGGCGAAACCGGCGCAGTGCACACTTCCAGCAATTCGGCGCTGATCGAGCGCGTCCCACCACAACCGACCGAGCGCGCCCCGATTTCGCTGGCCCCGATCGAGCGTGTGCGTTCGACCTCGGCCACCCAGCGTCGCATCGAAAACATGCAAAAGCTGATCAACGAACTGTCGAGCCACGAAATGCTGGCCGACGAGATCGCCTGGTTCCTCAAATTCTCGCCGTCGGGCGCCCGCAAGTACATCCGCGACCTGCGCGAAGCCGGCGTGATCGAACTGGCGCGCTATATCGAAGGCACCGCCACCTACCTGGGCAAGGCCGTGTACCAGATCTCGCCAGACCCGGAGCGCGTCAAGGCCTTCCTGGCCGCGATCTGCCAGCCGAAGCGCGAAGGCGCCGCCCCGCGCAAGGAGCGTCCAGGCCTGCGCGAACAGAATATGGCCGGCAGCGGTCGCCATTTCCACATCCTGGCCGATGACACCCATTACGCCATCCGCGTGAACCGCAGCCCGGTTGCCCGCGACCCGCTGGTTGCAGCACTGTTCGGCCCGGCGCCAGGGCAGAACGTCGTTACCGCCAAGGAACGCGCCTGAGTGCGCGCCCGGGGCCGCTGCGGTAGAGACCCGCAGCGCCTCCGGTTCGACGATCGCTGTCGTCATTTTTGCCGCGCTTTATGCGCGGCTTTGTTTTTTATGGGGACGCCACGGAGGGATATCCCGGTGACCAACTTATTGCAACTCTCGTGTTGAAAACCGGTCAATAATCCTCACTTGTCTGCCATGCCGCCGCTCAGCCGGCAGGTTCAATCAGATAGGAGTGACGATGTTACCGAGTGCCGAATCGCTGGAAGGCAAACCAATCCCCAACGTGGTCTTCAAGGCCAGGCTCGACGACCAATGGCGTGATCTCAGTTCCGACGAGCTGTTCAAGGGCCGCACGGTCGTCGTGTTTTCCCTGCCGGGCGCCTTCACCCCAACCTGCTCCTCGACCCATTTGCCGCGCTATAACGAACTGGCGCCGGTGCTGCGTTCGCATGGCGTGGACGACATCCTGTGCGTCTCGGTCAACGATGCCTTCGTCATGAACCAGTGGAAGGCCGGCCAGGACGCGGCCAATATCACGGTCATCCCGGATGGCAACGGCGACTTCACCGACGGCATGGGCATGCTGGTCGACAAGCGCGAGCTGGGGTTCGGCTGCCGCTCCTGGCGCTATTCGATGCTGGTGCGCGACGGCGTGATCGAGAAAATCTTCATCGAACCGGAGCGCGAGGGCGACCCGTTCGAGGTTTCGGACGCCGATACCATGCTGGCCTACCTGGCGCCGGATGCCCAGGTGCCAGAGCCGGTCGTCATGTTCTCGCGTCCCGGCTGTCCTCATTGCGCCCGTGCCAAGCAGGCGCTGCGCGACAATGACATCCACTACACCGACATCTCCGAGGATCAGAAGATCAATACCATCGTCCTGCGCGGCGTCACCGGTCGCATGACCTGGCCGCAAGTCTTCGTTGGCGGCGAGCTGATCGGCGGCGCCGACGAGGTGCAAGCCTGGCTGGCCGACAAGGCTTGACCATGGAGGGCATCGCAGTCGGGGCACTGGGCCTGGCCGTGCTGGCGGCCTGGCTGTGGCCGAAGTGGCGCCTGCGGCAGGCGCTGGCGCGGCCGTTGCCGGCGGCGCAGGTCGCTATCCTGGCGCGCAACCTCGCCCAGTACGGTGCGATGGACGAAGGGCAGCGCCGGCGTTTGCAGCGCATGGTCCAGCAATTTCTGCACGAGAAGAAATTCGTCGGCTGCGCCGGCCTGGACGTCACCGACGAGATGCGGGTGACGATCGCGGGCCAGGCCTGCCTGCTGCTGCTGGGGCGGGTCGGCGACACGGGCAAGCCCGATATCTATCCCACGCTGGACCTGATCCTGGTCTATCCCGGCGCCTTCCTGGCGCCGCGCAAGCAGGTCGACATGTCGGGCGTGGTGACCGAGGAACGCCAGGACTTGCTGGGCGAATCCTGGGGCGATGGCCGCGTGATCCTGTCGTGGGACCATGTGCGGCGCGCCGGCCATGCCGAGTCGGCCGGCCACAATGTGGTGCTGCACGAATTCGCTCACCAGCTCGACAGCGAGTCGGGCAATACGAACGGCGCACCCTATCTCGGTAGCAGCGAGCGCTACCGCAGCTGGTCCGACGTGCTGTCGCGCGACTATGCCAACCTGCGCCAGGAGGCGATGTGGGGCACGCAGGGCGTGCTCGACCACTATGGCGCGACCAATCCGGCCGAGTTCTTCGCGGTGGCCACCGAAAGTTTCTTCGAGCAGCCGCACCAGCTGGCGGCCCGCCATCCGGCCCTGTACGAGGAATTCCTCAAGTATTACCGGATCGACCCACGTCAATGGCAGAGCGCCCCGCAGCCACCGGTGGAGGAACCGCCGAGCTATGGGGTGGTCTATGGGCAGTGGCGGTAGCCTGGCAATGAGCAGCGTGCGATCCCGTACAGATCGGCGGGTGCGACCCGCGTACGCTTGAGCTACCGTAGACGCTACTTATTTGCCACATAATCGGGAGGATTCGCCGATGTCCACCATCATCGCAGGACGTTTCCAGCTTCAGGATGACGTCGACCGTGCGCGCGACGCGCTGATCGACGCCGGATTCGATGCCGACCGCATCAGCGGGTTCTACCTGACCCAACCCGGACAGCACGATATGACGCCCATCGGAGGCGACCACCTCCAGTCGCCCGGCGCCAAGGAAGCGCCTGAGGGCGTGGTAAAAGGCGTGGCCACCGGCGGCGCCGTCGGTGTGGCCGTAGGCGCCGCCACCTCGCCCGTGACGGGGCCGCTGGGCCCGATCGTCGGCGGGCTGGTGGGCGGCCACGTCGGCTCGCTGTTCAGCTTCAGCAAGATGAAAGACCGGGGCGAACCCGAAGAGGGCGGCGAGAACGCCGTGCCGCCGCGTCCGGCCGGCATGCTGGTGGCGGTCGCCTTCGACGATCCCGACCTGCAGGCACGCGCCGTCGACTTGCTGCGCCAGCTGGGCGCCCACCACATCGAACGGGCCCAGGGCAATATCGTCGGCGGAGATTGGGCGGATTTCGATCCCGGCAGCAGGCCCGACGTCATCGCCTGAATCCTGCAGATGTGGCGCAGCATGTCCGCTGCGCTGCTCGTTGCACATGGGCTTTGCCCCGTTCACACTTGATCCTAATCAACAGCCAGCTGTTGTCGTTTCCCTACACTCGGATGCTTGCAGTCGCGCCATCGGCGCCAACGAGAATAGGAGGTCGACATGGCAGGAGACACGGTAGCAAGACAGGAAACAGGGGCATCCGACAGGCGGGTAGCCTTGGTGACGGGGGCGATGGGTGGGCTGGGCACGGCGCTGTGCCGGCGCCTGCATGCAGAAGGGTTCCAGGTTGCGGCAACGCATTCGCCGCAGAATGCGCGCCGCGACGCCTGGCTGGCCGGACAGGAAGCGGACGGCGTCAAGGTGCGGGCCTACGAGCTGGACGTTTCCAACGGCAATGCCTGCGAGAACGTCGTGCGCCGGGTGCTGGGCGACCTGGGCCGCATCGACGTCCTGGTCAATAACGCCGGCATCACGCGCGACCGCAGCATGCGCAAGATGAGCCAGGAAGACTGGCATACGGTGATGGGCACCAATCTCGACAGCGTATTCAATATGACGCGGCCGGTGCTCGAGGCGATGATCGCGCAGCGCTGGGGGCGCATCATTAATATCTCTTCGGTCAATGGCCAGCAAGGTGCTTTCGGCCAGGCCAATTACGCCGCAGCCAAGGCCGGCATGCATGGCTTCACCAAATCGCTGGCGCTCGAAGTAGCGCGCCACGGCGTCACGGTCAATACGGTCTCGCCCGGCTACCTGGACACCGCCATGGTGGAAAAAGTGCCGCAGGACGTGCTGCGCGACCGTATCTTGCCGCAAATCCCCGTCGGCAGGCTGGGCAAACCGGCGGAAGTGGCGGGGCTGGTGGCCTATCTGGTGTCGGACCTGGCGGGCTATCTGACCGGCGCCAATATCGCGATCAATGGCGGGCAGCATATGTATTGAGGGTGGCCGCTCACAGCGTCCGCCTGGCCGGCAGTCGCGGTTCAGGCCGCGGCTGTCGGCGGCGTCGGCGTGAGCGCATCGAGGGTGGTGCTGTGCAGCTGGATTTTCTCGATGGCCAGCACGATCGGCGTCGGCTGGCCGGTGGCGACGGCGCCGGCCAGGGACAGCAGGCCACCGACGAGGCCGGTGACTTCGCCGATCACGCCGATGCGCCGGATCTTTTCGGCCGCCGCGGCGGTGAGGGCCACGAGCCTGCTTTGTGGCTGGCCCAGGCCCTGGATGACGAAGGCGGCGGCGTCGGCATATAAAGTGTTGGCGCGCTGGCGTAATACCATTTCATCGTCCAGCAGGCGGCGCATGGCGTCCTGCACCTGCACGGGGACGCCGCGGCCGTCGTAGCTGCGGATCTCGCGCAGGATGCGTTCGTGCAGGCGGTCGGCGATCGTCGACAGGCCATCGGCCAGTTCGACCACCTGCTGCATGCTGGACAGGCCGCTGCCTCCGCCGACACCGTGGGCGGTCTTGGCGGCGTGGCCCCTGGCATTGGCGGGTGCTGCGGCCGAGGCGCTGGTGACAGGGGCTATCTCGGCTGGAGTTATATCGTCCTGCGCCGCGCCCGCATCCGGCGGGCTGGTCTTGTCGTGTGATGACTCCTGCATGCCGTCCTCCTCAATCGCCGTTCAGCCCGTCGCGGATTGCCCGCAGGTCGCGGGCATAGTTGGCGAGCATGCGCCGTGTCTCGTCGCCCGTCAGCTTGTTCATGTTCTCGCGCATCTTCTGGTGGCCGAGCGCCACCTTGGTGAGGCCCTGCAGCGCCAGCTCATAGCGGCGGTCGATCAGCTTGTACTCGGTCGACTTGTTCAGGTAGTGCACCTTGGCGAGGGTGACGAGCATGCGATCGGTATTGCGGTTCGAAAACGGAAGCTCCACATCGAAGATGCCGAGCACAGTCTTCTTCTCATTCTCGTTGGTCTTGTAATAGAGGCGGGTGAGCGAGATCATGGCATCGAGCAGCACCTGCACATCCGCATCGCCGTCGCGCACCATGGTCTCGACGCTGCGGTTCTGGTAACCCGAGGCGATCACGCGCGTGAGCAGCCGGGTCATCCCCGTATACGCCGCCACATGCCGCTGCTGCAGCCCGGATTCGGCATTCGCCTTGAGTCCATTGCCCAGGTCATCGATCCGCTCCGACAAATCGTAGCGCTCCTCGCCCGCGAGCAGGCTGAGCGTTTGCATATACAGGACCAGCGTCTTCTGGATGGCGACGAAGTCGTCATAGACGGCGCGCCGCCGCACATCGTTCTCGCGCGCGATGCGTTCGGCCTGCGGCGACAGATAGGGCTGTTCGCGCTCGTAGGTGTCGCGATACCGCCGCGACAATTCCGCATACCCACCCAGCTTGGCCGAGGCATCCGCAAACTCGCGCACCTCCTGCAAGCTGACCGACCCCTGCGAAGCGCAACCGCCGAGCAGCACGCCAAGCCCCAACACCAGCCCCACCGCAAGTCGACGCAGCATCGCGACTCCTCCCACCCGCCAGCCCGAAAATCCCATTCTTCCAGCCCCGCACCGCCCCACCTTGCCAATTATCAAATTCTCCCTCCCAATCCCACCCCACCGCACACTCTGAGGGTCAGAGTCGAATTAAATGACAACTTTTAAAGTTGTCAAACAAATCGACTCCGACCCTCATTATTGAATAAATTACTAACGGAATGCCTGCCTCAACGCTTTTCCACCATTAAATTCAATCATGGCTATTGGCCAATAATTCGACTCTGACCCTCATTAATTTGGAGGTCGAAAATGGCGTGAAAATAAGGCTTTGATCAAAATCGGCAGAAAAATTGGCAGGATGAATCGATGTTCCGAAAAAATGGGCGATTCAATAGAGCGGAGGGAATAAATAAATGAGGGTCAGAGTCGAATTAAATGACAACATTCGAAAGTTGTCACTTAATTCGACTCTGACCCTAATTATTGGGTAATAACTTGGCAGGAACAAGCTGAGGGTAAAATCGGCGAATTGGGTGATGTGACAATCTTTCCCAATAATTCGACTCTGACCCTCAGTGGACCCTCAAGGGGTTAGCGGTCGCGGCGGACGGCGGAAGCGGGGCGGGGGCCGCTGTGGCGCTTCGCAGCGGCGGGGGCGCCGGTGCCGGGGGTGCGCGGTTTGTTGCCGCCACCGCCACCACCACCGCCACCGCCGCCACCGCCATGGCCACGACCGCCACCTGGACGGCCGCCGCGGCCCGTATGGCCAGGCGCACCGCTGCGCAGCTGGATCGGTTGCGGCTTGGCGTTCAGGTCGGGCTCGAAGCCGGGGATCACGGCGCGCGGCAGGGTTTGCTTGATCAGCTTTTCGATGTCTTTCAGCATCTGGTGCTCGTCCACGCAGACCAGCGACACCGCCTCGCCCGTCGCGCCCGCACGGCCGGTACGGCCAATGCGGTGCACATAGTCTTCCGGCACGTTCGGCAGGTCATAGTTCACCACGTGCGGCAGCTGGTCGATGTCGATGCCGCGCGCTGCGATGTCGGTGGCCACCAGCACTTGAAGGCTGCCATCCTTGAATTCGGCCAGCGCCTTGGTGCGCGCCGACTGGCTCTTGTTGCCGTGGATCGCCATCGCGCCGATGCCGTCCTTGCCCAGCTGTTCCACCAGCTTGTTGGCGCCATGCTTGGTGCGCGTAAACACCAGCACCTGGGTCCAGTTGTTGGACTTGATCAGGTGCGCCAGCATCGGGTGCTTCTTGTCGCGGTCCACCGGGTGGATTTTTTGTGCGATCACTTCCACGGTCGAGTTGCGGCGCGCCACTTCGATCGATTGCGGATTGTTCAGCAGGCGGTCGGCCAGTGCCTTGATGTCGTCCGAGAAGGTGGCCGAGAACAGCAGGTTCTGGCGCTTCGGCGGCAGCAGGGCCAGCACTTTGCGGATGTCGTGGATGAAGCCCATGTCCAGCATGCGGTCGGCTTCATCCAGGATCAGGATTTCGACCTTCGACAGGTCGATCGTGCCCTGGCCCGCGTGGTCAAGCAAGCGGCCCGGGGTGGCGACAAGGATGTCGACGCCATGCTTGAGCAGCTTGATCTGCGGGTTGATGCCGACGCCGCCGAAGATCACGGCCGAATTCAGGTTCGTGTACTTGCCGTACAGGCGCACGCTTTCCTCGACCTGGGCCGCGAGCTCGCGGGTCGGGGTCAGCACCAGCGCGCGGATGGTCCGTTGCGCGGTCTTGTTGCGCTGCGCGGCGCCCACGGCGTCGCTCGACAGGCGGTGCAGGATCGGGAGGGTGAAGCCGGCGGTCTTGCCAGTGCCGGTCTGAGCGCCGGCCAGCAGGTCGCCGCCGTTCAGGACGGCCGGGATGGCCTGGCTCTGGATCGGCGTCGGGGCGGTATAGCCTTGTTCGGTCACCGCGCGCACGATCGCGTCGGAGAGACCAAGTGAAGAGAATGACATAGATTTTTCAGTAAAAAGCGGCCCGTCGCCACAGTGGCGGCAAGTCCTGGAATCGGGTTGATGCGGGCGCGCAATCAAGCGCTCGCCCGGACGCTGCCGCGCAAGGCGGTTAGCAGGAATTATAGTGAAGTTAGTTTCACTATAGAAAGTTTTTGCGCCATTACTATGTAATGCTTTGTAAGACGCCTGGTCAAAAGCAAGCGGGCTACCGGCAAGCGCAGCCTGCCAGTAGCCCGATCAGTACAACCGGTATTTTACGCGAAAGGCGAAAGCAGCGGGACCAGTGCGCCGAAAACCTTCGGGCCGGCGGCGATCACGTCGCCCTTGTTCAAGTATTCGGACTCGCCATTGAATTCACCGACGATGCCGCCCGCCTCGGTCACCAGCAGGGCGCCGGCCGCGATATCCCAGACCTTGAGGCCTTTTTCGAAATAGCCGTCGATGCGGCCGGCCGCGACGTTCGCCAGTTCCAGCGCCGCCGAACCGCCGCTGCGCACGCCGTGGCTGCGCGAGGCGACCACTTCGTACATGCGCAGGTATTCGGCCAGCGCGCGCGGATCGGGACTGTGGCCGGCCGACAGCAGGGCGCGGCCGATGCGCTCGGTCGGGCGCACGCGGATGCGCTTGTCGTTCAGGTAGGCGCCGGCGCCCTTGGTCGCGGTGAACAGGTCGTTGCGGACCGGGTCGTAGACCAGGCCGTTGGTGATCACGCCGCGCTGCTTGAGCGCGATCGAGATGCAGTAGTTGGGATAGCCGTGCAGGAAGTTGGTGGTGCCATCGATCGGGTCGATGATCCACACGTTTTCACTCTCGTCGTTCAGGTTGGCCGATGCGCCGCTTTCTTCCGCCAGGATGGCGTGGTCGGGATAGGCCTTGAGCAGGGTCTCGACGATCGCTTGCTCCGCCGCCTGGTCGACGTCGGTGACGAAATCGTTGTGTTGCTTCTCAGAGACGACGATGCGATCGATATCGAAGGACGCACGGTTGATGACGGTGGCGGCGCGGCGGGCGGCCTTGATGGCCGTGTTGAGCATTGGGTGCATGGAGGCTTATCCGTAAAAAACGCGAACGCCCACTCACGCACCTTGGGGGCGTCGTGAACGATCAGCTATTGAAGAGTGATTAAAGAGCAGGGCAGTGTCGAAACGGCTACAATCGCGGGCTTGTCCCCGCCATCTTGGAAAACCGTCCGCAATGCGCGATGGTCGCTATTGTAAATGAACCCGACCCAAACCGACACTTCTCTTTTCAAACGCCTCCGCTTCGTTCTGGTCGAGACCAGCCGCGCCGGCAACGTCGGCTCGGTGGCGCGCGCCATGAAGACGATGGGCTTTTGCGACCTGGTGCTGGTCGCCCCCAAATGCGAGAACCCGCTGGCCGACCCCGAAGCGGTGGCCTTCGCCAGCGGCGCCATCGACGTGCTTTCCAACGCGCGCATCGTCGCCGACATCAACGAGGCGCTGGATGGGTGCAACTTCGCCGCCGCCGTCTCGGCCCGCCTGCGCGAATTCTCGCCGCCGGTCTGGACCCCGCGCGCCTTCGCCGACCATGCCGGCAGCCAGAGCGAACTGCGCCCGGCCATCGTGTTCGGCAACGAGCGGGTCGGCCTGCCGAACGGGATCGTCGAAAGCTGCAACGTCCTGATCAACATTCCGGCCAACCCGGACTATTCGTCGCTCAACCTGTCGCAGGCGGCCCAGGTGCTGGCCTACGAGGCGCGCATGGCCGCGGTGGGCGACGGCATCGACGCGCGTGGCGTGGGCTTCCACGGCGAGGCGGCAAGCGTGACCCAGGTCGACGGCATGTATGCGCACCTCGAACAGGCGCTGGTCGCGATCGGCTTCCTGAACGCCGACAATCCCAAGAAGTTGATGCCGCGCCTGAAGCGCCTGTTCGCGCGCACCGGCCTCGAGACCGAAGAGGTCAACATCCTGCGCGGCATCGCGAGCGCGATCCTGAAGGACCGCCCCCCGCGCTGAGCCGTATTGCACCCTGTCCGTACGGCCGCATGGCGTACACTGAGGGCATGGCGAATCAACGCAACACATCACGCAACACATCGCGCAGGACTTTCCTGGCTATCGGCGGCCTGGCCGCGCTGGCGCTGGGCGCCGGCGGCGCCTGGTACCGCGCCACGCATCGGCAAACAGCGCAGGGCTTCGCGCTCGACGGCGAGGCGCGCGCCGCCCTGCATGCGATCGCACCGGCCATCCTGGACGGCGCGCTGGCCCACGACCCGGGCCGCCGCCAGCGCCAGCTGGGCGCCGCCATCGACGCCGTCGAAGCCGCCATCCGCGGTCTGCCGCAAGCCACGCAAGAAGAGGTGCAGGATTTGTTCGGCCTCTTGGCCCTGCGTCCGGCGCGGCGCCTGCTCACCGGCGTGCCGACCGGCTGGGAGAGCGCCGACATCGCCCACGTCAGCGCCTTCCTGCAGGAATGGCGCGTGCACCGTCTCGGCATGATGCGCAGTGCCTACGGCGCGCTGCACGACCTCGTGCTGGGCGCCTGGTATGCCCAGCCGGCCAGCTGGGAAGCGATCGGCTATCCCGGTCCGCCACGGGTGCCGGCATGACGGCCCGCATTCCCGATCCGATCGAGGCTGGCCTCAAACGTGGCTGGCGCACGATCGACGCCTCGACGCTCGAGCACGACCGCACCCTGGAGGCCGACGTCGTCATCGTCGGCAGCGGCGCCGGCGGCGCCATCAGCGCCGAGATCCTTGCCAGGTCCGGCCTGTCGGTGATCGTGGTGGAAGAGGGGCCCCTTAAATCGTCGCGCGATTTTCAGATGCGCGAGGCCGAGGCCTACCCGCAGCTATACCAGGAGTCGGCCGCGCGCAAGACGGCCGACAAGGCGATCAACATCCTGCAGGGCCGCGCCGTCGGCGGCTCGACCACGGTCAACTGGACCTCGAGCTTTCGTACGCCGCAGCCGACGCTGGACTGGTGGCGCCGCCACCACGGCCTGGCATTCGCATCGAACGACGAGCTGGCGCCCTGGTTCGCCATGGCCGAGCGCCGCACCGGCGTGGTCGACTGGCTGGTGGGGCCGAACGAGAATAACGCCATCCTGCGCCGCGGCGCGGCAAAACTGGGCATTGCCAGCGCCGCCATCCGGCGCAACGTGCAGGGCTGCTGGAACCTGGGCTATTGCGGCATGGGTTGCCCCACCAATGCCAAGCAGTCGATGCTGGTCACCAGCATTCCGGCGGCGCTCGACAATGGCGCCACCCTCGTCACGCGGGCGCGCGCCGACCGCCTGCGGCTGCGCGGCCAGAAGGCCGAGGAGCTGGTCTGCAGCGCGCTCGGCGCGGATGGCGTGCTGCCCAGCGGGCGCGAGCTGCGCCTGCGCGCGCGCCACTTCGTGGTCGCGGGCGGCGCCATCAATACCCCTGCGCTGCTGCTGCGCTCGCAGGCGCCCGATCCCAGCGGACAGCTCGGCAAGCGCACCTTCCTGCACCCGACCGTGATCTCGGCCGCCTTTTACGAGAAGCTGGTCGAGGGCTGGGCCGGGGCGCCGCAGAGCGTGTATTCCGACCACTTCCTGTCGCGCGATCCGATCGACGGCCCGATGGGCTATATGCTCGAGACGCCGCCGGTGCATCCGCTGATGGCAGCAACCATGATGAGCGGCTTCGGCGAACAGCATGCGGCGGCGATGCGCGACTTCGCCCACCTGGGCGGCATGCTGGCCTTGCTGCGCGACGGCTTCCATGAAGACTCGCCGGGCGGCGTCGTGCAGCTGCGCGACGATGGCAGCGGCGAACTCGATTACCCGCTGAACGACTACCTGTGGGACGGCGCGCGCCGCGCGCTGCTCTCCATGGCCGAGATCCAGTTCGCGGCCGGCGCCCGCACCGTGCAGCCGGCGCACGAGAAGGCCCAGCGCTACCGTTCCTGGGCCGAGGCGCGGCGCGAGATCGCGGCCCTGCCGCAGCGCGCCCACGTCACGCGCGTGGTCTCGGCCCATGTAATGGGCGGCTGCGCCATGAGCGGCGATGAGCGCCGCGGCGTGGTCGATCCCGCCGGCCGTTACCGCGGACTGGCGAACGTGTCGGTGCATGACGGCTCGCTGTTCCCGACCTCGCTCGGCGCCAATCCGCAGTTGACCATCTACGCCATCACGGCGCGCCTGGCGAGCGGCCTGGCGGCTGACCTGACGGGCCGCCCGGCGGTGGCGCTGGCATGAGTTCGCGCACCCTGCTGCGGCTGATCCTGCTGGTGCAGGCGCTGGCGGCGCTCGGCATCGGCGCGGCCGGCATGCGCTGGCTCGGGCTGAACGGCTGGCAGGCCGCCGCGCTGGGGCTGGGCAGCGTGGCGCTGGTGCGCCTGCTCATCAATGCCAACAACTTCCTGATGGCGGCGCGCGCCGCCAGCCCGACGCCGCCCGAATATCGGATCACCCCGGGCGCCGCCTTGAAAATGGTTTGGGAAGAGTTCAGCACCAGCATGCTGACCACCTCCTGGCACATGCCCCGCGCGCGGACGCGCACCCGCATTTATCCCGGCTCTACGGCGCCGCCGGTGCTGCTGGTGCACGGCTACGGCTGCAATAGCGGCTACTGGGCCCATCTGGCGCCGCGGCTGGATGCGGCGCGCATCAGCCACGCCACGCTCGACCTGGAGCCGTTGACCGGCGACATCGACGGTTATGCCGCGCGCATCGAGGAAGCGGCGCAGCGGCTGTGCGCGCAGGCCGGCGCGGCGCAGCTGATCGTGGTCGCCCACAGCATGGGCGGGCTGGCCGCGCGCGCCTGGATGCGCACCCACGGCGTGGGGCGGGTGGCGCGCCTCATCACGCTCGGCACGCCGCACCACGGCACCTGCCTGGCCGCCTTCGGCCTGGGCATCAATGCCGGCCAGATGCGGCGCATGGGCGTGGCCGGACCCGAATGCGCCTGGCTCGGCGCGCTCGCGGGCGGCGAAGCGCCCGAGGTGCGGGCACGGATCGTGTCGCTCTACAGCCACCACGACAACATCATCGCGCCGCAGACCTCGAGCGAACTGCCGGGCGCGCGCAACCTGGCGCTGGGCGGCGTGGGCCACGTGGCGCTCGGCCGCAACCCGCGCGTGCTGGCCATGGTAATGAGCGAGATCGAAACCCTGCGTAGCGAGCGTGCGACGCCTGCCGCAATGCACCATCAACATGGCGTCACTTAGCTGACTCACGACTGGCTCACGGCGACGCCGCCGCGTGGTACAGTGATGTCAACATCGCATTCCCGGAGCGCCATCGTGGCCCGTATCCTCATCATCGAAGACAACCCAGCAAACATCGAGCTGATGTCGTTCCTGCTCGGCGCCTATGGCCACACGCCGCTGTCGGCCGCCGACGGCCCGCGTGGCGTGGCCGCCGCGCGCAGCGAGCGGCCCGACCTGATCGCCTGCGACGTCAACCTGCCCGGCATGGATGGTTTCGCGGTGCTGGCCGCGCTCAAGACCGACCCACAGCTGGCAGGCGTGCCGATCCTGGCCGTGACCGCGCTGGCGATGGCGGGCGACCGCGAAAAAGTGCTGGCCGCCGGCTTCGATGGCTACATCAGCAAGCCGATCGAACCGGAGAGCTTCGTCGCCGAGCTCGAAGCCTTCCTGGCTGCCGCGCCCGCAGTTGCCCCTGCAGTTGCCCCTGCTGCCGCGAGCGCGCCAGCAGCCCGGCCCGTGCCAGCGCAAGCGCCCAGCGCCGTGCCCGAAGAACGCACGCTGCTGCTGGTCGACGACGACCGCTTCATGCTGGGCGTGCTGAACGACATGCTGGTCGGCCAGCCCTACCGTGTGCTCAGCGCCTGCTCGGGCGAAGAGGCGCTGGAAGTGCTCGACCACGAAGCGGTCGAGGTGATCCTGTGCGACCAGGCCATGCCCGGCATGCTCGGCACCGAAGTGCTGGCGCGCGCCGCCGAGCGGTATCCCAAGACCGTGCGCCTGATGCTGTCCGGCCAGCCCGACCTCTCCGAGATCGAGGCGGCGATCGCCAGCGGCGTGGCCGACGACCACTACATCAAGCCGCTGGGCGCGCGCACCCTGCGCGAACGGATCGGTGAGGCCTTCCGCCTGCAGAGCCAGCGCGCCGCCGCCTGAACGAGGTCGATGCGATAGGGCCGATCGAAAGATTCATCGAACGACCGTTCGATGTTATCCTTGCGGGAATGCACTATTAACTTCGGCCTACATGCAACAAAAAGCCCCGCGCCGCACCCGTGAACGCATCCTCGAGCTGTCGCTCAGGCTGTTCAACGAGTTCGGCGAGCCCAATATCACGACGACCGTCATTGCCGAGGAGATGAATATCTCGCCCGGCAATCTGTACTACCATTTCCGCAACAAGGACGACATCGTCAATTCGATCTTCGTCCAGTTCGAGGCGGAGATCGAGCGCATCCTGACGGTGCCGGCAGGGCGCCGCTCGAACATGGAAGACGTGTGGCTGTATCTGCACCATATGTTCAAGCTGATCTGGCGCTATCGCTTCTTCTACCGCGACCTGAACGACCTGCTGTCGCGCAACCGCAAGCTCGAACTGCACTTCAAGGCCATCCACGCCCACAAGATTAAGGTCGCACGCCAGCTGTGCGAAGACCTGCGCAGCGAAGGCTCGCTCGAGGCCTCCGACCAGCAGATCGGCGCCATGGCGACCAATATGGTGGTGGTGGCGACCTACTGGCTGTCGTTCGAATACGTGCGCAACCCGCGCAAGTACAGCGAGCAGCAAGCCATCGCCGACGCGCTGGCGCGCGGCTGCTACCAGGTGCTGTCGATGGTCGGACCCTACCTGTGCGGCGAGACCCGGGTGCTGTTCGAGAAGCTGTCCGACGACTATCTCCAAAAACTGTCGGCCGACGCCAAGCCGGGCGCCGACTTCTTCTGAGGCTGACACGATGAAAACCCTGGCCGTCTATTGCGGCGCCGCGCACGGCGTCAATCCTGTGTATGCCGACGCCGCGCGCGCCCTCGCGCGCGCCATGGTCGAGCACAATATTGCCCTGGTCTATGGCGGCGGCAAGGTCGGCCTGATGGGCGTGATCGCCGACGAAGTGCTGCGCCTGGGCGGCGAAGCCACCGGCGTGATCCCGCGCGCGCTGGTCGAGCGCGAGGTCGGCCACGCCGGCCTGACCCGCCTGTTCGTGGTCAAGGACATGCACGAGCGCAAGGCAATGATGTCGGACCTGTCGGAAGGCTTCATCGCCATGCCGGGCGGGATGGGCACCCTGGAAGAGCTGTTCGAGATGGTCACCTGGTCCCAGCTGGGCATCCACGCCAAGCCGATTGGCCTGCTCAACGTAAACGGCTTCTACGACGGCCTGCGCGCCTTCGTGCGCCACCAGGTGGAAGAGGGATTCGTGCGGCCCGAGCACGAGGGACTGATGCTGGCCGAAAGCGACCCTGGTGAATTGATCCGGGGCCTGCGCGCGGCGGCGCCGGCGCCCGCCGTTCAGGCGGCGGTCGAGGCCGACGCCGAAGCCAGGGGATTGCGCGGATAAGCGCCGTAGCCGGCCAGCTCGCTGAGAAAGCCCCGTTCGAGATAGCCGGGGATTTTTTCGTACTCGGCCAGCACGCGGGCGCGGAACTCGGCGTGCTCGTGCCAGCAATCCGTCGCGACGCCAAAGTAGTTGACCGGGCAGCCTGACAGCGCCAGTCCCGGCCAGTGTCGCTCGAGCGTCATCAGGTAGCGCCGCATGGCGCAGGCCTTGCCGATCGCCAGCACGCTGCCCACAGTCGCCAAGTCCATCTGCGCGGCCAGCGCGGCGCGGCCGAGCACCACGTTTTCTCCGGTATTGGTGGCCGCAGTTTCCAGTACCAGGGCCGCCGGCGGCATCCCCAGTTCGACCAGGCGCGCGCCGATCACCTCGGCCTCTGGCCGCGTGTCGCCGCGCGTGACGCCGCCCGACACCAGCAGCACGCGGAACATGCCGCGCTCCCACAGCGCGTGGGCGGCAAGACAGAATTCTTCCACGCCGTGGCGGGTGCCGAACAGGAAGCCGACGTCGGAGGCGCGCAGCGGCACCTCGGGCATGACGTAGGCGGCGATGGCGGACAGGTCGGGGTACATGGGTGGCGGGATGCTGGAATCGATGCCGTGATTCTAACGTGGCCCGTCGTTCCCGCGAAGGCGGGAACCCAATCCCTCAGCGCTGCCGTCATCTTCAACTTCTCCGTTGGCGCAGGCAACCTTGGGTTCCCGCCTTCTGAACTGCTACACGAAAGTCGGACACTAGTTCTAAGCGCTGCCTGTGTGCTTGACCCTGTACTGCACCGGGGTCAAG